>DTUF01000022.1 GCA_012964335.1 Candidatus Poseidoniales archaeon | reverse complement strand
TTGGATGCACATTACTATTTTGTATTCCATAATCCATTGAGGTGGTGTGTTCTTCTTGAATGATTTGATGATGGTGCTAGAGGAGCGGTAGGGAAGTGGAACGTGTACCTCACTCCTTCTTGCCACCGATTGGCCCGTACTCATCCCCTAGAAAATCACTGCTATGAAAGCAAGGGAAAATATAGAGCGGATTTATGCCATAAGTGGGTGATAGGAAGGAGAGAACCAATACAACGGAGATACCCAATTACCACTGTATAGTGATGCCAAGAATAGGTTAGGTGGGATGCTGGTATGCAACATGCAGACCTTGGTGAAGTGATTGCAAAGTGGGCCCGTCCGGATTTGAACCGGAGTCTAAGCGTCCCAAACGCCCAAGCATAGGCCAGGCTAACCCACGGGCCCCAACAACGCTTCGACCTGCCTACCTTTCAAGAACCTATTTATTCCAACAACTTCCATTCGGTCGTGGTATCACGTAACAGTAATCCTTGAGATTCGGCCATATCAATCAATTCTTGAGCATCAGGTAGCACAATTCCCCTTCTATCTAACTCATTTTGAACAGTGGAAAGGGTGAGCTTTCCTTCCTCGTCAACTAGGTTAGTTAGAAGTTTTAGCAAAGAAGGCGCTGATGCACTATCTTCTTGGTAGTCTTGATAATCATCAACCTTGATTTTCCGTTTCATTTCTTCTCTAAGTTCAGGTGGTACATTGGCAATTGATACCCTTTTTCTGAGGTCTTCACCATCTTTTGCTCGACCAACTATGGGGTATTCTCCATGCTCACCACACGCTGGGCATAGGAATGATTTATCATTTCTTAAACTACCAAAATGTCTCTCACAAGAGGTGCAACGGATTACCAAAAAAACCCTTTGTTCATCTGTCATTAATGGCGCCTCATAGTTAGAAGGAGAAGTCACCGCTATTGGTTTTCTGTGCCGGTTTACTGGTGCCTGACCCGGGTGTGAAACTGGTTCCAGCACTCTTCGTGAACCCACCTCTAACTCTTCCAACAGGTCCTGATTGCATATTCATAGTATCTGGTAAGATTAGCGCCGCTAGAGCACAACCATGGTGGTCCTTTGCTGCATTTACTTCATCAACTGCAATTTCGTGTTTCACTACTTCAAGGTCACGAGATGCTAATTTACGCTTCAAATTCATTTTGAGCATCAATTCAGTTTCTTCGTATGATTGGTCTGTTGATAAGGTTGCAACGATTGAACATTCGTCACCTTCAGGAGTGATGCATTGTGCCCATGCAACACCTGCTGATGCAATGCCTCCATCGTAGGTGTATGATTCTGCAATATGACATTCAACAAGGGAACCCATTGCCAAATCTTCAGGAGGAGATGGTTCAAATCCCATTGGCAGCATTGCTCCCTCCATACGGATGAGTCTTGAATCCCCAAGACCCAATTCAACTAAACATTGGTCAAACGCATCTTCTTTGGTATCACCCCATGGTGCTACGGATGTCATCAACCAGCCTGTACAGGAGCCTTCTGCTCGCCTACGTCCAGTTTCGACTTTGAAGTCCATGGGATGCGCAGATGGGTTGGGTTCATCAAGTGGCCGGCGAATCGGTTGTTTATGCAGTGGCGGCGGCTCACACCAGCTTTGCTTGTGGTCGCTCTAATGTTGCTAGTAGTTGCACTGAAAACTCAGGATGCTGGTGGAATCTCGCAAGAGGCTATTGCAGTCTTGCTGATTTTGTTTATTGGAATGTTCAGTTTTATTGTATTATCAGCACCTGAATCCAATGAAATGAGGGAGGCTCCGACCTCTTCCAAAACCGAACAAACTACCCCTAACAGTTCTCAATTGTCAGATTCTGCTTTACCAGATCCTCTAGATGAGGGGTTTGACACACCTCTAATGTGAATTAACAACCCAAAACAACCGAGTTGCTGAGTCCTACCACTTTCACGGGGTTACTCTACGTGAGTCACGCGGGAAAGGAATCACTTCTCGGATGTGGTCTGCACCTGCTAACCAAGAGCATACCCTGTCAACTCCAAGTCCAAATCCACCATGTGGTACACCACCGTATCGTCGCACATCAATGTAAAATTCGTAAGCATCACGTGGGGTACCTTCCTCGTCTATACGCTCAAGAATTTCTTTTTCACTCCATGTGCGCTCACCTCCTCCGATTATCTCACCATACCCCTCAGGTGCTAGGAGGTCATGGCATAGAACATACTTCGGGTCATCTGGGTCTGGCCTATGGTAGAATGGTTTTGCAATCCTAGGATAATGGGTTAGGAAATGTGGTACATCAAAATCTTGTGTCAGGATTTTCTCTTTTGAGTAATCCAAATCTTGGCCCCATTCAATATCAACACCCATGCCTTGTAGAGTTTCAATTGCTTCATCATATCTAATTCTAGGATAAGGAGTGTCAGCATATCTAGCAACGAGGTCCAAATCTCTGCCAAGGCTTTGCAATTCATCTGACCGCTCATCAAGTAAGGTTGATGCGATGTTACGAACTAACGACTCGCCGTGTTCCATAACATCTGCGTTCCCTCCCCATGCAATTTCCATTTCAGCATGCCAAAATTCAGTCAAGTGACGTCTGGTTCTGCTTTTTTCAGCTCTAAATGATGGTGCAATTGTGTACAGTCTTTCAAGCGCAGGCATTGCTGCTTCAGCGTATAGTTGCCATGATTGGGTAAGATACGCTTTTCGCCCAAAATAAGGTACTTCAAACAAAGTTGAACCGCCTTCTACTGCACCAGCCACAAAATTTGGTGCGTGATACTCAATAAAATCAAGGTCTCTAAAGTAAGAATGAATGGCTCCAAATACAGATGAGCGAATTTTCAACATTGTTGTCATGCGGTTAGTTCTGAGATAGAGATGACGATTATCCAATAAGAATTCAGTCTCCCCTCCTTCAGCACCTTCCATTGCTGACTCGGTTATTGGGAATGGGTTGTCAGCGTTGACAGCACCAATAATTTGTCCACCCGTAACCACCATTTCATGGCCACCAGGGGCTCTTTCATCGACATTGACCTTACCTGTGATAGTCACACTTGCCTCAATCAATGCAGATTTCAAATTTTCAAAACATTCATCACCGACATCATTTCGCTTGATTACACACTGTACAATACCTGTTGAATCGCGTAAAACAAGGAACCAAATTTTGTTTGAGCCACGAGTTCTATGAACCCATCCTTTCAACTCAATTTCTTGGCCATCAAAGGTACCATCATGCACATCACTGACCCACACATCCTTGGCCACCGTCAACCACCCTTGGCTTGGCGAATCACTACTTCCATTTTAACCGAGCCCTTACAACGGCCGGATACATCTATTCGTAAGTAGCACAGCCAAGATTCTCTATGACTGATGTTCCACTGAGGTCATCTCCCCGATTAGCGGTCTATGCGATTGGCGGAAATGCCCTTTCTGACCCTGCTCTGAAAGGGGCTGAAGCACGCAGCGCAGCAGAAGCAGTAATGGATGATGTTCTAGAGGATGTAGTTGACCTATTAGAGGCCGGTATCAGGGTTGTAATAACACATGGGAACGGGCCACAGGTAGGCGAATTATTGTTGATGGAGGAATCCCTTTTTGACCGCAGAAGAGTAGAATCCACAAATTTCACACCACAGCCGCTCGGCCTAGATAATTGGGTAGCAGCAACTCAAGGAACCCTTGGTCACGAGATTGCTACTAACTTAGATAACATTCTACAGGCAAGAGGTAGACACGAACAGGTTGCAACATTACTTACCCGGGTTGAAGTTGATGCAAATGATTCCGCATTTAGTCAGCCAACAAAACCGATTGGCCCTATTATAGACAACTTAGATGCGGTACCAAGTAATTGGAAAATTGGGATTACTGATGTTGATGTGGGTCCTCGCCGGGTTGTTGCTTCTCCTAAGCCGATTTCAATCATTGATTCAGATGCCATTGAGGCCCTGATATCTGCTGGAGCAGTGGTGTTATGTGCTGGAGGTGGAGGTATTCCAGTGATTTGCCATAATAGAGGTATTCAAGGGGTTGAAGCAGTGATTGATAAGGACCGAGTAAGCGCTTTGTTGGCTGTGTCATTAAATGCTGACTTTCTTTTCATCTCAACTGCTGTAGATTCGGTGAAATTAGATTTCGGTAGTGATAATGAACGTCAAATTACAACAATGTCAATTTCCGAAGCTAAGCAATATCTAGATGACGGACAATTTCCTGAGGGTAGTATGGGGCCAAAGATTGAAGCAATGCTATTTGCTAAACAAAAAAATCCCGAATTATCAGTATCTCTATGCAAACCCGGTGATGTTATTGAAGCAATGAGAGGGGTCGCTGGAACAACTATCACACAATGATTCTTGCAACTAAATTGAGTAATTACATGTTGGTAAATTGGCGGGCCACACGGGGTTCGAACCCGCGACCGACGGATTAAGAGTCCGTCGCTCTACCTGACTAAGCTAGTGGCCCGACTTGCCGGGCGTGCCTCCCCTATTTGACCGAAACGGATGCTGGAAATCAGGACAGTCTACCATTCGGTTTGATTCTCACTTCTGTTCCATCGTTTGAACCGATGATGACTACATCTGCCATGTTTGTGAATAGCCCGACTTCAACAACTCCAGCAACGCTGCGAATCTGTGCTTCAAGGGCTACAGGGTCAGAAATAGTAGGTCCGAACTTGCAATCAATGATAAAATTCCCATTATCGGTGATTAAAGGTTGATCACCACCACGCCTCATGGCTTTTCCAGGACAGATATTTTGAAGGTGCCTTGAGGTGATTTCCCAGCCAAATTGAACGACCTCAACAGGTAATGGGAACTCTCCTAGTGTGGGTACATCTTTGCGCGGGTCTGTCACGACAACCATTGAATCTGATACTTGTGCAACAATCTTTTCACGGGTTAGAGCACCACCTCCTCCTTTGATTAGGTGAAACTGTGAATCGAACTCATCTGCTCCATCTATAGTTACTGCCAGGCGCTCAACTTGGTCCCATTGAAGCAGTGGGATTCCAAGACTTCTAGCCAATTTTTCCGTTTCAATGCTTGTTGGAACTCCTCTAATTTCCAGACCTTCTTCAGCCATCCTTCTGCCAAGTTCAATTACGGTGTGTTTTACAGTTGAACCAGTACCAAGTCCGACATCCATTCCAGAAGTCACAAATTCACAGGCTGCAATGCCTGCTGATTGTTTAGCCGCCTCAACCTCATCCATCGCTCTCAAACGGCCGGGGGGGTGGACAGAGCATATCATTTGGGGCTAAATCATGCCTGAATAGGTTGTAACTTACCGCCGAATCATTGACAAACCTTCCCATGTTCTCCGAACATGATGTGGCGTAGTCCAAGACCCCTTCTTGTCCCCGCATTTCTTTTTCTAATTTTTGTCATATCTTCTTTGGCACCATTGTTGATGGAACCTACAACCCTACCTGATACCGTAAAAAATATGGAGACAGGATTGAATACACCGACTACAGTTTCTGTCACTAGCCACCCCGATGGAACATCAAATGCGTTGCAATTAGAAGTCCCAGTTGACCATGCAGTTACTGGCCTTGGGCTTTCCCTTGAACCTCATATTTTACCTCGAACCGAGTCAATTTCATGGGATTCACTTTCAGATTGGAATATGAGTGGAGTGGTTACTGATGGGGTGGATTTCAACTCTTCAAGCGGTCTCACAGTTCTCCCGACAGGATATAGTTGGGATTTTGAAACAGGCTCATTTGGCAGTGCGTGGACTCTTTCTGGCAATTCAAACTGGGTTGTTCAGAGTAGTACAAAACTGAGTGGTACTTACACTCCTCAATCTGGTTACATATCTCATAACCAATGGACCGCTATGAGTGTGACAATATCAAATATGGTGGGTTCGGGTTCTTTCAAGTATCGCACTTCAACCGAAGGCAATTATGATTATCTTCTCTTTTGCATTGATAATACCGGATGTTACCGATATGGTGGATACACAAACCGTTGGTCTGGTTCAACAAGTGGCACACAATCTTTCAACATCGCAGCTGGAACTCACACCTACACTTGGAAGTACTACAAGGATGGAAGTGTTAACTCAGGTTCAGATCGTGTTTGGGTTGATGATATTGAGTTTAATCCCACTAGTGGCGGAACTGGTTCTGGAAATTGGACTTCTTCTCCATTTGGACCGAGTGCTACTGGTGCACAGAAATCATTGGTTGGACAATATGGGTTAGTTAGTATTGATGCCACTGTACCTAGTGGGGCAGCACTTTCTTGGTCAGTTCTTGATGGGATTTCAAAACAGCCAATTCCTGGATATGAAGGCATCAACACATATGTTTACGATTTAGGAGGGATTGACTCAGAAAAGCACCCAACCTTACGACTTAAATTACATTTGGACCAACCATCAGGTGGTGCTCCAGTTGTTCATGGGGTGTATGCTCAAGGTAGATATGTGTCATCATTCAACTCAAATCCTGGATGGACTGGAAGTCTGAATTGGGATGGTAATTCTTTCCCAGGTAGTGGTACAATTGATTCTCCAATTTTAGAGTTAAGACGGCCAATTTCACGAATAAGGACAGATATCACGTCATCTAGTGCTGGTGCTTGGCAGATGAAGATAAATGATAATGCATGGGCTAATGCACCACAAGGAAATTGGCAAACCCTGTCTACTTATGCTCACAAAGTTCAATTTCGCTGGATAGGTAGTTCATCTTCTTCTGACCTCATGGCAATAGACATCCAAATTGATACTGGGGGAATGCCTGAATTACCAAGAATCGATGTTGGAGAAGATGGTATAGTTGAGTGGGGTATTGACAATCCTAATATTGGAAAATGGGGATGGCAGGACAGGCTTTCCGACGGTTCGTATTCAAAAGATTTCACTTGGACAAGCCCCGCTACAAAACAAATCGGTGTTTGGTTACCTAAAGATGGACTTGATGCGATGAGTTACACATTATCACCATCTTCCTCAGGGGTTGAGAATCTTTCAACTAGCCTAACTATTTCTGGGACCGAAGTGATGAATCGGTCAATTGGTACCACTAGTGTAGTTAACCTAGTAATAATGACACCAGCAGAAATTACTGACATCAATTCATTACTGGTAAACGGCACATCAATTTGGCCATCTCCTGGGGTTCAAACTGGAATTGAGTATGTTCAAGCGGTATTTTCTGTAACCAGTGACTATGGGGGGGTTCAACTTGGAGGCATAGCTGCAGTACATCATCCAACTGCCTATTTAACTTATGATTCAGGAGATGAAATGGTTTGGGCAGTTAATGACCTGCTACCATATAGCACAATTTTCGGGGGCTCAAAACTTGTTCCTATTACAGTTCAAATGAGTAATCCCGGTTCCCTCATTGCAACTATCAATTCTCTAAATTATAGCAATGAAATGACCACTGATTCTTTGACCATATTGAATGGTACAACGACCCTTGCTCCTTCTAGACAATGGCTCGAGGTTAATAGCACTCACAGCGCGCCTACAGGAACGGTTGCCGCTGTACAAATGGATTTGATTGGAACATTGCATCAAGTTAGGATGCTTTGTCAAAATGATGGAACTTTGGCAGTTGTTCTTGGTTCATCCGATGCTGAGATGGTTCAGTGGAAGCAGGGTGATGGCTGTGAAATGAATATCAATGGCTCTGATGTTGATAGTGTGATGAGGTTCCGACTTAATGCGTCGTGGGACGATGAACCAAGCATGACGATGAAAGTCAGGTTGGTATTGATTGATGGCAGAAGGAGTGTACCGAAGTTACAAGCTTTCGGGGTCGGCCAAAACTTGGCTATTGAGAATGATGTTGAGGTAGTTTCGTGGGAAATGTACAACCAAAATGGTGACCCTATACCAACAAACAGGCAATATCTGCAATCAAATTCACCTATCACTATTCAAGTTGATCTTGGGTTCCCTGGAATTGACCGATGGCTCGCTCCAAGAGCTGGAGACGTCGCGGTTAGGGTGTTTGAAAATGGTTTTGTGATAGCAAATAGTACAGTATTAGTTAACGGTTCTATAGGTTTTAATCTAAACACACCTCTTAGTTCTCAACCAGTTGAATATAGGATTGATGCATATACCTTGTACGGGCAAGAGAATGTATCTTCAATTACATTGAATCGAACCTATGAGATTGATTCATTAGCGCCAATGGCGATTAATCAGAACATTCGAAAATACGACCACCTAGAACAATCTTTGAATCAATTGATCAAGATTGAGGTCTATGACAGGCCACTATTGCCTGACGACCTATCGCTGATGTTATGGAGGGATTGGACTGATGATTTCAACGCTGATGGTAAACCGAATGCTACTGAGTTCATTGAATATGCTATGCAGGCTCCATCTGATACGAGTAAAGCACAAGGCAATTACTCATTTTCCTTTGATGATACTGATGGTCCTAACGGAGGAATAGTTGCAGGCTACATCTCTGGTTCTGATGCTGCTGGAAATGAAATCACTAGAGGTGGCGGCCCAGGGGCAGATGAGCAATTATTCACTTACCAATTGGCTCAAGATGGTCAACCTTGGATAGTTGGTCAAGGTGGATTCGTTGATGGTGACCATAGTTGGTTACATCCAGCAACGATGTATGAAATTGTTATTCCATTTGATGAACCGAATGGTTTGTCCGATTTAGATTATGTTCAATTTCAACTTGCAAGCAATTCAATAGTTGACTCATTAGAAGTCTTCTGGAATGCAACTAATAATCGATGTAACGGCACAGGACAATATCTGATTGTTAGCTCGTGCCACATCCATGCTCGTAGTGGTGAAATCACACCATTCACTCAGGAACTAGAATTACGCATGGAATTTACATTAGATTGGGGCCTCCCTATTGAGAATGACTTACGGCGTGCTCCAGCAATTACTGTAAGAGATAGAAGCGGTTCCGAATCTTGGTTAGAATTACCGCAATTGCGATGGCGATTTTCACCTAATTTAGCAATATCATCTGAGAGCATACAATTGGAGTCAGAAGGTGGTACAATAATTGACCAAAGTGTTTGGGTGCAACCAGGTACGGGATTAAACATCTCAGGTCAGGTGACCTTTGTAGAAACTGGCTTAGCACCTACATTACCGTTTGAAGTGTCAATTCTTCTTGATGGTCAACGTACGTTAACTTCTACTGTAAACGGATACTTTTCATCTCAACTTACCGCCCCAACTGAATCAAAAAGCCACGCTCTTTCGTTTGAATTAACAGGCCTTCCCCCAGAAGCGGTTGATGCAACAGATCCCACAGGAACTTTATTTTGGATAGAGGTGGATAGTAACCCGCCTTTGCCAGTTTCAATTGATGCACCTCGTGAAGGAACAAAAATTCCTCTAGCAGATTTAACTGAAGTAAGAATTGAGTTGCGGCTCTCAGAACAAGAAAAACTCAATCTTGATTCCCTACAACTTTTCTTCAAGGTTTCTTACGCAAGTCAACCAAATGGTGCTGCGTTGATTGAAGGCTCATCACCGTTGAACGTATCTGGTTCTCCAGTTGGGCAATCAATTTTAGCTGTCTCAACCTTCGATGTTGCCAGTCGTCTTCCAGAAGATTCCTACTCTGATGCATTGATTTTGTCAATTTGGGTAAAAGGAAGTGATTTAGCAGGTAATGGGATGCAGTCTTCATCACTATTCAATAGTGGTTCTTCACCATTCGCATCATGGCATATTGAACACTTGGCTGCTGATGTTGAATTAACCCAAGTCACATATTCACGCAGTGGTGAGCTTGAAATTGGTCAGACAACAATGGTCACGATAGAATTCAGAAACGGGGGTTTCGCTGCAGGAAGTGTGAAATTCTTTGCTTATGAAATGGGTTCTGATGGGGCCAATCGCTCATTAACGCCAGTACCTATTTCTGTGCTGGTTCCTGTTGATGAGAGATTGACTTACGACATTGATTGGATTCCTGAGGATAATGGTGAGAGATGGGTAGTAATTGCCCTAGCCGATGGAAGTTCATTAGAAGGGAAACACATCAATATCAAAGGGAAAGTGAGCGATGAAGCACTTTCAGGGGTGCTCGAGGGTGTGCCAATGTCTTGGTTAGTCATTATTGCTGTGCTATTATTGATTCTCACACTTACCGTTTCACTCGCACTACGGTCTGGAGGTTCTTCAGAATCATCACTTGATGGCACGGATGATTGGGATGATGAGTGGGAACAAGATGGGGATCAGGTCTCAACTTATGCTTCACCTTCTGAAGCTATGTCTGCAATTCAATCACCTAGCGCTAATTATCAAAACCAGCAAACTTGGGGTCAAGAACAAGTTGGATATCATCATCAGCAAGTTCCACAGGTGAATAATCAGCAATACCCAACTCAACCACAAGTTCCTCAACAACCAGCATCTCAACCTACGGAACAGCAATCACAACAATGGACAGAGGCTCAATGGCTGGCCTACCAACAACAGTATAATGAGTACTATCAATCTGGTGGGCAGCCCCCTCCATCAAGTTGATTTTGACTCTCGTATCAAGGGATTTGATACTTTTCATAAACCAATATTCCAGTTTTTTCATTCCGTGTCCTTGATAGCAGAGTGGCTAGGTCGGTAGAGTTGCGAGGGAGTAGGAGGGCTGCTGACAGTGTACGACACTGAGGAAAGTCCCCTCTCCACCATGCAGGTGACCCGATTCAGTTCGGGAGTCCGGGAGGACTGGCTCTGCTTAAGCAACGAACCGGTGCAGTCGAGTACTATGAATCCGAAAGGAGGAGATTGTCTGTTACTGGCTGAGACGAGCAACCACGCTGGTGCAAGTCCAAACAGTTCTGTTGACGCGTATGGAAGAGGAACGGGTAGGACGCTAAGTTGAATGCAGCTAACCGAAAGGCGAACAAAAAGGGGCTTACTCCCTACTCCCTCGCACCCTTACAACATTATGATGTGATTATAGGTTAAAGTGAATTCTTTTCCTCAATCAATAGATTATGTTCATTTGAAGATTCCATTGTTTCTTGTAAGTTATTAGTTACTGACTTTGTGTCATCTTGTGAATTTGAATCGCTACTAATTACCAAAGAATCGGTACTTAAATTTGGCATTTTTCTCAATTCCCTTTCAACTTCTCTTGTTGAGATGGTTGATGGGTCGTGCAATATGCGCTGCAGATTCAGCCTAGCCCCGCCTCTCCTCGAATTTCTCATAATAGAACCAATAGTTAGAGTAATACCAATGATCAATAAAATGACTAGAAGATAATTTACCGTTGTTGATGATTCCCACGATTCTGTTTCAATAGTATTTTCGTTTCCTTTATCTAATTGATCCGATGAAGTATTATCATCAATTTCAGTTCCAGGTTCTTCAACCTCAACGGGAGCTGCAGGCCAGTAGAAAGTAACTCGTTTCTCTGCCCATGAAGAGAGATGCTCAATCCTAAGCACAGCCTCAAATTCTCCATCGTGCGGTTCAATCGTTAGGTCAAATACCCTAGAACTCTGGTTTTCCAGCTGTTCTGAAAGAATAATTGTTGTGAATAGGCAATTCTTTTCGCAACTGAAGTTTACTTGCATTATTGCAAAGTCATCATGATTGTCAGGCCAGTGTATCACTTCAATTCCAACTGACATGCTTGGGCAACCTCTGATAGAGCCAAATGAAAATGGACATTGGTCAAGTGCATCGTTTCGCCCATCATTATCGCTATCACGTTGGCTAGGAGAGCAACCTTCAAAATTTGCAGTTTCATCAATTGGTGTTAAGTCACAAATGTCTATCAAATCATTGACTCCATCAGAATCGCTGTCTAATTGAGAAAGCGCGCATCCTGAATTATCAACCGTTGTTCCCAATTGGGTATCAGGGCAAAGGTCATCTAAATCATTGACCCCATCAGAATCGCTGTCAAGTTGTGAGAGCGAGCAACCGTCTTGGTCCACTTCTAATCCTGATTCAGTATTTGGGCAGATGTCTAAATAATTCATCACACCATCCCAATCACTGTCAATTTGGTTATCTGCACATCCTACGATATTGACACTCCAGTTTTCTTCTGTGTTCGGGCAGGAATCCATATCATCTGTTACACCATCATCATCAGTATCCTTTTGATAGTCAGCACAGCCATAATCATCCACAGTGATTCCAATAGGTGATGTATTTGGACAAACATCTTCTGCATCATTTACCCCGTCGCCATCGCTATCTTTTTGATAGTCAGAACAGCCATTTTCATCTACAGTAACGTTTAGCGCTGTACCAGGACATTGGTCAATCAAATCATTGACACCATCGTAGTCACTATCAAGATCTACTAAACGGCATCCAAAGTGATTTACGGAATCTCCGATGGGGGTGGAGGCACAATTATCTGAGTTATCTTCAACCCCATCACCATCAGTATCTGGGCTGCCAATTTGCTCATATACATACAAACCCAACAGCAAATGTGTAGTGCCTGTAACATGGATGTCATCAAAGAAAATAAACTCATCAACAGTCGGCTCAATATAATCATTCGAGTCACAGGTGTAGCCATCGTGGTGGCACGCAGCATGAGTGACATTTGAGAACCCATAGAACGAACTATTCCAGTAAATAGACTCAAACATTTCAAAGATGTTGATTATTTGAATGCTAATATTCAATGCACTTTCTGTTGCAACCATTGCGGTGTCAAGTTTTGAATTAAAATCTATCATTCTAGCATGTAATGCTTGCTTATCACTGTCGGATTCACCTGAATAAGTTGGGGTTTTTTCAAGCGGTGGCATATTTAGGACAATAACATCAGACGCTCCGTTAGAGGCCAGATCATTCACATGGTCAACGAGATAGTTTACTACCTTCTGCGTGTCTGTTTCTCCACTATTCAAGAAGTTATTTCCACCACCCCATACTGCTACTTTTTCATTAGGTCCAATCCAATAGTTGTTAGTGTAATCTTCAATTTGTTTCCCAAGGTTTGGGATTACAAAGAAGTTCAATCCCCCTCCAGCTTCAGCCCCACCGAATGCGCGGTTTGACCCTGAGTTACTTCCTGTACCAGGTGATATTGAAAGTCCCATTCCTGAAGCAACATGTTCGTTCCACATAGGGCCAGTAGAAAATCTCCCGGCATAGTAAGGAGGTGATTCAGGAGTACCGTACGTTGCTTTGGAATTACCCATGTCGCTCAATGAGTCTCCAAATATTAGTAAATCTGAGTGGGAAGGGGTGATTACGGTTTGAAAAATGATAAATCTAACTTCATCTGAATCTAAAATTTGGGTATGATTATTATTCCATAATGAGACATTCAATGTGTATTCGTAAGACCCATTCCAGATTTCAAAAGCAGCCATGGAAAATGAAATAGAACCATTTACTGTAGGGAAACCGGTGCCATTACTAGAAAACATCAGAGTTCCATTATTGATGTATCCTGCATAAAAAGTGTAGTCGTATTGGTACTGATTGTGAGTGGAATTGTCAATCCCATCCCAAGTAATATTCCAATTGATGAATTTCCCCGTTTCAAATGCGTGAACATTTTCAAGGGAGCCATAACTTTCCATTTCAATCGAAATTTCTTCATTTCCAGTAATTGTTTTTCCGGTTTTGGCTGACGTCAAATTCCCTATCAATGGTAGGATTAGCATTATTGTCAAGCACAGCGCCAAAAAACTCGGATGAGAAGTTCTGGTCTTTCCCACGCTCACCATATGTGGGCGGATGAAGTTTAACTTGTCGCTTGCCCGTCAACCGGTTAATTCTGCATCTATTGTTGATTCTGAAAGGGTAACAACATTGTCATAATCCTGCCAATTTCCTTCACCTTTTACCCACGCAATAATTTGACGATAAGCCACAATCATTGCTGGAAGAAGGATTGCACTAGTCAGCAAGGCAAGGAAAATTAAGATCATCATTAGAGTGAAAAAGTTCCGTAACCCTGGAATCGCTAATGTTAGGCCTGCAGCCAATCCAGCAGTTGTTGTCACAGTTGTCTCAAAGATAGTCTGTCCAGTCCTTGCGACGGCTTTGACTATACCACCAGGGGTCTCACCTTCTTCCCTAATGCGATCCATAACGTGGATGGAATCATCTACTCCAATTCCAAATACAATGGTACTAATCATCGCTGTGAATACATTCACATTCACATCTCCTCTATTCATCAAAAGTGGTTGCCAAAGTACAACGACTCCAACGGCAACCATAGTAAAGAAAGCAAGTCTTGGGCTTCTAAACAGAATTGTCATAGTGATTAATAAGACAATCATCGTGGCGATAGTAGCGTCCATTTGAGCCTTATGAATCCCTTTGTTTATGTCTAATGAAACAGGGAGTCCACCGGTTAATAACGAGTTTTTCACTCCTTCAACCCCCAGTGCATTGCATGATAATGCATCATCGCACCCTCCTTCAGAAAGATAAGTATCTAGTTGGTCTCTTAATTCTCCAGCGATACCCAATGAGATGTAAGGTTGATTGACATAAACCAATGATTTTGTTTCGCCCAAATTAGCTAATGGCTCATTCATTAACATTGAACGAATTTCGTAAGAAAGAGTATCAAATGCGATGTTTATCATAGTCTCTCTTGATGTTGCTGAGGTGATAACGATGTCACCGGTAATTATGCATTCCAATTGCGCTGGGTCATCCCAGCAAGGTGAATGCAATATTTCCCATAATGAGCGGTCATACATTTGTTGACCTGACAAATTTACATTAATATGAACTGCTTTCAGAATTGTGACAAGGCTAATTGAAGTGGTGTTTTCAACATGATTGATTTTCTCTTCTTGCATGTATTCTATCGCATCCAACACCTCCAAGTGACGAATAGGGGCCACATTATCAACTCGGCCGCGGTCTTTCGCATCAATGATGAACATGTTTGTTTGTCCACCTTCAAACACTCTAGAATACTCAGCCAATGCTTCGTATGACTCTAATCCTGGCGGTACTTCGTCACTTGAACCAGTAATGTCCTGACCAAACTCATCTTGAAGGATAAATGCACCGACACCGCTAATGGCGAATGCGATGATGATTACAAAAAAAGCACCTCTTACCGGTACCTCTCCAATCTTTTCCCAAACTTTCTCTGCTTTCTTCCCGCCTGTCTTTCTATAGCGCACCAGCCACCCAAGAGCAGGAACTAATATTATACTGAAAAAGAAGGTACATGAGATACCTAGAACTAGAGTTATTCCAACTGTTCTCATTGGCTGGATTGGTACTAACCATTCCCATGCTAAAACACTAAATCCAATTATTGTGGTTATCGCTGAGAGTAGAACTGCGTGCCCAGTTGTCATCATAGAGTGGACTGTAGCATCCAAATACAGTTTTTTATCCCAAGGATCTAGTTCTTCTGCAATTTCACCATCTCTTTTTGCTCGAGCAACAGCTTCGGCATTTTCTTCTAACAATTTGTTTCTAGTTTCTTCAATCCTGTTGATTAAATGAAGGGCATAGTCAACTCCTAATCCAATTAATATCGGGCCAGCGGCAATAATCATTGGAGTAAGCATAATATCTAGAATTACAGTGGTTCCAAAAGTTACTGCCAATGAAAGGATAATTGGTGTTCCACAGATGATAATTACCTTGGGGTTTCGGTGTAATGCAATCATTGCTAAACAAACCAATGCTAGACTAATTGGCAACATATCTTCTAATGCAAGGTATATAGCATCTGATACATCATGAAGAACAGGTGTAAGTCCTGTTACAGTTACTGCGTGGCGCGTAGGGATTTCTTCCCATCTTTCTTCATTCATACTTGAGAGTTTTACTCCACCATAATCACGAGCGCACAATGGGTCATCAAATTGATTGTAAATATCTGGATTGCTTTTACAGTCAGTAATTACTGATTTAACATGCTGGATGAATGCTTTATGGTCAAGAATCTCATTACCATCAGGGTCTGTTCGCGGGTCAACATCTGTCCCATCCATTTCAAAACGGATTCCCATGATTACGACAGCAGTATCCCACACCCCGTCTCCATTCGAATCAACAACTAGGTTATTTAGAGCAGCCCCAAGATTCTCAACTGTATTGTTAACTTGGTCTTGGTTGTTAGGAATAACGTATGTGTCACGAGGGTCTTGACTGGTAATTTGACACTCAGATGAGGTTAAGATTGGAAGACCATATTTCTCTACTGCGCAAGTAAAGCGGCTTGGTGCAGAGTTCCCTTCCTTGATAAGTTGTGAAGCACTTAGAATCCATACTACTCCGTCTTCCGTCCCTCTATCGTCTTTATTCCAATCAATCCCTCTAGCGTATCGCCCCATCTCTTTATTGTCGTCGTCGCCTTCAAGGAAACTTATCTGTTGAAGAATGGCGACATCTGTGATGTTTTCACTTCCACGTCTAGATTCATCATCTATAGCGTTATCAGTGTGAATATACAGCAACACAATATCTGTTGACCATTGTTCCCTGACATCTAGTAACAATTCGGTAGAATCAGCTCCATCTGGAAGGTATATTTCGAGATCTCCATTGATTTGTTGGCCAAAATCCATGGCATCTTTGCCTACGAGTAAGGTCAGGAGAATCATTACGATAACAATTGGTCCAGGTGATCTAAATATCGTCCGATAGAATCTCCTAGTTTGACCATCAATGAATGAATGAGTCCAGTCTCCTACCACTGCTGCTCTGTCACGAAACTTGTCACTGATATTTACGTAGGTGACTAAAACGGGGTGTTGTTTCAATGATGAGAGTCTACGGCGTAGGTCAAAGTTGCCCTTCGAACTCGCTTCATCCTCTACCATTGTGCCTTCGTGTTGCCTTGACCATCATCAATAGTTCGCCTCAATATGATAATGAGGGCTAGTTGGAGGATGCCTTAATCTAATCCGAAATTCCTAACAATTAACCGCTTCATAATAGAACGAGTTCCTTGGAGAACTAATCCAGTAAATATTAGGCTAATCCCGAGCATTGAAATCCAAGCTGCAGTTAACCCAGGACCTACCGTGAGGTTCAGGTCAATTGTCCCTCCAGTGAAATCATTGACTCGATTGAGGGCCCTCATACCGATTGCCGACCCTAATGTAACGAGTCCCGCTCCAGGTAATCCAAATGCTAGGAACGGTTTTTTCTGAGAGAGTGAAATTAATGCATAAGATAGCACCGTGAATCCATGGCTCATTGCTGTGAATCTAGAACCTTTAGGTACATCGTAGCGAATTATTGTTGGGACTTCTTTAACTGCCAAGCCATATTCGTTGCATTGTTCAAGCATCTCTAATGTTGATTCCATACCGTTTTGATCAAATTTAATTCTATTTAATGCGTTGCGTGAAAACGCCCTAAATCCACTTTGAGTATCTCTGATGGATAGATCACTAGTGAGATTAGACGCGGCAGTAATCACCTTGACGCCCAACTTTCTATATGCAGGCATATCATCTCCGGAACCACCTTCAATAAATCTTGAACCGATGACGAAATCTGCATCACCCGATAGAATTGGTTCTAACAAAATCGGAATATCGTTCGGGTCATGCTGCCCATCACTGTCAAGGATTACTAAAGCACTAGCATCTTTTTCTAAGGCATGCTGAAAGATCGATTTTAATGCAGCCCCGTAGCCTTTGTTCGCTCGGTGATGTTTGACAGTTGCACCAACATTGTGAGCGATGCGAGCGGAAGAATCTGATGACCCATCATCAACACAAAGCACCTCATCCGCATGTGAGAGGCATTGTAGAACAACACTGCCCACGGTTTCTTCTTCGTTGTAGAGAGGCATCCCCACGATTACGGGGCCCCGGACGGTATTTTCGTCCATCTTATTATATCCGCTGACCGCGCCGTATTTAGCCGTTTAGCAGTCATAATCAATTAATTATAGAAAAGTAGAGTGCCGGGGAGATCTTCGCAGTCTCCCCGACACGAGGGTATTTACTTGTTCTGAAACTACTGATTAAAGTCAGAGTTTGAGATGTCACACATCATTTTGAGGATGATTACTGTTCAATGAATTGACTGACCGTGGTCACAGCTCGCTCACCATCTAACACTCTTAATAGAGCATTTAAATTAATGATTAGAGGGACATATTTCTGTCCATCTGATGTGCTGTAAGTTGAGCAGTCCGAAAAGGCACTACTGTTGATAGACACCTTTAGGGCGCCACCAGCGTTGCTTTTTCTCACATATCCAACCAACAGGGTCTGTGGTTCTTCATTTTCTTCGTTCTCATTCTGGGCTACTTGTTTTGTATTTTTACTCATTTTTTCAACTCCTTGACACTTTCACTTCATGGTTTTACGAATTCTGATTCGGTGCCGAGAACTAGCCCTGAGAAGCGAAGGTCCACCATATTATCGGAGACGGCTTGCTAAATAATGAAAGTGAAGAGTAAGGTTCCCTTTGGGAAAATTGCTGAAAGTGAATCGTCCAATACCAGTTTCATTAAATTCATGGATTAAGATAAAACTTGTTCTACAGACGCACGCAATAGTCAAGTGGGCTTGCTATGTCGGCCACTCCATCATGCACTGCTTAGTTACCGGAGGTGCGGGTTTTGTCGGCTCTCATCTAGTCGATTTACTTCTACAATCTGGCCACACCGTTAGCATCTACGATAACTTCTCATCCGGACGTCGCGAATTCCTCTCTCACCATGGAGATAATGTAGCCGTCATTGAGGGAGACTTGTTGGATTTAGACGCAGTGAAATCTGCAATGGATGGAATTGACATTGTTTTCCATCTTGCTGCCAACCCTGACATTCGACTTGGAACTACAATCACTGATACCGACTTAAACCAAGGTACAGTTGCTACCTATAATGTGCTAGAAGCGATGAGAGTTTGCGGTGTAAAGAAAATCGCTTTTTCTTCTTCTTCAGTGGTTTATGGTGAAGCTGATGTGATGCCAACCCCAGAAGACTATGGTCCACTTTTCCCGATTTCTCTTTATGGTGCGAGTAAACTTGGGTCTGAGGCACTAATTACTTCGTGGGTGGGAACCTTTGGTCTTCAAGCCTGGCTTTTCAGATTCGCAAATATTGTCGGTGCCCGAGGAACACATGGCGTAATCTTTGATTTCATTCACAAATTACGTGCAGATCCTAGCAGATTGGAAGTACTTGGAAATGGAAGACAAGCAAAATCGTATATGGAAGTACGAGATTGTGCAATGGCAATGATTCACCTAGTAACCAATACTGATGACGCAATAAATTACTACAATTTAGGAAGTGATGATACTTGTAGTGTAAGTAGAATTGCAGAAATTGTGATTGAAGAATCAGGTTTATCTGGTGTTTCGATTGAATACACCGGTGGAGACCGTGGTTGGGCCGGAGATGTTCCAAAGGCGATGCTAGACCCAAGTCGCATGCGTGCAGCTGGTTTTGACACTAAATATGATTCAGAGGGGGCCGTGAGACACACTGCTCAAATTCTTATGAAGGAGATTGGAATAGATGATGAATAAATTAAGACGCAATAGGAATCTGATAACAGATGAGAATGGAGATGCGAGGATAACTGCAGGGTTTGTGGTTGCGGGTGGGATCACATTCATCCTACTTGCAGTGGTATTGTTCACAGATTTGCCCCCAATTGGTCCGGATGAGGGGGATTTAGCTCCAAACCTTCAAGGTGAAGTTCACCAATTGGGAACAACAGGGTGGGTTGATTTTGAATTATATGAAGAGATAGATACAAGTTGGGATGCAGATTCAAACCCTGAAACAAAATGGTTCTTCATTCAGTTTATGGATACCGATTGCCCTTACTGTTTTGATGAAGCAGAAAAGATGAGCCAACTTGAAGAGGCATTTAGGGAAAGAGTGACATTCATCAGTGTGGCACTAAGTCTAGATATTCCTTCACACTCATCGTCAAGAGAAGAAGTAATTGCCTTCCAAGAAAAATCATCACTTATTGAATGCAAAGGCGGCGATACGGATTGCTCATCACGTCCAGGTGAACCTCATGATTGGGCATATTTTGATGACCTATCACAATCTACCTTGAATCCTTGGAAAGTACAGGGTACACCCTTCGTTGTAATTGTACAACCAGATGGGATTGTGGCTTGGAATCAAGCCGCTCATGGCGGTGAGGATGTTGGTAATGCTCTCTTTAGTATGTTGCCACAGGTAGGTGAATAAGATGGTAATGTCAACATCAGTAGTACTGGTCATCTCCTCTCTAACAGTTTTGTTTGGGGCAATGTCGCGCATGGAGTCAACGAGGCCATTTTTCTCAACTTTAGGTATGGGTGAGTTAGTTTCTGCACCAGTTAGCCGAAGAATGTTGGTTGGGACTCTAGCAAGCATTTCTGGCGGAATGTTAGCAGCAGTTTGGGTATGGGTAATCCAAAGGCAATCAATCATTGGAAGCACTACACTCTGTGTACCTTCAAGCGGTTGTGCTCAAGCCCTTTCAAGCCAGTCGATGAATACAATTCCATTTTCAAATATGGACTTCGGATTGTTTTTCGTATTAATATTCAGCGTTCTTGGATTCATGGCATTAAGCATCCACCTTGAACCAGGTTGGTCTAAGGTTGGTGGATTCCTATCATGGGGCAGAACAATAGCTGGTATTTCTACACTAATTGCACTGTGGATGACTATTACGCATCTACTAATGGTTGATGATTCTCCAGCAATCTGCCCAATATGTATTGTCCTGTTAGTTGCAAATATTGTGACATTGATGCAATTCAATTTGTTGTTAGCGTCACATACCGATAGCAGTTGGAATTCTAACTGAATACTTTCTCGGAACAGTTAATGTTCAAACAACTGAAGTGGGCAATAATTGCCCTCAGATATTGAGGTATCATTCTTCAGAATCAGATACTTCTTCTGTTACTGGTTCAGCGAATAGTAATAGAGAGAAGATGAAGATGAATCCCATAAGAGCCATCAGTGGAATACTCATGAAATCAAATACATTGAGATATTGAACCGTACATGACTCAAAGGCTGAACAGAAAGGGGAATGCTGTTCTGGATTCATTTGCAGTTGATAATGGTAAATCGATACGAATGCACCAAACCCAGCCATTGCCAAACCGTATGGTTTAATCCCGAAATCATTTCTAAATGCGCCAAAGGTCAAGAGAAATGCTAGAGGATACATAATAATGCGTTGATACCAACACAATTTACAGGGCAAGAAATGAGCAATCTCAGAAAGATACAAACTTGCCATCATTGCGAATAGTGCGACAAATCCCGCAAGAAATAGCGCTTCTCTACTGTGTTCTAAGCGAAGTTCAGCGATCTTCAGAGCAATAGGTGTGGACTTTTTACTAGCAATTAATAATCCAATTAGAATAATTCCGGAGATTCCTGCTGCTAATGCTAGGTAGCCGAATAGATTTCCTGCTTCTTCGGGCGTCAAGTTATCACCTTTTTGCCAGAGACCGAGGTCTCTGATGAGGCTTCTGAGCAGTCATCATGATTTAATCACGACGCAAATCAGGTTACATTCTATTGAGAATCTAACTAACTTGATTATCCTATTTCCCAAACAATCTGAGATTTCTGGCTCAAGGTTGGTATGTGCCCTGCATTTCAAAAAGTGTTTCATCTGTATCCACATCAATAGTCACCATTCGAGTCACAGTGACTTCAAGTTTGAGTTCTAGAGGGAAATTATCACGAAGTTCAGAATACAGTCTAGTCTGTACATCCTCTACATTTATCCCTCTCAAGATGGTCAGGCAATGTAGGGTTTCTTTCTGTGCACGCTCTACGTAGTACTCAACGAGCCACTCACGCATTGGGAGCTGTGCAGTATCGTGCTCCTCTGGTGTTCCGGTTTTCCCGTCCATTAGTGTAAATAGTACACTGGTAGGGTATAAATGCAGCGAAGCCTTGCTTCTGAAGCAGGAAGACAAACAGTTTATTTGGGTCCACTTTCAAATATCTGTGTTTGGGGGGAAACTGAAATCATTCCTCAGATTCCGCTGCTACCTTTTCATTTAATTCGGTTTTAGCCATTTTTCTACTATTCAACAAGGGGCTTGCTAGGAGCAACCCAACTAACATTAGCGACAACCCGATTTTAGCTGTTGAAGAGAAGGTTGGATTAGACTGTACCACAAATTTTGGAGTAGTGGCAGCGGCGATTGTTTGTCCAATTGAGTTCTCAGCAATAATAGTCAATTTTGAGTTATCTGAAATATGTTCTTGATGGTATGGAAATTGATAAGTTAGGTTGATGAATGTCTGATCTCCAGATGGATTTGAAATGTTGCCCAAAATCCAAGAGTTTACGGGTTCTGAAAAAATTATTTCTCCAGTTGACGAATTGATAACCGCACCAGCTCTAGCAACACCTGCATGGAATTTGATACCGTTGTATGATGCGGGGTATTCAATTTCAACTCTATCTTCTGAGATAATGAATGTATAGGTGCCATTCATAGTTGTAGGCAGGTGGCTCCGAATTTCCAACGACCAATAGTCGTCCTGTACATCTCCATACGAGGATCTATTATGGGTGATGACAGATATTTCTTGTTGACTTGTGCCAGCAGAAGCGAGAAATTGCTTGTGAAGTGTATTTTTACTAATCAGGCCGCTAGTTGCTTGCTGGTCACCCATCCAAATTGTTGGATAAGCAGCTTCTAATGGATTCTGGCCCATCTTCCAAGACTGTTGAGTTGATAGCCGATTTCCGAGATAATCAATGCCATCATCTGGATGAAATGCAATTCTTGTAACTTGGTCCGGTCTCTCCTCAATGAAGTCGGATATCACTGGGTCAACTTCTGCGCAGACCTCACACCAAATTGCTGTTGATTCTCTAAGCACCACAACTTGGTCAACAGAACCTGACCAAGAATTTGCACATGAAAGCCCCTCACATGATGTTGATTCAGCACCCACAGGGTTCATTTGGTGGTTCAATGGTAGAATCAACAAGGTTGTGACCATTAGTAAGGCCATCAAGTGATTCTTGCGCATAGTTGTCGGACGGGTCTCCTTTACATAGGCGCGCCGGCGGCGCGGTTTCTATGAGTAAGAGGTGGTACAATGAGCACCGCCGCGACCACTGGCGCCGAAAGGCGAAGTCATCGGGGTATCGCTCACGTTCTGCATACAAATTACTCCAGTGCCAAGAAAAGTTCAATCTAATCAGAGAAGGAGATATTGTTCTTGATGTTGGATGCCATCCAGGTGGTTGGTCACAAGTATCTGTTGAGTTGACTGGTGAAACCGGTCGTGTGATTGGAATTGACATTAGGCCTTGTGAGCCGATTCCAGGCGTTGAATTAATGGTTGGAGATATCACTGAAGAGAGTACCCAAGAGCGGATTATTGAGATGCTTGAAGGAGAAAAAATACATTCCATAGTTTCTGATATTTCACCTAAGTTATCGGGGCAATACGAAATGGACCAAGCGATTTCAGTTGATTTGGTTTGCATGGTAATGGATTTCGCAATTCCTTTACTAAATAATGGAGGTTCATTTGTTACTAAGGTGTTTCAAGGGCGAGGGATTGAGGCAATTGTAAGGGCTGCGAGAATCCGATTTTCAAAAGTTCAGCGATACTCACCTATTGCTAGTAGAAATTCATCCTCCGAAGTGTACCTCGTTTGTAGGAATAAGTTACCTGCCAATAAAATTGATGCAGGTGAGACAACAATTAGGGTTGCTGTAGAGAATGAGTTGGTAGATCTAGGATATATTATTGACCCAGATGACGAAGAACCGGAAGATTCTGGCCCTATTGGATTTTCAGTTCATCGGGCTAAATAATCTTTAACGTATTGGGAATTTGAAACCTTTCACTTTCAATTGATGGGGGCATAGCCCCCTGAGTTTCACTTTCAGGTCACTCTCTGCGTAACCCTATACTACTGCAAGGTGTTTGATGGTATTATGACCCAGACAATGAGCCAAAAAGTGAACGATGATGAAAGAAGAAATGCGAGGCGTGCAGCAATACTACGTCATGTCCATTCAGTTACAAAAAATTCTGTGACCCAAAACGAGAAACAATTGATGAAAGTCAATCAACTCAATGCAGGCCAACAAGTTGGCAAACTGGAAGTCTTAGTGTTACGAAGATATCCTCGCCGACAAGTCAATTCAGCTAATTACAGAGGCCCAGTTGCAGCCGCTTGCGGCAGGGATGAAACAGGAGTTGTTGGATTGGTGCTTTGGGGTGAGCAAGTTGACAAAGTTAGAACGGGGGATGTCATCATAATTTCCAATGGATGGTGCCGCAGATCACATGGGGAATTAGTTGTAAGTTCGGGACGAACGGGAAAGTTGTCAGTAGTTCAAACTTGAACTCATGGCTGAGTAACATTCCAACCCTATGGGTAACCATCAAAAGGGAGTGGCCGGTCGGCGGCTCATTCGGTGATTGATAGTGGTAAAGACAGCAACCATCTGCAATGCTTCAGGTAAACCTCTAGTTGAGCGCGATTCCACTTCATTCCCTTGTCCAAAATGTAATGCACCAGTAGGCCGTTCAGCACAGTGTCGAAATCAAGGCGTACCTTACATCTGCGTTTCTTGTGGATTCCAAGGACCTTGAGGTGATTTGAATGGGTGAAGTTGCGATTAGATACAAGATAATGGTTCATCCTAATGCTGAAGTTGACGCAGATGATATTGCTGCCGATCTTTCAAAGATGGAAAATGATGTCGGAGTAGTTCAATCAGTGGAGACGGTACCATTGGCATTCGGCATGAAATACGTTGATGCATATTGTGTCATCCAAGAAGGTGATGGGACAGTTGACAACTTTGAGGATGCAATCCGCGCGTTAACTGGTGTTGGTGAAATCGAAGTTCTCGAAATGGGTCGCTTAATGTGATTCAATTCTAAATTTGGTTAATCAAGCCTCGGCCAAACAATCAAATTAGTCAATAACGATTCAATTATTGAATTCACGATTGATGAATGGGTGCTCTAGTGAACTCTCGCAACAATGTCGTGGCATAGGTTCCAGGTGGCAAACTAAACTTGAAATTTATACATGCTCCATCTTCATGCCAGCGATCATTTTCCCCCGGTCCATCGGCCCACCGGCTACTATTTTCAGATAAGTCAACAACCGTTTGAACCTGAAATGTCAAATCAGAATAACTTCCTGTTAGAGGGCGTTTCGTACCACGTGTAGTCAAGCGAGGAATTTCGTCAATAACCCAAGTCACAGAGTCTAGTTCTAATTGTGTCAGAATTTTTTGTTCTAATTTTGCTATTTCACCACCTGAATTGGATGGTTCTGTTCCTAGAAGGGTTCCACAAACTGCTAGACGACCCATCAAACAATTTCTAGTAATTCTTTCAATTAGAGACTCAGTGACAGTAGCTAATTTCCCAGTATCAATTTTAGATGACCCATCCATTGGCCCAACCACATCGCCAACAACTGGTTTTGAAATTGAAATTCCTGAACGTATTCGTTCACCCAATATATGATTAAACGCAAGAGATTGAAGTGAATGAATGGTCATTAATTGTAGATTATTTGGTAATTTCCTAAAGGCTTGAACCCAATTATCAGGTTTATTTTTCAAAGAATATAGAATATCCCTTTCATATCCTAATTGTTTAGGAATCATTTCTATTCCAGCTTTAACATCGTGGTTTTCTCTCCAATGACTCCTAAATTTAGCAACTTCATCTCGTTCGTTTAGTCCTTCCATTCCGAGATATGCGTTAACAGCATCTTCCCATTCGCCATTGACAACATGTCGCCCAACTACGGGAGTCACAGGACGAGTTGACCCAAATCTCTGAGGCCCAACCCAATTTGGAAAGAACCCATCTCCCAATTTTTCAACCAGTGCTCTGTGAATTTTTTCAACTTCTTGAATTGCGGCTTCTTCATCCAATGGGTCACCATTTTCATCTGCACAACCCCTTACTGTAATGCTGAATCTGTTGCTTGTATGAGCGCCCATTGACAATTTTTGATGTGTGCGGCCTAAAACTTCAATTTGTACATCAGCAATTTCAACCTCGGAAACCTTTCTTGTTGGTGCATCTATAACGAAAAGTTGTGTGGTAACGGCTCGTTTATCTTTCGTTCCAGAAAACCAAATTCTCTTGCGAGACATTTTCAAATGTTTTGCTAGGCGATTAACAAAACGATTAGTTTCCCAGTTATCTAAAGTGACACGTGCAACTGTGAAACGCCCTTTAGGGTCAAGAGCTGGGATTGCCCCTTCTTCAGTTACACGAAAGTCAGCCACTCTTACTTTGATGAGCCCGCCAATACCACTGCCATCACAAATCCACTGGTCAAGCCCTAAATTGGCTGCTATGCCAGCAGAGTCCATTCACAATTCGCCTCAAGAGAGTTTAATCGAAGAGAATTCAGATACTAAGTCAGTACTGATAGACTTGAGAATTTTTATTGCATTCTTACCTTTCTTGACTCTTAAGTAGAGTTCTGGCTCATCTAGTCCTGGGTGGCCAGTAAAGTAATTGGAGTATTCAACATCCTTGTTATCATTCAATTGTGCTCTGAACAGTTGTAATGCTGTATGGTTTTCACCAATTAGCCGAATTCGGAGTTCGTTTCCCTCATTGAGTAGTACCTTGATTGCCATGTCTATCGTTCCGGCGACTTGCGACCCCATTTTGAACCTTTGGAAAAAAACAGCAGTTGTTTACCCCTCGTCGCCTTCTCATTTATCAATGGGTGGTGGGTGGGCGTGCTATGAAAGAGGGTGTTTCGGATGAACGTACATCACTCCTGATTTCTGTGTTTGAGAAAGGCTCTCCAGCACTTCTTTTTGCGGCTGTGGTAATTACTCTTATTTTCGGCTTGTTTCTCTTCCCTTTACCTTCATTTCATACTGATTTAGAAGCATTTGCCCCAGATGGGCCAAATGATGAGGCTGAAAAACGGATTGAAGAAGCGTTCGGAAAGGAGCGTATTCCTCTTTTTGTTCATGTTGAAGTTGATGATGGTAGTAATGTTCTGTCAATCCAGTCACTTGTACAACAACAATCAGATTTAGATGAAGTATTGGCGTGGTCCGAGTCCCACGGTCCAGTAATTTCCGAATACATTGCAATTCCAGATATCATTCAGCGGGGGCTTGACGAAACATCACCGGGAGCGAAATTGAATGAAGCAAGTTCTTGGGAACAATTGCTTAACGATACTTTAGACGAAGGGCAAACATGCTCTGACGGGGCTTCTAATGAAGAATTACTGATGCTTGCAAGTTTTGGCAGGGATGCATTGCTCAACAAAGATTTGCAATTTGAGTCGACAACATGTATGTGGCTTGACTCGAACAGAACATCCGGAGATGCTACACCTTTTGCTTCAAGTAATCTGTGGGTACTTTACATCAGACCAGACCTTGAAGATGAGACCAGGGAAAATATGGTCAACCTTTTACGTCAACAATTTGATACATTGGGTGAAGAAGGAAACTTGACTTATGGATTAATCTCAGATGATGTACTTAGTCATGATATTAATGAAGGCACAATAGACAATCTGGTTTGGCTGATTGCTGGGGCACTACTCGTAGTCGTGATTATCTTAGCATTCGCATTTCGTTCGGTTAGGGGGGTCCTTTTCCCACTAGCGGCTCTTTCAATGGCAATTGTATGGACTTACGGAGCATTGGCAGCAATAACTCCTACATTTTCGGTGTTACATGTCGCAGTAGCACCAGTTGTTTTGGGTCTTGGAATTGATTATTCAATTCACCTTCAGAGGAGTTATGAGAAACGACGGTCAGAGGGGTCAGATACACCTGAAGCTTGGGCACTGGCGCTCAATGAATTGTATCTCGCACTCACGTTAACGGTCATTACAACAGTAGCAGCATTCTTGTCAAATGTAGTATCTCCTTTACCCCCTGTTCGTTCTTTTGGTTTGGCATTGGCTTTTGGCGTAGTATCAGCATTCATAACCTCAACAATTGTTGTTGGTTCAATGCACGTATTGATGGAGAAAAGCGCACAAAAATTCAGACCTAAAAGCCATTGGGACGGATTAAAGAACAAAGCCCGAGAAGTTGTAATCACCCAAAGAAAAACTCAAGCATTTGCACTAATTTTTGTTGTCATGATGACAGTTACTAGTGTTATTGCTGCGGCGGCAAAATTGGAAACTGAATTTGACCTAACAGATTTCTTGGACGATGAGATGGATGTCATGCAGGTTCGTACTGATATCTACGAGTCATATGAGGCAACAGGTTGGCGACCGATTTACATTTTATCAGAACCACTCCCTGGCGAGGTAGCAATAATTGATGATTTAGAATTCATTGAAGCTACTAATCTGATGAATCATCGTTTAGAATTGGCTCCGCGGGTGGTTATTCCACGCGCTGTTGGGGATGGCCAGCCAATGATTGAGTCAATGCACACTGTGTTGCGAGACGCAATAGAAAAAGACGCAGGATTTGGAAATCGCCATGGACTGAGAGTTATTGGAAACGACTTAGTCGAAAATGATTACAATACCGGTGACGCTGTAGAAGCACTCATAGAATTAAGTGAGAATCAGTCTGTCGGCGATGCACTAACGGGGGCAACATGGTCTGAGAGAGTAAGTGGTGTTTCACACTTGTCATTTGACCCGCAAAATGGATGTTCAAATGGATGTTTACTATTTATGAGGACTGAAATTATGGTCCAAGTTTCAAGCAATAGTGAATCGATAGAAGCAGTTGAAGGTTTAGACACCGCGATTTCTCAATCTAGTGGTAAATATGGTGTTCAGGCAGCAATGTTCGTTAGCGGGGACGCTGTGAGATTAAATCTGGTCTTAGAAGGACTAACTACTTCTCAACTAGAATCAACAGTCATCAGCCTAATTGTTTCAACTCTTGTTCTATTTGCATTGACCCGCCGCATCGGCCTCTCAATCATTGTAGTGACTCCTGTGGCTATTGCGGCTATCTGGGTTGTAGGAGCAATGGCATTGTTGAATCTCAATTGGAATGTATTGACAGTGATGGTCACGGCACTTACTATTGGTTTAGGGATTGATTATTCAATTCACGTGTGGCGAAAGTACGAGGATCTAAAAGAGAGATTAGAACCTTGGGAGGCTGTCAAGGAAATGCACGCCACAACAGGCGTAGCGCTTCTTCTTTCTGCTGGTACCTCCATTTGTGGATTCTTAGTCCTCAGGCTATCGCCGATGCCAGTTGTTCAGGATTTTGGAGTGGTAACTTCCCTAACAGTCTTCTTCTCTCTAGTTTTGGCTCTTGGTTTGATGCCTCTTCTGCTTACTGCTGATAGCCTTAGAGAAAATGGAAATGCCAACATAGATTGACATCATTCAATTCTTTTCATCTGATGGAATTAGATTATCAATATCAATTTTCAATTCTCTTGCTACTAGAATCAAAGCCATCCAAGCAGTAATATGGCCTAGGGATTTTCGCTTTCTTTGGGCCCTTCTCATTACTTCTTGGCGGGCAAGATTAGATTCTTTTGAGATTATTTGTAATAGCGCTGGGACATTGAAAGACTTTTGACCAGCATCATTGACTATAGATTTTGTAATAGTGGGGATTGATTCACTATTAGGTGGTTTATTATCTCCTTTTTCTGGTTTCACTACAGTTGTAGTTGAACTAGCAGTCTCTTTTGAAATACTGTTAACTGATTTACTTATATTCCGGCTTTCATTATTATTTTGAGGACAAGTAGGTGGCTCTTCTAGTACAGTAGTCCTTGGAAACCAGCCAAGTGGGACAGATACATCATCAAGTACAGCATTTGTTGAAAGCATGTCATTTTTGGATATTAACCAACCTTTGGCAAGAAGTTTTGTTAGTAATATTTCAGCATCAGTTGGCGCTAACCAACCAAGATCAAGGCTCCAAGTTCGAGTGATTGAACTTGCATCAAGGGGTTCATTACCCCAAGTTCTCCAAGTCATGGCTAAAAGGCGGCGAATGTCATTTTCAGCCTCGCTTACCTGACTCAATCTAATCACCTAGCATGCGCTCACCATCTAGTACCCATCCAGCGATATGCTCGTCACTTCTAAGTGACACCATTTGTCCTTCATCTGGAGCAAGCCACCAAGAGAAGGAATTCCTCAACGTAGAAGGCAGTCTATTCATCACAAAAGAAAGGTCCCCTTTCCTCTGACTGATTAACAAAGCTGAAAGTGGGCCGAATTGTTTTACTTCTAGTAGCCTCGGTGTTAGCGTATCAGTGATGTAAGTAAGGGAAACTTCACTTGGCAGTTTAATACGCACAATTACTTGCTCTGTTACCGCATGACCGAGTGCGATTTCTTTGTCTTTTGAAAAGAGATCGATAGTTGTCCGTTGACATCCTATCATCAATAAATCCATTACATCTTTGTGAGAGGTTGCGGCTGCATCAATTTGAACATCTCCAATTCCTTCAATAAATTCCCTTAGAATACTGAAAGGCAATCCCGAAACTTTTTGATTTCGAAACTCAATATGTAGAGGGTAACCTTGAAGTCTAGGGTCATCGAAATCAACGGGCCCTGGCCACAAGCCATCAATACCCCAAACGAACCTCGCCCTCCGTTCCATAACCCTTGCTGAATAGGTTAAGTGCATCAAGTCTGTGTTTCGGAATAAACACAACAACAAAAACGGATGAACTATTGCGGGCGCTCAGGTAATGAGAGTGAATCCCTAAAATAGGGTCAAAGGCAGGAGTGTTATGTGATGGATAGATATATCGCAAGAGACCCAAAGACTGGCTTGCCTCTACAGATTGGAGAAAAAGGTATTCCTGGCCATGTTGATGAAGCGTATCGAGCTCCGCGAGGATATTGGGATGCAATCAAACATTTTGACATTATCCCATTAGCCAGTGGCTCTGTTCAAGCATTGGAAGTTCGTTGGAGGGAAAAACCGCAACTTGTATCTCGAGCAGATGGCATTAGGGCTTTGCCTAGAGTCATGCGTAGTGACCCTGATGCAGTCCAAGAACAATTGAAATTTGCTCTATCGGATATCAACTCAGAAATCAGGGTTGCCGCTCTTTTTTCTTTACCATACTGTGCTTTAGTTGAAGCAGAGTATTTATTTGAGCATCTCAACGAATTACTTGATGATGTAGACCCATTTGTAAGGAAATCAGCATCAAAATGCCTAGAAATCGTGTCTCCAGTTTTCCCTTCGGCAACTGAAGAAATTTTGTCCCAAGAGTTACGCTCAAGTAATATTAATCGCCGCAAACCTGCTTACGATGCACTGAAAGAAATGTCCAAGGTTTGGCCAGAAGTGGTGGTCTTTCATCTCGATGACTTATTACGCCTTGAGGATGATAAGTTAAGGGTCGAAGCAGCAAAAATCCTACCTTCTCTTGCTCGTACCAAGTCAGCTTCGGTTTGGGATTTGATTGGCTGGGCTCTAGGAGATGATTCAGACCAAGTTAGGACTCAAGCTGCTCGTACATTGCCAACGCTCGCTGCATCACAACCAAGAATGGCTAAAATTCTTATCGAAAACTCATTGTTTGATACCTGTGCAGCTGTTAGAAAACCAGCATTGCGTGCTCTCAATTCTATGGACATCACAGGATTTAGAATGAATCGCCTCTGTGTAGACGGTGCTCGCCATACCGACCCATCGATTAGGAGGGCGTGTATATTGATGATGCCTCGATTATTCACTGAATCAGAGATGCGAATACAGGCTGCGGAACTATTACGTCAGGAGACTAAGCCAGATTTGATTTTATTACTTGAAGAGTTGGCTAGAGATCCTGAAATTGATGGTAGTGAAGATGAGAAAAACCGGTACCTGGCGAAGGCGCCACCAGCAACAGACATTGACGGAATACCAATTTTACCTCCTGTTGATGTACCCCCTCAAAAGCAACTATCAAGCCAAGAAAAAAGAGATGAACCCAAATCTAAAGAGTGATTCGGGAATTTCACCTTTGCGTCATTATTAAAGAGGGGCGTTAGGTGGGCGGCTCGCTGAGTGATTACATGAGTGCAAAATCAGGCGATTGGAAGGCCGAGCAGTTTGAGCGTTTGTGGAACGGACGCAGTATCAAAGGTGATAACCCTGTGAAGGCAGCAAAGTTCCGCCAATACATGCGTGAGCACGTTCGCCAAAAGGTTCCTGACATCAAGTCTGTCAGTGGCGGCAGAGAACGTAAAGAGGGTGGTGGTGTACACATGGATGAAAATCGTTTCTTCACAAAGGAATACTGTCGGAAGTACTGGATGGGTGAACTACAGGAAGAAATTCGCGAAGCCGAGTCCTACTGAGCAGGACAGGTGAGCAAATGACAAATCAAACAGCATTAACCAAAGTAAAGTTCTCATCTTGGGACTTGGATCCTTCAATTCTTACAGCTATTTCTAAGAAAGGCTGGGAATACGTAACTCAAATTCAAGCCGAAGCAATTCCCTTGGCTCGTAGCGGCCGAGATGTTGTCGGTCAAGCTAGGACTGGTTCAGGCAAGACTGCTGCATTTGGTATCCCAACGATTGAGTCAACTGAGGCAAATGGTAATCTTCAAGCATTAATCATTACCCCTACTAGGGAATTAGCCCAACAAGTCGCAGATGAATTACAATGGCTTCAGGGAGATAAAGGATTAGGAATCATCACCGTTTATGGTGGTACAGATGTAGACAAACAGGCCAAAAAATTGAATGATGGCGTTGAGATTGTTGTTGGAACCCCTGGTCGAATTATTGACATGAGTAAAAGAGGACATCTTAAACTCCAAACCATCTCAACCCTATGCCTAGACGAGGCAGACCGCATGCTTGACATGGGTTTCTTTCCCGATATTCTATGGGTTCTAGAAAAGATGGAAAACAGAAAGCAAACCATGCTTTTCAGCGCAACCTTTCCGGAAGAGGTATTGGAAGCTGCAAATACCTTCATCACTGACGCTGAGCATGTAATGTCTGATGATTTAGAGGTTGACATTCCAGAAATTGATCAGATGCATATCTCAATAGGTCGGGCCAATAAATTGTGGGCATTGGGAAGAATCCTTGTAAATATGGATGATGATGACCAGATGATGATTTTCTCAAATACCAAAAGGATGGTTGATTTACTTGCTCAACGACTTAGTAAGTTCCGCTTTAATGCAGTTGGACTACATGGTGATATGCCGCAAAATAAACGTGGCCGAATTATTGATTCTTTCAAAGATGGTAGTGAGAAGATTCTCATTTGTACAGATGTTGCCGCTCGAGGAATTGATGTTGATGGAGTCACAATTGTAGTAAATTACGATCTTCCGATTGATGTTGAAAGTTATGTCCACAGAATCGGAAGGACTGGCCGAATGGGCCGTAAAGGAACAGCTTGGTCATTTGTCAGCAGTGAGGATAAAGGGCAGTTGAAGAAAATAGCCGCAACATGGAACCTTAACATTCCTGAATCAGAACCACCAGCATTGCCGAAAGGTGTCGATAGAGATCCGGTACGTAAACAGCAAGATTGGGAAGAAGTTGCAAATAATTTTGGTATGGTTCCTGTGAAAATCTCTATTGGTAGGGACCAAGGTGCAACAAATCATACTTTGACAAATTGGTTTTCCAATGAAGCAAAACTTGACCAACTTGCTATCGGCGAGGTTTCTATTCAAGACGATTCAAGCGAGGTTGAGATTCATCTTGACAAAGTTGAAGCCGTCGTAAAAGTGATGGCAAACCGAGTTTGGAATGGTGATTCAGTTAACCTTGAAATCAGGCGATAGTGTCAGTCTTTGAATAGAATGAGACACTACTCCTCTTCTTCTGATGAATTCCCCCAATGAAATTTGAGTATTGCAAACGACGCTGCAATGCCGCTGATTAACAAATATCTCCAGGCTTTCCCAGAAATATCATCCCATTGTCTTGTTTCTTCTGCACAATAAGCGCTGATAATATCTTCACAACCCTCTGCCTCAAGCCGTTGCTGTTCGGCTTGGTCATCAAACCCGAGGGTGTGAACAGAATAAATTCCTAAAATTCCTGCTAACAATAGAACTACTAGAGAAAACTGTGGTAATGGCTTTCGTTGTGAAATCCTAGTTGGTAGAGAGAATCGTAGGCTTAGGTCACCAGCTTGTTTTGTTTTGGCAGGGCCTCCTACTACCAAATACCACACAGTCCAGCCTAGGACAATTACTAACAGAAAGCCTATTTCAAGCATAAATTGATGGAATTCCCACATTGGCGCCCAACAACCGTCGCCAGGATTCTCAACACATCCGTTCACAGCCAACGGATAGAGAACTAATAGGCGAACTAAGTTTAGCATACTGAGAACTCCTGCCATGACTAATATACCTCGTAATTTCAAACGTGTTGAAACCCCTGGGGTCATCCAGATCATGAATGATACGAATACTATCTCATGTATTCCAGCACATTCGTCAGTGACCTCCAACGGGTACATGCCGGCCCCAACGAATGAAGAATGACTGAATTCAAGAATTGTAGCCGGCCCATCTGTGCTAACATAAGAAATGCTCTCTGGACCAAAAATTAGTGAGTGCGTGTGATACCATACCCAAGTTAGTGCTTCTTGGTAAATTGCGAAACTGTCAGTGGGGAAAGTTAGCCATCGATAGAAAAGGTCAGCCACCATTAGTAGTCCAACGACTATACCAATTATTTTCAATCTTTCAAAGATTTCTGACCATGAGACATCATCCTCCGGCCGTTCCATATATGCTTGATGAGCCCCCTCCTTATCAAAACAATATCTCTGAATGGGTTGAAAAGTGGTAGTATCCTCGAAGTAAGCGAGGACCCATTGATGCTAACCCTAAACTTGCTGGGCTATCATTGTCCTGTACCGGTTTATGAGACTAGAAAGGCTTTGGTCGGAATGGAAAAAGGCACAACTCTAGAGGTAATTGCTGATGATGCTGAGACAAAGCATGATATCCCGTTGTTGCTGGACAGGATTGAAGCCAGACTGATATCGATTGTAGAAGATGCTGGCGAAATTAGATTCATTATTGAGAAACAGTGAGTTGAGAATATGGCTTCAAACAACAATATTTCAATTCGTGAGGCTAAGGATATTCCAGCTGATGCTAGTCTTCCAACTGAATATGGAAAGTTTAGAATCCGGGTTTTTCATGAACAAACAACTAATTTAGACCATGTAGCCTTAACCCTTGGCGACATGATTGGACCTGACCCAGTACTCGTACGTATTCATTCAGAGTGTTTGACGGGAGATGCATTCGGAAGTCTAAGGTGTGATTGTGGGCCACAATTAAAATCAGCGATGGAGATGATCCATCAAGCAGGTTGGGGTTGTGTTGTATATTTACGCCAAGAGGGGCGAGGAATCGGCCTGCGTGAGAAGATAAAAGCTTACCATCTTCAAGATGAAGGAGTAGATACTTTAGATGCTAATATTATTCTCGGGCATCCTGCTGATGCTCGGGATTATAGAATTGCTGCTGAGATTCTAAAGGCAATAAATATCACAGAAGTCAGCCTACTGACAAATAACCCTGACAAAGTTGAACAGATGAATAATCTTGGGATTGAAGTGGTTGACCAATTACCTCTTGTTGTTGGCGTTGGAGCAGATAATCTTGAATATCTCTCAACTAAAGTTCAAAGAATGGGACATTCGATAGACCTTGATTCAATAAATGACATAAAATGAGAGGTCCTATTCTCATTGTGAACTAAACGAAACTTCTGCTATTAATACTAACATCAGTTCCTATTTCATGCTAATTAAAGAGAGTGAGGGCCGCGACCGGGAATTGAACCCGGGCTGGCAGGACCACAACCTACCGTCCTAACCCCTAGACCACCGCAGCCAATAGGTGTCCCGCCCACATACCCCTTCCTAATCAACCGTTCTACGGTGTCATGAAAGCGAGGGGTTGAAGGCTGTTCCCTACACGCACAGGCTATGGAACAACGCACAAATGGAGGAGTAGCCGCTTTACTGGTTCTATTGATGCTCGTGAGTATACCTATACCCGTGGCTGGAGATGTGGTAATACGTTCCGAAGTGGTTGACCTTTTCCCATCTGGCACTTTTGATAACTCAAGCGAATGGGCTCTTACAACCCAATATGGGTTTACTCCCGGTGTTCAAGCCCACTGGACAGAATCAATGATTACTGATAGTCATCTATCTTTTACTCATCAAAGGCCTCAAAATGTTGCTGAGGATATAAGTTGGGCTTTATATTCGCCCACGAGCAGTAATCTGTCTTTGGGCGTTCCCGACGGCGGTTACAGTTGGAGTAAAGGACCTGAAATAGAACTTACAAATTTTGATATGACTGGATTGACAGTCGACCCACTTTTGAATGCAACATTGATGGTTGCTTTTGCAATCCCTGAAACACTTCAGGATGATCAAGTCCGAATTGAAATTGAGTGGGATGGGAACATTGAATTGCTAACGAATTTTGCTCATACACCTTCAGCGATTGACAATATGCAAGGGAATCCACTGGAGTTATCTCTTGATGGCATCGCAAACTGGACTTACACCCAGTTAGAAAATTTACTTGTGACAGTAGATTATGTTTCAGTTGGAGGGGTTGATGATAGTGAAGTAAGAGTTGATGCAGTTGGAATCAAGATTTTGCATCAGACACAGTGGTCAGGGCTTGATTCAGGTAAGGCAGTGTATTCTGAACCACTAGCAATGACACCATTCGAGGATTTTGATTTGTCATCAGGTAGTCAGAATAATCTCATCACTACTAGTTGTGGACTTGAGGTAGTGACTGGTGGGAGCCCTGGTGGTTGGGTTACACCTGCTTTACAGTTACCACATGACCAGTCGTGGGGGAGAATCCACTTCTTTGGTAATGCTAGTGTTTCAATCGAAATACAGAGCAGTACAGATGGTACTAGTTGGAGTTCAGGAGTTGGAATCACAGACGGTTCTTTAGTTTCAGCAGCTAACTATCTCCGCGCTGATGTCGTTATTTTTGATGGCTGTGTATCTGGTTTACGAATTGATTTCAATGACCCAACACTTTCAATTAACGGTGAAATTACTGGAATGACTGATGGATTACAGGCAGAGTACAGTTATCTCAGTTTCGCGCTAGGAACCAATTTGTTATCCACTCAACCGATGACAGTTGGTTCATTTTCACTTTCAATCCCTGTTGGAAGATTTCTTCCTGCCAATGGTGAAAATTTAGATATTGGTGTTGGAGCAAGATTTTACTGGTCATCTAATGGTGTTCCTGAAACAGTTGTAGCGCAAATTGAGGGTATTACTCTCTCGGGCGGATTCCTTGTTGAATGGGATTATGATCCAATTTGTGAAAGGCCTGCTGATGTCTACCTGAATGAAGATGATATTGGGGATGTTGTATCATTTAGAAATACATGTAGTGATGACATTACTCCAATCAACAATCTTATTGTTACAGCCGAAAGCCAGAATCAATCTCTTGTTCAAGTCAGTGTTGAAGATGGAAGGTTAGTATTCAACCAGCAGGAAGAGCAATCAGGTGTTGCTCCAGTTGATATCAATGTATTCGACGAGAGAGGTAATTTGTGGTCAACCACTATTGATGTCTTGGTTGCATCAGTAGATGACCCACCCACGTACGATCTGCTTCCAAAAGAGGTGCTCGTTCCAGTTGGGGAACCGATTACAATCACACTAAATGTTCAGGATATTGATACTGAAATAGGTCAAGTTTCAATTCTTACTGATACATCATGGGCTACCATTGACCAATACCGTAACCTAAACTTAGCACCTCTATCCCCCGGGACATTCGATATTTCCATCTCATTCACCGATGGTACAACAACGTTTACTGAATCAATAACTGTGTTAGCAACATCAGACCCAGATTTATTGATTGAAAGTGTTGAGTTTGATTCAGAAAAAATGATTGTTGGCTCAGTTAACGAAATCAAGGTGTGGGTGCGTAATGATGGATGGAGCCCAGCATCTCTGGTCAGTATCCGTTGTTTCAATGGCCAAACACTGATAGACAGCGCGAATATAACTCACATTTCTGCACAGGGGTTAGAATCCGCATCATGTTATTGGCAATTGCCAATGGATCCAGGAAACACTTCATTGAGGGTGTATGTTGACCCCACTCACGATATTTTTGAAATTTCAGAAACCAATAATGAGTACTCATCATCTGTTCAAGTCCTCCCATTAGATAACTCTGCAAACACAGGTGTACAACAGGATGCGTGGATGGCGAATCTCCCTTCAGGTGCAATGTGGATAGTAGCTGCAAGTATAATCTTGGCCGCAATCATTGCTTTACAATTAGGACCTGGCAAGATTAGGCGAGAGAGTTAAAGCCGCAAAAGCGAACATTGTTGCTTTTCAAACTAATTGAATTCAGTAAGATGGAATAGGCTTTAAGACGGATAATCCTTAATTTTCGGAAAATGGTTATAGGTAGTCCGTGTCTGAAAAAACTGCTTGCGCAATGTCAGCAGCGTCTGACAGGGGGCGTAAGCGGGGGTACTTGCGATGGGAAAGCTGAAGATTCGCCTTGAAACTGAAGAGTGGATATACGAAGAATATGATTTGAATTGAAGTCTTGCTCAATCCAATTAATTTGGATTTGACTCCTTCATACTGGATATATCTTGATTTGCTGGGTTACCAGCGTTTTGGATAAACATCCGTTGCCATCAATACTAGATTCGGTCTAGCGACTTCTCCACCTTTCATGTTAGCAACATCTTCCCCATTAACGGTCATTGAAGCCAATGCTACAGCCTCTCCTTTTAGTGATACCATAAGCACTTCATCTCCTCTCTGTACATCACTGTTAAGCCCAACTACACCTACTGAAGCCAAGGGAGCACCATGTGCAACAGCAGCAACAGCACCATCTTTTAAAGTGATTATTGGGATTCCTGATAGCAGTGATTCAACAGGAAGAAGAATTTTCTTCATTGCTGCGGGTTGTCCATGTTCTTTCCATAAATGAATAGCATCGGTCAACTGGTGCATACTAACTGCATCATTTTCTGTAAATGCACCACTTTTACTCCGTCGTAGTTCAAGCAGTTCTACTTCACCACCAAGTAATAGGCCCATATCTCGGCTAATGGTTCGAACATAAGTTCCGGCTTCACAATGAATAGCGGTAAGAATAATTCGCTCATCCCGTTCAATCAAATCAAAAGTAGAAATAGTTCTCTGCCTCACTTGAACCTTCACAGCAGACTCTTTTGGAGGGACATTGTGAATGCGTCCAGTTAACGAGGCAATTGCCTTTCCAAGTGCAACATCAGTTATGCCCTTTGGTAATTTGAAAATACAAATATACGTTTTATCACCTTTCAATATTCGACCTGTTAGACGGGTTGCGTTACCAGAAAGAAGTACTAGTCCACCTGTGGCAAACGGATCTAGGGTGCCGCCATGACCTAATTTCTCCACACCCAACATATCTCTAATCCATGCTGCTAATTGGTGACTGCTTGGTCCTGCTGGTTTATCCAAGAGAACCCAACCACCAGTCAATAATTCATCAACAGTTCTTCGCTCTGGTGGGCATCCATACTTTGAGTCAGTAGTAGCTTCTGAGTCTATAATTGTCATTTTTACCATGCTATCAAACTCCTCTTTTCACTAGTTCAGCTTCTACAAGTTCAGTCACTTCATTAGCCGAAAGTGTGTCTGAATTAATGATTAGATTGTAGGGTGTAAGATTTCCTAATGAAATCTCATAGAGGTTGTGATATCTGATTTGATCGGTTTCCATTCTGCTGTGAATCCTTGCCAGTGCATCTGTTTGGCTCCCCCCTTCTCTTTTCACAACTCTCCTTGCTCTTTCTTCTGGAGTTACTGATATCCAAAGTCTGAGGCAATTTATATTTTCTCTATATGCCCACCAACCGCTAAGTCTAGATTCGACGATTTCCGGACCGTTTTCATCCATCATTGCAGTAATGAGTCTTTCATCAAGGGATTTGTCTACCTCTGGTTCAGAATCACAAAGCGCTGAAAAATCTTCTAATGAGATTCCTCGTTCTTCAGAAATAGAACGGAATACAGCGCCACCGTTAAGGAATGACCAACCTCGTTTCGTACAAAGATTAGCAACCAACGTGCTGGTCCCACTTCCAGGGTGCCCACTCACCGTGAGGTGAACCACATCATCGCCTCCAAACATTTCTGCAAATCACACATCGTAAACGACCATCTGGTGCTCTCTCAACTTCTGTGGAGTCACAATCAGGACAAACTGAACCAGCCATAGGTGCAGCAACTGATGATTGAGTCTTGTCGCTGGTTTTGGAACCTGTACTGGCTCTCTTCCGGGGTCCATCTCTGCTTCTCTTTTGTCTCTTTGAGGTTGATGAACTGTTTACATCTTCTAATTCTTTAAGCAGTGGTTCAGGTAAAGTCTCACCACTAACTACGATAGGATGATTGCGATAGCGTAGCAATTTGAGGTGCCTATCTACAATTCTCCCAAGTGGTGCCGAGGTTGTGATGTATGTTGCTATCCAAGCTGGGAAGATAATGACTTTATCATCCATTAAATTCCATTCTGCTCGCCACGGTAAACTTACGTAATCAACTCTGAATGACTCTACATTTAGTGCCATCCAAGAAAAGATGGCGATAATAAAAACAAATGTGAACATCATTGGTTTCATCATTGAATTTTGTAATTTCATCTGTTCTGGCATCAATCTTTGTTGAAGTTTCTGGATTTTATCCATTCTAACTTTATCACGGTCAGTTCTGGCTTCATTCAACAACTTACGGATTTGTTTGTTTCGATGTGCAAGGTGGGCTTGCTTCATAGGGTCCATGAAGAATGAACGAAATACTGTGTTTACAATCATAATTGATGAACCTAGTAAGGCCACAGTTATCACGAACCATCGGTCGGAGAACGGAATCAAAGGCGTTAGAACTGTATCAGCACCGTTTGCGAGATATGTTCTGATTGAAGGGTTAATGATTAGTACAGACATGACTACTAGGAGCAATAGTGGGGTCATCATCGAACCCAAGCCGGGCAATTCCTCACCTTCGTCACCTTCTGCCATGGGTCGTCGGCCATGCCCGAATCGAATGAACCCTTCGTTTGAATTATCATAACTTTTAGCACAATCATGGGTTGTATTGACCTGTCAGCGAGGCGGTAGTTTTGAGTGAGATGCCTCATCTGGCGCGCTGTATAGCATGACTAGTCCCGAAGAAGTACTCGCAACAGTGCGCAAAGCCATGTCTTCAGGGGATTTAGAGAGTGCTGAAAGTGCATTAAGAGATGCAAGAAAGAGATGGAAAAAGGAACCAGAGTTTGCGGTACGTCATGCAAATGTACTGGTCAAGCAAGGTAAACATGGTCAAGCACTCAAGGTCTATAGGAAAGTGATGAAGAAATCCCCTGAGCGATTAGACGCTTGTATTGGGGCCGCAGAATGTGCTATTCAGACAGGAAAGGGAAAACTTGCAGAAAAGTTGTATTCTCGAGGAATTGGTCTTGGATTAAGCCTCGATGATGCTACTTTAGGCATAGCCCGCTCATTAGTAATACGTTCACAACATCATCTTGCTTGGGAAAAGGCAATCGTACAATTCAAATCATCGGGTAATAAGTCAAAAGTATTGCATGGTTTGCTAAAAGAAATATCGCCGCAGACAGGAATTAGTGTACCTTCTTTAGATCAGTTTGATACTGCAATCATTGATTCTAATATTGAAAGTGTACGAAGAGGGAAACCAGACCCAAGACTTGCTGAAAATACATTCGCTGCAGGCTCGTTTGAGGCAATGGCCGGTGTAGACCGAGCTACTTTGGTTGAAAGTGGTGAATTACCCACAGATGATTTATTGGATGTAACTGGGAGCGGTGGCACATCTCTAGGCATTGATCTATCTGCTCTTCAGAATCCGCCTGAAGAATCTCATTCTCCGCAGGTTGATATTTCATCCCAGATTCAAAATGTTGAGAATAATGATGTTCAAGATGTTGTTGATATTGACATCAATGGAGGACCAGAATCAGCTGACGATTCTAGTGAAGAAAGTGCTGAACCACAGAGTGAGGTTAGATCTACTAATGAAGACCCGTTTGATGACTGGCCTGATATTTAATCTACAAATATGTCATCTAACAGATTAATTCCATTAAATTGTACTTCGTTATCACTCAACAAGGTCTACTGATACTTGGGAGCGGAGCTCCTTAGATCGGCTTAACATTATTCAAAATCAAATGAACAGGTAGAGCAGACATTTGCTCCTGGTGCATTTTCTGAACTACATATTGGGCAAACCTGTGAGTCTGAGTCCGTTGGTTGTGCTTCCGCTGGTTCTTCTTCGGCAGTTTCTTCGGATTCTTCGGAATCGCCGCCAGTGATTTGGGCGAGGGCTGCATCCATTGTTGCATCATCGCCGTCTTCTGAATCATCGCTCGAATCGTCATCTGATTCAGCCTCATCTTCAGAACCACCATCATTTTCGTCTTCAGATTCATCATCATCTGATTCGGCCTCACCTTCGTCATCTGATTCAGCCTCATCTTCAGATTCATCCTCTGATGATGTTTCATCTCCAACGTCTCCAGTGTCCTCCTCAACGGATTCTTCTTCCTCAGTATCTTCTTCAACTTCTTTTTCTGGTTCAGCGGGAGGTAGGTCAACATCCAATTCATCTCCGAAAGTTGCACCATGGAATTCTTGAGCATCACTTACTTTGTATTCTGCTCCTGCATCGCCTACAAGTTCGTAAATAACTTCAATTCTTTCGTCCTTTTCAATAACAGGGATGTGCCAGCTAACTTTGATTCCATTCTCATCGTCAGCCTTTTCCATTTCAGCTTCTTTTACACCTGAGTCACTGCGTATATTGTATCCTTTGATTTCAAAGTCACTAGGTACGATATCGTGAATCATCAAATCTTGTAACGCAGAGTCAGATCGGTTTTGGAACATAATGAGTACCTCATATCTTCCTGCGCCTCCTGCAGGGAATACTTCCTTACCGGTGCTGAACTTTCTTCGCTTGTGAATAACTCTAATTGATGGAATTTCATCAAGCAATCGAGTTGCAACAGGTCCGTATCGTTCTGCACTGAAGTCTGACCTCAATGGTGCAGCAACCACGTCGTTATCGGGCGTTGGGTCTGGAGCAACAAGTGGGTAAGAAATTGTCATTTCTTGACCTGGTTCAAGCCCAATTGGACCTTTTGTTCCGATGGTTAGTAACATTGTGTGGCCTGAGCCATCAGGGCTCAATGAGGTTTCTTCCAAAGTTACACCTTCTCTCACTTCAATTCGGAATTGGTCGCTGACGAGTTCGTTGCCATCAATTGTACATGCAACTTGTTCAGTATCAGGACTGTTAAAAATACCTGGCACATCTTCGGTTAGGCGCATTAGGTTGATTGTTGCTGAACCTGTATTCTTGATTGAAATCTCAGCCGTGACATTTGCTTCGCGGTAGGTTCTGAGTATTTCAGTAGAGTAAGTCTTACTGACGTTAGCCTCAAGAACTTTGATTACATATTGTTCCAAGTCAATTGACCCTTCAGTTGAATGGGTTACGCGGGGAATTACAGTAAAACCAAGTTCCTGATTGAAGTTAGGTTCTTCAGTTGCTGGAACAACCACGATCTCGCTTTCCCAACGCCCATCTGGATGAACATCTTTCTCAACATCTGTGATATCAAAAAGCAGGTTGTTTGAACCAGCTTGCTTTACCTGTAATTTTACCAGGTCAACTGCGAACGAAGAACGGTTCTCAAAAACCGCTTGACAGCGCCAGTTGTCTGGTCGCTCGTCTTCATCAACATCCATGTAACTGAATCCTCTACAGAATGCGTCCAATTCAACTATTGACATGCCAGATAGGGTTGCATCAGCATTGTAAGTTGCACTGGTCTTTCCTGCAGATACTTCGTCTATTACCTCTGTAACCAAGTCTGCATTTAGAGGCAAGGTCCTTTTGCCACCGGGAGATAATGTGCCTACGGTCCATGTAAGATTATTCTTTGAGACATTATAGTCGTCCCTTTCACTAGTAATAGTCATCTGTGAGGGGATTTCCCTTGTAACTACTACATCGTTAAGGTCAACAGGACCCACATTTTCAACTTCAAGTTCAAGTGTTATTTCTTGGGCAACATCTGTACACACAGCTGAAGTACTCATTTCTTGATTACGGTCAGGCTTGGTGTCAAAACGTTCTCTTACACTTAACATCACAGGTCCAGAGACTGAGTAATCCAGAGTGTGGTCGCTACCAGCTTCCAATTCTTGCAATGGCATGTGTCCATCATCTACATCAGTTGCCTTAAGTTCATTCAAGAAGATGTCAATATCCCAAAGTCTATCTTTATCACTTGGATTGTTAATTGTTAGTAAGCCAGTTACATTTTGGTCTACAATCTCTCCGTCAACAGTTTGGGTAGAGGATTCTACTTCGTGTAGGGAACCTTCTAACTTGTCACCTGGGATTTGGTCAACTTCATCTAATGTCCTGATATCGGCGCCTGCATGTATTGACTCTTCCTCTTCTTCAGGTTGCTCAGCATCTTCTGATTCTTCAACATCTTCTGAACCTTCAATTACTTCAGAATCTTCACCTAGTGAGTCAGGAGTCATTAATAGGTCAATAGAAGGTGTTTCTTCCGTTGCTTCCTCTTCACTTGATTCTTCGTCTGAAGAAATTTCAAGTAGATCTAGGCTTGCTGATGCTGAATCGAGAAGCGCATCTGCTCCACCCTCTGCTTCATCATCGCCACCATCTGATTCTAAGGAAATATCACCTAGTAAATCATGGGATGATGGTGAATCATCAGAGTCTGTTTCGGGATCTGTTTCATCTGGCATTTCAAGGTTAGGTGGGGGTGGTGGGGGTGAATCCATTTCCGGAGGTGCAGGTGGAGGAGGAGGTACATCCATACCTGGAGGGGCAGGAGGTGGAGGTGGAGGCGCATCCATTCCTGGTGGTGCAGGAGGTGGAGGTAGAGGGGCATCCATTCCAGGTGGTGCAGGTGGCGGTGGCGGTGGCGCATCCATGCCAGGTGGTGGTGGTGGCGCCATTCCGGGTGGTGGTGGGGGTGGGTTGTTACTATCTTCTTCACTCATTTTAACAATCTCCATATTATGGGTAAGCCTCGCCAACGAGTACCCTTCTATAACTATTGTCAAGTGGTGGTTGAAGGATTTACTACGGGCGTGGTGTATAATATTCACTATAAAGACGAATCCTTGAAAAACTGTAAGCGTCGGGGTTGACTTTGATGGCAGCCGGAGATACAACCGCACCCCCCGTACTTTTTATCGTTGGAACTGCAGGGGCTGGTAAGAGCACACTAGTCACTGCGTTTCAGAGATGGGCACGATTTCTAGAAGTAGATGCTCTAACAATTAACCTAGATCCGGGAGCAGAAAGGGTCCATTATGACCCAGAATTTGACGTTCGCGATATTATTTCACTATCTGATGTCATGGACGAATATGACCTTGGGCCAAACGGTGCACAAATTCTTGCAGCAGATTTAGTAGCAGCAAGAGCATATGAAATTCAAGATGAATTAGAAGGGTTATCTGGTGATTTAATTGTAATAGATACGCCTGGGCAGGTGGAATTATTTGCATTCCGCGAAGCATCTAGTCATTTCGTAGAAGTTTTAGGTCAGGGAAGAGCTGCCCTGATATTCCTTTTTGATCCAATGCTTTCACAATCTGCATCTGGATTTGTATCACAAATGCTTCTTTCAAACATTGTACACTTTAGACTTGGTTTACCAACTGCAAATTTCCTTTCAAAGTCAGATCTTCTTGAACCTGATGATTTAGAAAGAATTCTCGAGTGGGGAGAAAGACTTGATACTCTTGAAGCAGCATTGTACGAAGAAGCCGGTGGTCAACGCACTGAATTTGCAATAGGACAGTTGCGAATGATGCAACATAGTCAGGTACAACCGGGTTTAATTCCACTTTCGAGCGAAGAAGAAGATGGTCTTGCGGATATTCTTTCCTTTGCCCAAAACCTGTTTGGTGGGATGGCAGATACCAAGGATGGATTCGCCGAAGATATTGGCTTTGAGAGAGATGGGTGGAATGACTAATTTACTTGCTATTGATGATGTTGCTGATGATTTATCCTCAATATTGGAATGGGCAATCATTTTCAAAGGCGATGAAGAAGTTGCTCCTTCTTTTACACCATTAGATGGGATATCTATTGGTTCAATTTACGAAAAACCAAGTACTCGAACTAGAGTCTCATTTGAGGTTGGGATTAACAAGTTGGGCGGGTATCCGTTAACATTGTTAAAAGGCGATATCCAATTGGGTAAATCTGAGACCATAGGGGATACCGCAATGGTACTCTCACGTTATCTTGGCGCGATAACTTATCGTTGTTACGACCACTCAGATGTTGTTGAGTTAGCAGACAAGTCATCTGTTCCGGTAATTAATGCGCTTTCATATAAAAATCACCCATGCCAAGCAGCTGCTGATTTAATGACAATAATGGAACATAAAGATGACTTGTCTGAAGTAAAGATTGCGTGGGTTGGTGATGGTAATAATGTATTACATGACCTAATGTTAGCTGGTGTAATTATGGGATGTGATGTTTGTTGGGCTGTTCCAAAAGGGTATGAGCCAGATGCAGATATTGTTGAGCGAGCTCAGAAATTGGCTGAGAAAAGCGGAGCAACATTATCTGAAACAAATGATCCTGTTGAAGCAGTTAAAAATGCTGATGTCATTTACACTGATGTGTTCATCTCAATGGGTGAAGAAGACCTACTTGACAAGGTAAATGCGTTTGAGGGTTTTCAAATTAATGATAAATTAGTTAGTCATGCTAAAGATGACTATATTTTCATGCATTGCTTACCTGCACACCGGGGTGAGGAAGTAACTGATTCTGTAATCGATAGTGATAACTCCGTGGTTTTTGACCAAGCAGAGAATCGTATGTGGGCGCAAATGTCACTACTAACTTACTTAATTGATAATGAGGCATGGTTGACTTATGCTGAATTGATGGAATACTAACTTCATTTCCCTAGTTAGAAAAAGTTGTATTCAAAATAGAATTGGAATGAGTCCAGTTGTTGTGAATCCTAGAAGGCCATATAGAAGCGCACGTTTTAGGAATTTTGAAGCCTTAGTATCTTCTCCTTTTACTATTGGTGCTTTGACCATTGTTAGGTAAACCAAGGCTGGTGTTAAGAATACGATGTAAGCAAGTGGTAGCAGGTCTAAAGCAAAAGGCATGCCCATACTGATGAATGCTACTAATGTGCAAATCCAAGCTACCATTCTTGCTTTATCAGCACCAATTTTCATTGGTAGAGTATTGCGCTCAGAGTCCCCTTCCATATCCTCTACATCCTTGATAATTTCTCTTGCAGTTCCTATCATCATAGCACAGATTGCCACAGTCCATGGGAATAGTTCAGTTCCATGCCCAACTGCAGCAGCGCCGAATACTATCACTACAGCGATGAGTCCAGAGACCGAAAGGTTGCCAAATAAACCACTCTTTTTCAAGCAAGGTTTGAATGGGATCCCATCAAATTCGTATGCTGACATTAAAATTAATGCTATTCCCCATATTACTACTGAATCTAACCATTCTAGATTGCCTATTGTTTTCTCTGTATGGAATACAATTCCTACTAACATTATTGTTGAAAGAGAAAAGCAAACTAAAGAGAATTTCTTGGCAGCTTCTTCAGAGATAGCACCAGATGCTAGTGGTCTTGTGGGGTGATTAATACGATCAGCGTTGATATCTAGTAAATCATTCAATGCATTCCACCCTGCCATGAAGAAAGCGACACTCAGTGTGTGGAGTAACAGTGGGATTACGATGTTATCTTGGCTTGCAGCACCAACAATTAGTGCACCAAGTGGTACTGTGAGAATACCCATTATCACATTGACCCCTCTTGCGAGGGTCCACCAGTCTCGGCCTGTCATTCAACAGCGGTGAGACGGGCTTGGCACTTCATGCCTGCGCCGTTAATCTCTCGTTTTGAACTGAAGATAGGTCCCATACACATACGGTATATCGACCGCCACGAAAGAAATCCCTTACATGACCTACTTTCTGAAATCTAAGGTCTTTAGCAAGAATGTTTCCCACTTGATTCATTGTTGCTCCCCAAGAGAATCTATCATTGAGGTGGTCAAAGATATCAACAGTGTTGGAACTGCCATGTTCTGCTAAGTATTCTGCAACTGCTTGTCTCAATCTTTTCGTTCGACTCAAGCAATCACCTCAACGTTTGATGTTGCCTTTGCTCTGAGGCGGAGAGTCCTCCAACCTGGCCTACTATTTTTGTTGAATTCATCAGTATCTGTACTAGATGTAACCAATCTTCCACTGGATGTCGCTAGACGTACTAATCTATGACTTACATCTTGTATGGTATCATTCTCCCTACTGCTCATTCTTAGGCTTCGAAAGGGCGTTTCAACAACCACTTCTGCCAATATCAATTCTCTGTTCGTTATGCTTGTTTGCATGGACAGAACCAGACAGGGGAGGTATATGAACCAACGATGGAGAGAGTAAACTGAAAGTGAAACTGAAATGTGAGTATGCAAGCCAATGGTGAGTGAAAGTGAAAGTGAATCTGGGATTTCTAGCCACCCTGTTTGTTGATATACCGATGGTTAGTCGGCGGGTTGCTTGGCTTGTGTGGTGTAGTTCGGCCCATCATGACGGGTTCTCGATCCGTCGACCCGGGTTCAAATCCCGGCACGAGCATCTTTGAGTAACATACGGAATAGGTGGGCTGTCGTATTTTCAATAAATTCCGGGCCATTAGTGTCATTTAGATGGGTAGTTTTCACTTCTCAGAATAGAATAACTGGTAGTCCCGGCAGGAGTCGAACCTGCGTCCCCTGGACCAAAACCAGAGATGATGGACCACTACACTACGGAACTAGTGGAGTCGGCGAAAAGCCACTTGGTTTTGACCTTGACGCTTTGAGAATGTAATTACAACTGCTAATCATCCGTGCGAGCCCTTCAAGGGCTCGGTAGGAATCCGGTGCCCTATGGTTAGGGGACCTTTGGTCTTGAGGGCTGTTCTCATTATCTTTCTGATGCTTCTAATGCCATGGTCTGTTGCCACGGATTTCGAGCCAATTGAAACCATTTCAGTTCAATCAGACGATAAAGAACCAGTGGATAATTCAGACAATATTTATCTAAATTCGAATAAAGCACAGATTTGGCCACCATCTTCAGATTGGTGGATGCGTGGTGAAGAAGAAGTTGAAGTCTTCGTGATTACTCGGGATTTATTCTCTCTTGATATATGGCAAAAATCGTTTGGATATGAAGTAAAACAATCCCAACCCTTGAACGGGGAATTATTAGTTGAAACTACTCCCTCATCAGGAATACTTGAACATCGTAAACTCATTTTACCTGCTAATGTTGTTCCGAAGATACTAGGAATCAACGGTGTAATGTCCATTTTTGAAAACCCCGGCTCGCCAGAACCATTCTCAATTGACTCAGCAGAACCTTTTTCCGTACGTACTGGTGAGTTACACGGTGCAACTGATTCATGGGCAATGGGTGTTAATGGAACTGGAGTAAAGGTAGCAGTAGTAGACTCAGGCATTGACTTTGCTCATCCCGATTTGAATGGAACTCAGGCTAGGGTTGATGACCCCAACAACCCATATGATGGCTGGCCAATAATGTGGGACCCGCGGAGTGTTGATATTTGGCTGAAAGATGGTGATTCATATCCGTTGAATCGTGGTTCATATTATTCGGACACGACAAATCTAGATAATGACTCAAACAACAATTCTATCCTTGATTCAACAGGATTCAATGTTTCAGGTTTACTTCCTTCACTTTCTGGAATTTATCATTATGGACTCCATCCTGACTCTCAATTAATAGTAAGAACTGGCGGTGAAGTCAATATTTTAGTTGTTGACGATTTTACCGCTGGAGTTTATGATACGGTATATGTTGACTTTGACAGAGATGGAAATTTCAGTGAAGAAAAACCAATGCGTAGAGGTAGTGAAACCTCTGGAATAGATACTGATAGTGATGGGTTATGGGACCAATCTGGTGGATTATTGTATTGGATTAGTGATGGTGTCAATGGAGTTCCTTACGGGGCTACTTATGCAGCTAGAGCAGGATTTCAGAACCGAATTGCCGGTTCAGGAAATTTGACATTATTCATGATTGACGACGTCAACGATCCTGGTGGGAATCATGGTACACTCTGTGCATCAGCAGTTGCTGCACAAGGGGAAATCGCAAATGGGAAGGTCTTGGGGATGGCACCTAATTCAGAATTGATTTCAGTTGCAGATTTTTATGCGGGCGGCTCTTTCCTTGATGCATGGAGATTTCTAGCCGAAGGCTATGATGGGGTAACGGATAGTGGGGACGAAGCCCAGATAGGTTCGTTCTCATTTGGCTGGTCAAATGTTCATAATGACGGTACTGACCAAATGTCACTGTATCTAGATTGGTTAACAAGGGTGCACTCCAAGAACACAACATTCCTTGTTGCGATGGGTAATGGCGGCCATGGATATGGCACCGCTGCTTCTCCAGGCGGTTCACATGGAATCATTTCTGTTGGTGCGTTCTCTTCACAAGCAGGTCAATCTCATGGTGGAACTTGGGGGGATGCGGCTCCTTGGTCAAATCGGGGCCCAAATTCTGCAAGTCGACTAGACCCTGACATCGTAACAGTTGGATGGTCGGCTACTGGAAATAGAGGCCTGAACGATGTAACAAATGCTAATTCTGCTTACAGAACTTGGGGTGGTACTTCACTTGCAACACCAATCGCCGCAGGATTAGTTGCATTAATTTATGATGCATGGATGCAGGAATATGGAGTCTATCCAGATTCGCAAACAGTTCGTGACTTGTTGATGTCAACAGCTGACGACCGTGGTTACGACCCATTAGTACAAGGTGGTGGATTTGCAAATATCAGCAGAGCAGTAGCAGTAATCCAAGGTGCAAATGGTTCGGCATGGATAACACCCGCCTCGTGGATGGCTGGCTCAAATCATGGGGTTCACAGGGATGCAAATACGAATATCCTATTCCCTGGTCAATCCGCTTGGGCGAACTTTACGGTAAACGGAACAGGCGGTACCCCCGTCAATATTTCTTGGGACGGTGCTTCTCTTGAGCCGACAGCCCACTATACGCAAGTATGGAATTCTTCAACCACTTTAGGATGGGATGGTTATCAGGCGGACAGGCCAGATATTTTGATTCCTGTTCACATAAAAGGAGATGCAAACCTCTCACTCTCTAACGACACTTCCATTATTCGTGCTCGGGTTACTCTTCCAGGTGCTGGGTTTGATGGCAATGACGACATGTACGAAGAAAATCGAGTGTACATTGAGTTGATGCGTTGGCACGATGATGATGGAGACGGGAAATGGTGGAATGATTCAAACAACAACTCCCTCGTTGATTCCGGAGAGATGGAGGCTAACAGTGAATATTCAATGGTAACTTATCATTCATATGCGAGTGGGCAGGCTGAGGTGCGCCTTGGTTTTCCTACTCAGCGCGACGGAGATGGGATCCTTCTAGGCGTTTATCGAAGGAATATGCGAACAAATGTTATGGATCCTTTAGAGATAGAAATTGATTGGACTGCTTTTACTCCATCTGAGAATTCATCGTGGCTTTCACCGTGTGCCGGGAATTCTACAATTCCTGCGAATGGCACTCTTTACGTTAATTGCCGAGTTGAAGTTCCGCAGAATGCTTTACCACAGTTGCGTCAGGAACAGGTAAGGTTTCAGTTTGAGTCAAATAATTCATCTTATGATTGGGCTTTACCAGTAATTGTTAATGTCGCATCGAATGGCCCAATTAATCTAGTTCCAAAATCTATTGATGGAAATATGAGCAATCAAACACTATACAGTGAAACTTGGTTACAAGGTGCTCAGAGATGGGGTTGGCGTTCAGAATCAGGGGATTGGAAATTCCTAACTTTTGATTGGCCTTACAACCTCTCAGGAAATGGTGCTATAGTGATAGATGTTGATTGGCCAGATAATAATTACACAGATGTTGATGTAATTTGGATGTCAGAAAATGGCCACCCATATTCTTTGGAAGATCCTGTTGCTTATGGCCAATACAACTTAGTCCCTGAAGTTTCATCTGAAAACAAGGATATTGGCTCGGGCAAATACCGATGGCAGACTTCAACAGGTGGTAGCCATGAAATTTTGGTAGCTGATGCAACCCCTGGTATGAAACAAATGATGCTGCATTCGATACGTCATGGTGTAAACACTAATGATAACCCGCTGAATATTAGTGTTGGACTCGTAAATGCAATTAATGGCTCACTTTCCAAGGTAGTGGATGATTGGGCAGATGCTGTGGGGGATGAAGTCATAACAATTGGTGCAACTTTGCCTCTAAATGTTTCATCAATTGAAGGATTTGGGTGGACTCGTCCAGTACTTCTACCATCTGAAACTGCTACACAAGATACAGCAGGAAGCTGGTCATCATCTGGATATTCACATCAAATTGAAGTCCAAGATGCTGAATTATTTAAGGTTGAAATAGACTCTATATCTCCTAGAACAGATTTAGATTTAGCTCTTTATCGTGATAAAAATAATAATGGAATAATTGATTTTGGTAGTGAACAGATTCAAACGAGTGGCAACTGGAATTCAGATGAGGAGATTCTCATTGAATCACCTACATCTGGGACTTGGTGGGCAGTTGTCCATGGCTTTGACGTACCAAATGGCACGGCTTCTTTTTGGTTAAGGGAAACAGTAGTTGCTGGAGATTCTCTAACTGTTGGGAATATCTCAACTCTGAATACTTCGCAAATAAATTCTAGATTTCCAAACGGCAGCAGTGCTCTTGGGGGGATGATTCCCGTAAGTGCTTTTGATGTAAATATTAGTTATGAGATGCCAGAGATGCCGGGTAACTGGCAAGGGTTTTTGGTCGTTAATCTAGATTCGGGAGGGTCTATTCGGCTAAGTTATGATTATCAATTGGAAGAATTAGTGCCGATTTTAGATTTCTTAACCCCTTTGAATCTGACAAGGACAAATCAATCAATTCCTGTTACACTTGAGGCACATGATTTTGGTGGTGGATTCAATCTATCTTCTTTAACCATTGAAACGCAACCATTAGTTGATTGGGCAAATGAATCATTTACACTAGAGGCGATATCTGAGAGAGATGGAGTCTCTACTGATTACGCAGATTCATGGGCACACTGGAATTCTGTAAACAATGAGACTCTAGGTTCTCATTTCCATGAATCTGGTGGTTTTGTGACTTTAGAGGTTGATGAACCCACATCAATTGCTGAAGGCACAGATCCCTTAGCACCAGATTGGGTCGTCAGTACGTCTAATAATTCCAGCCAAAACAGATTCTTAACTACTGATGGAGATAACGGTTGGACTGCAATTAATTATGATTCTGGCCCCCGGATGGATTACTCTATAGATTTCCCAACGAATGGAACTTACTATATTTGGCTAAGAATGAATGCAGTAGACGTCTATGGTCATGCTGTGCATATTGGGATTGACCAGACTGCTATCACAAGTACGCCCATAGGCATGTACACCAGTACTTATGGAACCTGGGAATGGACAAATATGGCGCTAGATCAAAGTCAATCTACTGCAGTACAGTTTCAAGTTACCAATCCAGGCAGGCATACTATCAATATCTGGGCATCTGAAGATGGGGTGGCGATTGATCAGTTATTGATTACAGATTCATGGAGTTTTGTCCCATCAGGTATTGAAACCTCGAAATCACCTTACGTTGACCTAACACTGCGTTCAGCTTGGCTTAACCTCTCCCTCCCTGCCGACAATGGGTGGAGAACTTACTCAGCAGAAGTTATCGATGTTGCTGGTCGAGAAAATAGTTCTACTTTGATGGTTGAGTTTGATGATTTAGCACCACCAATTATTATTACCGGATGGGATTTCCTATCAAATAATTCCCATATGCCAATAATTGTGCAGACTGATGTTGGTGCTGAATTGTGGTTGAATAGTACTTTGATAGCAATCAATGAAACAGGAATTGCAGAAATACAACTTGCTCTTCATCCTACGTATTGGGTTGTAGGAACTGGAGATCCAAACAATGTGTCTACATGGGATTGGGTTGATTTAAACAACTTCAGAATCACCGCACGTGACTTGGCGGGGAATTGGAATAGCCGAGAATTTGAGGTCGCTTATGATGGATGGGGGGCGCATAACAATGGTCCTGAACAACAGATTGTACTAACCAGTTACGGAGGTATTTCGGATGGTGAGGTTTGGCTTGTTGAAGACTTGATTGCTCCAGACCGCCTGAATGTTAAACAAATCCCATTAAGAGTAAATGTTGACGTATACTTTGATACAAAACAAGTATGCACTTACTTCATTGATGAGGCAGGGATAGAACATACTTCTGCTTGTATTTCAGAGTACTCACCACCGTGGGGTTTGAATGATTCTTCTCATCTACGTGAAGGCGCGCCCCCACCTCCCTCAAACATTTACTTACCGTTTTCTTTACAGGTGAACCATACCGGATTAACTGATGGGAGATGGCAGATTTTTGTTGAAACTTTAGACTGGTCAGGGAACTGGGGTTATGAGAATTTTACTTTATTATTAGACCGAAAGGCACCCACAATAGAATGGGACACACCGATGAACAATTCTACTATTTGGAATCATAATGTGCCAGTTAGTTGGAATATTTCTGAAATATCTGACCAATCTCTTACCATTGATGGAGTCGTGGTCAGCGAATTTTCCACAGGAGACTTGACTATGCAAACTGAAGTTAAATTGGATGAAACAGGGTGGCATCAACTATGTTTGCTTGCTTCAGATTTGACTGTTGGACCATCAGCAAATGTAGTAACTGATTGTATTGATGTCTATTTAACGCCAGAAGCTTATGAACCAACGTTAGTAGCTCCATGGGATGGTGGTGTTGTAAATTCCTCAAGACAATTTGTAGACCTACATATTGGGCCAGAACAAGGTTGGTCAGTACAAATTTGGGATGGTTCTTCTTGGGTCATTCAAAATGGTTCTGAACTTTCGAGTGGTGACTTAATTGTTGCCATTCACCTAAATGAAGGGAATAATTCACTGCGATTTGAAGTAGAAGCTCTTGAGTTAATGTACCTGTTTGAGTTAACAGTTTTACTTGATAGTCGCAGGCCTCATCTTACTATTTCGTCTCCATTGGATGGTTTTGCGACACCATTATTGCAATGGAATGTCACTGGTGAGTGTGAAGTTGGCTTAATAGTTGAAATCAAATTGGAATCGGGCTCAAAATATTCGAAAGAGTGTAATTTAGAAGGAAATTATTTCGTATTTGTTGACTTTTTAATTAATGAAGGATTAGAAACCATAACGGTTCAAAGTTGGGATATAGCTGATAATTTGGCTGAGGTTTCACATACAATTTTAATTGATAGAAACGCTCCTCGAGCAAGTTTACAATGGTTAGAACCCGGCTGTAAACTAAAACCCGTCTCAACAGTGTTTAATCTCGACCCAATTGCTTCTTGTCATTTAGAATTGAGAGCTGATTTCCTTGACCCAGATATCTCGTTTTGGTCAATTTCAGTAGAGAGAGATAGGCAATTCATAACCTCGCAAATGGGTGGTTCCTCAGAATCAAATTTTGTAATTATTAACTTAGGTAGTGAAGGAAGACCGGGGACTTGGTCGGCTGAATTGATTGTTGAGGACGCAGCAGGAAATCGTCAATTATACACTGTAGATGATCTCTTTGTTTCCCAAGAAGCCTCACTTTCAACCAAGGCTTCTACTCCCGGCTCTATGGCTAATATCATGTTATTACTCGGCTTACTGGTTATTTTCATGTATATTAGCAAGAGAAGGCGTTCTAATATTGACCTTAGGTCAGAACAAATGCCTACCCCATTAGACCCTGAATTATTGCTTGATGAACCTGAGATTGATATTGAGGAACAAGACTTGGATGAACTTTCTATTCCTTCTAGTCATGGGCCAATCGGGGCACCTCCATCAAGTGACGACGAGATTGCAATTGCTGATGCAACAATTTTACAAAAAGTCAAAGACAGTAAGGACACAAAGACAAAAAAATAAACCAAGGCGAATCAAAGGCTTTCCATAGTGCTAACGGCTCTTTTGATGCGCTTACTTTCAACTCAACCTTAGCACTAATTACTGCATCTAATGGCTGTCAACATTCCTTCAATAAGTAAAAGATATATTACTCAAGTAAACAAAAACATCAAACGATAAGAATTAGAGGGGATTTCATGGGCGGCATCAGGAAATCAGTATTCATTGCCTCGATTCTTCTTATAACCACCATTTTTAATGCAGCAATGGTAACTGCTTTAGATGGTGACAACGATGGTATTGATGATGCCGTTGATGATTGTCCATTTGCTTGGGGAAATAGTACCATTGGTTACTCTGGTTGCCCTGATGGTGATGGGAATGGTGACCCTGATTTTACCAACACTCAACTCAGTGACTGGGACGATTCAATGAGGGCTCTGTATTCTAGTGATGGGAGTTCAAGAGCGGTATCATGGGCTCCAGATTCGATATATTTGGCGGTTGGTGGTGGGAGCGATGTCATTCTCTATACTGCAAATGGCTTGACTATTGCAACATTGTTCTCATTTCCTGACGAATACATTCGGTCATTAGCTTTCTCACCTGATGGCTCCCTTCTAGCAGCAGGTGCTTATTTCAACGGTGGAGATAATATGTCCCAAATTGTCGTATTGCAGATGGATTGGCCAACCAAAACTGCAACTGTTCTAGCCAATCTTAGTAGCTATCACTTTGATGACGTGCCTAGCGTGACTTGGTCATCCAATGGCTCCTACCTGTTTACCGGTAGCGGTGAAGGCGAACTCCGCCAATTTGCTGCGAATAACTGGACCATGGTTAGGAATTATTCATTTGCTCCGGGGGATACTGTTTGGAGTATTGATGCCAGCCCAGATAATCGTTTAATCGCGGGTTTAGCAGCGGGTGGAGAACTGAAAGTCTTCTGGACTAACAACGGTACAAAATACATGGAATTCGCCAATCATACTGGCTCCCATGCTCTTGGCACTACATTCAGCCCAGATGGTCGCTGGTTGCTGACTGGTGGGTTTGACAATCGCGTCAACATCTACAATGTCACAAACGCTTCTCACGTTGTGGGATTCACTGATAGTTCTCGCGACGTCTACTCAATCGCTTTCTCACCCGACGGGGCATTCTTCGTTGTTGCAGGTGGTGATAATGAGGCTCGCATCTATTTGAGTCCTGATAACGTAGCAAATGTATCGAACTACTCAGAGGTGGCTAGATTTGGTTCGTTTGGAAGTAGTGGTAGCAACCGTGGCGTTAGGGCCGTGCAGTGGTCTCCAGATAGCACTAAAATTGGACTTGCTCAGCAGCGAGGTCGAGCAACGGTCTACATTCTTCCTGAAGGGTTCCTTCAGTTGAGAGGGGATGTGACGGCACAGTTGATGGAAAACCGATGGCGCAGTAACTGGATTGGTGATGGGCGACCCCTAGCCCAGTACAATTCTACTCTGCTTCAGATGACACAAGATCTCTGTAACACAAACATAGGAAATAAAATTGGTGTCAATTTCAGTACAGCACACCAAATCGCTTCACCGATAGCAAACTATTCTACTTCTGGATTGCTTAATTGCACATCAACTGGTACACAGTTGCTTGAGGTCCCTGTTGGTAGGATGCCAGCATCATTCTTTGTCCAAGCGGGCGGAGTAGCTGAGGCGTGCCTGAAAACCATAGGCGGCCTTTCAATGGGACAACTTAGGTGGCTTATGTCGAGTGCAAGTGTTTCAACACTAACTCAGCCGGGCTGGGCTCCGGGGATGAATATGGCAAGCATTGCACCGAATGATGATGGTAACGGCGTGGCGGAATGGATTGATCTTGACCCCTCATGCCCAAATGAAGGTTTGCACGTTTTTGGTAGATGGGACAACCGTTCTGTGCCGATAATGGCTGAACAACTTTTGACCTGTGCTGGTTGCCAATTTGCCGAGAATTTCTACGCCAGTACTACTTCACGATATAGATTCAATGAAGAATCAAGAACTGACATTCTTTTCGCTGTCGCACAGAATGATGAGGCTCTTGGATTTACTGAGATGAGGGCTTCAAATAATTACTCTGGAATTTGGCATGTTCCAATTTCCGATAATTGGACTCATAGTGCTAAGGATCACATTGCAGCTGGCGGGGTTGGGGTGCTGCCATCGTACAACAATAGTTCAAATGGGATTTACGCTGCACAATTAGATTACAAATTCATTATCAATTATGCCGAGTTGGATGACAAGTTATCACTATTAAATTGGTTGTTAACTGATGATGGACAAGACGAATGGGATGCTATGGGATTTGTCAGGCTAAGTTTATTGGCTAGAGTAGATTCTTGGGCAAGATTAGGGATTGATGCCACACATCTTCTACCTGATGCAGATGGTGATGGTATTTGGGATGGGAAAGATCATTGCCCACAGACTTCAACTGGTTGGGTAGTAGATGAAAATGGTTGTGCCTCAAATCAAATCGATACTGATGGGGACGGGTATTTCAACCACGAAGATGATTGTATAAATGTGAGCGGGTCCTCTCTATGGCCAGAACTTGGTTGTGTAGATGATGATGGAGATGGTTGGGCTAATTCCTCAGATGCTTTCCCTGCAGACCCAACCCAGTGGGCTGATGGCGATGGTGATGGTTATGGCGACAATAGTTCGGGCTTAAACGCTGACAACTGTCCTATTTTTGCTGGTAACTCTACCAACGACAGACTTGGTTGTCCTGATTCAGACGGAGATGGTTGGTCGGATGCCGATGGTGATTGGGCTCATTCTGATGGTGCAGATGAATTCCCAACAGATGAGACACAGTGGATAGATAATGATAAAGATGGATATGGGGATAACTACACTTTTACTCTTGACGAAAACGGATTGAGGATTCAAAATGGAGATGCGTTTGATGATGATATTACTCAATGGTCTGACCGTGATGGTGATGGCTTTGGGGATAATGAATTAGGGCAAGCAAGTGATGATTGCCCAGATGCTGCAGGTACTTCAACTATCGATAGTGTTGGTTGCCCTGATGATGATGGTGATGGGTATTCAAATCCAGCTGATATGTTTCCAAATGAGGTGACACAATGGGCAGATAGTGATGGTGATGGTTATGGTGATAATTGGGACGGAGCGAGTCCAGACCAATGTTTAGAAACACCGTTATTTGAAGTGCCATATGTTAACGAAGAGGGTTGTGGCCCTTCCGAGAGAGATACTGATTCAGATGGTGTGAAGGATGATATTGATCAATGTCCTAATACCCCGCTTTCACAAGCCGCATTTGTAAAAATGAATGGTTGTTCAGAAGCCGAAAGTGATGATGATGGCGATGGAGTATACAATACTATAGATGGGCCAGACGGAATTTACAAAGATGATCCAACACAATCCGCAGACAGTGATGGGGATGGTTTTGGTGACAATCCCAATGGGACAGACGGAGATTCCTGTCCAGAAATCCATGGCACTTCAACTGAAGATCGAAGAGGCTGTAAAGATACAGATGGTGATGGATACAGTGACCCTGGTTCAGGATGGGGATTATCTGATGGTGCTGACGCGTGGAAAAGTGAAGTTACCCAATGGTCTGATTTTGATGGCGATGGTTATTATGATAATTATGACAATACAGCATGGACAGCTACTCGTGAATCTGATTGGCCAGGTAAGTACGTGGTAGGTGCTAGATTTGGGGACAAATGTCCTTTAAACGCTTCAGATTCTGCATACCCTGATCCTGGTTGTCCTGTTAAACAAGGTTCAATTTTGGATTATGGGAATACGGGGTCATCTGACGGTGGCCTCCCAATAATGTTAATTGTGATTGTATTCTTAGTTGTTTCAGGAATAATTGGCTTAGTAGTTGCAATTGGAATGAAACAGAAAAAGCCGAAGAAGAAATCATCAGGAAGGTCAGAACGACCTCTTGCCGGAGAGTCAGCAATGAGTGCTGAGTCTCTAGAACCACCGAATATGGAAATTGAAGGAGTTGTTGGAGATGATGGTTTTGAATGGCTAGAATGGCCAGAAGAAAGTGATATTTGGTGGTTCAGAGATGATAGCGGTTACTGGGCTCAATGGGAATGATGCCAACCGCTATGAATAACCGCTCTTTCGAAGAACCATGGAGATAGCACAGATTGCGGTTTTAGGCGCAGGTCAGATGGGGAATGGGATTACTCAGGTTGCTGCCTGTGCTGGTTATGAGGTGGTGATGATTGATGTCAAGCAAGATTTTATTGATAGAGGATTGCAATCTATTGAGTACTCTTTGGCAAAATTAGTTTCTAAGGAACGGATAACTCAAGAAGAGGCAGATTCCGCTCTTTCAAATATTTCAATATCCACAGACAAAAAGGCAGCGGCCGACGCAGATCTTGTTGTTGAGGCAATTCCAGAAATCCCTGAACTTAAGTTTTCAACATTTGAAGAATTAGATAGCATATGTAAACCAGAAACCATTCTTGCAAGTAATACGAGTAGTATCAGCATTGACGAGATTGCTGCTGCAACAAACCGCCCAAGCAAAGTGATTGGAATGCATTTTATGAATCCAGTGCCGATTATGAGGTTAGTAGAAGTTATCACTGGCTCAAAAACTGATGAAGAGGTGTCATCAACTGTAGTTGAAGCTGCTGAAAGAATGGGTAAAGTTGCTCTATGTTGTAAAGATTCACCGGGTTTCATTTCTAACAGACTTCTGTGCCCGATGCTAAACGAAGCAGTGCTTGCACTCCAAGAGGGTATTGCTGAACCAGAAGCAATAGATGGGATAATGACACTAGGAATGAATCATCCAATTGGGCCCCTTGCTCTTTGTGATTTAATTGGACTTGATACTGTTCTACACATTATGACCGTTCTTCACGATGGGTTTGAGGATGACAAGTATGCTCCTGCAGATTTACTAAAGGAAATGGTTGACCAAGGTAAACTGGGACGTAAGAGTGGTCAAGGGTTCTATTCGTATTCTTGAAAAAATAAATTATTTAAAACCAACTTTGTTTACAGCATCTTTCTGAGAATTGCTTTTACTTGAGGCAATTATGATAAGAGGGTACTACGGGGTGCACTTAGGGATAGAAGTGGCAGGTACAGAGAAGGTAGAAATTCGGACACTGAAAGTTGGACGTTACTGCGCAGTTGATGATAGTGCTTTCAAGATTCTAAAGATTTCAAAGTCGAAGCCAGGCAAGCACGGGAGTGCAAAGGCTAGGCTTGATTTAGAGGATCTTTTTACCGGTTCTAAAAAAAGTCATGTAGGTACAGTAACTGACAAGATTAGTATCCCAATCATTGAGAAGGGTTCAGCAACAGTAACCCATATTCAAGGAGTGGATGTTCACGCAATGGATGCAAAAACTTTCGAAATGATGGTACTACCTCTGGAAGATGGATTAAACCTTGAATCAGGTAGGGAAATCCAGTGGATGGAAGCACTAGGTAGATTCAGAATCATTCGAGACCATTGAGGTCATCTAATTTTAGAGGAATTGATTTGAAGGTGGTCGGGTTCGACCAACATGGATACGGAGCGGGGATAACGATATGTCAGTAAAACGCTCAGCATACCGCCAGCCGGTTACAGCTGACGGTTTGAAGGCAATTGAGGACGGAACTCTAACTTGGCTTGATCAAGACATGTATAAAAATCTCAATACAGGTGTTCTCGAACAATATCTTGAAGAGAAGAATCTTGAAGAAGCGTTTGAAGTAAGTCATTGGTCACTTGGAAAAGTCCTCATTGGAATTCTGATTGGTGCAGTTTTCAGTGGGGTTACCGCGTACATAGGCTTGAAAATTGGATTAGCAGTTTCTGCTGCTTGGTATATTGCTTACCTACTCGGGATGGCTCTTCGATGGTCACCTTCCGAGGTTAATATTGCAACAAGTGCAACCACGGGCGCAACCCATGCTTCTACGGGCTTCATATTCACTTTTCCAGCAATATTTCTGTTAGCCTCTAGTCCTAATTATGAGGTTGGGGGAGGGCACTTGATAAGTAGTGTTGATACTTTTCAGTTGGCATTTATCGGAATTATTGCCTCAATGTTTGCAGGTTTCTTAGGTGTGATGTACTTTATCATATTTAGACGGGTTTGGTTAGTAGAAGACCCTTTACCAATGCCTGGCTTTGAAGCCACTCTTGTGCTACTTGATATCGCCTGTGATGTGTCTAGCGGTGCTGCAGAACAAGCAAAAGAGTCTCTCAAAACGGTGGGGATATCTACTGTTGCCACGATGTTATTTATGTTCGTTATAGATTATCCATTATCTTGGAAACGTCATCTTGATGGAGTGTCATCATCATTAGTTGATGTAATAGCCCAAAAGCTTACTTTTGCGAAAACAGGACTTGCATCTATTTTCAGCCATCATGCAGTTCACCAACCGGCTGGAATAACTACTGTAGAAGGAGAACATGGGACTTGGGAAGGCGTTTCGAATGGAATTACTCATTACGATGCTGAGAAATTCAATCCATTTGAGTACACATATCTTGGGATTGAGATGTCTCCAACCCTTTTCGCAATTGGCTGGTTCATGCGCTTAAGGGTGGCAATTCTGGTTAACCTAGGGACCCTTGTTGCCTGGTTTTATTTGGTTCCTTTAGCAGTTGGTCTTGATGTGCCAGTGTATGATGCTAACCTTGGTGCATACTTCAAACTCTCAGATTTTGGCAACCCAGAAACAGTTCCATACACTCCATACGTGCAGATGAAAGTATATTCTACACTGATTAGAGTAATTGCAATCGGAGCAATTCTAGGTGGTGGGTTCCTTGGATTAGCGAAGATGGCACCAACCTTCGTAAACATTTTCGGTGACATCAAAAACGCGTTCAAAGGGGAACAAGGTGCAGAATATATGGAGGAAAAGGGATGGTATGAATGGCCACTCTACCACCTTCCAATTTTCATCGTCATCTCTTTCTTCGCAATGTCTTTCATCTTTACAGTTGGCGGTTTCCCACTTATTCCAAGCCTTCTATTTGCAATTATCGTCGGCGTTGCAACCTTCTTACTTGGTGCGATTGCAGTGCGCGTAATGGGTGAAACAGGGATTGAACCCGTTAGTGGTACATCTTTCATAGTTCTACTTGGTTTACTAGGATTGTTCCTCAATTTACGAGATACTTTTGGCTTGACTAAAGAGGAAGCCATCTTATTGGGACTTGTTGGGACAACTGTGTTTGGCTCTGCTATCTCAATGTCTGGAACTGTAGTTGGGGATTACAAAAATAGTCTTTACATTGGAAACCGACCTTATCACATCTCTAAAGGAAATATCATGGGAGTTGTTCCTGGTGCAATCCTTGGTGCAGGTGTTGCGATTTTCTTGTCAAAGATGCTTGCTGATGGCCGCATCGATCTACTTGCCCCACAAGCAAATGCATTCGCAACTTTCACAATTTTGTTAGCGGAGAATGAAGGCAATCTCTATGCATTAGGATTGGGTTTCTTGCTTGGCTGTTTCATTGAATGGGCTACTGGAATGGGTACATCATTTGGACTAGGTATGTATCTACCTACTTTGGCTACTTTCCCAATGCTAATTGGTGGCGGATTACGAGATTGGTGGGAGGCAAAGAGGCTTGCTCCGAAGGTTGAAAAAATTCGTGAAAAAGAAGGCAATAAAGAAGCCGAAAGGACTCGCGCAATCATGTTACTTGGTACGTTTATGCTTGCCGCAGGTATGCTAACCGGCGAAGCCTTCCTTGGCGTAGAGAGTGCTGTATTTGCAGTTGTAGATGAACTCCCAACAGGGGAAATTGTTCCAACATTAGATGGTGAAACTCCTGTTTTGGATCCAGACGGAAACCCAGTCATGGAAGAACAGGTACTAGGGGACCTTGGTTGGTATCCTTATGCGAGGTTCGGTTCATTTTTAGGAATGAATATAGTGTTAGGTCTAGGTATCTATCTGTTATTCAGGAAGGCTGGAATAATTGGTCCGAAAGATGAACTTTTGGAAGCCGAGTTAGGGTGAGGTTGAAGCGTGGCTGAGCAGCCACCCCCTGCCTTCGCGTGGCTGATTTTAGCAACTTCAGTAATAGCAGTATCAAGTGCAGGTGCAGTTTTCCAATTGATAAATGAAGTCGACCCAATATTACGTGCATCTTGGCGTTTACAGGCAACCGCTCTAATTCTGTTACCACCTTTCATTTTTCAGTTTGTCAATCTAAAAAATAACGATGTTGAAACATTTTCCCGATTAAAAGAAAAGCGAGTAATATTGGCAATCATTGGTTCTTCTATTTGCTTGTGTATACATTTTGGTAGTTGGGTTTGGTCACTCGACCACACCTCATTAACACATAGTCTCTTATTTGTTACAGCTCATCCTTTAGTCATTGTATCGGGTCTTTATCTCTTAGGAAAACAAATTTCCCCAGGCCAGACTACAGGTGCACTTCTCGGATTTTTAGGTGCGGGGATTACCCTATTAGGTGTGACAAATGAAGGCGAAGTAACTCTAATTGGCGATTTAGCGGCTTTTATTGGAGCGATTGCTATAGTTGGATATTTAGTTGCAGGCAGGGTTCTGAGAGCTTGGATGCCATTGTTCATTTACGCTTTTCCAGTAACTCTCATCGCTGGATTACTACTTGGATTAAGTTCGATTGTAATTGAAGGAACTTCACTAGGTGGATTACCAGCAGTTAGTTCATTATTTGGTTGGTCAGATGTTCTTTGGTTGCCAGCCATTGCTTACCTTGCAATCGGTCCCGGTTTGATTGGACATACAGGAATAAATGGAGTTTTAAGATGGTTTACTCCACTAGTTATTTCGGTTGCTGTCCTGTTTGAACCTTTGATAGGCTCTCTAATCGGGTGGTACCTAGGAACAACAACTGTGCCTGGAGTTTACACTTGGTTAGGTGGTATATTCCTAATACTTGGTGTGATAATGGTGACCCTTGGGCAAACATCGATAGACGAGTTAACAAATGCGATAGATGAAGGTGAATAACAATGGCCCATACAATTCTGATAACTAATGATGATGGAATCGATGCACCGGGTATATCTGCCCTCGTCCAGGGACTTCATGATGCTGGATACAGAGTAGTAGTTTGTGCGCCAGACCGTGAAAGATCAGCCTCAACAATGCATCTCACATTACATAAGAAGATGAAATTAAGAAGACGAAATGATATATTGAAATTCTATAGATTAATGGAAGGTAACCCTAAAATTGATTTATTTGACATTTCAGGATATCCAGCAGATAGTGTATTGACGGCATTATCTGGTGGACTTCCATCTAATATTCCAAAACCATCTCTTTGCATTAGCGGAATAAATCGTGGACCGAATATGTCTGTTGATGTTTTACACTCAGGAACGATTGGAGGTGCTCGTCAAGCTGGAACTTGTGGTATACCTTCATTAGCAACTAGTTTGGATTCTTTTGAACAAAATGATTACTCAAATGCTTTACGTGCTACTCTAGAATTGGTTGAAAATATTTGTTCAATAATCCCCGAATCACCTGTTAATTTTGGTAGGGAAGGCGGAAGTTCAACTAAACCAGAAGGAGAGTCAAACGAGCAGATTCTAAGAAATGCCTTTATTTTAGGTGATGTTTATCTTAATCTCAATGTCCCTGTAGGATGGGAAGATGCATTTTCTTCTACCCATTTAGGTGGTAGATGGTATCGTGGAGCGATAGAAATTGTTGGAGATGACTCTATTGATAGAGATGAATGGGATATTCAATTAGGGGCAGCTCGCATAGAAGATGAACCAATAGAGAATGGAGATTCCCATTGCGTAAGATTGGGCTTTGCAAGTGTATCCACTCTTGGGACATGGCCTCAAGGACACCCATTGGCAATTGCTGATGAGTTACTTGCAACAACGAGTTCAGGTGAGGGATTGCCTTCTTGGCTTATTGTTGATCAATAATAGAGTCAAGTAAGTGGTGTACCACTCCGATGGCGGTGTGGCCCTGTACCCATTTTTTACCTAGTGAAATGGGATTTGTATATTTTTTAAGAAGTATATTTTCTGCGTCACTAAATGGTTGGTCGTCTGATAAAAAGAATCCAATGCTGCTAGGAATTGTTGTATTATAGTGTTCAGAAAAGGCTGTTGCCTCAGCATCCAATTTCACCATTTCAACACCCTCTTTACTCCACTCATTTAGGGTGACTGACAGGTCTCCTCCTGAGTGCCATATCCCAGGTTGGTGTTCTACCCAATGTCCTCTAGCTGGGACTGGTTCAGCAATGACTTTAGCAATGTGCCCAGCAATAGCTCTCTCGTCAGGATGAAGTCCCCAAACTTTAGCACCATCAAACCATATTCTTCTCGGTGGACCTTCTCCACCCATCATGTGGATTGTGATGTGTGTGTCCTTCCTAATACCGTGAGATAAGAAAAGTGCAGAGTTAATGGCACGGACTAAAACATCCATTCTACCACCACTTCCAGCCAAGTCATTAATATTCAATTTGCCATTGCTTTTCGCTCGATGGCCAATTATGGCAAATCTTCTATCTGCCAAATGTTCACCTTCACATCGGCATGTCGACATCATCCATGTCGCCCATCATATCTTTCATTTGCTTTCGAAGTCTACGGTTTCCTCGAACACCTTTCATCATCTTGCGAGAGCGTTTCCACTGTGCAAGCAAGTCTCTAACATCTCTTTCAGTAGTACCTGAGCCAAGTGCAATTCTCTTTATCCTCTCTTGTTTGAGAACTAATGGTTCGTTTTTTTCGTGAGTGGTCATGCTGTCCATAATAATCTTGAAACGTTCGAGATTCGTTTGCATCTCAAGTTTTTGTTTCTTTGACATATTACCCATGCCCATGAATCCCATTGGCATATGTGACATGATTTTGTCAACGGTGCCAATTTTTGACATCATTTCCATTTGTTTGTACATATCATTGAGAGTGAATCTCCCAGACATTAATCGTTCTGCAATTCTAGCAGCCTCTTCTGCATCTAAATCTTCAGGAGCAAGGTCAATTAGACCTCTAATATCTCCCATGCCAAGGAGCCGAGAGATGAATCTATCAGATTCGAATTTTTCGAGGTCTGCAACTTTTTCACCTTCTCCAATAAAGACAATTGGAGCGCCGGTAGTTGCAACCGCTGAGAGTGCACCTCCACCTCGTGCTGTCCCATCAAGTTTAGTGACAATAACGCCTGTTATTCCAACTAGGTCATGGAAAGATGCCGCTACAGGACCGGCGGCTTGACCAACCTGAGCATCAATTACTAGGAATCGTTCTGTGGCCTTTGCAACTCGGTGTATTGCATCCAGTTCATCAAGTAATCCTTCGTCTAATCTATCTCTACCAGCAGTATCAATGATGACTAAATCTGCCCCTCCAACTTCTTCTAAACCGTTTTTCACAATTACTAGCGCATCAGTTTCCTCTGGTTCCCCGTACACTTCTACTGGTGAATCTGCAAGCAGTTGTTGCAATTGTGCATAAGCGCCAGGGCGGTGCACGTCAGCCTCTATAACGGCTACTTTCATGTTGTGCTTTTTGCGCCACCATTCAGCTAATTTTGCAGTGGTTGTGGTCTTCCCTTGGCCGTAAAGTCCGACCATGAGAATTGTTTGGTTGTGAGGGATGATCTCCCTAGGAGTCCCTAGCATGCGAACTAATTCGGTGTAAATGATGTTCAACGCGTGAGTCTGTAAGATGACACCAGGTCGTGGTTCTTCTTCTCTCATTCGTGATTCTAGTCTCTCTGAGATTTCCTTAGTTTGTCGAACATTGAAATCTGCTTCAAGTAAAGCTACTCTAATACTTTTTATCATCTCAGCAAGTTCTGCTTCATCCAACTTGCGCTTGCCCTTTAGCGCAGCAATAGCTCCAAAGATTCCAGACTTCAGTCCTTCAAGCGCCATGCATCCACCTATGCGGCGGTTACACCCATCCCGTTTGAATGCGCCGGACTAGTAATTGTTCAAGCGGTGAATACATCAAGAGACAACAACTCGCCCCACTATGGGATTGGACATGCCTCAGTATCAGGTTCAGATTCTTATCGCTCTTGGCACCCTCGGCGTATACGTTGGTTGGCGAGGTGGAATGCAAAATATGGCTGGATTCTATGATATGCCAAATGCTACGAAACATCTTGCTTTTGGAATCGTTCTTGGGGCGTTCAGTGGGATCCTAATTGATGGACTTTTTATCAGTCTTGTAGCCGAAACTGGAGCAGTATTGATTGAAACTTTGGGTCTTATGATATTTGTAGGCCTTGCTCAGTCTCTTATTTTCCATTTTCTTCTATCTAGAGAAAAAGTGAGACTATTACTTGCTTCTCCAACATCTGGATGGACCATGGGACTTGGAATGGGTGCGTTACAAGCCTCATATCTGATGATTAGGATGGCTGACCCAAATTGGATTGGCTTCGTTTCTGGTTTCAATTGGCCAATGCTTCTTACAGGAGTATGGATTACCTTCACTCTTCCAGCAATTGAAGCCTCTCTAGGCTCTTGGCAAGGTGCAGCAGTTGTAGACAAAAAGCCACTGACCGTTATGTGGCAATCAGGCCTTTACCGAGGTTTTATTTTAATCATAGTCTTGGTTGGAATCACTGCTCAACCAATAATATTGATGGTATTACCAGTTGTTGCGATTTACGGATTCTCTATTGCAGAAGAAAAGTGGTTGCCCTCTGCACTAATCCCTTCAATTAGACAAGAATATCATCGCACCGTTAGGAAATCTCCTGAGCGGGCACGCCTCAAAGCACAGAGACAACGTGGTGACCTAGTAAATGACTCAGAAGAATAATAATCAAATTCTTCTCATTTTGGATAGTTAATGGAGAATCGTTATGGGGCTTAGTGTGGCACAGTATCATAATGGCTCGTTGCCCTTATTGCATGGCTCCCGCCAGTTTGAGGAACCCGATATGCCACGGTTGTGGTAGAGTAATCAGTGGAACTTCTGGAATGGGAGGTCGCGTTACGCCATCAGGCGTTCCTCAACAACATAGTTCTAGAGTGCAGTATGGCTTGAGTCCAAAGGCTAGGGCACAGCAGGCTCATCTGAAAAGAAAAAAGAAGAAAACTGGAAAACAATTTAAAAATCTTGTATTGGTGATAGTCATTGCTTTCGTTTTCCTATTTACACCCGCCCAAGAGCATGTGAATAAACAATTGAGCATTTGGTTAGGTGAATTTTGGAAATCAATTGGCCCAGCCCACGAATACCCTGTAGGCACAGAATATACTCTCCAAAGAACGGTTGAAATTGAAAATTTTGATTCAGGGGAGAGACAATTTTTGTACCGTCTGCCAATTCCAATTCAGCGAACCAATCGCGGTGTTGACGACACGACATTTGATCGAAATGGGAATCTAGACATGGCATCTGACGTTCAATGGGTGAAATCTATGAAGGTTGGTTCTAGTTTTTCTCATATTGATGTTCCAGTTGACACCGTTGAATACTTGGAAGAATCATCAGCAATATCACTTGGAGACGGATTCTCTTCTGTTCATTGGCCATCCTTAGGTTCTAGTGAAGATAGATGTGAATTCACTAGGTGTTTAATTTGGAAAGGCGATATACCCGCGACTTCGATTGCAATCCTAACGATAACATATGATATCGAATCATATTCTTATGCATGGAATCGTGGAGATACTATCTCAACACCTATTACTGGAACATCTCAGGGAATGGATATTTCCAGTTCTGGCTTGTTTACTGATTTATCTAGGTCGGGATGGGTTGGAGCTACCACTTCATTGATTGGAGAAGAACATCAGTGGTATGACCGAAATGTTGGAGGTTCAATTGAGAATTGGGCAATTGATGGCGATCATTATCTGGTCAAGGCAGCAGCAGATAATATTCAGGCAAGTCTCCCGGTAGGGCAACAGAACAACATCTACGCTTTCTCGCACGCTGCATTCATCTACGTCAGAGATAATGTGGTATATGGGCCGGGTTCTGCATATCCGCCTCGTAGTGGCCCTATTTGTTTAGCCCAAGGGATAGGCGATTGTGATGAACAAGCCAACGCATGGATGAGTATACTAAGGGTAAAGAACATCCCTACATGGTATGAATTCGGTGCCCTAACTTCCTTGGATCATGAAATCTGGGAAGCTCATGCATGGTCAGTGGTTCTAATCCCATACAATAGTGAATGGTGTTCTGAAAATGGCATAAATTTGGACAGTTGTTACCTAGAAGGTTCAGTCGATGTTGTCAACAATAAATGGTTATTGCATACTCCGACAGCATTTTCAGAATTTTTAGAGCCATATAGTCCAGAAGGAATTGCACCCGATGAATTCTATAAAGTGATGTCCATAAACGCATATCAGTACAATTGGGTAGAGAATTGGGACACTATTATTGGGCCAAACCATTTTGGTGGCACTTTTAAAGTACCATATGTGACAGGAGAGTGAAGAGTCAAATGAGAGATGCTCTCCCGATTGATTGCCGAAGGGTGCGTCCATGAGGATAGTTATCGGGGGGGCCGGCGAAGTCGGTCGTGGGGTTGCTAAGGCTTTACGTAGTGAAGGTAGAGACGTAGTTCTCATTGACACAGACCCTGTTTCTATCAAAGAGGCTCAAGCATTGGATGTATTGGTAGTCCAAGGTGATGCCACGTTACGAGAGGACTTGATGGAGGCCGAGGTGCAAAATGCTGAAGTTTACATTGCAGCAACACAGCGTGATGAAATTAACATGATTTCTTGTGCATTAGCTCGTGACATTGTGCTTCAGGCTGGAAAGAAAACAGAATTAATGACAATTGCAAGAATTCATGATGCAAGTTTGATTTCGGATGAAAAGGGTGAAGATTTAACTCGATGGAGTGGAGTGCAGCACGCAGTATGTTCTGACCTACTAGTAATTGAGGATTTAAAAGTTGGATTGCAAGGTGCTTCGATGGTCGAAGTTCTTCCTCTCGGGCAGGACGCTTGGGTATCTATTGTAGAAGTTCTTTCATCTGCTGACAACTTAATTGGTTCTACTCTTCAAGAGTCTCAAGATAATGTCGATGGCTTACCCAGGATATTCGGAATAAAAGAGCCGGGTAAGAAAAGTTACATACCTAATCCAAACACAGTTATTGTTCCAAATTCACTAGTCGCTTTTGCTACAATTGGTAAACACACTTTCAGGCGAATATTATTAGCAGCTGGACACCAACCTCCTGATTATCCCGACCACCCAAGAATCATGATATTTGGTGCAACTAGATTGGGACGTCAAATAGCAAAATCATATTTGGAAGATGGTTGTAGGGTAACGGTTATTAGCGAAAATTTAGAACAAGCAAATGAGTTAGCAGGTAGTGATTTCGCTAATACAGACTTTTTGGATTCTATCCATGGTAACCCCTTGGACCCAGACCTTCTCCATGAATTAGATGTTGATGATCACCACATTGCAATCTCTGCATTATCTGATGACCACGCTAACATGGCAGTTGCTCTGCATGCAACTGAATTGGGTGTTCCCATAGTTGGGATGGTTCTAGATGACGGCCAAATGGCACAAATCGCAAGGCGAATAGGCCATTCCTTTGCCGTTAGTCGAAGAAGAGTTTCAATCAACTATATTCTTCGCCATGTTCATAGTAAGGTAGAAGGAAATTATCATCTGCTTTCGTCAATACCCGATATTGTTGGTATGTCTGCACTTCTAAATCCTGAACACAGAATGATTGGAAAGCAAGTTAAGGTATTGGAGAATAAACTCTGTCGTGTAGCCTTCATACATCGCACATCTCAATCATCTGGTACGGAAAGTATGCTGAGAGCTTCCGGTGACCAAATCCTGAAGGAAGGCGACCGATTGATGCTTTTCGCTAAAGTGGAAGATATTGAAGATGTTGAAAAACGACTCACAGGGAGTTGAATAAATGAGAAATGACGTTCTCGCCTACGTGGTGGGTTTGACTCTAATGTTGTTAGCAGGCCCTCTGTTTTTGATGATTATAGTTGGGTCCCTTTTTCTCGATGAGTTAGAGTTAACTCTGCGTGCGTTTTCCTTGCCTAGTGTAATTTCTCTTGGTATCGGATATTGGCTGATCACCTGGGGCGTAAATAGGGGTGCTAGTTCCGAGAGATTAAGGGACAGAGAAGCGTTTGCTGCAGTGGCATTAGGATGGCCTGTTGTAGTTCTAATTGGGGCTCTTCCATATTGGTTTGGTGGAATGTTTCATGGGCCATTTGAATTGATTTCGGGGCAGTCAAACTTGTTTGAAGTTCTTGGTGGTTATATACGTGCTTTCTTTGAATCAATGTCTGGCTTTACGACAACAGGCGCTACAGTGATTGATCCTCGAACTAGCCCTGTTTGCCAGCCTGCTGTACCTGATTGCATCAATGCACAATCAAGAACACTATTGCTTTGGAGAAGTCTTAGTCAGTGGCTTGGTGGAATGGGGATTATTATGCTTGGAATGTTGTTATTAGCCCGCTATTTAGGTGGCGGCATGACGATGGCAAGAGCAGAACTCACAGGCCCTTCATTATCTAGATTAAAGCCTAGAATACAGCAGACAGCGAAGATTCTTTGGAGTATCTATACCCTCTTTACGATTATAGAAATTGGTCTTCTCTATTATTTGGCAGATATGGGATTATTTGACGCTGTTAATCATGGATTAACAACTCTTCCATCGGGTGGTTTCAGTACCTATGATGCTGGAATTATGTCTTTTAATAGCGTTACTGTTGAATGGATTATTATTGTCTTTATGGTACTCACTGGAATTAATTTCAGTTTGTTCCATTATGTCTATAGAGGCGACTGGAGGGCTGCAATTAAGGACCAAGAGATGCAGGTATATTTGGCTGTGTTAACACTTGCTATAATAACCATGACAGCAAGCCTTTACTTCTTAGCAGACTGGGAATTTGGTAGTTCATTCCGTCATGCAACTTTTAATGTAGTATCAATTGGTACATCAACAGGTTATGCTAGTTCAAACTACGCAATTTGGCCAACTTTATCGTTGATTATTTTATTGTTCTTGATGATCGTAGGTGCTTCAGCTGGGTCAACAAGCGGAGGGCTCAAAATTTTACGACTGAGAATTGCATACCTATTGGCAAAACGTGAAATTTCCCGTATTGCATCACCCAAGAAAATACACCTTGTCCGGCTTAATGGTGAAGTTGTTGAGGATGAAAAACTTTGGACGATTGTTGGAATGCTTTCATGGTGGGCAGTTCTATCAATGAGTAGTATCATTGTACTAGCAATAATTGAATCATCTCTTGATTTAGAAACAGTGATTTCAGTAGCAATTGCTTCGTTAGGAAATACTGGGCCAGCATTAGGTAGTTTTGGACCTACTGAAACATGGGCTAGTCTACATTGGACAAGCTTAATTGTCACTGCTACACTGATGTGGTTAGGACGTTTAGAATTATTAACAGTAATTGTTTTGCTTTCAATCAGGGTCTGGAAAGAGTAATCAAAATAGTGTTTTTTGATCTTTATCTATAATTGGAGTATTTTCTTGCTCTTGTTCGAAAAATTCATCATTTTCTTCAATTTCAGACTCTACTTGGATGCTTTCATTGTACCTTTTTACAATAGCTTTAGTTGATTTGAGATTACTTCTCAGTCCATGAAGTAAAGCATGTTCATCACCATCTAATTTTAACTCTTTACTAATTGTGAAATCTTCAATGTCCATATTATTTCCTGACTCATGTATGGCTGCTAAGGGTGGCCATAATTCTTCACGTGCTGCTTGGATACTGCAACCTGAAAGGTCCTTTAATTTTCGAATCAATCCTTTTCGACGCCATGGTTCCGTCCCTCTTCTCAAGAATGGAGGAAAAGACAGTGAGAACCTTGCAGCAGGCTCATGAATTGATGAAACACTAGCAGACAATGCTGATAATTGTCCCGACCAATACCAACTGCGGTATGCATTATTACTGTACATTGTATGTAATGATTGGTCTGCAATTGAACAAGTTTTTGCCGCTCTACTGAGGTCATCACGGCCTTTGAAAACAGAAGCATTATTCCACGAAACCCAAGCGATTAATTCTCTTGGTGTTATCTCAATATCTCTAGCCCTTTCAGCAGCATCCTTTGCAGATGCGCTTTTGTAAAGTTCTTCTAATCCTGGAAACAAATCAAGTTGTTGATCTCGTAATCCTCGACTTAATTGGGTTTCCACGATGTCTAAGTCAATATGATTAGTACCATCTTCGCATATCATTTGTAAATCTCTAACGAGGGCACGGATATCTCCAGGATTTGCATTTACTAGTCTGCTTAGTGCGCCAGGGTCAGAGGTGACATTTTCAGAATTGAGAACCCTTTTTGCAATTTTTTGCAACGCTGCTGAACTTGCTCTTCGAAATTTAATTAGTTCTGCTTGGCGAAGAAATCTATCCCTTGCAGAAGTCCAATTTGAATTTCGTCTGCCCCACAATCCCATGGGTTCATTACAAGTCATAATTATTGGTTGAGTGGTACTTTTTAGCATTTTTAGCAATTCTGCTTTTCCTCCGGAATCTCCTTTCAAAGAGGAAATTGAGGTATCTTCACCTCGTTTTTCTGCTATGGAACCCTCAATCCGTTTTTCACTTACTTCTCGTAATCCACCGTGTAAATGGTCAACCTCATCTAAAAGAATCAAAGTTTTTCTAGTCCCGCCCAAATCAAAAGAGCCATCTAATCCAAATGTGTAATTTGATGCGCCGCCACCTGCAGCCTTTCTGATTGAAGCGGCGTTCCTTGCATCACTGGCATTCAATTCTATGACTACCCATCCGAAGTCTTCTGCAACAGCTCTAACAATGCTTGTTTTTCCGATTCCAGGGGGTCCAACCAGAAGAAGTCCTTTTTTGTCAGGTGTGCCATTCTTCCATGATTCTAGCCACATCTTGATTCTTTTTCTGGCTGCTTCATTGCCTTCTAATTGGTCTGCTGTTTTAGGCCGATAACGCTCAGTCCAGTCGGACGGAATTGACTGGGCTTCGGCCATCAAAGCCCTCACGGCGGCGAGGGGTTTTGAATGTTCATCTATTGATTATAGGTGAAACGATGAATTAGGCATTGTAATGGGAATTAGAAAACAGATGCGAGAGAACCACTTTGTAAATGTTGAATCAAATCATCTGTAGAAATTCTGATTTGAGATTGGTCATCTCGCCGACGAACCGTAACACTACCATCTTCTAATGATTCATAGTCAATGGTAACAGCCCAAGGGACACCAATTTCATCTGCTCTTGCATATCTTCTGCCGATTGACCTTGTCCCATCATAATACACCCCAATTCCATTAATTTGAAGAAGTGTAGTTTGTAATTCCTTACCAATTTGCCCCATCCCATCTTTCTCAAAGAGTGGAAGCACAACAACTTCGTATGGCGCTACTGATTCTGAAAGGTGCAGAATGAGGTATTCTTCTCCTTCTTTACTAGTCATCTCATAGCCATGGTCAAGTAGGTGCCAAATAATACGGTCAAGACCAAATGCAGGTTCAACCACATGAGGTAAGAACCATTCTCCTCGGATTGTCTCTTGCACCCTTACTACCTTAACCATTGAATCGTCTATAGTAACATTACTTCCATCACTTAGAGATAGTTCAAATGGGAACGATGTTGGTATATTTTCTAGTTCTGCCAAAGCTTGAGTTACTTGGCCAGCCCTCTGCCTAAAAGCAGGACCCACAATTGATCCAATTGCTGATACAACTTCTTTATCAACTTCTATTGGTTCATCAAAATCTCGCCATGCTCTCAATTCATTACTGTTGGTGGCATTCTCATGTGCTTCTAAATCATAACAACCTCTGTGGGCAATTCCAACACATTCAACCCAACCATAAGAGCCATGCATTTCCAAATCCCAACAATCAGATGCATAATGAGCCATTTCATCCGATTCGTGTTGCCTAAATCTGATTTTTTCTGGGTCTGCTCCGATATTTGTAAGAAAGTCATATGTTTCAGCCATAAACATTGCAACTGTTGGATGTCGAACGATATTCTGTTCAAGTGCAGTAGAAATATCCATGTTAATGTTTTTCTGCTCGCCATTTTCTGGGTCCGGAATCAATTGAAAATTAATGCCGTTCCATTTTGAAAGGTCATGATGTGCGTCTACATTTGGATCAATGAAATATTCAAGTTCAGCCATATTGAATTCCCTTTGGCGGATCATTCCTTGTCGTGGACTTATTTCATTCCTGTACCCTTTTCCAACTTGGATTGCTCCGTAAGGAAGACGGTTCCTGAAATGGCGTTGAATCATTGGGAAAGTTAAGAACATTCCCTGAGCAGTTTCAGGTCGCATATACGCTTGTCTACCACCCCTAGTTGCTCCAATTTTAGTCCCAAACATGAGATTCATGGGTCGAGAATTCGCCCAATCGACATTCTTACAAGAAGGGCAGGAAATCGAATTTTCGGAAAGGATAGAATCTAATTCAGGACCAGAGAGTGAATCAGCATTTTGATGGAATTCCTCAACTAAATGGTCACTACGGAAAATAGCGTTACAAGAATTACATTCAGACGCATGGTCGTTAAAGGCAGATACATGACCACTTGCTTGTAAAACCGATTCTGGTGTAATAGTAGGACTGTCAATTTCTACAATATTTCCTTTTGACAACCAATGTTCTCTCCATTGTTGTTGTACTTTTCTCAATAGCCTTCCACCGACAGGTCCGTAATCATACAGACCGGCAATTCCCCCGTGAATGGAAAAGGCAGGAAAGATAATCCCTCTCCTTTTCAACATCGACATCAAGGAGTTAACTCGGTCGCTGTCACTTGTCACGCCTTCACCTAAGGGTTGGTCGGATAGAGAAGGGTTCTCAATGCTTCGGCATGAATACCCTGAAAAATGCTAACTCTTTGGGTTATTACATGGGGCAGGCGATGGTTGAAATCGTTAGTGCAGATTGCACAGGTTGTGACCTCTGTATTACTCACTGCCCTTTTGAAGCATTATTACCACTAGCAGATTGCCCTCCAGAACGTCGAAAGAGGCCAGTAATAGTACTAAATGAGAATTGTGTTGGGTGTTTAAGTTGCATAGGTTCTTGTCCTACAAGTGCACTTCGTGAAGTTATTGTTCCAGTTCTAGCAGAATCATCTCCTTTAATTTTCCAGGAAATACCATCTCCTGCGGTTGAGGTTTTCAACCGGTGGGGAAAGAATGGTTCAAGATGGGCTTGAAACCGGTTATCACTAGTGATTCCGTCTGCATATTCCCTTTAAAATACGAATCGTTGATATAATGGTTCGTTGCGCTGTCACCATAAGAATAGGAAGGGGAATAAATGGCTGAGATAGTATACTTAGACTCTTATGAAGATTCTGAAGTAATATACAGTGAATTATGCCAGCCTGTAAGGGATTGGTTTAGAGATAAATTCCCTGACTTCACTGACCCTCAGAAGATGGCAATTCCTTCAATCAATGCAGGTGATAACTTGTTATTGTCTAGCCCAACAGGAAGTGGGAAAACACTAACGGCATTTCTAGGAATTATTGACAAATTAATTCGAAAATCACTAGATGGTGAACTTGAAAAGAAAGTGTACTGTGTCTATATTTCACCAATTAAAGCATTGGCTAATGATATTCAAAAGAATTTGATTGAACCACTAACTGAAATAAAATCGAAATTTTTATCAGGGCGATCCAAGGATATCAAAGTAGGTTTAAGGACAGGTGATACAAGTCAATCTGACCGTCAAAAAATGTTACGCAATCCCCCTCACATTTTGATTACAACTCCTGAAAGCCTTGGGCTAGCTTTAGCATCCTCTAAATTCCGTCCATTAATGACTGATTTGAGTTGGATTATTTTAGACGAATTACACAGTTTAGTTGCATCTAAGAGGGGAACTTTGCTATCACTGACAATGGCACTTCTTGATTCTGTAATTACTACTCCCGTCCAAAGAATTGGGATATCTGCAACCATGGAACCATTAGATGAGGTAGCTAAATTTCTAGTTCCTGTTGGAGATGATACAGATATAGTAAAAATTGCAAAAATAAGTGGTGCTAGAGAACTTGATTTGGACATCATTCTCCCCCATCCAAGGTTCGGAGATCCAACTTTTGACCACAAGCAAATCCTAGATGCCAATGTAGAACGTATCCTAGATTTAGTTGAAGCACATACAACTACAATTGTGTTTGTTAATACTAGAAAAATGACTGAAGAAATAGTCCAGAAACTCAGACGTCTTGCTGGTTGGGATGAAGATGGAATAGAAGCCCATCATGGTTCAATGAATAAGCAAATTCGTAAGGATGTAGAGCAACGATTGAGAATGGGTGAATTAAGATGTTGTGTTTCATCTTCTTCTTTAGAATTAGGTATTGATATTGGCACAGTTGATTTAGTAATTCAACTTGGTTCCCCTGGGCGTATTGCAACCGCCCTACAACGAATTGGCCGTGCTAGTCACCATGTAGGAGGGATTCCCCGAGCCCGATTCCTACCAACTGGCCCTCATGATCTAGTTGAGTTAGTAGCCCTTCAAGGAGCAATTATGTGTGGGGAAATGGATTTATTGAGATTCCCCGAAAATGCGCTAGATGTGTTAGCTCAATTCATGGTTGGACTAACAATCGTTGGAGAGCAAGACATTGACGAAGTCTATGAGTTGATTACTACTGCTTGGCCATATCGCGATCTTCCTTACGACGATTATATCGAAGTAATTGATATGTTGGAAGATGAAAAGAGATTGTGGGTTGATTGGGAGGAAAATACCATCGGAAAGAGAGGATATTCCCAGATGATATATTACACGAACCTTGGAACAATTTCCCCTGATAATAACTACCTAGTTCTCAATACAGATGGTTCAATGATTGGGCAGTTATCATCGTCATTCGTTTCCAGTGTTAGACCTGGTGATGTTATTCTTCTTGGAGGAACAACATATCGAATTCAGTCAATTCAAGGTTCTAGAGTAAATGTAACGCCAGTAACTGGGTTCCGCCCTACTGTTCCATCATGGTCTGGTGAAGCATTATCAAGAAGTCCTGAACTTTCTTTGGCTGTTTTGAAATTACAGAAATCCACAATGTTGGCACTTCGAAGACAGCGGGACCCACGGCGTCTATTGATGGAAGGTTATGGCCTTTCTAGAAAAATAGCTGAATCAGTTGCTCGTTTCATGGAACAACATGTGGCTGAATCCTTTGAAGTCCCCGGACCAAATCGTATAATGATGGAACAGATTGTTGGTGGTGTAACAACTTACATGGTGACAACATGTAGAGGTCGAGCGTTCAATATGACGTTAGGATACTTCTTTGCTGGAGTAGCTTCTGCTCATGATATCCATGTGCATGAAATTTCATTTGATGAGAATGGCTTCCTCATAAAAATGTCTGATGATATTGACCCGGGTGCTTTCCCTGCTGTCTTTGAAGCAAATGACCATCGCAGCGTGATTGAAAGATATTTGCTGGATACTCAATTATTTGCCAAGAGATTCCGTGAAGTAGCTGGTAGGAGTTTGATAATCCCTCGCCGCATTGGTGCTGAAGAAGTGTCACCTCAGCAATTCCAACAGAAAGCCGATGCGCTGCTCAAGAATCACCGAGCAACTGAAGGCTCATTATTAATGAAAGAAGTTTTCAATGAAATATTCCACGCTGACCTTGATATGGAGGGATTAAATCAATTCGTAAGTGAAGTAGTCCAAGGTAGTTCAAGAATATTACACACTAGAGTAAAGGTTCCTTCACCAATTGGAATGAATCTTTACATGTCAGCATTTGAAGATTTACTCTCAATGAGAACAAGGGCATATCTAATCAAGGATATTGATCCAGAAATTCTGAGACGGTTGTTGGGACAAAGAGCACTTGCAACCCAACTAGATGAGGAACAAGTCAATACTTACTACAATGATAAAGTTTCAATCCCCACAAACGCAGAGTCTCTTCTCGACATAATGGAAATGGGCGGGGGCTTAGATAAGAACCACGAAAACCCCCTTTACCGAGAGAAATTGGAAGGTATTGAGAAGGAAGAGATTCGTACTTGGATTCGTGAACTTATTGATAGAGAGGACATAGTCAGAGTTACCAATACAGGACATGTTGGTATTGACAATAAATGGTTTTCAAAAAGAATGGGTGATATCCATGGCACCTTAGGTGTTTTATCATCTCATGATGCAGATGAATTAGACGACCTACGCCAGTTATACCTTGGTGGTTTAACTTATGATACTAGTACTAAGTACAAGGACACAGAAGCAATTGCTTGGGAGCCCACTACTCTTTCCGACCCTCATGAGTGTCTTCGAGTTAAGTTAGTTGACCTTCTAGGAAGTGAAGGACCACAAACATTAGACGTGCTTGTCGAGCGTTTACCTTTCCCCAAACCAATGATAGAGAATATATTACATGAGTTAGAGGTACGTAATATTGTTACTATTGGGTTCTATAGACAAACCGAAGAAGGGGAATTTATCTTACGAGTAGATGAACACTACCTTACTGGGGGGGAGGAAGAAGTAGTCGCATATCGGAACCTGCAAAACTTATTGTTAACAAAATCATTCAAATTACATGATGACCCATTAGGTGCGCTTTCTTCTCATGTAATGATTCAAAAGATGCATGAATTATTAGACAGAGTGAAGGATTTTCGTTTTGCTGATTGGAAGGATATGAAACATGATTCTGATGTGTTGATGGGTCGATTACTCCATAATCGGATTGGATATACGAAAAAAGACCAAATGGGGCTGCTCCTAGGTTTGAGACCTGAACCATGGATTGGTGATATGGAGGCTAAACTAATGACCAAGGTTCCTGCTGGCGAAAATGTAACCAGGCAACAAATTTTAGTTGATATTCCACGTGATGATGAATCAAAACATATCATGAATCGAGCAAAATATGCCCTAAACAATATGGAACGTCAATTACTTTACGTTAAGCAGTATGAAGAATTACCAGAGAGAAAAAGAAGTCTTTCCTTATTTCACAGAGTGTATGAAGTGTATGAACCACTACCATTTGACGATGCTTTGGTTGAATTAATTAACAGAATTGGTCCAGTAAAAAGGTTCACTTTAGGTTGGTACGTTAGTAGAGCTGGTGATGAACTTGAGGACACATTAAAATTGCTTATGGACCAAGGCAGAATCACTAAAGTGGTAGCACTGCAACCTGGCTTGACAGATTTCTATTGTGTTCCATCAGATGTCCCTCAGGTTAAGAAACGGATTCGAGAAGATAGGAAAATGCGTATCTTAACTCAATCTGACCCATTCTGTTCACGTTTTATTCAGGAAGTAAGGTACGTACTGAAACAAGGTTGGTACTACCCCGTTTTCAAAGGGGTTGACCCTGTTGGGAGAATATTGATGTACAAAGTAAATGATTATCTTGAGATTAAAGATATCCATATTCCACATGCATACCTAGATGAATTTGTAGAACAGTTTGAACGTTTATTAGAGAATTATAGGGACACTCTTGTTGAAATTTCGGTGTTAACAAATTTCAATGGCGAAAATATTTCTGAGGCCCGAAAAGAAACCATAGATGCGTTCACTAGAATAGGGTTCGAAGCAATTGGTGATGGTCGCAGAATGATTCGTGGCGGAGTAATGGACCCACGTCCAATCAAAGAATCTGTTAGGGTGTTATTCTATAACCACAAAATGCATCAAGACTCTCGTAGTGAAAATGAAACGATGGCAGTAAAGCATCTTTTTGAAATCCGAGATGACTTTGCTCTAAGAGGGCGCAGTGAAGCATACCGAGTCAATCTTTCCTCAATGGCAAGTGCCAACCAATTACACCAAGGTACCAATCTAACAGGTCACAGAGTATATGCGCCTTATTCGCATTTCCAAAGATTATTGACAATTCGTAATCTACCACCCAATGAGGAATTATTAGATGTTTTAGAGTTCTTCACAGATCATTCAGACCCTCAGTTATTCATGGATAGACATGCTTTACGTCGTGCTGAATTCCGGAAACTTGCCCAACCACTAATTCGCTCAGGTCACTTAGTTCAAGACTACAGAGGGGGATTCCGGACAGTTCACCCGACCATTATTACAGACCATTGGCAATTCAAGCAAGATTATCTGATTGAATTGATTAATGAAATTCCCGTTATTACTATGAAACAATGTGAAAAGATGGCTGGGAAGCCATACAAGCCTGAAGAAATTATGACAGTTCTTCAATATCTTGTTGATGAAGGACAATTAATCAAGGGATTCTTGTTAGAAGATTTGAATCAAGTTTGTTGGGGGCGGAAAGAGATGCTTGAGAGTTCAACAGACGTGGCAATAATGAGGGATTTCGTTTTACCTCCCTCTGACCCTCTGGCACCATACTTTGCTTCGTTATTGAGAGAGAGATTTGGATTTGGTTCGGCTTATCTAGTATTTCACAATGAAGAACCTATAGCTGCATTCAAGGCCAATACCAGAGAGAATATTATTGATGTAAAAGACCTGGTTGCAGATCCTAAATTAGAAAAACAAGCCCTTAGGGTGATGAAAGAATTCGCTTGGGAACATAGTATGCCGTTACGCGGCAAGGTTCTTGAAAAACTCAAGAAGCGTTAGACCTTTTTTTGGGAATTATAGGCTCCATCAATCTTAGAATATTATTATGAAGTTCTGGGAGAATTTCAAATAGCACAATCGCCATTAAAAACATGGCAAATAAACTGCCTACTTTTGCAGCATAAGAATGGGCAAAATCAAACATCCCTACACCTAACCAATGCCAGTCTCTGTATGTCATATCAAGGTAGATTATACCTGCATTTCGAAACATATTGAGAATATGGATAACTGGTAATGTGATGAAAAGACCCCGTGCTCTCAATTTCCAAGGAGTTTTATTGAGGGCAATAAGTGCACCTACGAAGACAATCATCGATTGTAATGCACTACATGCAAGAATCATTGATACACCTGTGGGGGTTCCGTCAGTGTGGAGAATTGGAATAAAGAATCCTCCTTCACCAAGGGGTTCAAGATAAAGCCAGGGATTACCTGTAAATTCTGAAAATAGAGAGGTTGAGCCATCCATGTATTCAACTTGGGTAGCTCCAACTTGCAGATCCGCAATCCCAGTGATTCTTAGGAAGAAAACAGCTTGAACAGCAGTAAACCAAACTAGTGCTACTGAGAGATAAGGTATCCATGAAATGGCTAAGTATGGAAGTGCAGACCAAAAAACAGCACCTTTTAGCCAATGCAATGCCGGTTCCTCTTGGCCACTATTTTGAGTATTGTAGTCCCAAAAACCTATAGCAATGCCAATTGGCAAAGTAGCAGCAGACATTAGGATTAACACTGGGTCTGCAAGTTCTATGTAATGAGGTGTATCAAGGAAAAAATAAATTGAAATCGAAACCCATCCAATTGAAGAAATTGTGGATTTATTCTCTCTCTTACTGTGGAAGGCAAATCCTAGGGTCGCAAGCCCCAATAATGCAAATACTAGCCTTAGTTCTTCAATACCCATTTAGAGTTCCCTTCTGTTCTTCTTGATGGTATAAGCCACCACATTGTATTGTCGTGGTTCAACAAGTCGTAAATAGACTGTCCGTCAGCGATTGTTCAGTGGTGACATGGAGAACGTAGACTTCTCAGGCTTTTTAGACGCGTATAAAGCCGATTTAATTGATGCGATAAACGCCCTAAATCAAACCGATTTGAATCAATTAACTAGCGAAATACTTTCTGTTATGGACAATGGAGGTACAATACATTTCATTGGAAATGGTGGTTCCGCCGCCACTCCCTCTCATTCTGCTGGCGATTGGAGTAAAGAATTGGGTGTTAAGACAGTATGTCACACCGATAATACGGCTTCGTTGACGGCATGGGCAAATGATACTGGATACGGTAATATCTTCGCAGGCGCTCTTGGTACTTGGGCAAAAGCAGGTGATTTAGTAGTTGGATACAGTGGTTCTGGTAACTCGGAAAATGTGTTGAATGGTATGGTCAAAGCACGTGAAATTGGGTGCAGGACTGCTGCTATCACTGGGAATTACAAAAATGGCGGCGGAGGTAAATTAGCACAAATGGTAGATGTAGCAATCATTTGTGAAACTACTTCTATGGAGAGAATTGAAGATTTGCAACTGATTATTAATCACATGGTGAAGGAAGCCGTAAAATTAGAAAGAAATCTTCCAAGTCATTCATGAGGCGAATTACACATGTTACCATCCCGTCACTTGTCTAGTTTAACTGACTTAGTAGAATTTCCACCTTTGCCTAACAACCTAACATGGTGTGGTGGAATAGCATATCTTGACCGTGATGGAGTTATCAATGTAGGTAGTGAGAATTACATTAATTCTGTTGATGAATTGGAGGTTTTACGAGGTGCTGCATCCGCTATTGCAAGAATACGGGATGCTGGTTTTAGAATATGCATAGTTACCAATCAATCACCCATAGGTAGAGGGTTGTGGGACCACCAAAGACTTGCTGAGGTTAATTCTGCTCTACAAACAATTCTTCTTGAAGAGAATAGTGATGCACATCTTGAATTGGTTCTGTACAGTCCTTATGTTCCTTGGAGTAATGCCTGGGCTAGGAAGGGAAATCCAGGAATGTTGCAAGTAGGGAGACAGATTATCGATGCAACTGAATCTAATAATCACATCTCAAAATTTGAGTATGGAATAGATTATCTACCCAGAGATGAAGGTAATTCATTCATGGTTGGCGACCGTATTGCAGACATGAAAGCTGGATTGAACCATGGTGTACGAACATTCCGTTGCGATCAAAATATTGGTATCGATGATGTAATTGAACGAGTACTTGATTTCTCCGACAATGGTGACACTCTCTGAAACGACGCCCTCAAGTGCTACCGCCACGCGCCTTACATCAATGGCTTGGATTGGCCTTGATGATACCGACTCAGTTGATGGTGGATGTACTACTTGGGATTTCCATCTTCTCTTGACTCATTTAGAAGATGGTGGCTTCAGGGTTGTTGGCTATCCTAACTTGGTCAGATTATGGCCATTTGCACCTGAAAGAACAAGAGGTAATGCCGCGCTTTCTGCTGAATTATTAACAGATTCATCAACAAGTAATCTAGCTGATGTTCTGGAGGATTGGTTCAATAATCAATATATTACAAATAAATCTACTGAAAATGTAGTTGGATCAGAGTCTGCTTGCCCGGTTTTGGTCTTCACTGAAACTAGGTTCCCAGAAGAGTGGTATTGGAACGCGGTAAGGAAATATGTAAATCCAAATGATAGACTAAAAGATGTGACTGCCGTATCTTCTGCTATTATTTGGACTAAAAAAGATGGCAAAATGTCATCTAATTTAGCAAGAGGATTAGTGGGGGCATCCAGCGCAATTGCGTGGAGGGGGGAGAATGATTGTACTTGGGAGGCCACTGCTTGGAGGATTCCTAAAAATATTGGCAGTAGACGGCAAGTCCCGAGTGCTTTGGTCGGGTCAATGTCAGATAAATTCCCTAAGACGATCCTTAATCGGGACCCAAATGCGGGTGATTCTTTAATTACACCTAGAACTCCTTGCCCCGTTCTCTATGGGATTAGGGCTGAGGAGAACGCGGTTGCTGAGCAAGCACATAATTGGTTACAGTCTAATGAAGATGTAGAAGCAGCTATTGCTATGCGAGTACATCGAAGCAATCAGGCAACAGACGACCATATCAAGGAAACGTGTTACGGAATTGTCATCTCAAAAGTTAGAGAAGTGAAAGGTGGTCATGCATCTCTTCATGTGTTTGATGGGCAGAAACATTGTACACTCGTTGCTTTCAAACAAGGTGGGGAAGTCAATAGATTACTGAAATCGCTTCTTGTAGGAGATTTAGTAGAATGGAGAGGACTTACTTCCCCAAATAATGAAATTCATTTGGAGTCACTCATGTGCACAGAGGGGGTTCCTCGCACACTGTCACGTCCAAATTGCAAGTGTGGGCGGAAATTATGTCGTCAGGGTATTGGACAGCCTTTACGGTGTGAGCAATGTGGTAACACACAAGAGTCAGTGTGGGTCAGTACTAGATTTGGATCAATCAAGCAATGGGTGGAACCGCTCTGTTCAAATCGTCGTCATTTGGCTAAACCTCTGAACCGACAAGCGAAGGGGTAATTGAGGAGAGGTCTTCTCGGCGCCTCATGGTTGATTCAGTATCAATAGCATATGTTCTGTTGTTTGTTGCTTCAGGGGCTCTAGTATACCTCATTATGAAGATGATAAAGCGTAATCAACAATCAGTAATTGCTGAGAATGCACCTGTAATTGCTGGCGCCGATGAATTAGGAGGCCAAGCTAAAGACCCAGCCCAATTCAATGAACCAGATGATGACGCTCTTGATGAAATGGGAGACTTGTTGGCATCTGCCGCAGAAGCTCAGGGAATTGAATACGAAGAGGACTAATTCTCAACTAAACCCTTTATCTCTAATTTGTAGTTGAATAATTTCATTTTCAACACGAAGTATTCTTTTCTGTAAACCACCCTCCGCAATTGTCAGCATCCAATTAGATGGGGTGATTTTTTCAAGCAATTTTTTGCCGCGCGTTTTCCATTCCTCTTTACCGCTAGCATCACTGTAAAGTGCAGAAGTGATTAGTAATTTACACTGGGTAGGACCGAGGATTTTTGAGATGGATTCAATTGCAGAAATCGCTAATCTATCTGGCTGTCCGGTTCGCGGTGTCCAATCATCAACGACAAATAATTGTGGAGTTAATCTTTCAGCTAGTTTACCCGCAGTTAGAACGCCACCTGAAATGGTTTCACCACACTCCATCATGTGAAATTTTGCAAGTGAAACCACATCTATATCACAAAGGATTTGACTAAATCGACCCGAATCAGGTGATTTTTCGCAAACCCAAATTACCCTACCCCCATCCTTCAAAGTATCACGTGCATACTGTAACGCCAATGAAGTTCCACCACAACCTTCGGCCACAGCCAAGTGCGTAACTGGTGGTAATTCTGGGAGGGCCACGGCGTTTCGTTTGTTTGGAGGTTTTTGAATACTTAGTTTGAAAACCACACATTCTTCGGTAATCGCTATGACCATTCACTCTGTGGGGTGGCCATGAGTAGTATTCGAGAAGGGGAGAGAATCCCTCGACGGTCACTCCCAGCATTTGAGGAAGTAGAAGGTGGATTGCGTGGTGCATTGCGTACTCATGGGTTAATTGGTACTGCCTTGTTAGACAAAAATCAGTATGGCCCACAAGCGATGATTCTTTTATTGGTCATCACTGCAACATTCACTGGCTTGGCGCTCGGTGGATTGATGTTAATCACTTGATAGCAGCCCTTGCTAGTGCTACTGCTTCATCAACCAATTCTGCAGATACACCAAGATGGCTGTTAGGATCAAATAAACCATGAAGTTCATCTCCATCAAATGCTGCTGCTATTGTTGGAGTCATTGCACAAATATCTTCTAAGTGTACTCCTTTCTCTAACGATTCCATCGATGCTGACCGAAGGACTTCATGTGCTTCATCTCTAGGTATTCCCTTCTCTACAAGAGCTATCATGACTTTTTCAGCCATAACTAGCCCATTTTGTGAATTGATATTTCGTAACATGTTGTCCTTGTCAACTACTAATTTACTCAACACGCTATTACATTTTGATAAAACGTCATCCAAAAGAACAACAGAATGGGAAAGTGTAAACCTCTCAGCACTGGAGTTAGCCAAATCCCTCTCATGCCAAAGTAGGGCATTTTCCCATGTGGGTAACATCATTGCCCTTACGACGCGAGCCAGCCCACAGGCGTTTTCAGCAGTAATTGGGTTACGTTTGTGAGCCATAGTTGAGGAACCCACTTGCTTTTCTACGTCAAAATACTCGTAAACTTCTGCGATTTCCGTCCGTTGTAGATTTCTAATTTCTTGTAATACCTTTTCAACACTGGTGGCAACATTTGCCATCCAAGAAACCCACTCGATATATCGGTCACGTCCTACTACTTGGGTAGTTACGAGAGGACAACCTAATCCTAAGTGTGTCATTATATTTGCTTGTAATTCTCTTGCGTTTTCACCTTGGGCTGCTCCTGTGCCAACTGCCCCTAGGAACTTACCTACACAAACTCTCGGAGTAAGTTCTTGCAATCGAATAAGGTGACGTCTAAATTCATCTACCCAAACTGCGACTTTCAATCCAAATGTGATTGGAACGGCTGCTTGCCCGTGAGTACGTCCAATGCAAACTGTGTCTCGTTCCCTTTCTGCTAAATCAGCGATTGTTGACATTAATGTGCATAGGATTTCAGTTTGTTGATCAATTGAATCCCTGATTTGTAACGCTACTGCTGTATCAACAATATCATTTGATGTCGCGCCTAGATGAATACACCACCCGGCATCTCCGGCTTGTTCTGCCATTGCTTTGGTCAGAGCCATGATGTCATGTCTAGTTTCATTCTCTATTTCCTCAACCCTTTCTTTGGTGACACTTTTGGGGTTAGAGATTGCTGCAATTGCATTATAGTCTTCTTCAGAGACTTTCCCTAGTTCTTTGTGTGCCCATATTAGTGCACGCTCTACCTCAAGTTGACGAGAGTGACGACCTAAGTCAGTCCAGATGTCTTTGACAGTGTCGCGGCCGTACCGATAATCCAGTGGACAGAGTGGCATTCAGGTATCCTCAGTCCGGCCGAGACGGGCTTTTGGTTTGAGCATAACGCCCACCTTATTCATCAAAAGTAGCTTCGTTAATCGATAAATAACCCCGCTGACCAGACCAAACAGTGTCTCCGTTGATGGATATTCTTCTATTCATCCACGGGCTGTTTAGGACAGTAGTTTCAAATTCCCCGCCTTCACCATCAATGGAAAAACGGTTCTTTTCAGCCAGTAGTTCTAATTCCGCTAAACTACTCATGTCTAATTTTTTTCCAATCCAATCTTCATTTAATCCATCACATGAAACCGAACAAAATAATAATTCAAATCCGTGGTTAACGAGGTCCCGCATGTGGTTCAATGGATTATGGTGCCATAATGGACAGAAAGATTTGATTCCAAGACGTTGTGCCATTTGTTCAATTCTAGTTTTTTGGTAATCACTTCGTAATGCACCTGTTACAATTGCATCTATTGTTTGGCCAGGAACAAGTTTTACTATCGGTTGGGTGAGATTAACATTAAAGTTACAAACTTCTTCAAACTCATCAGTCGTCCAAATTTGTTGAGGAATTGGGTTGTTAGTTCCATCAAAGATTGGTCTCAATTTAGACTCAAGTTCTTCAATTTCAGTCTCTTCATCTCCCTCTACATTCACTTGGAACCATGGGATACCACCTGAACTAGCTTGTAATCCAGCAATCGATGTTGCTGGAACTTGGAACATCATTGAATCATCTCCAGTAATGTTGATGGTGACGATGCCACAAACTTTCCAACCTTTCATCAAAGCCCACCAAACCGCGTAACACGAATCTTTTCCTCCAGAAGACAGTACAATGACCCGCATGAATGTCGGATGATGTGGTTGGTGAAAAAGAAGTGGGCGATGCATTAGATTGTTTATGACGGTTCTCAAGGTTCATAAGAGTCCGTCCAACAGCGGGGCTTAGGTGAGCAGATGCAACCAAGCGGAAGAGGATACGACCACGGAATCACAACATTCAGCCCTGATGGCCGATTGTTTCAAGTTGAATATGCAAGAGAGTCTGTAAAAAGAGGAACTACAACTGTAGGATTGAAGTACCGAGGTGGGGTATTATTGATTGTTGACAAACGAATTGCTAGTCGATTAATTATCCCCGAGTCCATTGACAAAGTCTACAAAATAGATGATCACATAGGGTTCGCGACATCAGGACTTGTAGCTGATGCCCGACAATTGGTTGCTAGGGCTCGTGCAGAATGTCAAATTAATCGGATTACCTATAGTGACAAAGTGCCAGTTGATATTCTGACAAAGAAAATCTGCAATTTCAAGCAGTCATTCACCCAGTATGGTGGCACAAGGCCATTTGGAACAGCACTTTTAATCGCCGGTGTAGATGACAATGGTATTCACCTATACGAGACGGATCCTAGTGGGGCATACCAATCTTATCACGCAGGGGCAGTCGGTAGAGGAAGAAATGCAGTAGTAGAATATTTTGAGAGTAAATGGAGGAAGAACATGACTCAAAATGCAGCTATTAAACTTGGATTAGAAGCACTTCGCTCATCTTTGGAAGAAGATTTAAACAAGAATGCAGTACAAATTGCAGTTCTCAATAAAGATGGTTTCAGATTGATGGATCAAGAAGAAACCATAGTCTATATTGACAAGTTACCACCAAATGAAGAGTGATTATTGCGAAGATGCTATGCGTATCCTCCCTACTCGCTTAGTTTGGAGCAGCCTTCATGGTCAGTATGGATGACGCCGTAATTGCCCGTCTAGAGAAAGGTGGGAAACGGTATGAAGTGTTGGTAGATCCCGACTTGGTTCGCCAATGGAAAGATGACCAAACTAGTATCGAACTTGATGATTTATTGGCAACTGACGAAGTTTGGCATGATGTCAAGAATGGGGAGAGACCAACCAGTGACAAATTGGAAGGCGTGTTTGGGACAACAGAACTGGGACCATGTGTAGAAAAAATCATCCTAGAAGGGAGTATTCAACTTACTACTGACCAACGGAAAAAGATGATAGAAGAGAAAACAAGACAGGTGATCGCAGACATTTGTATGCTAGGAATTGATCCCCAAACAAAACTTCCACATCCTCCTCAAAGAGTTAAGAATGCTCTTATTGAAGCTAGATTCAAAGCCGACCCGTTCAAATCGGTTGAAAAACAAGTCAAAGATGCTGTCGCAATGATAAGGGAACTTATTCCTATTTCGTTTACTACCATCAAGTTAGCGTTCAAAGTTGGAGGAACCAATTATGGTTCAGTTTTTGCTTTAGTTCGAGAAGATGTCCTTCGTGAAGATTGGTTGCCCAATGGTGATTGGGCATTTACAGTAGAGATACCTGCTGGGATGAAAAATGATTATATCGCTAAGGTAGGGAAAAGAGCCTCAGATGTTGTGGTTAAAGAGATGAAGTGAACCAACCCAATTACCCTTTTGCTATGCAACGGTTATAGAGGATGGTCCGGTCGGCCGGCTCGGAGAAGAAATATGAGTAGTAGTGGCGCCTCGGATGGGCGCACTTCGGCTGCATCCGGCAGCCTGGTGATACCCGGCGATAAAATTAGTTCAGATACAAATGACCGACTTGGTCATGGTGTCATTAAATTGAACGGTGAAATGATTGCAACCAAACTTGGTTATGTGGTTGTAAAAGCCGGAGAAATTTCTATCACTCCAATCCATACTGCTTACTTCCCTAGACCAGGTGATTTAGTAATTGCCTACATTGAAGGCATGAGATCTAATATCTGGTTTATTGACTTGAATGCACCATTCAATGCAATCCTGCCTATGAGTTTGGCTCCGATGAAGATTGATTATGGAGGGACTCGAGATGCAATGAATGTCGGCACCACAATTTTATGCCGGGTTCAAGAAGTAGATGAGGCACATTCTTCTGTTGTAACAATGAAAGGTATGGGATTAAGGAAGGTCAACTCAGGATTCGTTGACACAATACCACCACACCTTGTCGGAAGTATTTCCAGTGGTTCAAATGCTATCATTAACCAACTTAAGGACGCAAGCAATTGCAGGATAATCTTAGGTGCAAACGGTAGAATTTGGGTTGATGGTGAACCAGAGGGGATTCGAATAGTACGAAATGCATTGGCATTCGTGCGAGACAATGAACATTCAACAGATTTGGCTGGCGCTTTTGCTAGCCATCTAGCAAATGGAAATGGAGAGTGATGAAAATGGGATACAGTGACGTCCAAATGATAGATGAGAATGGCAATCGGGTTGATGGCCGGAAAGCAGGTGATATACGCCCTATAGAAATTGAACTAGGCGTAGTTCCAGTGGCAGACGGTTCTGCTAGTATGCGCTGGGGTACTAATTACGTAATCGCCTCAGTTTACGGCCCGATGGAAGCACACCCTAGGAAGATTCAACGCCAAGAACGAGCGGTTCTTGACGTTCGTTACAATATGGCCCCTTTCTCAACAACAGACCGATTCCGTCCAGGTTTCAACAGACGTAGCCGAGAGATTAGTAAAGTCACATCAGATGCTTTGGAATCCGTTGTATTACTGGAACTTTATCCACGAAGTAAAATACGAGTTGAAATTGAAGTGATTTGTGCTGAAGCCGGAACACGTTGTGTTGGGTTGACAGCTGCATCGCTTGCTCTAGCAGATGCTGGTATACCAATGACAGACATGGTAGTCAGCGTGGCTAGCGGGAAAATCAACGGAATTGTAGTCTGTGACTTGAATAAGGAAGAAGATAATTACGGGGCAGCGGATTTACCAATGGGCGTCCTCCCAAACAGTGGAGAACTTGTATTTCTACAAATGGATGGAGACCTATCACCTTCTGAATTCCAAGAGGCTTGGGATTACAATATGGAGGCCGCACTCAAAATTCATGTATTGATGAAGGAAGCAATTGCGAAGAAATACGGAGGTGGGCAATAATGGCTCAACCCCTAGTTCCTGAATTGCTACGAACCCACCTCGCCGAACTAGCATCAAGAGACCAAAGAGCAGATGGCCGTGGTCGATGGGAAGGACGAGAGCTTTCTTTGGAAGTTGGAGTTCTTGACCGCGCAGAAGGTAGTGCAAGAGTGCAGATGGGAGATACCATCGTATTCTGTGGGATAAAATTCCAAATTCAAACCCCTTATCCTGATCGACCTGACGAAGGCGGACTCATGACAAGTGCTGAATTGAGGCCAGGAGCCGGCCGTCACATCGAACCAGGACCACCAAGTCCAGAAAGCATAGAGATGAGTAGAGTAGTAGACCGAGGAATTCGGGAATCAGGTTGCATTGACACCAAAGATTTGTGCATTATTCCTGGCGAAAAAGTTTGGCAGGTAATCATCGATTGTTTTGCAATCAGCGATGACGGAAATTTATTCGATGCATTTGGATTGGCTGCGATTGCTGCGCTTCACAATGCGACCCTTCCTGGTGAACGGTTTGATATTGGCGAAGATAGAAAATTCCCAGTTAACAAAACACCAATCATGTGCTCTTACCAGAAAGTAGGCGGTAGGTTCGTGTATGACTCTAACAGAGAAGAGGAAGTTGGGGGCGATGAGAGAATTCACATCACTCTTGGGGAAGGTGACCACGTTCACTCTTTGCAGAAGGGATTAAAGGGAGTGTTCACGGCGAGCGAATTTGTAGAAATCATGGAAGCGGCTAAGGTTCGATGTTCCGAGTTGAGAAAATTAGTTGATTCAATGTGAGGTGTTTGTATGGCAAAGCGAACTAAGAAAGCAGGACTCGAAGCAAGATTCGGCGCAAGATACGGTGTTAGTGTCCGACGCAGAGCCTCATCCGCACTAAGAAAGGTGAAGAGAGAGTATTCTTGCCCAGTGTGTCAATATCAAAAGGTTAGACGCGAATCTCCTGGGATATGGGCTTGCCGTAAGTGTGGTCACACATTTGCAGGTGGAGTATGGCAACCATTTACTCGTGCATCTGATGCAAATAATAGGATTGTACGCCGTTCCGTTGAAGGAGCAACTGCAACCGATATGGCATTGATAGCACAAAATGCTGCCATAGAATATGAGCGCGCTCTTAATGAAGAAGATGAAGATGCTCCACTAGCAGAGATTACCACCGAAGGAGATGGTGATGATGGTAGCGAAGAAGAGTGATGTCTGCAGTGCCACACTCATTCTCAGTCAAACTGTTGATGTTAATGCATTAGCGGCTGCTTTAGTAACTGAAGATGTTGGGATTGAAACCCATTCATCCTCTTTGTCTGTTCGAGTAACTGCTGAAAACATTTCAGACCTCAGAGCCCGACTCAATACCACGCTTAGGTCTATCCAAGCTGCATCCGAGGCCCTTATTGAGGTCAACCGCAGCCGATGAAGATGAGGGATTGAGATGGTGACAGAAGATATCCGCCAAAGATTGCAGATGGTTGTGGCTGAATTACAGAGTTCAGCACAACAAGTAGCCTCAGTCAGTGGCCAAATTAAGGAACTTGAAGCCACTCTTGAACACCTATCAACACAGGAAGAGGACAGAGCGGTTTATCGCCAATCCGGTCCACTTTTGCTAGAGGTGAGTGATAGGGGAAAATTATCCGAGGACATTGAGAAGACTATTACGACACTGAAAGAACACGAACAAAGGTTAGTAGATCAAGAAGAAACCCTGCGAACTCAATACGACCAGATGGTAAAACAGTTTGAGGGTTCATAGTGAAAATTTCCGAAAATGACCTCACCCAGTTACATCAATGGGTTAGACAGAAGTCAAATGATGGTGCAATAGCTATAGTTGCCCATAAAAATGGGGATATGGATACCATTGGGTCTGCGGTTTGCCTAGCATCCTTGATAGGACCAGCGGCAAAAGCCTGCGGGTTACATGTTTCAAAGGTTGCAAAAAGAGTACTAGAGCAAGTTGGTGGTTCGTTTCATTTAATGGATTCAAATAAACCTATGTGGCCACGAACACTAGCGGGAATAATTGTTGTAGATTGTGCTTCATACTCACAAACAGGTTTACAATTCCCCGAAGGAATACCTGTTTGTGTAATTGACCATCATCAAGGGGGTACTGATTGGAACGAGACAGACCTGCTTATCTGTTGGGAAGTTAGTTCTACAACGGAAATAATTCATATGTATGCCCAACAATTTGATTTGGCCATGGACGAGAAATCTGCAACATTATTGTTAGCTGGAATCATTACAGATACAGGCCGATTTAAACATGCAAATGGTGGTTCATTCATCGCGGCTGGAGAATTAATTAACAAATATTCACTTGATTATGCGACATTTATCGAATCTATAGAAAAGGAGGAGTTGAATCACTCTCAAAAAATGGCTATTGCAAAAGCCCTTTCTAGGTTAGAATCAATAGATGCTGGTGAATGGTTTCTCCTCCACACAAAAGGGAGTACCAATGAGGGGATTGTAGCTCATTCACTATTAGCAGCAGGAGCCGATGTGGCTTTGGTTGTGAGGAGAGCAGAAAATGAGACTAGATTAATTGGTAGAGCTAGTAGAACTGCTGTTAACGCAGGAATTCACCTTGGAAATATTATGTCAGAATTATGCACAACATTAGGTGGTGAAGGTGGCGGCCATTCTGGCGCTGCTGGATGGTCTGGAGATGTACCAACTATCACTGCACGTTCTGGGTTCATTTCCTCTCTCTCAGGTATTAGGAGGGATTGAAGTAACCACGGCATTCGAATTGTATGAGATGCAATGTGTTGATCCTTTATCTGAAGGAACAATACAGGAATTCAGTGACAAATTGGGGCTAGCAGAGGCTGCAATGATTGCTGGTGATGAAAAATTTTCTCTGAAAATTCAAACTTTGCTTTCTGATGCTGAATGTTGTTTCGTCAAATTCCGTTTTTCTCAAATGAACAATGAGTTCGATAATGCTCAAAATTATCTGAAAGATTGTGTTGAAGCAAGTCGTAGTTCTACTGAACGCAATCATACTCTTGAAGCTCGAGCACGGATGGAATGGGGATTATTGCGTTTTACTGCTGGTGAAGAAGAGCAGGCTGGAATTGACTTACGATGGGCTATGGAGCGATTAAAGGCACTTGAGGAAGGAAGCATTGCCCACGGAATTGCAACCCTAAATCTCGCTGAATGGCACACATCACGTAATGAAGGTATTATGGCATTAGCAATTCTTTCAGATATTAACAGAGAAGGGCCACATAAAGAACCGATAATTGCTACTAGTAGATTACAAATTTCTTGCATCCTTTTTGAACTTGGGGATTATGTTTCAAGTCAACGCCATGCCTGGGTTGCATTCAAATCATGCTCAAACAATGAAATGCTTGAATCTGCACACCAATCAGCATTAATTTGGATGGATTTAAGCCTTACAAATATTGATGTTTCAGCACCTAGAATGTCAGAAGTAGTTAGCAATGCCGCACCTAGGGAATTAGGGGAAAACCCACCCTGCCGGGCACATCCTGATGACCTAAAGGAAGTTGTTGACTGGTGTAGTGATAACTGGAATCTTGGGTTTGAGGGTGAATCTAGACCAGATATTGCTGTCTTGTTAGAAGCAGAAAGAGCGATTGGATTGGAAAATTTTAGTGGCAAAATACTAGAATCAGGTGAGGTGACCGATGCAACTGTCCTTACTATGTTGAATCAGTAAGATGTTCTTGGGCCTGTGCAAGATAAGTGGCTGCCCATTCTTCACCGCTGGTAACTAACCTTCTTGCTAGGAAGAATGCGGATGAATATTCTCCATTTTCTAATAAAGTTCGTATATTTTCTTCTTCATCTCCAAGATTGACTTCTGCTTCAGATTCTATCTTTTCATCACTAACAGTAGAAGTTGCTACTTTGAGAGCTAGAACTTCCATTCTCTTTAGGAATCTAACGCGGCTATTATTGTCTGGCTTAGCCCATGTAGAATCATGGCTATCTAGTCGTTTCTCCATTCGTGTTCTGAACTTATCTCTTGAATTAATTTGAGGGAAATGAGTTTGGGCTTGGTCGTAACAGAACCATGCTTCGTCATATTCATGTCTTTTCTCATGTAAATGGCCTAGTTCAATCCATGCTTCATGATTGAAAGGCCTCTGGGCGAGTAATTTTCTAACCAGTCGAATAAATAATTCTTCATCAATAGTTCTGACCCTTTCTAATCTTCTTCCAAACAATACATTTGCTCTTGGGTCGCTTAAATCTAAGTGGAAGAATCTGTTTTCTAATTCATCTAAAAAATCTGAAGATATTAATTGTGCCCAATACTCTGGGTCAAGAGGGTCTGCTGTAAGCGATGCAGATAACAATGAGAAACCGTGTTCAAGCATATTTACTTCTGCAAGCTGTTGTAAATGTTCAGGGTCTCTCCCTAATACTGCAAACAGATCTTCTAAAACCGCTCTTAAACCCAATTCGTCTTCGGCTAATGTTTTGATCTCCGCTAATAGACGCCAATTCTCTTCGTGAGTAAAATCATGTAACACCGCTTGTCGAGCACTTTGTTCTGCCCATTTTAAGTTCTGAACAGATATTTTGGGAGTTGATTGTGCTAAAGCAAGGAACTTTTTGGCCTGTGACCGGTGTCTGTTGCCTAGACTACGACGAGGATGTTGTAATGAGGAGCCACTACTATTCGCCATGGCCTGCTCTGATGGTTGCCACCATTGAAGTTTCCCAATTATTGAGTAACCTATAGTACAGAAGTATATGGTTTCTTATCACTACCAAATGGGATGGTAGCATCATAACCAATTTTTGAAGTCAATCCATCCTCAGTTCTGGTAGGGTCAAGGCTACTGCCTCGCTGATTACTCAGAATTACCGTGTCCTTATCTGGTTGCCATCGTGTCATTAATGCCCACTCAACCCTAACAGGGTCTGTTGGATTAATATCTGTATCAACAATTGTTACTGATTTCATAGATGGGTGTCCACTAAAAGCAGCCATTATTGCTGCTTTAGCATCATCTGGAGATTGTGGTACAATCTGAACCACTGCAGCAAGCCAACCGGAGCCACCAGATGTCATTACAACATCTCGGCAATCACACACTTTTGAAACACTAGAGAAAATAGTCGGTGCGCGGGGGAGACCCATTAGTGCATGGTGTTCGCCTAAGGCGGGTAAAATTGCATGAAATATAGGATTGTTCCGATGGTGGATAGAGTGAACTTCAATGACAGGTTGTTTGCGCACATCATCAATGGTCCCAGTAATGTCAATGTACGGCCCTTCATCATCATCTTCGCTAGTAATAGTTGCACACATTGCATACTCAGCATCTGCTGGTACTGTTACACCATTTTCTAAAGTGATAACTTGCATTGCATTGCCGTAGAATTTCTGATACAAAGAGGACGCTACTGTGAGCTCATCAATTGGTTCGTTAAAGGACATTGCAGCAGCTAAAAGAAGGCAAGGGTCAGCCCCGTTAACAATTGCAATGTTTACATTTTCACCCTGTGCTCTTGCTTCATCAACCATGGTTCTGAGGTGACGAGGAACCAAGCGAGCAACTAAGTGATTTTTATCTCTTACAAATTGTCTGTGAAAGGATACATTGCGTAATCCAGCGTGTTCGGCTATGATAATACTGGCTGACATGTAACGGCCTCGGTCTTGCGGGTAGTGATGTGGAATTGGCAATTTTCCTAGGTCTACAGGTTCAATGGAATTCTCTAATACAGGTGCATCCCCTTGATACTTTACAGGTTCTGAACGGTTATTCATTGCCCATTCTAGAGTGTTGAGTAACTCCGCAGGTTGAATGCCAAATTGATTTACCATATTATCCCTAAGACATACATTTGCTGCTGCTGAATGGCCTACTGCGCCATCGACACTGGTGAACATTATTACATCGTTTGGGTTGGACTCAATTAGTAATCTCATCTCATTAATTGGGTTTATTGATTCAATCTTGACTGCTCCATCGAGATGGTCTCTGAATGCCATTGTGATGGCGACTTAGATACATCGCTTGAAGGTTGGGGGCGTATATTTGAAGCACGTTACAATCGTTGCCCTGCGGCTATGCTTATGCATGCAATGCCGATGGACTCATATATGCGAGGTAGGACGGCGGCCTGCTTCAAGGTGTAACCATGGGTAGAGGACTTTTTGCTGGTGCGAAAATGAAGCGAGATAGACAGCGGTTTCGCTGGAAGGATCGTGGATACAAAAAGCGGGTTCTTAAGCTCAAACAAAAGTCTGATCCCCTAGGTGGTTCAGCACAAGCCAAGGGTATTGTGATTGAGAAGGTTGGAATTGAAGCCAAACAACCGAACTCAGGTATCCGTAAGGCTGTAAAAATCAGTTTAATCCGTACTGGAAATAAGTTGACTGCTTTCGCACCTGGTGACGGAGCAATCAATTTCATTGATGAACACGATGAAGTCATGGTAGAGGGAATCGGTGGGCGCATGGGTCGTTCATACGGAGATATCCCTGGAGTTAGGTTCAAGGTAATCAAGGTCAATGGTGTCTCACTAAATGAGATGGTTAGAGGCCGTAAAGAGAAGCCAATTCGCTGAGGTGAAATAATGAGTGATGAAGCAGAAGTAGAAGTCGAAGAAGAAGAACCTGCTGAAGAGAAGGTAATCAATGAAACTCCAATCGCAGGTATTGGGACTCTTGTATTCAACAAATGGGATGCTACTACTGTATCTTGTGAGGACCCAGGTATCGCACCTTACATCAATCTCAAAACGGTAGGTGTACCTCACACAGGAGGACGCCACGCTAACGCTTGGTTTGGAAAGAGCAAGTTATCCATTGTTGAGAGATTTATCAACGGATTGATGAGAACTGGAAAATATACTGGCAAGAAGATTACTGCTACAAAAGCATTTGAGGCAGCTTTGGACCGTATTGCAGAGAGAGATGATACCAATCCACTACAAGTGTTTGTAGACGCATTAGCAAATTCAGCACCAATGGAAGAGATTACACGAATTAAATTTGGAGCAGTTAGTCAGCCAAAAGCAGTTGACAGTGCGCCAATGCGCCGAATTGATGTCGCCATTCGACACCTAGCAACAGGTTCTACTCAAGCAACACGTAAGAGTACTCGAACACTGACCCAGGGTATTGTTACTGAAATCTCAAAAGCTGCGAATGGGGATGTCACATCCTACGCAATAGGTAAGAGAGAAGAAGTTGAAAGAATCGCTGCATCTGCACGGTGATAATTTCAATTCATGAAACTGCTCCGTTGTAGGAACTAAGGTCCTTGAAGTTAATAGTGCTAATAGAATACCAAATGAACTACTAACAATGGTGTTGTGATATTGTGTCCAATTCAATCGACAATAAAAAACCATTAAAGTTGAATTGGATAAACGTAATTTTTCTTATTCTCACTCCAGTTTTGGCTTTGATAGGTTCAATTTGGCATGGCATAACATATGGCATTACTTGGGTTGAATTTAGCATATTTTTTGTTTGGTATTTCGCTTGTGGACTATCTATTACTGTTGGTTACCACAGACTATTTTCTCACAGGAGTCATCAAACAGTATTGCCCCTAAGGATATTTTATGCATTATTTGGTGCAGGTGCTTTTCAAAATTCAATTTTGGAATGGTGCAGTGATCACCGCCGCCACCATAAAGAAACTGACCAAGAAGGCGACCCATATAATGCTACGAGAGGTTTTTGGTGGAGTCATTTCTTTTGGATATTAATAGATGAACAAGATGGGGAAGTAGACTATTCTAATGTTCGGGATTTGCAGAAAGATTGGGTAATCAGATTGCAACATCGCTTCATTTTTTCTATCGGTTTCTTGTTTGGTATGGTGGCCCCAGCAATAGTAGGTTATGCTATTGGTGGAATCCCAACTGCTATTGGTGGATTTATTTGGGGTGGCTTAGTTCGAACAGTTTTTGTGCACCACGGAACATTCTTGATAAATTCCGCAGCACATGTATGGGGAAAACAATCCTATACTACGAGCAACAGTAGTAAGGATTCTCTTTGGCTTGCTTTTTTCACATTTGGAGAAGGGTACCATAACTTTCATCACGCTTTTCAAGCGGATTATCGCAATGGAATTAGATGGTGGCAATGGGATCCATCAAAGTGGTGGATTAAGGCTTGGTCTCTAGTTAAATTTAATTCAAATCTAAATAAAACTCCGAAATCATCAATTGAAACAGCAAAAATGAGGACGTCATTTTCGAAAATTGCTATCGAATCTCAACCGAATCACGACGAGATTGAAATGAATATGTTTGAATTACGAAGTAAAGAATGTATTGCTGCGATGCGAGACACTTTGAGATATCTAGATGAAAAGCGTGAACAATTACGTAAATCAAGTTCAAATGCTAGACGTATAATTGTTGACCAAATAGTACAAACAAAAGAGAATATCCTTAGAATAAATTCTGAATTCCAGATCCTTTTAGATGAAATGATGCAACCCTCTTCTCCACTAACTTCTTGAGTCAACGGAACGATAACTGATGGAATGGTTGTCACATCCACCAAGTAACTGGGGTGGTGGCCTTTATGAACCGATGTTAGGTCGGCGGCTTCACCGAAGGTGAAGACTGATGGGACGAAAGGAAGACAACATCGCAAAAGCAACAGAAGTGATGCACGATAGAGATCGAATTCGAAACCTCTGTATTGCTGCACATATTGACCATGGTAAAACCACTCTTTCTGATAATTTGATTGCTGGTGCTGGCATGATGAGTGAGGAATTAGCAGGGAAAAGTAGGGTTCTTGATTTCGATGAACAGGAAGCTGCTAGAGGAATAACCATTAATGCTGCATCAGCTTCAATGGTTCACGAAATTGAAGGCACAGATTATCTCATCAATTTGATTGATACCCCTGGTCACGTTGACTTCGGTGGTGACGTTACAAGAGCAATGCGCGCAGTTGACGGCTGTTTTATCTTAACGTGCGCAGTTGAGGGTGCAATGCCACAAACTGAAACTGTTGTGCGTCAAGCACTAAAAGAAAAGGTGAAACCAGTACTGTTCATAAACAAAGTAGACCGACTCATTAACGAATTGCAAGTTACACCTGAAGACATGCAAGAACGATTCATGGAACAGATTACCAAGGTGAACAAATTAATTCGTCAATTCGCACCTGATGAATACAAGAAATCTTGGCAAGTTAGTGTTGCAGATGGCACCGTTGCATTCGGTTCTGCTTACCATAATTGGGGGATTACAGTCCCGTATATGCAAAAATCAGGTATTTCCTTCAAAGATATCTTTGATTATTGTAATAATGAAGAACAAAAAGAATTAGCAAAAAGGGCACCTGTACACGAGGTGCTGTTAGATATGGCGGTTTCTCAACTACCTAGCCCCGTTGTTGCACAACCATACCGTATTCCTAATATCTGGAATGGTGATTCTGAATCTGAATTGGGTCAAGCAATGATTAATTGTGACCCAGAAGGACCACTTGCACTCATGATTACTAAGATTTGGATGGACCCCCACGCTGGCGAAGTTGCTGTAGGACGTCTATACTCAGGGACCATTAATCATGGTGAGAGTTTGTGGGCTATTGGAGGAAGTAAAGCCGAACGTGTTCAACAAGTCAGTATGATGGTTGGAAGTGACCGTATCTCTATTCCAAAGATTGTAGCAGGAAATATTGCAGCAATTACTGGTATACGTTCAGCCGCGGCTGGGGTAACAGTTGCACGTGATAAAGACATCATTCCATTTGAGGCAATCAGACATTATTCAGAACCAGTAGTAACTGTGGCAGTTGAACCTAAATCAATGAAAGATTTGCCGAAATTCATTGATGCATTACGTTCCCTTGCAAAAGCAGATGCTTCATTGCAAGTTACCACTAATGCAGAAACAGGAGAAGCACTACTTGCAGGAATGGGTGAACTTCATCTTGAGATTACAACTTATAGAATTGAGGTAGAACAAGGAATCAAAGTCTCAGTCTCAGAACCAATTGTTGTTTATCGCGAAACGACTTCCGGAAATAATCATGGCCGAGCGTTTGAAGGAAAATCCCCAAACCGTCACAACCGATTCTACATTGAAGTTGAACAACTCCCAGAAGAGGTAGTAGATGCACTTCGTCAAGGCGAAATTGGTTCTGGAACTATTCGACCAAATGACGCTAAGGAAATGGGTAGAAAATTTGCTGAATACGGCATGGATAAAGATTTGATGCGTAAGACCTATGCAATCAACGGAACTAATGTATTAGTTAATGACACGAAAGGTATCCAATATCTTCACGAAACTAAGGAATTGCTAATTGAGGCGTTCAATGAAGTGTGTAAGAAAGGGCCAATCGCTGAAGAGCCACTCATGAGCGTTATGGTTAAACTCAAAGACGCTAAACTTCACGAAGATGCAATCCACCGAGGACCTGCTCAAACAATTCCAGCAATGAGAAATGCCATCAAAGGTGCTCTAGTTAGAGCTAACACTGCACTGATGGAGCCAATCCAAAAGATGCATGTGTCTGTACCAAATGATTGGTTAGGTGGTGTCACAAGAGAAATCACACAGCGCCGTGGTGAAATTGAAGATATGCCATCTGATGGTGAAATCACAACAGTTATCGGAAAAGTTCCAGTCGCTGAAACTTTTGGATTTTCAAATGATATTCGTGCCGCTAGTCAAGGCAGGGCTGTGTGGAATACTGAAAATTGTGGGTTTGAAGAATTGCCAAGGTCATTACTTGAGAAAGTAGTAGGTGAAATTCGCCAACGAAAGGGTCTGAAACCAGAAATACCTACTGAAACTTACTACTCTGATTGAGTCGTTTATTGATTAATATTTTACAATCTTAGTATTGTAAACAAATTAAGATATTCTTATGAGTTGCCAGTCAGTTAATTGTCTCAGGATAGACAATGCAGGTGAATCTGGGAGTTTGTCTAGACAGGTGTGAGCCTGTTGGTGATATCCCATTGCTTTTGTTTTTGCGTAATCGATTGAACCTGCAGCTTGTAGTTCTCTTAGAACTCCATCAAGAGTTTCCCGAGGTGTGTCCTCATTTCCTGAACCAAAAACTCTATGGAATATTGGCAAATTCTCCGGATCCAATCCTAATGCATGAATTGCAATGAGGGTTCGCTTTCCTTCTATGACATCACTACAAGCTGGTTTGCCAAGAGTTTCGCTGTCGCCGGTAGCATCTATCAAATCATCCATCAATTGGAAGCAGAGGCCTAGGTTTTCACCCCAATGGGCTAAATTCTCTATCACATCCGGGGCTGCACCAGATAGAATTGCCCCCGTTCTTGCACAAGTCGTAAACATTGCAGCTGTTTTCCCTGAAATCATGGCTAAATACTCATCCTCACTGACAAAGTCTCTATTTTCAAAATCCATGTCAAGTTGTTGGCCTTCTGATACCTTTCGAACCATCTTCCCAATTATTGAAACTAAAGAACGGAAATTTTCTGAAGAAATTGCCTCGGCCTCACTTAGTAATTCGAAGGACACCGCAAGCATAGCATCTCCGGCATTGATTGCAGTAGGCATGTCGTAAGCAATGTGTACTGCTTCTCTGCCCCTTCTTAGTTCATCATTATCCATAATGTCATCATGAACTAAGGTGAAATTATGGATGATTTCGATTGCCGCTCCTAGGTCGTACAGTGAATCTGATGAACCACCGCAAGCATCTGCAACTAACCAGGGTAAAATTGCACGCAGTCGTTTCCCCCCTCCCTCAATAAGGTGCATCATCGCTTTTCTCAAACGTTCATGGTTCGATTTTTCTAGAGCAGTTACTATTCTACCTTCGACCTCGGCCGCATGGCCCTTTAACGCATCTAGTAAGGAATTGTCCTCGCTAGTAGTTACATCCCCAATATGGTGAACCACATTGTCCTGAAGTGAACTCACCTCATCAAGATGACCCCACCATTGAGATGTAAAACGTGAATATATTTCATTGAACCAAGGAGCAATGAACTCCCCATTATTTGGGGAATTAGATATTAGGTCTTCTAATTGTGATTTATTTACCCAGCGTATTTCAGAAATTTCATTAGGATTAATATCCAAATCTACATCAGCTTGAATCAATAGGATGTGGTCTAATTCATGTTCTATCCATTTAATATCTGCTCGCGCTCGATAATGCATTTTTGTTATTAGGTGAAAATCTTCAATTGGCAATTGTTCAGCAGGAATTCCGAGTTCTTGTTTCATCTTGCGAATTGCGGCACGTTTTACTCCCAGATCGCCTTCCATTTCAGTTTCATCTTCTATGTCAAGGGGGTGACTGCAGCATGTGTTGGCCCACACTGATGGAAAAGTAATCTTCGTATCCGCTCGTTTATGAATCAATAATTCTTGAGAAGAATTGAACAATAATACACTAAATGCACGATGGAGTGTCCCTTCACCAATGTGACTATCTACTTTAGACATTGAACCTATTTGAAAGTCATTTTCATCTACAAGGATGACCATTTCATTCATCATTTCACTTTGTGATTCATCATATTCATCGTCAAGGAATGGACTGTTCTTGCTCATCGCCTCACCAACTATCCTATCTGAGGGGTTTTGCCTCTATAACGAGATGGTATAATCTCCTACGGAGATTCGGGAATTATTCTAGTGCCATATGTTTCCCCATTTTGAACTACTTCTCCAATACGTTCAGGGCACTCTCCATCAATTATCCAAACCATTGGTACATGTTGACTAATTTTCTCTGCAACACTGAGTTTTAGATAGATTCCACCAGTCACATCAATGTCTGATTGATGTTGACCCTGAAATTGTTTGTTTGGCGTCCACACTGGTATTAGTTTAGATTCTGGATTTGAAGGTGGTAATGTCATTACTCCAGATGCCCCCCCCATTGCAAATATCATGTGTGATGCATCAAGTTCTACTGCTAGTCTATAGCAAATATCATCTCCGCTCAATATACCGAATTCTGTTGTCCCTTTACAATCAACAACATCACCATGTGTAATGTGAACTGAGTGTTCTACCATATTGAACCGGTTTAAATCTCCAACAAAGTTTGCACCGGTTTCAAATGCCCAAGTATGAGGTGAATGGGAAATTGTTGACATTCCCAATTTATTAAATTCGTTTGAAACTAATTGATTTAGATTTTTCATATCTTGCCTGACCGAATTAATTGCTTCAATCTGGGTTTTAAATTCACCTTCAATAGGGAGACCTTCATCGGTTCTACCTTCATGAAGCTTCCAGGATTTTGCCTTTAGGTGGCCAAAACTCCCAGCGCCATGAACGATGATTACACGTCTATTCATCTTAACTAGATGATGTATTGACTTTGCCAGATTTCGAATAATATCGATTTTTGGAGTGCATAATTGATCTTTTTGGGTGATGAGGCCACCACCTAACTTGATGATGACAGGGCTTTCCATGATTAGTCGGAAAGGGACCACCATGAAGTCAATTGCTATTGTGTATAGAACTCTATCAAGCCGCCGTGTTGATTAGGGGCGATAGAGTGCGCAGAACAATGACTCAGGATGCAACAGTAGACCAACTGCGCAGATATCTACAAGAACAGTTAGTTGAAGCCGAAGACATCTCAAATATTAACCAAAGAAAACAGAGAATTATGAAATTGGAAGCAGCACTGTTTGAAGCTATTGAATTTGTCAAGTCTGTTGAGGAAAGAGAATTAGTTGAATCAATCATTTTTGAAGAATCTCCATCAGTCAGATTAATTTCTTCATCAGATTCAGATGAAGAAGTTTCAGTAGTAGACTCAGAGAGTTGCCCTGAATGTGATGAACCACAAAGTGGTGAGTTTAGTTTCTGTCAAGTATGTGGTTATCAAAGAAAGTAATCACTCTTCTTCGCCCCATTCTCCAAGCATGAGAGCATACTCAGTATCATCATAAGGGACATGTGAGAGGAACTCAGCATCAACTACTTCAGTCAGGTAGACAGTAGTTCCAGCATGGAAAATTGTATTTCCAGATGCTTGCATTTGAATAATGTCGATTTCTATGATAGCTGGTTGAAAGTGATGGACGGCACCTGCATTTGCAGCATTGGTGATAGTCTTAGAAAGATGTACCCATTTTCTCCCACCTGGATGGATACCACCTTCTAGGTGGATGTCTAGTTCATCTCGTGCTACAGGGTAGAATAATAATTCAGGAATGTTGTCTGTTGGCAAGTCAAGTTCAATTTCAACTGTGTGTGCATAGGTGGCTCTTACATTGCCTCCTCTAATTTCGTAACGGCCTTTAGGATCAGTATCGACAATTGCTTGGATATGGCGGTCCCTTAGCCAATGCTTCCGTTTATCTTTCCGTGCGATAGCATTAGATAAATCTCGAATGCTAACCCATCCATTTATATCCATTTCTAAATCGAATTTCTCAGGGAAATGACGAAGTATACCAGCCATTCTACGGGCTATTTGGTCTCTCTCGCTTCCATTCATAATGAATTTACCTTCGCTATTGCAGGCAGGGCAAAGTTCCCCTTCAAAGGTACCATGTAGTTCACACTCTCGTATCATCAAACGGGCCGACTCGCGCTTTGTTGATAACCGCGCCGGTTTGGGTCAACCCATTGTTCTACCAACGTTCCATTCAACTATACAACGCAACCCATATCACCGATGGGGTTCCACAAGGTTTTGATGGCATTCCGTAAGAAGCCTGTCAAGGGGACCAAAGGCCTAGCTGAAGCCAAGGAAAATTTGACTCCCATTGAAGATGGAGATTGCCCGCGTTGTGGTGGTGTCAGTAGTTCTTCATCAATCCCAGGATATGTCACTTGTGACCGCTGTCAATATGAGTGGGCCGATCCAAATAGTCAATCTTCTAGAAAAACTCGTTCTCATGAATCGGTTAGAACAGAAGCTAAATTGATTGAAGAATTTAAACAAGAAATGGAATCAGGTACAGGATTATCTAGAGTATTAGGGATTGATGAAAAATTAACCAGTGAACAAGAACAGGGGTTGACACGTCTGCAAGATAAGTGGATTGAAGGAATGCATGGTCATTTCAATGTTGCAGAAGAGGAACGAAAACCTCTCATTGTTAGTTTCGATGAGGATGACAATATTCTTGATACTGAGGTTGGGAAATTAACTCTAATGAGTAATGATTTTGACGGAGGCGAAGAGGTAAGAATTGAATATCCAGGGATGGGGACTGAATTTTACTTACTAAACGAAGATTCCGATAATGGATGGAGACGAGGCAGAACAATCGCTGACACTGCACGTAATATCGCGTCAATAATAAATAAAGAAAGTAAGTTTGTATATGCTAATAATGACGAGAATGTTGTGACATTTGAATTGAGAGACAACAGTCTAAATCCATCTTCACTTGTGCTCTTTATAGACGACCCTGGCGGGAAAGATATGGTTGCCGAAAAAGACGGCGTTGTTCTGGACCCCACATCTGTTGGCATAGAATCAGATTACCAAACTGCGGTCGAATTAGTACTTTCGGATGGAGTTATCACTCCCAGTGAAGATCAACTGCTTTGGGCCATGAGACAACATCTAGGAATTACAGAAGAGAGACATATTGAGATTGTCATAACACTATTTGGTGAAGGCGTAACCAAAGAGTGCACAGGTTGCGGTAAAGGTGCGCCTCTCTATACTCAACATAGTGCTTGGTACTGTGATGGCTGTGAGATGTGGCTATAAATCAGCAGCCTTTGTAAACAAATGATAGGGATTATTGATATACCGTCCCCTGCGGAGCAGGGATAACGGTGGATACAATGGCGAAAGATACTCTCTACATCGGTGTTGACTTAGGTACGTTTAGGTCGGTCATGGTTTCGAATGATAAACACAAAGAACAGGTTCTAACGGTGATAGGAACACCAAAGGATTCCATTGCAAAAAATTTCCTGCGACGAGATGTTTTATTTGGAGAAGAAGCACTGAAAAATCGTTTAGCATTGAACCTTTATCGACCTCTTGAACATGGGGTAATCAAGGATACTCCAGAAGATAAGAAATTCATCGCTCACTTCATTAACCATATGATGAATCTCGCAGACCCGGAAGATTATGACAGAGTAGTTGCAGTGATAGGAGCACCAGCGGAAGCCAGTCACGTTGACAAAACAGCAATTTTTGATGCTGCAGCTGGTACAGTCAACGCTTGCATGATTATTTCTGAACCATTTGCAGTTGCTTATGCTCTTGACATGTTGGACCACACGATGGTAGTAGATATTGGGGCTGGTACAACAGATATATGCAGAGTGTATGGAACTATACCCCGCCCTGAAGATCAATTACATATTAAACAGGCTGGAGATGTGATAGACCTAAATCTAATTGAAGCGATTCAACGGAAATATGTCGGCGCACAGATTACCAAAGATATGGCTAGACGCTGGAAAGAACAATTTTCATTCACTAGTACTTCCCCACCTAAGGATCCAGTTGTTGTTGACTTCTCAATTGAGGGGAAAGCAATGTCATTAGATATTACAGACTGTATTTCATCTGCTTGTGAAACGATTATTAATCCAATAATTGAAAATTTGAAATCCCTTATTGCTGATTCTAATCCTGAATATCATGATGGATTCCGACAAAACATAATCCTAGCAGGTGGTGGGTCTGGCATTAGAGGTTTAGGAGCATCCATTGAAGAAAGACTCGCAGACCTCGGCGGCATCACAGTCCACATTGTAGAGGACCCAGTGATGTTAGGTGCAGAGGGTGCTCTCAGATTGTCTCAAGAAGTACCAGAAGAATACTGGAAGAATCTAACCATATCTGACTGAAGATTGGTTATTCCTCTTCACCTGAAAATTTTGAAACTACTTCATCTGAAACAAGTTTCTCCCCACAATTCGGACATAAATCTTCACCACTCAATTCAAGTGGTTTGACCGCAAGTATCGATAAGCAATGTGGACAAGCCCCCATCATTTCATTTGATTGCAACTCTGATGAAGCGAGTATGTTGGTTGATTGTCCAATATACCATGCCATAAACAAAGGATTTGAAAAAGTTGTAAATCTTTTCACCATACCAATTACAATGAATATCAGCATAATTGCCATTATTGCGGACATTATACTACCTTGAATACCTGATATCAAATCTATAATAGTAATCAAAGAACAAATTAGAATTAGGAATAACCAATGAACTAAAGCGAGTCTGTACGCCCAAATTTTTCTTCTAGAAAAGCCATAATATATTGTCATTCCAGCTGTCAATGTTAGAATTGAAATCAGCATTCCTACTTGTGATAATACCCCGTCAAGGCTTAGTGAGAATGACAAAAGCAAAAAGAAAAACAAGAGAGTTAACCATAACAAAGTGCTAGACATACTGCGATGAACTCGTTGAATGGTGGCCAGGTCCCCGTCCATGTCGGTTCGAATTAGCCCAACTAATTCAGTTTGGTGGAACCGATAGCCGTAAAGGAGACTACCAAATCCCATCCAATAATGAGTGATACTAGTGACATTGGCGTTGATGTTTCATCCGACGCACTTTCTGATAAACACATTTTAGTGGCTATTAGTGGCGGAATTGCAGTTGTCGATAGTGTTAGGTTGCTCAGGGAATTGCGACGTCATGGAGCAAAAATTACCGTTGTTATGACTCACTCGGCTCAAGAAATAATTTCCCCTTTGGCGATTGAATGGGCTAGTCAATCTCAAGTCGTAACAGATTGGGATGCTGATATGGCTCAACTAGAGTTAGTTGATGCTGTATTAGTATGTCCTGCAACGCGACATACAATTGGTTGTCATATACATGGCATACTAGACACGCCAATGCAAATGGCACTAAGTGCGGCTCGAGGACGTAACTTACCTATGCTTTTTATCCCCAGCATGCATAACTCTCTTTCACAAGATGTTGTAACTGAGGATCTATGTAAAGAATTGCAAGAATTTGGTCACGATGTATTCTGGGGAGAAGAGCAAGAAGGTCGAAACAAACAACCAGATGTAGTACAGATTATTGGGTTACTTTGTCATTTAATTAATACAAATCTACCTAATAGGAAACGGGTTGCTATAACTTTAGGCGCAACTCGTAGTGCAATAGATTCTGTAAGGTGGGTTCAGAATACATCAACTGGAAAGACCGGTTTTGATATTGCTGACTATCTCTATAGAATGGGGCATCAGGTCACTATTATAAGGGGTGTAGTAACTTTTAACTCACCCTTAAGTATGCAGGATATTAGAGTGTGTATGGAACCTGAATCAATGCTTTCTGAACTCGTTAACATCTCTAAAAGTCCGAATCCACCAAATGCTTGGATATTTTCTGCAGCGGTACTTGACTATACTGTTACCAATTCAAATGAGAATAAGATAAAATCTGGAAAAGATACTTTGTCAATTGAATTGCAAAAATCAAGAAAACATATTGACATTATTAGTAAATCATGTGTAGATGATTTAAAAATTGGATTTAAGCTAGAATCTGGATATTCGAAACAACAATTGATTGAATCAGCCCTTGATTCATTGAAGAATAACAGGTTAGATGCCGTAATTGCGAACCATTTGGAAAATGTGGATCATGGGCCAGTACGAGCCTACTGGGTAGATACAAAAGGGACAATAATTGACTTGGAAGACAATTTTTCTATGGCAAAAGTAATTGAGAAGAGGTTATCACAAGTAGACGATGACTGAATCTACCATCGCCTTGGCTAGCCTTGAACCAATTACCAGTATAGCATCGTTTATTGGAATGTTCTGTATTCTGATAGCATTTATTTTAGAGACTAGAGGTTACCTCAATAGTCGCGGAATGAAATATCTGCTTTTAATGGCTGTAGGTTCAGCAATCTTAGGAATTAGGGCATTACATACCGGTGAATGGGCTTTTGTTGTACTAGAATTAGTTTGGATGGTTGCTGCGGTACTAGCGATAATCAACCCAACTCGGCCTCCTAACACCAATTTAGTAGCGTAGTATTCAAGCCGGATGGGTAGACCGGCGACATCATGGGTAACCAGGGCAAAGCAAAGCGGGGAATTCCCGCCAAGTCTGATTTCAATGCTTGGTACCCCGCAATAGTGGAAATTGCTGACCTTGTCGATAAGAGGTATCCCATTAAAGGGATGGATGTATGGCGCCCGTACGGTTGGAAGGCCATGAAATTCATTGATGCATTGACTCATGCTGAAATGGAGAGAACAGGTCATGATGAAGTCAACTTCCCTCTTTTGATACCAGAAGACCTATTGGAAAAAGAGAATCAACTCGTGTCTCGATTACAAGCTGCACGCGAGGCAGGTGTGGATGTCAGTGAACTTAGATTTGATGAGGGGGTTGAAGGGTTTAGCAAGGAAGTCTACTGGGTCAAACACGCGGGTGATACAGAACTAGATGTCCCAATGTTTCTCAGACCTACCTCAGAGACAGCAATGTACACTTTGTTTCCTTTATGGATTCGAAGCCATTCAGACCTACCATTGAAGACCTACCAAATCGTCAACACTTTCCGTTACGAGACAAAACAAACTCGGACATTCATAAGGGTAAGAGAAATTCACTTCTTTGAAGCACATACCGCACACAAAGATGAAGCAGACGCATCGGCGCAAATTCAAGAGGATTTGGAAATTGTAGATAATATCATGTCAGATCTTTGTTTACCTATTATTGTTTCAAAAAGGCCGGTATGGGATACCTTCCCCGGTGCTTGGTATACTATTGCAATTGATGTTATTATGCCCAACGGCAGAACTCTACAGGTGGCTTCGTGCCATCATTACCGTGACCAATGGGCAGAAGCATTTGGCATTACATACGAGGACGTAGATGGGAAACACAAGAATTGCCATCAGACAACTTACGGCATGTCGGAAAGATTACTCGGTGCAGTTGTGGGTACTCACGGGGATGATGATGGTTTGATATTCCCTCCAAAATCAGCGCCTATCCATGTAGTATTGATTCCTGTGGCTGCGCATAAAAGTGAAGCGGTAATGGAAACTGTTATTTCAATCGCAGAAAAACTTAGGTCATCGGGTCTTAGAGCACACATTGATGATCGTGAGAAAAGAGCAGGACAGAAATTCTATGATTGGGAAATCAAGGGGGTCCCATTAAGACTTGAGATTGGTCCAAGAGATATTGAAAATGGAACAGCATTTGCGGCTAGAAGGACTGGTGGAAAACAACCTCTAAAAATAGATGATATTGTTAAGGAGGTTTCTAATGAATTGAAAGAAATTGAATCCGAATTAGCGTCAAGAACTACATCAGTCCTAAATGAGATGGTGGCTCCTTTATCTTCCCTTGATGCCGAATTAAAAGACGGCATCATCTACGAGATTGCCTTTGATGGAAGTGATGCAGATGCAGAAGTTCTAGAGAAAACAACAGGGTTAACAATTCTAGGAGACTGTATGACCCCATTTGAGCATGAAAAACCCTGCATCATCAGTGGCAAAATGACTACAAAGAGAAATCATCTTGCAAGAATGTATTGAGTTGAAACGGTATTAACGTTTCATGTAAGTCCAAAGTAATGCAATAATTCCAATTCCTAATACCGCAATATCTGGAATCCCGATGCTACCATCAAAGGCGGGAGGAGACCAACCCCAGCCATTGTCTAAGTGTCCAAGACTTACCCAATTCATACGTGTATGTCCATCCGTTGGGCAACCACCGCCAGTACAATTGTTGCCTAAGAAGGAAAGAAGACCTAACAAATTAGCTATACCTACAATTAGGAATATTGAACCAATACCTAACCCAGCCTTACTCATTCCGCCGGTTTCGTTAATTCGAGGCGGTGATGTAGGTGCATCAAATGGCTCAAGATCTGATTCAAAAGAGGGTATTACTTCAATTAATAAATCGTTTTCGTCATCGTCTGATAGACTTTCTGAAAGAGCACGTTTAGATTCACCTCTAGATAGGCCCATTTTCTCAAGGAAATCCTCTCCGTAAATTCTCTCTGCTAATTTTGCAAGGATTGGATCCTCTTCTAATGCATCAGGACCTAATTCACCATCAAGCAACTGCTTCAATTTCTCAGAATTGTCGCCCATTGATACTACACCTACCCTAGTCCAAATGCTGTTTGTTCATCAAAGCATTGATTGAACGGTTTTTAAAACAACTATTTACTTACGTTGAATTGTTCGTTGTACTGCGGAAATAATATGATTAGTTCCCATAGAAAATTGTTCTAATAATTCATCTCCATCGCCTGACTGTCCGAAGTGATCAGATACGCCAACTCTTTCCAGAGGGGCAGGACAATTCTCAACTAAATGTTCAGCCACTGCCCCACCAAGCCCACCAATAATTGAGTGGTCTTCAGCGGTTACAAAACAACCACATTTTTCTGCCAAGGCTGAGATTAATTTACCATCTAGTGGTTTTATTGTATGCATATCCACAACGGTTGCATTAATTCCAATTCTAGAAAGTCCTTCAGCAGCTTCTATTGCTCTTGACACCATTACTCCGCAAGCAATTATTGCAACATCTTCTCCTTCTGAGAGTATCGCCCCCTTACCAAGTTCTAATTTTGAGGCTGCATCTTCATCATATATCACCGGAGTTTTATTGCGAGCTGTCCGAGTATATGAGGGGGAATTGGTGCTTGCTAATTGAATTGTCAACTGTTCAGTACTGTTGAAATCACTAGGATGTAAAACTAACATATTAGGTAAACTACGATAGATGGCTAGGTCTTCAATCGATTGTGCTGATGAACCATCTGTGCCGGTGTGAATACCACCGTGGCTGCCACAAATATGTACAGGGATATTTGGTCTAGCAATTCCATTACGAACTTGTTCAAATGCTCTTTCTGTGAATATAGCAAATGTTGATGCAAATGGCTTGTATCCACTTGTTGCTAAACCAGCTGACACTAACATCATATTTTGTTCAGCTATCCCTAATGAGATTGTTCTTTCAGGGTGCAACTTTCTAAAATTCTGACTTTTTGTAGATTTACCTAAATCAGCTTCTACTACGATTACTGCTGGATCTGTAGAAAGTTTAACCAAAGCAGACCCGTAACCGTCTCTAGATGCAGCTAATTTCATTTCAATTCCTCCAGTGCAATTTGGAGTTGTTCATCATTGGGTGCTGCACCATGGAATGAGGGATTATCTTCCATGAAAGAAACACCCTTGCCTTTGATAGTATGTGCAATAACAACCGCAGGTCCATCCGTAATGGAATCCAGCCACTCAATAGCCCCTAGTATTGCATTCATATCGTGGCCATCACATTCATGAACTGCCCAACCAAATCCTGCCCACTTGTCAGCGACATCAAACATTCTCATCTGGTTTTCACAAAAATCATCATTTTGGATTCTGTTTCTATCGACAAAAACCTTGAGGTTTCCAACTTCATGATGTACTGCGGCCATTGCCGCTTCCCAAACTTGTCCCTCTTGTAATTCACCATCACCTAGCATAACAAATGAAGTACGGGAAGAACCGTCTAAAGAGGCTGCTAGCGCGGTTCCTAAACCAAATGAAAGACCCATACCTAGACTACCTGCAGAAAAGTCAACCCCAGGAGTCCACGTCATATCTACATGGCCTTGGCACACCCCACCCATAACGCGATATTTAGTCAAATCATCACTAGAGAGATAACCCATCTCGTGTAAAATTGAATATACTGCTGGTGATGCATGTCCTTTACTCATTATGAATCGGTCTCGGTCAGGGTCTTCTGGATTCGATGCGTCTACATTCAATCTTGTTTTGTATAATGCCACAAGTATATCTATCGCAGAAAGTGAGCCGCCGGGATGTCCTGCATTAGCGCGGTGTACCATCTTTACGATGTTTCTTCGACAACTTTTCGCACATTCTAAGAGTTGATCAATAGACGAAAAATCATTTTCCGTCCCATTTTCTGTACTCATCACAGTCCTTCCCCAACGGGGTTGCATTTCCGTAAGCCTTTGATGGTTTCTAATCTTAATTTAATTTCAAGAATTATTGTACCCTCACTTTGTTAATTATTCTACGAGCACCGTCAATGATTACAGCGCCCCAATTAAACAGTAAAGAGAACGGCCTTTTTGAAGGGGGTAGGTTTCTAGTTACAAGCCAGGTAAATACCCCAAAGAACCACAAGAAGAACATCGTGGATAGAATAGGGCCTAGAGTTCCAAGGAAAGGCAACCATCCGTTTGGAGCAATTCCTATGATGATAAATACAGCAATTAATACACCCATCAGAGCTTCACCAGCAATTAATCCAGCAGATAATAGAGTGCCGCGACTGATTAATTTTTTACCAGCAGTTACTGCGGATTCAGAAGGTACTCCCTTCAATGTCCCATCCACTCTAAGGTGGGTTGTACGAGTGACTAAGTGATTTAGAATACCGCCAAGGAAAATAGTTGAGGATAAGTAGAATGGTAAATACATTCCAATTGCGATTGACATGATTGGTAATGATGGACCATTCTTTCCAAGGTACCATCTAGACCCAATGATGATACATGCTACTGCAATTCCTAGAAACAACATTGGGTAATTTACTGTTCCACCAAATAATCCTTCAATCAAAGTTCCTATAATTTCAGCCTGAGGTGCTTCTAAAACTTTATCACACCCCCATTCGGGGTGGGGATTTGTTGCACAGTAAGTAGGTGTAATCCTAAATGCTTCATTTAGAACAGTTAAGGTAAGAGGGGCAACAACGGCTCCTACAATAACTCCAATAAGTTCAGCCGTTTGTTGTTTCCATGGTGTGGCACCAATTAAGTAACCAGTTTTCAAATCTTGCATAACATCTCCTGCTATTGCGGCATTGACAGCAACAACAGATGCGATAATCAAAGTAGCATACATCAAATCTTCTTGTTTCATATTCAGGAATATACCGCCAACAATCCAAACAACAAGAGATGTAGCCATCAATGTTGCAATTGTCATACCTGATACTGGTGAATTAGATGACCCAACAACCCCAGCAATATATCCAGCAACTGCTGAAAAGAAAAACGCCGTAATAGCCAAAAACAATGCACCTACTATCGCTAATGTAAGAGAACCCGTTTTCCACCAATAGAAAACAAAAGTCAACAAAGCAACTACTGCAAGACCGATAAATGCCCGATTCATTGGAATATCTTGTTCAGTCCTAATGGTAGATATTTCTGATTCAGTCATGCCTGATTTTAACGCTTTCTTCAGACCCCTTGAAATCGTCTTTCTCATATCAATTAGTGTCCAGAGTCCACCAACAACCATACATCCAACACCAACGAATCGAATATGTGTAGCCCAGAGTGTTTTGAATCCATGAGCTAAATCCGTGTCTACTGGCCAACCATAGGTCATCCCGTAAATTGGAGTTAGAATGAATATACCTAGCACTGCACCAAAAAAGATGTAGGAAGCAATATTTAATCCTACAATCCAACCAACAGCAACTAATGATAGTGAATAGTCAAGGGCTGAATAGATCCTAATTCCAATTACTTCTACTGCAACCTCAACTTTAGCCTGTGTCAACTCAAATCCTTTTACCATCCATCCGTATAGTGCCCCTAGTCCTAAGGCATAAAGGATGACAATAAGTTGGCTACCCCCTTTTTCTCCTGCAATCAGCACTTCTTCACACGCAATTCCTTCCGGATAGAGAAGTGCTTCTTCTACGATGAATACTCTCCTTAATGTAATTGTGAAAATTGTACCAAGGATACCACCTAAGATTGCTACAATGAATGTGGTTAATGTGTCCATTTCTCTACCCATTACAAGTAGTGCAGGCATAGTGAAAATTATCCCAGCAGCAAGACTCTCACCCGCAGAAGTCATTGTTTGGACGATATTGTTCTCTAGGATACTAACATCTTTGAAACGAAACATGCGTAGCAGCAACATTGACATTACTGCGGCAGGTATTGAAGCGGATACAGTCATTCCAATGTAAAGACCAAGATATGTATTAGCAGCAGTCATTAACGCTCCTAATACTAGGCCAAGAATGATTGCACGTACTGTCAATTCTGGTAGAGTTACGGACGCCGGCACATATGGTTGGAACTCGCCCATATACTTCGCAGGGGGATTAGTTAGTCAATGCTACGGATGAAACTGTTATGTTTTACGATTCGAATTTGACCCGTGTCTACAAATAGGAACCCGAATGTGCTACGGATGGGGGAGCGGATGCCATCTCTAGATTCAATAGAAAATTCAGATAACGGCGTCGTCGAGCCACTTTGGCATTCTATCCCATTGGAGAATGTATTTTCAAATTTGAACAGTACAATTGATGGTCTTTCTACAGAGGAAGTAATTAGTAGACGAGAAAAGTATGGTGAAAATAAACTTGAAGGAAAAAAACCAAGACACCCTATCTTAAAATTATTAGATCACTTTAGGGACCCAATGGTGTATTTGTTGTTGTTCGCAGCAATAATAGCATTCGTGGCAGATAGAGATGACCTTGGCACACCGATTTTCATCTGTATTGCATTGACATTGAATGCTGTATTATCTTACATTCAGGAGGCAAAAGCCGAGAAAGCGATGGATTCGCTAAAGAAATTGCTTGTATGCCATTGTATTGTATTACGGGACGGAATGGAACACCGATTATCGATAGAGGAAGTTGTCCCAGGTGATATTGTTTGGTTAGAAGATGGACTTAATGTTCCTGCTGATATTAGGTTGTTAGAAGTCCACCAACTATCCATTAACGAATCATCATTAACTGGGGAATCCGATGTAGTATACAAAGAAGTAGATATTTGTGATGAAAATTCCATTCTTCAAGATATGATAAATATGGCTTTTATGGGCACTGTTGTTTCGTCAGGACGTGGATTAGGAATTGTAGTAAAAACAGGAATGGGTACAAGAGTTGGAGATATTGCAACCGGTCTAAGTGGTGTGGTAACTCCTAAGACCCCTCTAGAAATTAAACTTGGTTCCTTAGGTAGATATCTTGCAATGATTGCTATTATTTCAGCAGTTGTAATAGTAGGATTCAATATTTTATTAGCTATGATTGATGGTGTCACTGGCCTCGCCTTAAAGCAAGTAATCGCAGACCAATTCATAATTGCAGTTGTGATATTTGTAGCAATTGTACCAGAGGGATTACCAATTATATTGGTTATTACTTTAGCGATTGGAATGCAAAACATGTCCGCCAAGAATGCTATAGTATCTAGGATGAAGGTTGTTGAAACATTAGGTTCTGCAACTATCATTTGCACGGATAAAACTGGAACTTTAACTAGAAATGAAATGTCTGTTCGCTCATTTTTCTGTGGTGATGAACTTTATTCTGTCTCAGGCTCAGGTTTTGACCCCACTTATGGAAAATTAAGAATTGGAAAGAAAGAAATTGATGAACAAGATTTTGCCGAATTAAAGGTTCAAAAAGGGTTCAAATTAGCCATGGCCTGTTCACTGTTATGTCAAAATAGCAATATTCGCCATATAGATAATGAATGGAAAGGTATTGGAAATCCAACAGATATCGCTTCAGCAGTATTTGGGTGGAAAATGTTAGAATCCGTGGACACCTTCCGCCGAAAACATCCTCGATTTAAAGAATTCACATTTGATAGAAATCGTAAACGAATGACAACAATTCATGAGTACGAAGGTGGCAGGTGGGTATTTTCTAAGGGAGCAATTGGGCCATACCTCTCAAGAATTACCCATGTTGTTGAAAATGGACGTGTAGTTCCTATTGGTGACACACACAGAGATAGAATTGGGGAAGTTAATCTAGAAATGGCTACTCAAGCCCTTCGGGTAATTGCGCTGACTGCTCGCCCCTTAAGTGGCGAAGAAGATATGGAGGATATTGATTCCGTTGAATCTGGATTAATTTTCCTTGGATTAATAGGGATCATGGATCCCCCACGTCCAGAAGTTGCTGGAGCAATATCAATGTGTGATGCTGCTGGAGTTCGTGTAATGATGATTACTGGTGACCAACAAATGACAGCCATGGCTATTGGTGATGAAATAGGTATTATCAAAGATGATTCTGAATTTGTTACAGGTAGACAACTTCAAGATTTAACTGACGATGAATTAGATTTGAAACTCGAAAAGGTAGTTATGTTTTCACGAGTTACCCCAGACCAAAAGTTAAGGATTGTAACAAGGCTACAATCAATTGGCCATGTCGTTGCAATGACTGGTGATGGCGACAACGATGCACCTGCTTTATCACGCGCGAACATAGGAATTGCGATGGGCTTAGCAGGAACAGACGTTGCAAGAGACGCTGCTGATATGGTATTAAAAGATGATAATTTTTCTTCTATTGTAGATTCTATTGAAGAAGGCCGAAAGATATACTTGAACATTAGAAATTTCGTCCGCTATCAAATTTCAACAAATGTTGCCGCACTTCTACTCATAATTATTGCCACCTTTGTTTTAGGGTGGAAACTCCCAATGACAGCAACCCAACTTCTTGTAATTAACATACTAATGGATGGCCCACCGGCCCTAGCTCTTGGTATAGAAAAGCGACATGGGGACGTGATGAATGAACCACCACGTGCACTCACTGAACCTTTACCAAATGTCATGGATAAGCGAGTTATTGGATTCCTCGGCTGCGTAATGGTACTGGGTACTCTAGCAATATTCTCGCTTGCTGGCGGGGGCCTAGTTTCCGGCGAGGATTGTGCAGGAATAGATGCCGTATCATCTCCAGAATTTTTCTTAGATACCGGACAATGTGATGTTGAAACTTGGGATAATTATGCACAATCAAAGTTTGAATACGCTCGCACATTGGCGTTTGCCTCATTCATAATGTTCCAATTATTCAATGTAGTAAATAGTAGAAGTATTGACAAATCTGCATTTGAACTGGGTATATTCCAAAATATATTCATTAGTGCGTCATTTGCTATTAGTCTAATTTTACTTGTTTCTATAGTTCACAATTCTTATGCTGTAATTCCTATCCTAGGTATTTCGGTTGGCAGTTTCTTATCTACGATTCCTCTACAACTCAGTGATTGGGCTATGGTGTTCTTAGTAGCATCATCAGTATTTTGGATAGAAGAATTTAGGAAATTTATGTTCAAATTTAGACGCGCTAATAATTGAACAAAGTCGCTGATAGCCATTAAAGCAGGTGACTTGTGCGCTCAACTGAGAGAAATGCATCTTGAGTCACCTTTCCAATGGCGAGACACCGCGAGTGTCTCATCGATCCCCTCAACTGGTGATAAAGTTACAAGCACTATTCCATCGTTGCCTGAGTCCATTAATGACGATGTTAGAATCATTCTGAATAAAGCAATATCAGGCGAACGAATTTCTTGTGAAGAAGGGGTAATTTTACACAATAAGTGTGATCTACCTACTCTATCCAATGTCGCTCATTATTTGAAACAATCAAGATATGGCACTTCTATTTTCTATAACAGAAATTTGCATGTAAATCAAACAAATGTTTGTGTCTTGGCTTGTAAATTTTGTGCTTTCAGAAGAGGAATTAAAGCAGATGATGCTTATTCATTATCAGTTCAAGAATATTTAGATAGAATTGAACCTTATTCCCAATTTATCACTGAAGTACATACTGTTGGTGGATTACACCCTGACTGGGATATTGAATATTATCAAGGACTGTTCAAAGCTTTCAAGATTCAATATCCAAATATAAGTCTCAAGGCTTTGACTGCGGTGGAAATAAAACATCTTGCACAAATCTCTAACCTATCTATTACTGAAACAATTTCAAGATTAAAAAACTCTGGGCTAAACTCTATCCCAGGGGGTGGTGCAGAAATCCTTGTCGATGAGATAAGAGATTTAATTTGTAAAGGGAAAGAATCCTCAGAAGAATATTTAGACATTCATAAAATAGCTCATGAACTTGAAATTCCAACAAACTGTACTATGTTATTTGGGACAGTTGAGTCTACTCTACAAAGAATGATTCACTTTGATAAGTTAAGAATTCTTCAAGATGAAACTTCTGGATTCCAATGTTTTGTCCCCTATCCATATCTACCGGATTCATCTAGATTACCAGAAGCACAATTAGCAACTGGTAATGAAATTTTAAGAATGATATCATTGGCTCGGATAATGTTGGATAATATCCCTCATATCAAGGCATATCGAATGAACATCGGGGACAAGATTTCGGCGCTTGCTTTACTTAGCGGAGCAGATGACATTGATGGGACGGTTAGCCATGAAGAAATCATGCATCTCGCAGGTTCAACAACTCCACTCAATGATATAGACGTTGATTTAGCAAATCTGATTGAGTCTGTTGGAGGTGTTGCCGTTGAGAGAAATACCGATTATACGCAATTCAGAAATTTTCGCAGAAATAACCGTCCTGACAATAACGGATTGCCAATGATACCCAGTTAGAGAGGTGTTTAAGAGTGGTTAATTGGTCAGAAATTTTAGGCAGAGTTTCTTTTGTTAATTGTGATCCGTTATTTCATAATTTATCTCAAGAATGGTCAATACTACCAGCCCCTCCTGCTTGGTTAACGGGTCACCTACTTCGAAAAGATTGTCTCGTGGCCCCCATCCCAGCAGCTGATTACGCTGCTAATTCCTCTGAATTAATTTTACTTCCTGACATTGGAATCGCATCTGAAGGAGCAGTTGGTAGTGTGCTGTTATTCAGTAATAGAGAACTTGATAAAATCAGAGATATAGCACTACCAACCGATTCATCTACTTCTCGAATATTAGTACTATACATTCTGGCTGAGATGGGATTAGACCCTAAAACAGTAGATATGGGTCCTGATTTAAAAGAAATGCTATCAAAGTGTGATGCAGCATTATTGATTGGAGACAGAGCACTTGATGAAGCACAAAGATGTCCTGAATTAGTCAAAATGGATCTGGGGGAAGAATGGCAAAAACTCACTGGATTACCAATGGTTTTTGGAGTGTTTGCTGCTCCTTCTTCAGCACCCGTTGATAAATTAAAACAAGCTCATACTGACTTATTGTCTAATGCAATAAATTTTAGAGACAATCCTCAAATAAAAGATGAAGTAATTCGGAACACTGCGGCTAGAAGTGGATTTTCAGTAGAGAGAATTAATGGATACTTCAATGAAGTAACAAATATTCTATCACCAGATTCAGTAAGGGGCCTTGAATTCTTTCTTACAGAAGTATGTGGCCTAAAAAATGATATCGAGTGGTTAGAAGTTTAACTTGATTTCCGCCGTTTTACTTTTCGACGTTTCTTCTTGGGCTTCCCATCCACTTCTTCAGATTTATCAGTTGATTTTTTTGATTTAACTTTCTTGGGTTTAGTAATTATCGATAGAGCTGCATCCATGTCGGATTCCGACCCCTCAATATCGGGTTCAATTACGGTTTGAATTGGGGATTCAATTTCAATTTCTTCATCTGTAGTTTCTGCAGCAACTTGTTGAGCAATATCTAGAATTGCCAATTCTTCTTTATGGAACTCTTGGGCCTCCCCATAAGGGTCTGTAGCATCAGGGTCATCCTTATCCCAGTATGCACCGTGTTCTGAGTAATCCCATTCTTCTCCTTCTGGTGCTTTACCTGACTGGGAAACTGAACCAGGGGCTCTCTTAACACGACGAATCATTGGTTCATTAGAAGGACGATGCGCAGGTTGTGGTCGGTGGCTAGTCACTCCTTCGGGTGGTTGTATTGGTTGAGGGCGCCCTGTTGAAGAGATATTATCTGATGGCATATTCTTGGTAGATGACCTTCTTCTTGATGTTGTTATGGATAAATTTTCTTCATCTTCTTCTATCTCGAATAACATACTGTTCTTTCTTCGCACCACTAATATAACTCCCAATCCTATCGTAATAATTACACCTAATAGTAGTAAATAATTGCTCTCAATCCAAGATAATAAGATGTCAATAATAGAGGGGTCTGCAGCTGGTTTCGCTAATATTATTATAGACAATTGTGGGCTGCTGGTGTGAATAGGTGTTTGGTAATAGACAGTATCTCCTTGGTGAATTAAAGTCAATGTTAGAGGTGAAGTTGGAGCAATTTGAGAAATAGTATGTAATGGGGGTGAAACCGAAGGATTAAACGACATGTTAAATGGTCTAGGAATGTTATTTGCCATAGTAATTTCAATAAACCAACGGAGTTGAATACGCGTACTAGAATCATGTTGGACAGTGCCAATCAATCCTAATTTTGCATCACATCGAACAGTTGTTCCAATTATTGCTGAATTATCAAATTTTAGTGCCTCGTTCCAATCTAAACTGATTTGGTTGGCATTTGTACCGCTACACAACATTTTCTCCATCTTAATTGCTTCACCTTGAGATACTAATCCATCAGATGCAACGGCTGAGGATGCTAATTCCCTTATTGGCGCGCTGATACTAGAATTGAGTTGATATGTATCTTGAATTGTAATTTTATTGTTGTTAATTTTAATAGAGACTTGTCTAATATAATCTGGATGCGGGTGTAAATCGCAATCACTACCTTCTGTACATGAATATTCAAAATCATCCCCTAAGCCATCACCGTCGTCATCGCCATCATACCTATCTGGGGTTCCATCACCATCCAAATCTGCACCAGCCAATCCTGAATAGGGAGCCCAAGCATCCTCCCTAAAGACAGAAATCAAATGAGTATTTGTAGTGACAACAAACTCTGAGACAATTGGCGACTTAGCGAATCGTGAAATTTTATGCCCTAAGTCAAATGAGGTGATAATTGAATAATCTGTAACATCAAAAATAGTTAATTTATTTGTTGTTGATTCAATTAATACCCATAATTCTTCACCATTTTCAGCCCACTCTAATTGACTTGCAGTTCCAACAAGGTTCTGAGATGTGATGTACTCACCGTCAGGAACTGTCCTAACTTGAAGGAGAGAATTGGTTACCCAAGCCAGTTGGGTCCCATCAGGTGAAATTGAACAATCTATGATACTGAAACCCACCTGCCAAGGAATATCTACTGTCATTGAAGATCGATTCCAAAGAAATATATTCCCATCTTCACCTCCAGTTACTAGTTGTTGACCATTAGGTGAATGGTCCATACAACTTACATCAGAAGTATGTTCTCCATCAAAAGTTGAGATTGAATGCGTGGAATCATTGATAAAATATTCTGACACACCATTGTTTTCATTCGCTGAAGCAAAAATTTCTTGACCTGGTAAAATACTGATGTCGCTTACTGCTTTACCATCCTCATTTACTCCTATTCTCTGCCAAGTTGAAGTGTCATAGATAGCCATAGCTAATGTACTCATGAATGGACTTTCTAGTCCTACTAGAAGTGAAGAATCATCTTCAGAAAATGAAAGAGACAAAATCTTATTGCCAATACTAATATCTGTGATGAAAGTCCGGTATTGAGCATTAATGATTACAACATCTGAATTAAAAGCTGCTGCAATTAAAGTACCATCAGTGGAATAAGTGATTTCTGAAGACCCAGATAAAGAATAAGGATTTACAATACTACCACTATATGGATAATTTTCTTCGGTTGAGGCATTAACCTCAGATATTACTGGAAGTGAGGATGTCAGTATCACGACAGTGATGAAAAGTGGAAAGAAAGTGGCCGCATGTTTTCTCATCGGTCCTGCGAATACGGATTCAACCAAAGAATTATCTCCTTGAATGTATCATTTTAACCTATATTCTACTAAATCAATTACGGTCCATTCTGATAAATCAAACTCTACTTCACACGATTAAGAAGCAATAATACACTCAACATTTAGATTAATATTTACCCCAATATTATGTGCAATTGCACCTATTGCGTCTTCTGCCTCATGACTTACTATTGAGTATTCTTGAAGGTCAACCAGACTGCTAATTCATTGAAGTTTTACTGGTTGGCGGTGCTGGGTAAACTGAATCATATTCCTTGTTATAACAAAGTATGATTCTCATCTTGTTCTGACAAACTTATGCACCAATAAATTCTATTGAACTTGGGTCAAAATCATCGTTAATCATTCCGATCTCTTGACCTTCTGTTAGGAATTTTATAATGCTCTCCCTACCATCATCACCAAAATCAATAGTTCTAGAATTTACATACATTTGTACAAATTTAGAATTCGTTTCTTCATCTATTCCCCTGCCCCATTGCCTTGCAAATTTCAACGCTTCATCAGGGTTTGATATAGCAATCTCAATACTTTGTTTAACCCACTCAGTAATATCTTCACACAATTCCTTTCCAAGATTTTTCCTGACAACGTTCCCACCCAATGGAAGAGGAAGCCCGTTGTTTCTCTCATTCCACCATACACCTAAATCTAACAGAAGGTTCATGCCATGAGATTTCCAAGTTAACTGCCCTTCGTGAATAATGACCCCACTATTAAATTCACCACTTTGAATTCTAGGCATAATTTCGTCAAAGGGGACAATAACTGTCTCAACATTACCGCATGCCATTTTCAAAGCCAAATGTGCCGAGGTCTTCTGCCCTGGGATTGCAATAGGTTTTGAACAAGCTTCTTCTAAAGTCATCTCTTTAGAACTAACAAGCATTGGGCCATATCCTTCACCCATGCTTGCCCCACAATTCATCAATGAATATTTATTGGATATTTCAGGAAAAGCGTGAATACTAACTGCACTGACTTCATATTCTTCTGCAATGGCTTTCTCATTCAATGTCTCAATATCCAGTAAGACATGCTCAAATCTAAATCCTGGAGTTTTAACTAATCCAGTAGTTAATGCGTGGAACATAAATGCATCATCTGGATCGGGCGAATGCCCTACGCGTATAAGCCGGTCATCAGCACTCATGTGTTGGCGCGACATCAATTTAGTTGTGAACTTTATGCTTGAATTGATTGTTATTCAAAATCACTTAATGAACAGGCTCAAAGACTTGGCGCTCCCGGCAATGTTGTAGTGGTAACATGCCTGATGTCTCAAGATTAGGAATTCACCAAGGAGAAATTGGACCAATTTGTGATTTCTGTGGTGCTAGACTAACATTTGGCCAATCGATTCCTATTGACGATAAATTTTCATGCTTTGATTGTTATCAGTCTGAAACAGGATTGACACCTTCATCAGATGGTCAATCCGTGTCAGGATTACCAATAGAATAATCGCGTCGTTCAAGTGCCGTAGTGCTTTAGGGCCTAGTGATTTAGATGGTTGAGAGTAATTGGGCCCGTGCAGCCCACCGCTTTTCAAAGTGGTATTCTCAAATAGGACAGGATGATTACTGGTTCCCACCAAGACTGCGAACGAGAGAATGTATGTTTCAGATGTGGTCTTCTAATATGTTTGACCGTCACATCAATTTTGAGACGCCTAAAAGTGTATTGAATTATCTACACCAAAGGGGACCGAAAAGTTGCTTCTATTCAACTGCTTATTATGGCAAGCCATTAGAGAGGAAAATGGCAGATAAAGATTGGAAAGGAGCAGATTTAATCTTCGATTTAGACGGTGACCACTTAGACCATGTTGACCCATTTAATTTCCCAGAAATGTTAGAAATCATTCAATTACAAGCTTATAATTTATGGGAAGAATTTCTTTCTTCTGAATTTGGATTTAAAGAGGAATATCTCCATGTCACATTTTCAGGTCACAGAGGATTCCATCTCCATTATAGAGACCCAAGTATACTAGGACTAGATAGTTCGGCGAGGCGAGAATTAGTCAATCATATTCGAGGGGAAGGGGTTGAGGTAAGCGCATTAATGAACAATAGCGGTCAAGGTGGCTGGAAAGCAAGATTAGAAGATGGGACAATCAACATTCTCACAAAATTAGATATTGCAAATCAAGATAGTAAAGAAGGAAATAAAATGGCTAGAGACCTTTGTAACATAATAGAAGTAAGGTCCAAATCGCCCAGTAGCCAAATACAAAAGTGTGGACCAACAAAAATGAAAGCTCTCGCTGAGAAAATTCAACACCCGCAACGGCGAGATACTATTCTAACCGGTAATTTCAGTGTCCTAAATCAACATGCCCATTTATTCCTTGAACTTGTGAAAGGCGACCGTTCACTAATCGTTGGAAAGGCGGGTGAAACTGATGAGGCCGTTACGGTTGATATCAAAAGACAAATCCGTTGGCCTTACAGCCTAAATGGCAAATGCGGATTACAAGTAGTAACCTTACCTCTCGACCGTTTACACCCTGAGGGTTCCAATCCATTTGATGCTCTGAGTGAAACATTGCCCCGATTTGATGATAAGACTAGGGAGTTGGAAATTATCACAGAAAGATGTGTGTTAAGATTAGGTGGCGACGAGAAAGAATTTAGTCAAGGAGATACATTGGTTGCAGAATCAAATATGGATACATTTTTGACATTAAAAGGCTGGGCAAAGCCAATTTCACGTAGTAAAACTACGTAGTGAGAGTTTTTCAAATTAAGCCAATGTTAAAGGCAGATTGTTTGTCACCAAGTATCAACAGGGTGACGGCATGGCGTTTCGCAAGAGGAAGAAGAACGACACAACCCAACCGATAGGGTCTCTGCCATTACCACCTCCTCCTGGGGATTTACCACCTCCACCATCTCCAGAGATGGAGTTACCCCTTCCGCCTGCTCCTACACCACCTACTGAGCCCCTTTCAGTAAGTGATACTGAGCCTTCAGATGATATTATTGAAATTGATGTTGTTGAAGTAATTGCCGAAGATGAAGAAGATCCGAATTACGCAGATCTGTGGCAAAATAGAACAGATAAATCGTTACAACAAATGTACGGGCACATTGATCGTTTAGGGTCAAGTGATGTAGGTAGTTTGCTTGAACGATATGCAGATAGATTTGGGCATGACCTTGATAGGGAAATAATTGTAATGAGAAAATCTGAAAAGGAAACAACAAGAGAATCGGCCCCTGTAGTTGAATTATTGTCAGTTCCAGAAGAATCATCTGATTCAGAAGATAGTGAAATGGCAGAGCTTGAAGAACGTCTTTCAGAGTTAGAATCTGAAATGCGTCCCTTGAAACAGAAATTTGATGCTGCAAAATCAAAAAAGAAGCAGTCCGCTATTGCTAAATTTGGTAATCTATTGAAACCTATGGTTGATGAGAGAAAATTACTCAAAGGTATTATTGCTGGTGATATTGATTATTCTGAACTTGAAGAATATGACACACAAGAAGAGATTGTTGAAGAAGAAGTTGATGCTGATCAGAATTTCAGTGACTTTTTCGATGTTGTCAATAACTTACTAGGTGATATGCCTGAAGATTTCATCAGTGATTTCATAGCATCTAAAAGTTTCAAATTATTTGAAAAGGTTGGTGAGGATGCCGCATCAACGACGAATGCTGCTCGGAAGAAATTCTTCAATATGGTGAATCAAGAATTAGGAACTATTCCTGATGATAAACTACAAGAATTCATGGCAACACCAGGATTCCAACTATTCATAGAGATGAGTGAAATATATGGGGAGTGAGACTAATGGGATTACTTGAAAAAGCAGGACAAATGCAAAATGAAGAGGGTGCAAAACCCGCTAAAAAGAGTAAGCCGAAGCCAGTCAAAGCACCAAAACCTGCTAAGAAGTCTAAGGCAAGGCGAAAATCAAGAAAGCCAGTTGATGACCTAGATGATATAGAAGTAACACCTAAAGTTGCTAAAAAATTACCAGATGAATACGTTATCGCTAAGAGACCAGCGAGGTTCGCTCGTAGTTTGGTAGATTTCATCGTTTCTTTTGGATGGGCAGTCCCTATTGTTGTAATCAGTCTTTGGGGAAGTATGTTTGACGGCACATATTTCATTATTGGTGGGGCTCTTCTCTCGATTTTTAATTTAGTAGCTATGCCTTTTATGACCAACCGAACAGTTGGTAATTATGCTTCATTAACACAATATGTGACACACAAGGGTAAACCCCCAGTATTTCTTCATCAAACATTGAAAGCCATGACTATGCTATACATTGCTGCAGGATTGTTCTTAGTTCTCTCTGCGGGTGTCGGTACAACTGCAGGGGCAAATACAGTTAATCTCGGGATTGGCTTAGCAATTCTAGCAATACCTCTGTCTGATTGGATCATTGCAAAGGTGAGACATGAAACAAGGCAAGGTCTATGGGATTCTATCTTCTTTGCATATATGGTAAGCCACACTCGTTCAGATGACGCTGAAGCATCTGGTTTCTTTGGGAAGTTAGAATCTTCTGGTGATTGGTTGAAAGACAAAGGTTGGCTTGGAGAAGATAACTCAGAAGATTAGAGATTTGAAGGGTATGAAAGATAACCTTTCAGCCCTGATAACTTTGGTATCATTTTCATCCTCAACAGTTCTTCTCTATCTAACTTTGAAGTTAATTGTTTCTTGTCCGCAAGGTTTGATTTCCTGACACCGTTTACGTCAGGTCTTTTTTGTGGTATTACAATTTGCTTAGTATATTCTAGTTTGAAAAAGAGAGCAAAGAAAACAAGTAATAAATCATCAAAACCAATGGGAAATAAATAGGAAATTAATCATCTACTTTTTGTTTCGCAAATTCTCTCATATCTTCGGCAGTGGTCCCTTCAGCAATACCTTCTTGGTCTGTTTCATCAACAATTTCCCTACCAAGCAGGGTTTCAATGATATCCTCCATAGTAATTATTCCAGTCGTCCCCCCGAATTCGTCCTTGACGATAAGTATCTGTTCTTTGTGGTCTAGTAGAATGTCAAGTGCTTCATCAACAGATTGACTTGGTCTAACAGGATGTATAGGGCGCATCAATTGGCCCATCGACACATCATGCTCATCGTTAGCTGCTTTCATCAGAATTTGGTTTCTCATTACATATCCCTTAACATCATCTATTGTTTCACCTTGTACTGGAAGTCTGCCATGGACCATAATTGGCATTTCATCTAGTACCATCTCCACTGTTTGGGTATCTAGAACAGATGAAATTACAACTCTAGGGGTCATAACATCACTAACTGTAATGTCCCTGAGTTTCAAGAGATTATGAATAACCTTTTCTTCATCAGCCTCTATTGTCTTCTCTTCCTCAGCAACATCAACAAGGGCTGCCAATTCATCCCTTGTGACTGTTTCTTGGTCAGGAATGGGGAATAATTTCTTTGCCCATTGAATTGGCATAACAATCCAAATCAACCCATAAATCAAGATTTGCAGGAGAAATGCAGCTGGGGTTGTTAACTTCCTTGAATATATTGTGCCGAGAGTTTTTGGGAGTATTTCCGAAAATAATAGGACCCCTAAAGTTAGAAAGGCAGATGCAATTCCTACGATTAAATCTAATTCTGGACTGCCAGAATATAACCTTGCAACTTCCGTACCTACACCAATAGCACCCACAGTGTGTGCAATTGTGTTGAGTGTTAGAATTGCAGTTAACGGCCGCTCAGGGTCGGTCTTGAAAGTCCTCCACAACTTTGCAAAGCGATGTTGTTTCGCTTCCATTATAGCAACATTAGACTTTGATGTGGAAAGAAGAACTGCTTCTAAAATACTGCAAATAAACGAAACACCAATGGCCAAAACGGCATAGGTGACGAGTAAGGTGTAACTCATCAGATGTCTTTTCTCCATCGGCTTATATTGCGCCCGACAGTATCTCCATAGGCCGTTTGCCTTTGAAACTACCTTGACAAATATTAGAATAATTCATTAAAAATTAAACGCCTCCAATAATTTGGATAGGTAATTGCCATTAACGACCTGTCCCGCCCCTATTCTGTGGAGGAACCCGAGTATGTGCTTATCTGCGTGGCTTGGCCTTACGCCAATGGCCCTTTACATCTTGGTCACGTAGCAGGATGTTACCTCCCACCAGATATTCATCTCAGGTTTGAGAGAGCCCTTGGAAACAGAGTATTACTTGTGAGTGGGAGTGATGAACATGGCACACCAATCACAGTTACGGCTGAACAGCAAGGGGTAAAACCTCAAGATATTGTTGATAAGTACCATAAAATCAACAAACAAGCACTTCTCAATCTAGGCTGTGCGTGGGAGCCTAATATTGACCCTAGGGGAATTGAATATGGAGGAGCATTGTTCAATCGTACATCAGACCCTAGGCACAAGAGATATGTTCAGGAGAATTTTTTGGCATTGCACAAGGCTGGGATGTTTGAGAAAAAAACCATGCACCAATATTACGAAATTAGAAAGGACGGGGGTGGGCGCTTTTTACCTGATCGATATATTGAAGGAACATGTCCAAATTGTGAATATGATTCTGCCCGTGGAGACCAATGTGATGAATGTGGGACAACATATGAAGCATCAGAATTAACGTCACCTCACTCTAAGATGAATCCAAATGCTGAAATCGAAATTAGAGATACTGATCATTTCTTTTTCCGTTTGGATCTATTCCAGAAATCACTTGAATTACACTCTAAAGATAATTGGGATAACTGGAAAACAAATGTCAAAGCGATGACAAAGAATTGGTTAGACATGGGATTGCGCCCACGTGCAGTAACTCGAGATTTAGAATGGGGGATAAAATTACCACTCGAAGGGGATGAATGGGTAGGTAAGTGTGTTTATGTGTGGTTCGAAGCGGTTCAAGGATACTATACATGTGCTCGTATCTGGTCTGAAGAATTTGCTGAACAATCACATCCTGATGGAATTGCGGCTTGGGAGAAATGGTGGAAAAATCCCGAATCAGGTATTCAGCCACGTCATCTATATTTTTTAGGCAAGGACAATATTCCTTTCCACACTGTTATCTGGCCAGCATTAATTATGGGTTTGAATAATACCGATAAAGAGGTCTCCCCTGATTCAGATTTACGCCCCGGAATAGGGGATTTACATTTGGAAGATAATGTCCCAGCAATGGAATACTTGATGTTGGCTGGGGGACAATTTTCGAAAAGTCGTAAACACGCTGTCTGGTTACCTGCATTCCTTGATAGATTCCAACCTGATACACTTCGCTATTATCTATCAATAAATATGCCAGAAAATCATGATACTGATTTTAATTGGCCTGATTTTGTTGAAAAGGTTAACAATGAATTGATTGGGACATATGGTAATTTTATTCACAGAGTGATGACTTTAGCTGCTCGTTTAGATGAAGGAACGGGGGAAAACCCTCTCACAAAATACAATGATTTGTCTCTAATGGGAACTGAAATTGACAAGATAACTGAACTGCATTCAAAAATTACCGCTAGTCTGCAAAAACATCGTTACAAAGAAGCTCTCCGCAGTGCAATGAATATTGCTCAATTAGGAAATCAAATGTTACAAGAAGCAACACCTTGGAAATTCCTGAAAGAACCAAAAGATGCTGATGATGAATGGTATTCCTCAAGGGATATATCATTAGCAAAACTTGCATTCGGGTGGAGGATTTCCAGAACACTCGCAATCCTAACACAACCTTTCATCCCATTTAGTGCTCAACAATTATGGAAAAACCTTGGTCTATCAGGGGAAGTTTCTCAATTATCCTGGGGTGATGCTTTGAACTGGGATATTGCAATGACTTGGACTGGAGAAGTTCCTGAACCATTATTTACAAAATTAGATCTAGAAGAGATTTTGGAACAAGAAAAACAACTTGCAGAACAAACAAAAACAGTTGATTCACAAGACCCAACCCACGGGGTAAAAGGTGGGAAAAAAAAGGAGAATGAAAAAATGAGTGAAGCACCCGAAGGCGTAACATACCTAGAGTTTGATACCTTCTTGAAAGTAGAATTGAGAACCGGACGAATTACTAATGTGGAGGAACATCCCAATGCAGACAAATTGTATGTGGTTTCTATTGATGATGGCACTACAGAAGGACGTACAGTGTGTGCTGGATTAAAACCATATTATTCAATTGACGAAATGAAGGGAAAGTCAGTTGTTTTTGTTGCTAATCTGCAACCACGAAAGTTACGTGGAGTAATGAGTGAGGGGATGTTGTTAGCGGCTGATGATGGTAATGACAATGTCAAATTGATTTCAATCGATGGGGATATTTCAGTAGGCTCACTCGTCAGGTGATGTTGTGAAACTGTATCATAACCCAAGGTGTTCAAAAAGTCGTCAAACCTTGGATTTCGTTAAGAATGAATCACCAGAGGTTGTTCTATATTTGAAACATCCATTATCCCGAGGACAATTAGATGATTTACTTTCTCGTCTAAATGAACCTATTTCTGAAATTATTAGATGGGATGACAAAAGCGCTCCTAACAAACCAGACATTATTGATAGTCATCTAGTCATTGAACTTCTCCTTGCAAACCCTAATTTAATGCAAAGGCCAATACTTGATGATGGAAATATCGCTATGATTTGCAGGCCACCAGAAAAATCTCTAGACCTAATTTAGTCAATAACGACTAGGGTTTATCAAAAAATTCCCATTGAATGTCTATTAATTCGGAATTGCTTTTTGCTTCTGAATAAGCCTCTAACGGTTCTTTATTCAATTTCAAGAATTCATCCCCAAACTTAAATGGTTTCAGAATATCTCTTGCTTGGTCCCATTCATTTAGCAATATAAGACACACAGCCAAGGCTTCCACTGTAGATAATCTGCCTGGTTTCCCCCAGGAAACTTCGTTTGCTGCTAAAACTAATGGTAAAGTTCGAGGTTTTAATCTCGAAGATTTTTTCTTTACATCTTCAAAAGAAACATCACATTTCTTCCATGAACAGTCTAGAGCTACTATTGAAGCACCCCGTTTAATCTCAGGTATGTCATCAGGACCTAATATCTCACCAGCCAATGGATCTAGTAAGAATCCTCTTCGTGGAGGGCGTTTGAGTGAATTATGTATTATCGCTAAATTAAGCCGTTCTAATTTTCTAGCTGTACACTTTTTCGGGTCGTCTTGGGACAAATGTATGATATGTAGGGGGACTGAGGGGATAGATTACTCCCCCTCTTTGCGAGCCATTTTAATTAGATCACCAAGATTAAGTGAGCGCGATTCCTTATTACCAACTGTACGTTCAACTTCTTGGTTTGAAATATCTCTAAATAGTGATATTTTCAATATTTTTTCAAACTTTTTTAGAACCATATCTCCAGGGCGCTTTCCCCCTTCAGTACGTTGAACGATGTTTATTCTTTCTTTCATTTTTAGTGCTAGAGTGCGCTGATCCCATCCTCTATTTTCTCTCGCTTCTCTGACCAATGAGGGGAATTCATCAACCAATTCCTTGCCATCCCTAACCATGATGTCCTTGCCAGCAGTGCCAAGTCCTCCATAACCACCTGAAGTAGCAGCTGAAGTTTTTCTGTTTACTCGAGCTACATTCTGGGCAGCTTTATCTGTATCGGGATTATATCCCATTTTTTGTTGACACTTATTGCATCCCTCTACAAAAGTTCCGTGTACTGACATGCGCTTTGTGGAAACGCTAACGGCCCCACATAACTCGCAACTACCCATTATACTCGATTGGACCTGAGGCCAACCCTATTTTAGTCCATCTTCGCGCCCATCATATATCCTTCCTGAATACTACTTTTCTCATATTTACAATATGATACATTATTAGAGGTTAACGAGACCCCAATCAATTAGGAATTAGTATGGTATCGGACACCGACGCAATTTCACCGACCGATGAAGGACAGTCTTTGCATAAGGTTGGGACAATAGCAGAACAGACTCTGAACCAACTTGAAGATAAGTTTGAAGAATTGCGACTGCAGACTCAACAATTATTGTCTGATAGAATTGATTTAGAAAACCGCGTAGCAAAACAAAAATCAAAAATCGGTCGATTAAGTGAAGAAGTAAGACTAATGCGTATGCCTCCACATGTTATTGGTAACATTCAAGATATTCTTGATAAAGAAAGAGCAGTGGTGCGATCAAGTAATGGAACAGTATTCCTAGTTACATACAATCAAGGTATTGACGCTGATCTTTTGAAACCAGGAGCAAGAGTAGCTCTAAACCAAGACACATTATCCATAATTGATGTATTGAATGATGCTTGGGACCCACTAGTTATGGGCGCTGAAATGATTGAAAAACCTGAAATATCCTTTTCCGATTTAGGTGGATTAGAAGATCAAATATCCCTCATAAAAGAATCAATAGAATTGCCATTGACAAACCCTAAGGCCTTTATCAAATTTGGGATAGATCCTCCGGGAGGAGTTATTCTAGTTGGGCCCCCTGGTTGCGGCAAAACAATGCTTGCTAAAGCAGTTGCAAATAGTACTGAATGTACTTTTATTCGATTAGTTGCAAGTGAATTGGCTCAGAAATATATTGGGGAAGGAGGTAGAATGGTTAGAGAATTATTTGACCTAGCAAGGGAACGCTCCCCATCCATCATTTTCATAGATGAAATAGATGCAATTGGAGCAAAACGTCTAGATTCTGCAACAAGTGGTGATAGAGAAGTACAAAGAACACTTATGCAATTACTCGCTGAGTTAGATGGATTTGACTCGTTAGCAGATGTGAAATTAATAGCAGCAACAAATCGACCAGATATTCTTGATGAAGCACTTCTTAGGCCTGGTAGATTTGATAGAGTAATAGATATCCCACTACCAAAAGATGAAGCAAGATTAGCAATTTTAAATATCCATATGAAAGATATGCCAATTACCAAAGGCGTTAGAGTTGACAACATTGTTTCCTCTACAAATGGATTTTCTGGGGCTGAATTAAAGGCCCTAGTTGTAGAGGCTGGTATGTGCGCAATTCGTCAGAATAAAAATAAGGCTACGAAGGGAGATTTTGCATCAGCCTTGGAAACTATTCTGAAGAAGCGAGCTGAAAACAAGCGAGAAGCCCCTAACTCTTTGTGGTCTTGACTACGTAATAGATTTCATTCACCAACCATGGAGTCATTGATATGGAAGGCAAATTAGTTGAGTGTGTACCAAACTTTTCCGAAGGAAAGGATGAGGGAGTCATTAATGCAATTACCTCAGCGATGTTGACTGTCAATGATGTTCGACTATTAGATGTGGATATGGGTGCAGATTTCAATCGGACAGTAGTAACAATTGTTGGCTCTCCTGAAGCTGTACTAGAATCTGCACTTAGAGGGACTGGAGTTGCATTAGAATCTATAGATATGGCCACTCATAAGGGGGAACATGCCCGAATGGGAGCGGTTGATGTGGTACCTTTTATTCCTGTAAGTAATGTTACAATGGAAGAATGTATTAAGCTAGCAGAGAAATATGGAACAGAAGCAGCTAGGCGATTTAATTTATCAGTTTACCTTTATGCAAAAGCAGCTAGAAGAGATGAGAGAATTAATCTTCCAGATATACGAAGAGGTGAGTATGAATCATTTGGAGAGAAATTATCAGATTCAAATTGGTCCCCAGAATACGGACCTACTAAGTTCAATCCAAAGAGTGGGGTGACCGCAACAGGTGCTCGTTCTATTCTTATTGCGTATAATGTCAATTTAGATACTGATCAAAAGAGCGTAACTAACAAGATTGCCGGTAAACTTAGAACTAGTGGAGTTCTGAAGAAAGATGAAAATGGTGAGAAAATACTTGGTGAAGATGGCAAAGTAGAACGAATACCTGGACGTTTTGAATATTTACAGGGTGCTGGGTGGATGTATGATGAGAGTACTGCTCAAGTTTCTATGAACTTACTTGATTACACCATCACCGGACTACATCAAGTAACAGATGCGATAAGGGAATTAGCTTCTGAAACCGATAATTGTACAACTGCTGGTGAATTGGTTGGACTTGTGCCATTACAAGCAATTTTAGATTCTGGCCGACACTATTTAGGTCATGATGATGAGGAATCTGTACTCATTCAAAATGCTATACAAGGATTACAACTTGATCAATTAGGAGATTTCATAATTGAACAACGTATCATTGAATACGCGGCAGGTGTTTAATGTGACTAACTTTGAAGAAATGACTCTTCAAGAGTTCTCTGACGCTTTAGCATCAACTAATCCAACACCGGGTGGAGGTTCGGCGGCAGCAGTAGCACTTTCTCAATCGGCTGCACTTACAGTAATGGTTGCTGATATCACAATTGGGCGAGAGAAATGGAAATCGGGTTGGCAGGCATCTGAAACTGCAAAATTAATTGCTTCGCCCCTCATCCGTGATGCGTTTGAATTAGCTAATGATGATACAGATTCTTTCGTCTCAGTAATGGATTCATTCAAATTACCAAAAGATACAGAACAACAAAAAGTTGCTCGGAGCTTAGCAATTCAAGAAACGACGCACGAAGCAGCACTTGTACCGCTTAAAACTGCTAAGGATGCACTGCAACTATTACTTTGCCACGAAGACTTAGCAGTCACTGGGAATGCAAATGCTGTTTCAGATGTTGGAGTTGCAAGTCTATTGGCAAGTGCTGCTTGCAAAGGAGCATTGTTTAATGTACACATTAATGCAATTTCATTACCTAGCGGCTTGTCTGAACCATTACTGAAACAAGTTGATGAAATTAGGAATATGTCTAGAGACGTAAGTCGCGCGGTAATGAAAGCCGTATACTCTCGTCTAGAATAATAATCTCTGATTTAAGAACTGGTGAATATGTTCTAATGGATTATTTTCAAAGCATTCTCTAAACGAATCATCGCTTCAGACACCTCTTCAACCGAAACTGCACCAATCGATATCCTGAACCACCCACTCTCTTCTTCTAATCCAAACGCTTGGAAAGGAATAACTGCAATACCCGCTTCATTTAGTAGCCACAGACGTATCTCTTCGTTTGTGTTGACTCCAAGCGCACTGAACAAATTAAAGCGTGTAGAAAGATATATCCCACCTTGTGGTGGGATGAAATCAACCGGAAATCCGGCATCTTTCATATTTGAAAAATTCTTAAACAGGATTTCCATTCTTGCTGAAATTCTAGAATCAAGGTCTTCAAAATACGATTCTAATTTTATAGGATCTGAGTAAGTTACGGCCGCAGCTTGTTGTACAGGTCGGGCTGGCCACGAACCCATGTGTCCAATTAGCGCAATTACTGGGCCAGCGAGTTTCGGAGGTAAAGCCATCCAGCCTAGCCTTAATCCAGTCGCAGTTAGAGATTTAGAAATAGCATCAAGAGTTATTGTGAATTCAAACATATCAGGCCTGACTTGGACAGGATGCACATGTTCAATCCCCTTCGCAGTCATAGTAGAGTAGACTTGGTCATAGACTAACATTACAGGTTTCTTTCCGACTTTGCGCCGTTTTTCGTTCTCTTCTAACACAACATCACAAATTTCTCCTAATTCATTAGCTGTAAAACATGTTCCTGTAGGATTGAGAGGAGAGTTTAGAATTAATACTCTAATCTCTGATATACGTGCTCTTATACCATCTGCAGTTGGTAGAAACCTACTTTCTGAATCACCTTGTATTGCTATATCAATAGCCGAATTTAGGTGAACATAGTAGTGATTATTCCATGCAGGAACACCGTGTGCGAGTCCTTCACCTGGTTCTAGAAATAATTTGAAAGAAGCGAACAGCACCGGCCTAGCTCCACTTCCAACAATGATACCTTCTGAACCAACATTAAGTCCATACTTGTGAATCATCCAATTCGACAAACTCTCTCTCAATTCTGGAAGTCCAGCCGCTGGGGGGTAATTTGTTTGATTTTGTTTTACAGCCGCAGTCAACTCTTCTGTAAATGATTGGGGGACTCCAAATTGTTCAGGTGAGAAGTCCCCAAATGTAAAAGCGGTTACTAGTTTGCCTTCTGCCTTCATTTTTTTCACTTGGGTGGCTATTGAAAGTATCCTACTCCGTTCTATTCCGTTAGCTAAGTCCGAAAGGTACCATTCACCGCCTGACCCCATTAGAATCCACTTGTAACGGACCTAGTTCTTAGACTACACCATCGGGAATACTGAAATCATTCATTCGCCTCGACAGTAATCATGGGTAAGTGGGATGTACTTCGTGACAGCATTCTAGAAGGGATTCCCGGAACCCTCCCTGAACATCCAGGTCTTAACAAAAATGTAGACCATGCACCCAATCGTTGGGATGTTCTAACACCAAAAGAGAAACAATTAGCTTTGAAAAACGCATTGCGTTATTTCCCAGTTTCACAACACGATATCCTAGCGCCAGAATTTGCCAACGAGTTGGAGACTTATGGCCGCATTTACATGTACAGATATCGCCCAAGTGAGATTAAAATCAAAGCTTATCCAATATCTGCATATCCAGCTAAGTGCCAACAAGCAGCCGCTATCATGCTAATGATACAAAATAATCTTGATGATCAAGTCGCACAATTCCCTCAAGAATTGATTACCTACGGTGGTAATGGCTCCGTTTTCCAAAATTGGGCTCAGTATCGATTAACAATGAAATATTTGTCTCAGATGACAACTTCTCAGACTTTAGTAATGTACTCTGGCCATCCTTTAGGTTTATTTCCTTCTAGTGAAGAATCACCAAGAGTTGTTATTACAAACGGAATGGTAATTCCTAATTATTCATCCAAAGACGATTTTGAAAAGTTTAACGCCCTTGGGGTTAGTCAATATGGACAGATGACTGCTGGTTCTTACATGTACATAGGCCCACAGGGTATAGTCCATGGAACTACGATAACCTTACTCAACGCTGGCCGAAAATACCTCAACACAACAGGAGATGATGGGATTTCGGGGAGAACCTACGTCACAAGTGGTTTAGGTGGTATGAGTGGCGCTCAAGCGAAGGCTGCTGTCATCGCTGGGGCCTCATGTATTATTGCTGAAATCAACCCTGCAGCGGCAAACAAACGACATTCACAGGGTTGGCTTGATGAAGTCGTACATGACGTTGATATTGCAATTGATAAAATGGTAGAATCTGCATCAAATAGTATTGCAATTAGTATTGGATATGTTGGCAATGTCGTAACTCTATGGGAGAGACTTTGTGAAAGAGGAATTAAAGTGGACCTCGGTAGTGACCAAACATCACTTCACAATCCATGGCAAGGTGGTTATTATCCAATTCAAATTGAGTTTGAAGACGCAAAAAATCTGATGGTAGAGAATCCTCCCAAATTCAAAAATATGGTACAAGAGACTCTGTGTAGACATGCTACAGCAATTAACAAAATGTGTTCTAATGGTATGCAATTTTGGGATTATGGTAATGCATTTTTACTTGAAGCCAGTAAAGCGGGTGCAGACATACTAAATTCAGATGGATCGTTTAGATATCCATCCTATGTAGAGGATATAATGGGTCCAATGTGCTTTGACTATGGTTTCGGGCCATTCAGGTGGGTTTGTACATCTGGACGCTCAGAAGATCTTGCTAAAACTGATTCTATAGCTAAGGAAATTCTTTCAGATATGGCAAAAAATAGCCCTGATGATATTAAACAGCAAATGCTGGATAATGTCAAATGGATTGAAGAAGCCGATTCCAATAATATGGTTGTTGGCTCTCAAGCTAGAATTCTATACGCTGATGAAAAGGGTAGAAGAAGAATTGCAGAAGCATTCAACAAAGCAATTTCTTGTGGTGACATTTCGGCCCCTATCGTACTAGGACGCGACCACCATGATGTATCTGGTACAGATTCACCATATCGCGAAACCGCGAATATACGAGACGGCTCAATGTTTTCCGCGGACATGGCTGTGCAGAATTTTGTTGGAGACTCGTTCAGAGGAGCAACTTGGGTCAGCCTTCACAATGGCGGTGGGGTTGGATGGGGCGAGGCCATCAACGGTGGTTTCGGACTTGTCCTTGATGGAACCAAGGAGGCTTCAATAAGGTTGAATTCCATGTTAAATTGGGATGTAAATAACGGAATTGCGAGAAGAGCATGGGCACGAAATTCCGGTGCACTGACTACTGCAAAAAGGGCTATGGAAACAGATTCAGAGTTAGATATTACCATACCAAATATAGCGGATGACGATTTAATTTCCAAATTCTTTAAAGATTAATTGTACAGTATTCCTTTGAGTAGAATTATTACCAAAACCGAAGTCGCGAACAACATGGATTTAGTCCTAGATGGTAATCATCTGTCTATTGCAGATGTTGAATCGGTTGCTAGGGAAAATGTCAATGTTTCTGTTAGTGACGATGCCTGGCAAAGAATTCACAATTGTCGAAAGATGATACAGAAGAAAATCGATGCGCATGAAGTCATGTATGGGGTAACTACAGGCATAGGAGAATTTAGTGAAGTTGTCTTATCTCCTGACAAACTCAAATCATTTCAAAAATTCTTGGTATATTCTCACGCTGCAGGAATTGGAGAACCTATGCCAATTGATGTGGTTCGTGGAGCAATGCTTGGTCGAATTAACGTCCATTGCCATGGGAATTCAGGTGGTAGGGCTGAACTGACCCAATTACTAATTGATATGCTCAATCAAGGAGTAACACCTGTTGTAGCAAGCAAAGGCAGTGTCGGAGCGTGTGGTGACCTTTCACCAATGTCACAAATTGCAATGACAATGATGGGAGAAGGTGACGCCTTCTATCAAGGTGAGAGAATGTCATCTACAGAGGCTTTGGTATCAGCAGGCCTAGAACCCCTAACCCTAGAAGCACGCGATGGATTAGCAATAATCAACGGCAGTAATATGTTAACTGCGATGGCGGCATTGACATTATGTGATGCAATTAGATGGTTGAAATACCACGATATCTCTGCGGCAATGACTCTTGAAGCCTTGAATGTCAATATGACTCCTTATGACAATAGGCTTCACGAATTACGTGGATTTGAGGGGTCAATTCAAACAGCTGAAAATTTACTTCGATTAACGGCTGATTCACAGATTCTTGCATCGGCTGGGAAAAAAGTTCAAGATGCATATTCCTTAAGATCAACACCGCAAGTTATCGGTTCTTTGAAAGATGCAATAAAATATGCAATAACTCAAGTTGAAATTGAGTTAAATGGAGTGGGGGATAACCCTGTATTCCTAGTAGACGAAGAGAGAGTTATCACAGGAGCAAATTTCCAAGGCACTCCAGTTGCACTACCAATGGAAATGGTAGGAATAGGGCTTTCGATAGGTGCTGTTCTTTCTGAAAGAAGATTAAATCGTTTAACTAACCCAGCTCTTTCTGGGGGTTTACCACCATTTCTAACTGAGCAACCAGGATTACACTCAGGCTTGATGGTAGCCCAGTATACTGCTTGCGCGCTTGTCGCTGAAACTCGTATTCTTTCCCACCCTGCTGCAAATCAAAGTATTCCAGCGGCTGCTGACCAAGAGGACTTCGTCAGTATGGGAATGACTACAACTCAAAAGACTAGACAAATAATGGAAAATTGTTTTGGTGTGTTAGCTATTGAAATGATTGCATCGTCCCAAGCTATTGATATCCGAGGTGCTACACCTGGTAAAGGAACTGCGATTGCTCATAAATTAATCCGTCAACAAATAGATCACTTAGATGATGATAGAGCCTTATTCCCTGACCATGAGACCATGGTTGAGATTCTACAATCTGATTCAATGCTAAAAGCTGTAGAAGATGAGATTGGCACTATTAATTGAGAATTACCTGGCTTCAGCCAGTAATTTTTCAATCTCAGATTCAACATCATCTAACCCTGTTAATTGCATAATACGGAAATGAAGTTTAGTTGCAGATGTAGTAAATCCTAATTGTTCCAATTCTCTAATTCTTCTGTCACATTCAGTGGCCCTTCGAACTTTTTCTTCGAAGGCAAAATATCGGTGATATCTTATTACTCTATCATCAACAAGAATAACTGGTTCTAACTCACTAACATCAAATCCCATTCGTTTCCATTGCTCAAGACGCCGTTGGAGAATCGCTCTTGACAGGCTTTTTTCTGGGATTCTACTTAGAACAACAAATCCCGGCTCAACCTCAATGGCTATGCTATCATCTATTTGTTCTTCGATGTCTCCTTCGCCTTTGGTCTCCTCAACCACGATTGTTGGGTCTTCGGTACTCTCTGTAGAAGAAATAGGAACTGCAATTTCATCAGTGATAGTATCTTCAATGATTGCAAAATTTGGAGCTTCGCGTCTAATCTTCGCAACTTCTGTCGATTCAAATGCTAGAGGTGAATATGGTAGAACCAATGTCCAATTCGTATCCACTAATTCATCTGCAATAGATTGGACAAAATGGATTAATGAATCAAATCCATGTAAATCTGCTAAGTATTCAACTGCATCAAGCCAAATGATGCCACTTTCTGATGAAATAGTGGAATTTAGGAAATGATTAATTTTCTCTAAGGCCGGATCTAGTGCATATTTATCCTCCCGACTTGTAATCCAATGGAATCTGATAGATTTCAAATTAATCCAGCGAGATAACCTTGTTGGTGCGAGGCGTGATAAAACCAATACCGTACGACTTGGATTGATCATCTGTTGTAACCACACGTAACCCTCCCTAGGGTCATCCAACTGGATACCATATACACGCGAAGAACCAGGTGGCCATGTGGCTGACATCTTCCCCAATAGGACACTCTGCACTACATGTTATTGACGCCTTCGGCGTATCTACCAATTTATGGAGTGATAGCGAAAATTTCAAGATTATCTCATGAACCATTATATCATCAGGGAGTTTGGAAACTTTGAAGGCGAGAGCAATGCCAAGTGAAGAAGGTGAATCAACAGAGTATATTGACACCGCTCAATGTGGTGCATGTCAAGAAGAAATTCCGGCAGATTCAGAAAGTTGCCCCAAGTGTGGAGTGTCTTTTTCCGGGGTAAAAGAAGTTAATATGGGTGAATGTGGTTCTTGTAAAACAATAGTATCTCTAGATTCGAAATCTTGCCCAAATTGTTCCATTGCATTTGTACTCGATGATTTGCTTCAATCTGTAAGTTCTTGGATGAAATCAGATGGATTAACCGTAAAAGATGTATTCGGTAAATGGGATTACAACGAGGATGGAGTTCTGTCTGGTTTTGAGATTAAAGAGGGATTAATTAAAGCAGATATTGCAGTTCTTCCCAAAACTGAAATTGAACGCTTCATACACCAATTAGATTTGGATAATGACTCAAAGATTTCCTTAACTGAATTAAGCTCCGCACTAATGCTTGATGGCCTTGATACTAGTGAGGAAGATGAATCTGAAGAGACCGCAACTGCGTCAGAAGATGAACCCGAGGAAAGTTCCGATGATGCAGAGGAGGATTCTGACGAAGATGATGAATCTGACGATGATGAAGACGAAGATGATGATTCTGATGACGATGATGAGTCTGACGATGATGAAGACGAAGATGATTCAGATGAAGATGATGAGTCTGATGAAGATGAAGACGAAGATGATTCAGATGAAGATGATGATTCTGATGATGATGAGTTAACATTAATTGACCAATTGTCAAACTTAGTAAGAGAATCTGATGATAATATCAAATCTAGTTTTAATGAATTTGATACCAACAAAGATAAGCGAATTTCTGCTAAAGAATTCAGAGATACTGTTGAAAAATACTTTAGCGACACCTTTGATGAAGAAAAAATTAACGAATTGATGGAAGCACTTGACGAGGATGAAGATGGAAACATTGACCTAATAGAATTCGTAGATGGTATTGAGTCTCCAGAATCAGTAAAGGACACAATCAATGAGAAGAAGAAACCTGAAGGTCCTACAGAGGCACAAATCTGGATAATGAGGAACGAAGAAAACATATTCCCAATTGGCTGGAGTTTGGTTGGATTAACTTTAATTTTAACTGTAATCAATATTTATGGATTCTTTACGTCAATATTTTCTTGTAACGAAGGTAGCAATTCCTGGCTAGCGGATAATGAATGGTGTGCTACTCATACTAAGTTGAATTTACTCAATATTTTCTCCCCAAGTGACGCTGCATCATGGAGTGAGAAGGGGTCATGGGGGATTCCTGATATAATTCTGGTCTTAATTTTAGTTGCTTTGATTGGTACCTCTATTTGGTTCCGTTCAACCGTAAAGGGTTGGAAAGTTGAGTATCGAAAGAAAAAGACTTCTGACGATTCAGAAGAAGATGATGAATCTGATGAAACATCTACTTCTGAAGAAGAAGATAGTGATGATGCTTCTGATAAAGATGCAGACGCAGACGATGGGGAAGAAGACTCTTCTGATGACGATGATGAGGATAATGAAGACTCTGATGATGAGGACGAGGATGATGAAGACTCTGATGACGACGAGGACGGCGATGACGCTGAAATTGAAGTTGGTTCTAAGGTTGGTGTTGACCATGAGGGAGAAGAATGGAAAGGTGAAATCATGGAATTTGATGAAGATGATGATGAAGTATTAGTCAAGGACGATGATTCCGGGGAAGAGTACTGGGTACCATTTGATGCACTATTCGTGGATTGATGATATGGTGGACGCGCTTTCAGAATTTGATGGGTTAGTGCAATGTCCTGACTGTGGATGCCTCACAAAGGACAACGCGTTAAGGTGTCCAGAATGTGGTTTATTCCATTATAATTTGGATGAATTAGGTGAAAGAGAACCACCGCCAATTGAACAGATAATAGTTGAAAAGCCTGACCTCAATCCAGCGTTATACAGCTTGAACCCAAATTCACCTCTTCCAGTAACTGAGGATGAAGAAGATCACCCAGACCCAACAAAGAATTGGTCTGATTCAAGTAACGACTTTGCATTCATATCTGACGATAGGCCTTTACACATTCAAAAGAGTACATGTCCAATTGACCGGGGCGAAACAGATGAGTGATTTATTACATTTAATGCAACATCCTGGAACAAATCCGAAATCATTTTCATCAACGATTTGTTCTGCAGAAGTGGTTGATGGCGACACTTGGGTAGAACTATCAGAATCTTTCTTTTATCCATCCGGCGGTGGCCAGCCAGCAGACCATGGGTCCTTAGAAATGGAAAGTGGATTATCTGTTATTCTAGATGTACAGAAGGGAGAAAAATTACTTCATAATATAGGGTCTAATGAAAGTGATGGCATTAAATTAGAGTCACCCGTTATTGCCTCTATAGACATTAATAGGCGGAATGTTTTGAGCAGAATGCACACTGCTCAACACCTAATATCAGCAGCCGCTGATGAACTCTTTTCGGGCCGAACAATAGGGAATCAAATAGGTTTAGAAAAAACAAGAATTGATATCGGGATTGAAGACCGTTCAGCATTCGACAAAGAATTGTTACAAGAAGTAGTTAATGATGGAATAGACCAGGGAATTCCTGTTACTATGAGCCAAGAGCACCGTTCAGAACTAACCTCTAACCCTTTGGTAAGAGTCAATCTAGATTTACTACCCAAGAATGTACAGGAATTACGAGTTATTACTATTGAAGGTCGGGATATTTGTCCATGTGCCGGGACCCATGTAGCTAACACGAAGGAAATCGGTCTGATTAAAATCAACAAAGTAAAGTCAAAGGGTGCAGGTAAATTAAGAGTTGAGTATTCTTTATTGTAACCCAAATTTTTCAACTGGAACACAAGTGTTTGGTATTCCAGTTCTAATGGGCCCGGGCGGATTTGAACCGCCGATCTTCGCCATGTCAAGGCGACGTCATAGCCCCTAGACCACGAGCCCGATTTTTTTGATTGCAGATAGTTCAGCCGATGATCTTGGATATTTTGCCAGTACAACCATCCTGTGAACAGTGACCGGCAACCCTCGTTCGTCCATTACTCATTTTGATGAGTTTTCCATCACGAACACGCCCATAAGTCTTACACTTCAAACAGAAGCCTTCGTATTCCGCCATTGCAACTGACCTTTCCAATGGCGATGCAAATATGAATCCTCCGCGCGATACCGATATTTGGTTGAATAGATTCTTGACGGTAAAGGAATCTAAAATTGATACCTTCACCCCCTAGGCTCTAAAGGGTAAATAATGAATTCTTTCAATCTCCAATCATCAAATTAGGCCGTAAACGTTACACTGCTCACTTCCCTAGGTTATTCTTACATGTGGGTCAAATTATTGAAGGACTGATAATACACCTTATCCGCCCTTCCGGGGTGTGCCTTTTCTGGTGTCTTCATTGATAGAATGTAAAATGACACATCGCGGAAAAAAAATGATTTCCCAAAATATTTGAAGTAACACCATAAGTAGGGACAGAATTACTTGTGCCATATAATCAGAAAGATGGTGTAACCCACCCTCCATTTGACAAAGTTTTAGCAAATGGTAGGTTTGATTCTGAACTACACCATGCTTCAATATTATCATCATGTAAAATGTTAAGGGATGCAGGTCCACCTTCGCTGATTGTACCTAATTTGTTTTCTCTCCCCTCAAGTAATGAGCAAGCGCTATTGCGAGATGCTGCAACTAGTGCTGCGATTGATGGAATACCAGATTGTTCTATCGCTAGGCTTGAGATGTGCGGCAGAGAAAGACTTGGACAATTAGGATTGAAGTCTGTTGCTAAGGACCATGCCCACTCATTATCGATGCATTGTTGAAACGGGGGCCAGTGGTCAAGCCCCAAAACATGAGGTGTTGCAGGAAGGAATCCTTGGATTACCCCTGACTTGTGACACGCATCTCTTGCATCTTCTGTACTCCAACCTGCGTGATCCGCGGTTAATGCACCTAATTCTGCCGCAAGTTGAGCCCCACCACAATCTGAAAATTCATCAACATGTAATCTGATTTCGAGTCCTTGAGATTTAGCTTCATTACAGATGTCTTCTGTTTCTTCAATAGTAAACCAGCCATTTTCACAAAAAACATCAACATAAGTTGCAATCCCTTGTTCTATTACTTCTGGCAACTGCTCTGACAATATTTCTTCAACATATTGTGCCTGTGTCAATTCCTTAGGAACCGAATGTGCACCTAACCAAGTTGAAGTTGTTTTGATCTGAAAATCATCACTTACCTGATTGGACGCATTAAGTAATTTCAATTCATCTTGTGTAGTTAATCCATAGCCGCTCTTAGCTTCTAAGAAAGTAGTACCAAAATTCTCTGCATTGGCTAACCTCTCTCTAGCTGATAACAACAATGATTGGAGTGAGGCTTGTCTAGTCTCACCAACTGTTTTGTTTATTCCGCCACCCATTTCAGATATTTGTTGGTAAGTATACCCCTGTTCACGTAATGCAACTTCACCCGAACGGTCCCCTGTCCAAACTAGATGAGTGTGGCCATCTACTAGGCCAGGTATTACGGCTTTACCAGATAAATCCCACACTTCTATTTCACCCCTTTGAACTATGGTAGGCACTCTAGAATCTAGTTTCTTTTGATGGAAAAATTCATGTTGTAATTCTTCACTAGGAGCAATTTTTTCAATCTTCTCATCTGATGATAATATAGCCATCCCTTTTGGATGAACGAGTAACTCAAAATCATACATTTTGTCGCCTACAAGAGGACCTGCAAACCCATTAGGTGCCAGGTGGGCAATAGGTCCAACATTCAGCAAAAGCCGCCGCATTGTATCCCCGGACACACTACAGGCTTGAAATGATGTGGCCTGCCCGCAATGTTTGTTGAGTACTATGGAACACGGCGTAGTGGTAGGAATCGAATCTACCGCCCACACCTTGTCAATTGGAAGTGTTGATGAAAAAGGGGAACCCTCAACCTCATTTTCTGCATTTTATAGGCCGGATGAAGGAGGTATTCATCCACGTGAAGCCGCAGATCATCACGCTGAAAAAGCATCTACATTAGTAAAACAACTCTTAGAATCTGGAATTACTCCTGATTCGGTTTCTGCTATTGCCTTTAGCCAAGGACCTGGACTAGGGCCATGTCTCAGGGTAGGAGCTAGTGTGGCTAGAGCACTAGCTAGTAAGTGGAAGGTTCCTCTAGTTGGCGTGAATCACTGTGTGGCCCATATTGAGATTGGCCGTCAACAGTGCGAAATGGATGACCCCGTCTTACTATATGTTTCAGGAGGCAATACCCAGGTTATTGCTAGAATGGGTGACCGTTATCGGGTACTTGGAGAAACCCTAGATATTGGTATTGGGAATATGTTAGACAAGTTTGGCAGAGGCCAAGAATTACCTTTTCCAGGAGGGCCTAAAATTGAGAAATTATCTACCGAATGGAGAGCAGATAATATAGATGCGGATTTAGATGATTACTCATTGCCTTATGCAGTTCACGGAATGGATTTGGCATTTTCGGGACTGCTTACGGCCGCCTCACGATTGGTTGAAAGAGGTTCAGAATTAGGTGCTGTTTGTTGGAGTTTACAAGAACATGCTTTTGCCGCATGTATTGAAGTAGCTGAGCGGGCAATGGCTCATACTGGAAAAACAGAATTACTGTTAGGTGGAGGTGTGGCTTGTAATAATCGAATTAAGCAAATGGCTGAGATAATGGCTATAGAACGTGACGCTAAATCCAATGCGCCAGCCCCTCAATTCTGCGTAGATAATGGGTCTATGATAGCAACATTGGGTAGACTTCAAGTTCTAAATGATGGAGGAATACCATTTGAATCATCAGGAGTTAATCAGGCTTTAAGGACTGATGAAACACCTATTTCTTGGGCTTAATTGAAATTGAATCCTAACTAATCAATACTGTAAGAGTTATGAGGGGTCGGCAGTAGCCCGGACCACAGAAGAGGGGGCAAGTACTTGGTTGCTAAGAAAAATAAACCATTCAATCCATTCGAATCAGGCGCAGCCCAAAAGAAAAAAAAACCAACTTTCCAAAGGTCTAGAGAACCTCAAAAAAACACTCCAGTTCATCGTTCCCCTACAACTTTGGGGCCTGCGCCATCGGCAATTAAAGATCAGACTTCAAAACCCGCCATCCCACAATCTCATTTAAAACCAAAAACTACTTCTGAACCTGTTCTTGAGAAAGAAGAAAAAGAGCCTGATTCAGGTGATGTTATTCTTGAGGATGATATCGTTGAAGAACCTGCCCCGGTTGAACCAGTGGTAGATGTTTCTGAGGAGAAAAAAATTGATAAATCAGATACTGTAGATGGTCCGGCTGTTGCTGTTGGAAAAGTCAGAAGTCTTGGATTACGCCAAAAACGAGGTAAAAAGGAATCTGGAGAAAGCAATGACTCTGATGAAGTTAGAGTTAGCGGATTAATAGCAGAAAGTAAGGCATTGGCCGCTGATTCTGGGTTAATTATTGAAGGGGATACCGTTGCTGCCAAGGACCCTATTTCTTTGGCGGCAGAAGCCGCTAGAATTACCCTAAAAGAAACTAAATCAGCGAGTGAGAAAGCTTACGAAAAGCGTAGTAAAATGATTGCAAAAAAACGTAAGACTAGGGCCTCATCGGCACCCTCAAAAAGGGTTGTAAAATTGAATCGCCGGAAATACATGGAATTCAAAGTTGATGTTAGAGAAATTATGGAAGAAGAAAACGTTGATGAGGAACACAGAGCAAACCTCCTTGGCTCTACTTGGGCAAAAGGAGAGCGGAAAGGTATTGATGCTGCAATAGAATTCGTAGAAGAAAAATTAGAAGAACAAATAATCTCTGATAAGACTGCGGAGAGAATTATCAAAGTCCTGAAAGGATATAGGAAAGTGAGATGAATGACAACAATAGATAACGATAAGGTTGCAATGGTACACTATCGCGGGACTTTTCCTGAAGATGGTGAAGAATTTGATTCAAGTCATGACGCGGAACCTCTAGGGTTCCTAGTTGGCCATAAAAACATGATCCCTGGATTTGAAAGGGAAATGATGGGTGCAGAAGTAGGTGAAAAGCGAGAATTCACTCTTATGGCTGAAGATGCATATGGTGAACAAACAGATGAAGCAGTGATGGATATACCATCAGCAGAATTCCCTGAAGATTTAGAAATGGAATTAGGGATGACATTAATGTCTGCCATGGGTCCATTCCGTGTTGTAGGAATTACAGATACGACAATAAAATGTGACTTTAACCACCCACTATCTGGCCGCGCATTAAAATTTGAAGTTGAAGTTGTTGATGTCAGGGATGCCTCTGAAGAAGAATTGGAACATGGACATGTTCACGGTGAAGGCGGACATGAACACTAAATTAACCAAAAATAATGACCCTCACCAGCCCCTGCGAGAGAGCGAGGCCGCCCTATGGGAGACGAAAAGAAAATTTTCAAAACCCGTGCAGGCATCCCTATTCCTGATGTTCCTAACCAAGATTATGGGTTGGGTGAACCAGATAGTGAGCCAGGTAGCCCACCTTATACTAGGGGTATTCACAAATCAATGTATAGAGGAAAACCTTGGACTATGCGTCAATATGCTGGTTTTAGTTCCGCAAAAGAGACAAATAAAAGATTTCTAACACTTCTTCAAAAGGGACAATCGGGACTTTCCGTAGCATTTGATCTACCAACCCAATTAGGATTAGATTCAGACGATGAGATGTCTTTTGGAGAGGTAGGCAAGGTAGGAGTTGCTATTGACAGCATTCATGACATGAGATTATTATTTGATGGAATTGACATGGCATCGGTTTCTACTTCAATGACAATTAATGCCCCAGCATCTATTTTATTTGCAATGTATGTTGCAGTCGCTGAGGAAAGAGGGTCAGATATCACAGAATTAAGAGGGACAATACAGAATGATATACTGAAGGAATACATTGCTAGAGGAACTTATGTTTTCCCTCCAACTGAGTCATTGAGATTGATTACAGACGTAATGCACTGGTGTAAGGAGAATACTCCACGTTGGAATACCATCAGTATTTCAGGATACCATATTCGTGAGGCAGGAGCTACTGCTGTAGAAGAACTCGCTTTTACTCTCTCCAACGCATTGGCTTACGTTCAGGCTGCGGTCGATTCGGGATTAGATGTTGATGAGTTTGCACCAAGATTATCCTTTTTCTTTGGTTGTCATAATGACTTTTTTGAAGAAGTGGCAAAATTTCGAGCCGCTAGGAAACTATGGTACCACCTAATGAACGAAAGATTCTCTCCTAGCAACCCCAAATCTTCTATCCTTCGTTTCCACACTCAAACCGCTGGAGTCACCCTTACAGCACAACAACCACTCAATAATATCGTTCGTGTATCTTATCAAGCCCTTTCTTCGGTGCTAGGTGGTACCCAATCACTACATACAAATTCTTTTGATGAAGCAATAGGATTGCCTACTGACAAGTCATCTACCATCGCTTTAAGGACTCAACAAATTTTGGCTAATGAGACTGGGATTGCTGATGTTGTAGACCCATTAGGTGGTTCATGGTATGTTGAAGGGCTTACAACTAATCTCTTCAATCAATCTAAAAAGTTGATTGAAGAAATCGAAAGATGCGGTGGAGCGCTAAGCGCTATCGAAAGTGGATTTCAACAACGCCATCTTCATGAATCTGCTTGGGCAGAGCAAGTAGCTCAAGACAAAGGCGAATTGTTGATTGTTGGAGTTAATCATGCACTAGATTCAGATGCAGAATCAGACATGAAAGGCCAAACTGTAGACCCTTCATTAGGTGAAGCACAATGCAATTTACTATCCGATATTCGTGCGAATAGAGATGCTGAATCAGTAACATTAGCATTGGTAAATGTCAACAACGCCGCTGTGAATGGAGGCAACACAATGCAGGTAATTTTAGATGCTGTAAAAGCAGAATGTACCATCGGCGAAATAATGAATGCACTCAAGGGTGCATTCGGAACTTGGATGGCACCGAGTGGAGTATGAGGTGAGATAATGAAAGGTATCAGATTAGACCACATCGGTATTGCTGTCAACGATTTACAGCAAGGAGCAAAGTTCTGGGAGTTACTAGGATTAATATCCTCTAAAGATATTGAAGTAAATGAAGAACAAGGGGTCAATATCCTTTTTCTTTCCACTTCCCAAGGACCCGCCCCCAATATTGAATTGCTTGAACCAACAGGTGAAAATACACCAATTGGCCAATTCATCAACAAACGTGGACCTGGAATACAACAACTAGCTTTTGAAGTTGATGACATTCTTCAAATGATATCTCATTTAGAATCCAATGGAATAGATATGATTGATAAAACACCACAAATCGGTGCAGAGGGAAATAAAATTGCTTTTGTCCATCCGCGGTCCACCGGCGGTGTCTTAGTAGAACTAGTTGAGAAATAGCAACACCGCGTAGAGTAACGGTCAAAACAGGATGGCGGGTCGGCCAACTATGCAAACATGTATCAACCACCTAATCAACGCTAACGACCTAACTACAGAGATGGTTCAACAGGAGGTTGAATTCCTTCAAAAAACTTTGGAGAACCTTCGAATAAATGGGACAATTTCTAATGATTCTTACTTGGATGCAGGCGCTGTTGAGGGAGGGCTTTCAATGCTAGCAAACCTAATGGAATTAGGTGTATCTTCTGATGAGGTAAATGACCATCTTCGTCAACTCCATGAACGTGCAGGGAGAATTGATGAAGCACACCCAACCCTAGGCCCAAGTGTGGCAGCCCGCCGCTAGAGAATGGTCGCATGACTCGAACCTTACTTTCTGTTCGTGGAGTGTCAAAGAACTTCGGTGATGTTGAAGCACTGAAAACAATTACACTAGACCTGCACAAAGGGGATATTGTAGGTTTAGTAGGTGGCAATGGGGCGGGTAAAACAACACTACTCAGACTTCTATGTGGTTTATACAAACCAAGCGATGGACACGTAGTGTTTGTTGATGATGGCGGTATTGAGCATCCTATTCACAAAGTTAGAAGTAATCTTGGGGTTGTTCCAGAATCCACTGGACTTTACGCTCGCCTTACAGCATGGGAGAACATCCGCTATCATTCAAGATTGAACAATATTGATGATAAACAAGCATGGAATAGAACACTAAGATTAGCCAAAGCGCTTGAAATGGAAGGTGATTTACAACGGCAGACCCGGGGTTTCTCTAGAGGGATGCGTCAGAAAACAGCCTTACTCAGGGCTTTATCGCATGACCCTGATATTCTGCTGCTAGACGAACCAACAGGTGGTCTAGATGTTACTTCAGCCCGAAGAGTTCGCGACCTAGTCAGAAAACTAGGAGACGAGGGCCGAACAGTAATTTACAGTACACACCAACTAAACGAGGCGCAACAAGTATGCGATCGCATCGTAATTATTCACAATGGTACATTGAGGGCTGATGGAAGCCCAACGAAATTAATGGAAGATACTGGTACAGATTCTCTCGAAGATGCTTTCGTTGAACTCACGCAGGATGAAAGTAGAGAAGTTGAAACTCCTGAGCCGGCATCCAAATTTCAACAATTTTGGTCACGCTTGACCGCAGGAAGAAAACAACCACCTTCAACTAAATCACCCCAAAATGGAGGCGAGTAAATGCGTAATGGTTTATCCAGAGTTTGGACCGTTGCAAGTAAAGAATTGCTTGACTTTATCAGAGATTGGCGAACTCTAGTAGCACTAGTATTGATTCCACTACTCATTTTCCCACTTTTTTTTATCGCATTACCTATTTTCCTACAAGGTGAAATGTCTGAGTTGGATTATTATGACCTCAATCTAGAGATTCAAATTGCTGAAGGAGATGAAGTACCAGAACAATTGATTCAACCTTTCATTGACAATAATCTAAATTACACAGTCGTAAACCTAGACTCTGAACTAGCTAATCTTTCTGTCAGTGGCTCAGATGCAAGCAGGTTAAGGGAAGGCGACCCACACGTCATTTTACGATTACAACAGACTGAAACAAATTCTTCGGAGTCTTGGAATTATGCAATCCTTTACGATGCAACATCTGAACTTTCATCAGAAGGAAACAGTCGAATGAGAGAAGTTATTTTTGATTGGGAACAAGAAATTATTGGTCTAACGCTTGCAGATGTCAATCTTACAAAAGAAGAAGCACTAGACCCCATTCATTGGGATGGTGATAGTTCCAAAGCTAATGTAGCAACATCAGCACAATCTGCTGGTTTTGCACTATCTATGTTCATTCCGATGATAGTCGCTATCTGGACTGCTACTTCAGCGATTCAACCATCAATAGACCTTACTGCAGGCGAACGTGAAAGAGGGACCATGGAGGCCCTTTTGTGTACTCCAGCGAATCGAGTAGAGTTACTGTACGGCAAGTGGGTTGCAGTAGGTGTTGTAGCAGGTACTAGTGTATTATTCCAATTAGCCGGATTGCTCTTCGCAGTCGCATTCCTGATCCCATCAGACATTTTTGGAATGCCAACTCTTTCAATTTGGTCAATGGCAAGTTTGTTACTATCAGTACTGTTATTTGCAGTATTTGTCGTAGCTGTTGAATTAGCATTGGCTGTACGAGCCCACTCTGTGAAGGAAGCGGGGACTGTACTTGGTCCAATAGTCATCGCATTCATTGTACCAGCAATGTTTGCACAATTTGTAAATCTAGAAGGAATTGAATGGTGGTGGTTTGTTGCTCCAATTTTTAACGTATGTTTAGCAATGAGAGAAGCTCTTCTCAATGTTACTGATTTGAGTCATATCGCATTATGGCTAAGTTCATCACTATTCTACGCATTTGTTGCGGTAACTTGGGCCGCTAGACAATTCCAGAGAGAAGATTTAGTAGAAAGTATCAGTTAGACAGTATTCCTACAGTATTCTTGTAGTATTACTATACGAATACTTAAGAGCGGGTGCCACTCCCAAAAACTAATGCCAAAAATTAGTCTTGACATGCCGAATGAATTACTTGAAGATTTAAGAGTCCACGTTGGTGACGACAAGAAGTTCGTCAGCGTTGCTGATGCAGTGAGAACTGCGTGCAGGAAATTACTAGACCAATTAGACTCAATTGATACTAGACATGGAAGGATTGGGGGTAAATAGAATGGTAGAACGAATCCAAGCTGAAGCAGCAGTTGATACGATTATTCGTTACATTGAGGGTGCTAATGGTGAACTTAGAGAGGGGTTAACAAGAACATCAGAACGGGTAATTGAATCCTTTTCGGAATTATTCAAAGGATACTCAGAAAACCCCGCCGATGTCTTAGATGCAACTTTTAATGCTGAAGGTTACGATGGTATCGTACTACTTCGTGACATTGAATTTCACTCCACCTGTGAACACCATTTACAACCATTCCATGGGCGTGGGCATGTCGCATACATCCCTACAGATAGAATAGTTGGTATCAGTAAATTAGCAAGAATCCTTGAGATGCATGCTAGGCGTTTACAGAACCAAGAACGGATCACCAAGGGAATTGCAGATGACTTAGAATCCTACCTTAAACCACTTGGATGCGCAGTAATACTTGAGGCATCACACGGATGTATGCAATGCCGTGGAGTTAAGAAACAGAATTCAGTAATGACTACCTCACAAATGCGGGGAGTTTTCTTTGACAAATCCGAAGCACGTACTGAATTGATGCAACTCATTCGAAGTGCGCCATTATCTAATTAAATTATTAATAAATGACATAAAACAATGAGGGAATGAAATGGAAGATGAAACTCCAAGATTAATTGCCCTTCCGTTAGTACCAATTATTGATGAGTCAATAATACCTGATAAGGTTCCAGTTCCAAACGACCCTTTAGACCAACAATTCCCAATTGTTGAGATGTTTTATTCTGTACAAGGTGAAGGGTACCACACAGGAATTCCATCAATATTCATTCGTTTTGGTGGATGTAACTTAGCTTGTGAATGGTGTGATA
>DTUF01000021.1 GCA_012964335.1 Candidatus Poseidoniales archaeon | reverse complement strand
ACAGAGACTTGTGCACTTGACTTACAGGGTATGTGCAGTGACTAGGGCCTATGCAACGCCCCAGCACAACGTTAGGAGTGGGCGATGCAGGATTTGAACCCGCGACGACGGGTTCGAAGCCCGTCAGGATATCCAAGCTACCCCAATCGCCCAATTAACCCGCCGACCGAGGCATATCCTTTGAAGAGAACGGCTCGCTTACCAAAATAGGAGGCCAAGCCGGTGTCAGCAGAATGGCAAAAAACCCCATGTTTTGAGCACCAATGTAGCAAATGCTGTCGCCAAACCGAAATGCCGGTAACAAACGCCGACATATCCCGCATCATCTCTGCTGACCTGAAAAATTTCACAACTGTTGAATCATTCACTACCGTCCTGCCTGATGGCAGTGTGCGCCTAGCGAACTCTCCAGCCACCCAAGCATGTGTATTTCTCAAGACAGACTCGCCTGACCTTGACGCACCTGGGACCTGCGAAGTTTGGGATAATCGCCCTGAGGGTTGCCGAATCTACCCCCTAGTTCTTGACCAAAGCGACCAACCATTCCTCGACGAATTATGTCCACATCGTGACCAATTTCCTGCCCCTCCAATCGGCCTGCGCGGCCGTTTACTCGTGTTATCAAACACATTAGACGATGAAAGCACACAGCGCACTTAGAGTGTCTATCTAGTTGCGATTCCAGATTTGCAGAGTGTCAACTCCACTCTCTCTTTTTTCAACCAAGTGCAGTCCTGCCGCTTCAAGAACAGTGTTTGAAATGCCTGAATTCAATCCCTCACCAAGGTCTGCTTTTGAGTGGAAAATGTAGGCTTCATCAACTAAATCATCGGCTAAAAATCTAGCCCATACATCTGGTCCGCCTTCAACCAAAAGATTCTGAATTTCACGGTCGCCCAACAGGTCAAGAAGTTGCACTAAATCAACTCCTTCTTCAGATTCTGAAAATAAAGGCGGCATTAGAATAGTCTCACATTCAAGCCCATCTCCACTTCCATCACAATGAAGGATTAGTGTCTCATGTTCGTCACTCACTAAAGTTGCAGTTTCTGGAGTTCTAAGTGTTCTGTCCAATACGATCCTTAGGGGTTGTTTTCCGCTGCCAAGTTCAACTCTTCTCACAGTCAATTCGGGATTGTCTCTAACAACGGTATTCACACCTACTAGAACAGCGTCACAATCCTTTCTCAGTTGATGTACTTCATCAAGAGATTCAGCAGATGTGAATCTTGCTGGAGGCCCTGATTTTGAATCGACGTTTCCGTTGCAATCTAATGCGGCCTTCAGAATTACGATGGGTCTGCGGCATTCACACCAATGCATGAATGCGTGCATTTGCTGACGTGCATCAGCCTCCAACAATCCTTGTGAAACCTGAATTCCAGCCTTTTTCAAGTAATCAATGCCACCGCCTCTGACTGTAGGATTGACATCTTCCGCGGCTATCACAACTCGCTTAATCCCAGCCCACAGTAACGCTTCGGTACAAGGCGGGGTCCGTCCATGATGATTACACGGCTCAAGTGTGACAAACGCTGTAGCTCCTTGAGTAGCCACACCTCTAGCCTCAGCATCAGCAATGGCTGCTTGCTCAGCGTGTAAATCTCCTAAATGGTCATGCCATCCCTCTGCGATAATCTCGCCATCCCTAGCCAGTACACACCCCACTAGTGGATTAGGTGAAACTTGTCCTTCCCCTTGTTGTGCAATTTTGAGAGCCTGCTCCATACAGGTCCGCTCAAATTCACTCCACTGAGTATCAGTCATTCGCCCACCCGAGTAGCCCCGCCCATTTGTGGCTTCGCCTAAACCAATTGTAGTGGATTCTTTGAAATGCTGGTGGCCTTATGGCCCCCTCATGCCACGAATTGCTTGCATCGTAAATCCAGCCGGCCGCGATGGCCGCGCTCTCAAGCGCTGGCAAGCTGCTGAACCAGTTCTGAAAGCGGCTGGATTTGAGTGTGAAGTTCACTTCACTGAAAGAATCGGTCACGCTCCTGAAATTGCATTTGCCATGCGTGACCGTGAAGATCTCGATTTAATCGTCGCTTGTGGTGGAGATGGAACAGTCCACGAAGTTGCATCTGGATTGAGAGGCTCATCAATACCACTTGGAATCATTCCTGCTGGTACCGGCAACGATGTTGCCCGCGCTCATTGCGTCCCACTAAAGAAACCACAACAAATAGTTGACATTCTCATCAATGGAAAAGACCGCCATGTAGGCGCTTTTCGCCTACAAGGAGTAGCCGCACCAGAAGAATCCGGTTATCCCTCCCCAACAAATCACCCAGCATGGGATGGAGAGCCAGATATCCCAGGAAGAGTAGTTAGATGGGTATTTTTAGAGTCAGATAGTGGAGTTACGTCTGAAACATCACGAGCAAAATTGACTCGCGGCAAGTGGATAAAAGGCGCCATGAAATACACTTATCTTGGCGCCACTGAAATTTTCAAGCGGAAAAAGAAACAGGCTTGGGTAAAAATTGACGATAACGAGCCAGAAGTGGTTGATTTCTCAATGTTAGCCGCCACTACCAGCGAAATGTTCGGTGGTGGATACAAGGTTTGTCCTGGTGCCTCACCGATTCTTGAACACGGACACTTATGCCACGCATGGGGACTTTCAAAACTCCAAATGCTGATGTTAATGGGTCCACTCAAGAAAGGAAAACATGTTGGAAAATGGGGGATTGAGTTCAAACCATGCACTCGATTAGAGATTCGTTCTGTCGATGAAAATGGCCAGCCTTCAGACGCCTCGCACAATCCTCCTTTAATTGTCCAAAGTGATGGTGAACCATGCCTTCAAACTCCAGCTCTTCTAGAGTATCACACCAAGCAACTTTGGATTAGAGGTGCTAAGCAAGTTCCTTGGGACAATTA
>DTUF01000020.1 GCA_012964335.1 Candidatus Poseidoniales archaeon | reverse complement strand
ACAGGTAGGTCAAGGCTTATTTTCAGGTCCTTTGTAGTGGCCAGAAGCCACTAAATCACCTAATTTGTCAATTCCGGCTTCAATTAATTCAGGGTCGGACGCTTCCGCATACTCCCAATCTTTGAGTGCTTTATCGGCGGCTATTTCATTAGCCATCTCAACCATTTTTTCAGCCTTAGAAAGCGGTCCTTCAATTCCCTTATGTTCTGGGCGAACAGTCATCGCATCAACTCTAGGGAGAATTTCTCCAAAGGTGTCAGCACCCTGTCCTTTAGCAGGTCCACGGAAATCTTTTCCTCTTGTCTTGTAAATTTCTCTACCCATCCAATCAACATCTTTAGCGTATTCATTCTCTTCGCTAGTCATTGTCAGCAATAATTCCAACTCTTCATTTGTGCCAACGAGATTGAATAACGAATCAACCAAAGGAAGTGATCTTCCGGAATACTGTTCAAGAAGTTCAGTGGCATCCATTTTTCCATCAATAATATCATCTATTTTTTCCATTATTGATTGAGTTCGTTTATTTGCATTCCATACTAATATAAGCACAAATAGAGAAAAAATAGCAAACCAACTGTAATGATTAAGTTGAAATCCGTAAGGCTCAATGATATTCCATAATACAATTATAATACCAAACAAAATCATTCGGGGTAGCACTGCCCCTATCATTTCCCTTTTGAAAATAGCAACGCGCATTTCATCGCGTAAGTCGGAAACCATTCCTTTCCCTCATGTCAAGTCCTTAGGTAAAGACTTCATCCACTCTACCTCAGTAGTACGCTGAGGCTGACCAATAGGTATAGCCTGTATTGTTGGTATGGGTGTTTGGTTAGCTGATTGTTGATGGTTAATTTCAGGCCCACTCTTTACAACAACTGAATCTTGTACATTGATATTAGAGGTTCTAGGCTCCATAGCCAACTGCTGAAGTAAATCGGTTAGTGTTCTCTGTAATTCTCGGTTTCCAATAGCAACTTGGTCAAGCAGTTGCTGTTCAGTTGAATTATTGTGATTCGCTTGATTTGAGAGCATTCTCTCTAGAGTTGCAAGTGTTTCTTCCCAGCGGTCATGACCAGCATTGGTTTGACTTTCCAGTTTGTTTAGCATTTTTTGTTGGGCCCGAATAAGTTGTTGCGCCTCTTCCATAGATTTTTTCTGAACTTTTAGGGCCTTGCGTTGACTTCCAATCAATTTCCTTGCTTCTGGTGCGCCCACTGAATCCCTTCTTTCCAATTCTATTAGAGCAGTACGTAATTGTTCATCACGGCTGTGGACCATGACTTGTAATTGGTCACATTGATTGACAAAGGCCAACAGTTGTTTTTCTCCATAATTTATCTTAATTGCTTGTTCAGATGCAATTTTTGATAGTTGTCTGCGCTGTTGAGAATTGTGGGGAACATCGTACAAAATTGCTGCTATAAGTCCGCCCACAACTGAAAATTCAGCATTGGCAGGAATGCTGTTGAATAACCATATACCCAATAGCGTTCCACCAAGTATTGCTCTTAAGCGCAGCATTCCGACACTATTTCTTGTCCCGCGTAGTAAATTACAGTTTCCGGTGTTAGGGCTGTGTTGAAAGGCTAGTTTATAGTGAATTGATCTTCATCAACCTCTGTAATTTCACCTTGTTCAAGCAACCACTCAAGAGCTTCAATCACTTCATCAGGATTTATGCCTTGAGATTCTAAGGAATCCCCTAATTCATCTAAACTGATTGGTAAGGATTCCGTAGCAGCTAATTCATCCATCTCCAACAAGATATGTTGAGCAACAATTGCTAGTAGTGGGTCATCACCAGTTTCCCCTGGTAAATAGTCTAGAAGAATCGCTGCGGGGTGTTCTTCCTCAATAGGTTCAGCACTTGCCTCTTCTAATTCTTCATTCTCACTTTCTTGTTCATGAGGGAATATATCGAATAGGTTTCGCTGGTGTGGGTCATTCCACTTTATTTCATCAACTTGAATCCCTCTTCTCCTCATTCGCTCAGCCAATGTGTTGACTCTACTCAATCTCTGTTCAAGTCGCATTTTTTCCTTGGCAAGATTAGCCTGTACCAACTTTAATTCCTCGGCTGCTCGTTTTGCTAACCATTCCTCAATATTCCAGTGCGGATCTAATCTCAGCATCACTTCCCAGAGTTCACGAAGTTCCACTGGAAGTGTACCTGCGTCAATCTTTGTACTCTCATCGGGTTCAGACGGCCCTCGGGTTGTCACGACAAGGTTGCCCATTGTGACGGTTGATGAAGTATGCCCTTGTTGAGGGGGTAAAAGTGCTAATGGTTGTGTTCATGTAGGTTAAGCCGGTCGCTTCCACGATGTCGGCCTACCGCCTCACGATTCTGCCCGGAGACGGGACTGGGCCCGAGGTCATTGAAGAGGCTGAAAAACTGCTAAATTGCATCGAAAACCATACCGAATTAGATTTTGATAGGACAGTAATTCCATGTGGAGGCCAATATTGGTTAAAGACCGGCGAAGAATGGCCCGCTGGTTCTTTTGAACACTGCCGAGATAACTCAGATGCAATTCTACTTGGGGCCATAGGATGGCCAGGAGCAAACCTACCGAATGGTGACCTTGCGGGCGGTCAAGTCATTCTTGGTTTGCGAAGTGGTTTGAACTTGTACGCCAACGTGCGGCCAATCAAATTATACGCTGGTGTTAAACATAAAATTCACGACAATTTTACCCAAGTTTGGTCTCCAAGAAATGTTGATTTGTTAGTCCTACGTGAAAACACAGAAGGCCTCTATCATAGTCTCTTGCGCCGTTCAGCTCTTCGCGCTCAAGGAATAGAACCCGAAGATGTAGAGGAAATGAAGTTTGAAGGTATTGAAGGCGAGGTCGCCTGGGATGCTCGCCCTATTTCAGTAAACGGTTCAAAAAAATTAATCCGCCTTGGCTTTGAATATGCGAAGCGAAGGAATGGCTCACCTAGCACTGGAGAATCAAGTGTCACATGTGTTGACAAGAGTAATGTCACCCGTGGTTGTCAACTTTTCAGGCGTGTATTCAATGAAGTAGGGGAAGAATACCCCGAAATCGGCAAAGATGCTGCCTACATTGATGCTTTCACTATGTGGCTGGTCCGTAATCCAGAATGGTTTGATGTTGTAGTCACAAGCAACATGTTTGGTGACATTGTGACTGACTTAGGTAGTGTTCTCCAGGGAGGAATGGGGATGGCGGCAAGTGCGAATATTGGTGACAACCATGCTCTTTTTGAGCCGGTACATGGCTCCTCCCCCAAGTATGCCGGAAAGAGCAAGGTTAATCCGATTGCAACAATTAATTCAGTTCAAATGATGATTGAATGGCTTGGGATGCGTCATAATGATAACGAAGCAATCCAAGTTTCTCAACTTATTGAAAAAGCGGTTTCAGATCATTTGCAAGATGGTTCAATTCTCACTTATGATTTAGGGGGCACAGCATCAACCTCTGAGGTTGGTAGTTCTATTGTAGACCGCCTTTCTGAACTATTACAGTCACAAAAGGCTCACTCTGTTTGACCATTTCTTTGTTTGTAAATTTGCTCAAACTGTTCCCACATTTCAGCTTCAACCTCTTTGCGGATAGTTGCCTCAACTTCTTTACGAACTAGCTCGTAAAATTCACCGACTAGTTCATTCCGTAATTCCTCTTCTAAACCATTGCGAATTTCTTCTCGCCGAGCATCAGTAGAACGCCGAACTTGGGCTTCTATTCTAGCACACACTTCTAACATCCAATCTTGTTGTGGTTCAGGCATGGCCAAAGCTTTCGCTTGTTGTCTCAGACTTTGTACCGTTTGTGTTCGGACTGGGTCGCCTGCTAGATAATCAAAAGCGCCCGTGATAAATGATACGAGAACATCAACAAAATCACCTTCATCTACATCAGACCCACATCCGGGGCAACTAGTGATTTGTTCATTCTGGAGGGGGATTTTTTGATGATCAAGTTGGGTTGTCCGTCGGGTTGGTTTTTGAAAATCAGTCCCCCCCAATCTAGCTGTTTTTGAACGTCTTTTTCCTCCCTTAGAACGGCGGTTTCTATTCTTATTTGTCGGGTCATCCTCAAGATCAAAGTTCATCTGTGAGGAAAAAAAATCACCCACATCTGCCGAATCCTTTGCTCTTTCAACCATTTTTAGTCAATTATACTGAGGCATACCAACGCAAAAAGGTTACTACGGACGGTCACGAATGACATCATTCCGCGAGATGATTTAACATTACCGCTAGAGAATTGTCTAAATTGGCTTCATTGTCCCATTCAGGTGGTGCAAAAGATACACCATTTACCAAGTAAGAAAGGAGAATTGGTGCCATTCTCATCAATTCATCAACTATTGTCACTGTTGCTAGCCGAGCAGTGCGCGAAAGCGGATTCAAATCAACAACAATCAGTGTTTTTCCCATTTCCACAAGCGCTTCACATCTGTCCCCATCTTCTAATGGCACAAAAATCACATCTGCACTAAAGATTCCAGCACTACAGCAATTTGCACGAGGCCCCTCAAGATTTGGAATCAGTGAATCAGGGTCAATACCAAGAATAGTAACCTTCGAAACTGCAGCTTGCCAATCTCCTTTCCAATCAGTCGGTGCACCCCCTTCACTCACTTCATGTCGCACTTTTTCAAGACGAGAATTCAGGGCAGTCATTCTCTCTGGTGTGCGATAGTAGATGTTAATTTCAATAGGGCACTGTAATACCGCAGCGCAACGAATTAAATCAGCAGCAGCGAGTGCTACTGAATTTCCATTAACTGAAATCACACATCTTTTTGCATGTTTCATTAGCAATGCAGATTGTTTAATCGCTGCTAGAGCACTTTCACAGGTTGTTTCACCGAGTAAGTAGTCATACGCCTCTCCTCTCCCATGTGCAATTAAAGCCGAGTCAGCCAAAAGTCCATCTGCTGCTGCTTCAGTCAACAATTTACGTCCCATTAAGGAGTTGTAGCGCGGGTGACTACGGGGTACCTCACCCATTGAGTTCACCTATGCACCATCAAACAACATTGACACATCAAGAGCATTTGATCCACAATGTAACCCACTTGAAGAGATTACATCAACACCTAATTCACTCCACATCGATAGGTCATCAAATGAGATTCCACCGCTTGCTTCAATAATTACCAACTCGCGAAATTGCCGAGTTTCTAAGTCAAGAACAACCTCTTTCGCTTTTTCAGTATCCATATTATCAAGCATCACAGTAAGACGATCTTTGCGCCCTTCTTTCTCCATTCGTTGAGCCCACGTTTCAGCCGCTGCAATTGCTTCATCAATGGTTCGAACTTCTAATACAATGAATGCACCAAGGGATTCCAAATCTAACTCATTAACCACCCTAGCAATCCCGCGTGGTCTTTTTTCTTCTTTGTGAATCAATGACGCAAGGTCATTTTCTTTGATCATTGTCGCATCCTTCCTGTTTAATCGGTGTGTCAAACCCCCACCAAGATGAACCGCCCATTTGTCTAACAAACCCCAGTGAACTTTTCGAGTTGAAGCTACACCGACTGGCGCCGCTTTTTCTTCCCAAAGTGAAGTATTGGTGGCAATTCCCGAAAGTCTACCGATAAGATTGAGGATGATACGTTCTGCAGCCAATACCTGTTCTCGACCACCTTCAATATCTAGAATTACTTTCCCAGCATTTACTTTGGCGCCATCACCAACCGCCCACTGCCATTTGGCACCAGGCATCCATTCTCGAAGAAGATGGTCTGCGGCGTTTAGACCAGCCACAGTACCTGCTTGTTTAGTCCATACTTTTGCCTTCACGGTCTCTTCATCACGGGCGAGTGGATTACTGATGCCTTCGTCGTGCATCAAAGTAGTCACCCACCTCCTGATGCTTGCACTCAGTTTTTCGGTGGCTTTGTGGTCAACCCACAATTCAGCACTGCGGTCGTGAGGGAGGGCCTGACGGCCGGAGTTGGTTTCCATCACTTTGCGGAAATCGCCACCATGTTTCAAGGGTGCGATAGAGAATTGAAGTGAAAAAAATTATCAGAATCCACTTTACGCTTCACTAATTGCAGATTCTGCTGCCGAAAGGCATGCCAATATGTCATCAATCGTTGTTCTCAAGGTGCGAACCGATTGTTCGTGGACTATGATAGTTAAAGTAGCAAAATCACCCTCAATATCCAAATCAATTGTGAAGGATTCCGAGTCATCAGGTGAAATTGCTTGTAGCAATGCCTGACCATCTTCTTTTGAGCCGCTCCATGTCACGACTACTTTGTTGCTCATAACAACTCAAGGTTGGCACCCCCACTTGTCACCTTTGGTTGTAAAGTTGGATAAGTAACCCCGCATTCCCAAGAACTATGGAGGAAGTTGAAGAGCTTGTTGAACTGGCAGACGAAAGTACAGCTGATTCTTCAAAACCTATCCTAACTGGGCTCCCAGAAGTAGAGGATTCTGTGTTCTCATCTTCAGGTGCGCGCATCATGCTTCCTTCGGAACTTCGACAACACCCGATGGTGTTCTGGCTCAGTGCTTTATTGCTCGTTACTGCCATGCTTGGATTCATTAACGGCTTGGATTACATTGACGGTGATTCTGGTTTAATCAATCACCGCCGCTTCATCAATTTGGATGCACAAGGCGCTGCACCAGGCAGCGCAATTTTACTTGGCACTGTTGTCTATGAGGATGGTTCTGCAGCGCCTAATCACATAGTTCAAGTGACTGTTAAAAGAGATGATGGCATAATCATTGAGAAGGGCAACACAACTGATGAAAATGGTAATTTTAGAATTGAAGGATTGGACCCTGGTGTACAAGTTTTGATGATAGCCAATGGTTCGCGAGGAACCGCCCAACTTGTGCAACACTTGGTACTGCTCAACCCCTCTCCTAAAATGACCTTTGAACCGATCGGATTCACCACCCTTCGTCTTACCTTCCCCAGTGATGAGACATTCGAACAAGAAAGTGAAGATGGTTCATTCATCAATTATGTGCCTTATGAAGCTGCAAATGAAAAGGAGTTGTATGATTCTTCAGCCGCTGGATTGTACGTGATGATTGGTGTTGGCTTTTCGGGTATTGCACTTATTGGAATGGTAGCAACAGTCCTTGGATATCGTGATGGTGGAAGAGGAATGTTGCGAATGGCAGCAGTATTTGTCTTCCTTTCACAAGGACCGTATGGTAGTGCTTGTTGCCTAGGCGCTCTAGCATTTGGTTTGACCTTCGCTTTACCAAAAATACATTACGATTAGACCTTGAAATTGGACTAATTCACAGAGTTAATTCAGACACCTGTGGTTGTTTGCATACGAGCAAACCATGGCCCTGCTTTGTCGTGTGATTCAACGATGTCCCATCCTCGCAGTCCTTGCATTGAGCGTAAAATTCCGTAGTTAGCAAAGTCAGCACCGTTGGGTGAGGCACCTCCGAAGAAATCACCAGTAAATCCATCTGATAATACATTCAATTGGTGAGTTAAATTTTCTTCTGGTGGTAGGTCAAACATTTTCCCACGGCTCTTGCCGACCATACGCATAATGATGCCACCAAGCCAAATTGCCTTCCATTTTTGTAATCCACTAAAACTCTCGACATCAGAAACATATCTGAGTGCTCGGCGAGATGAACTGTAGGAGTTGTATATTACTGGGAGAATTGACTTTCCTAAAATATCCCCACTAAAGTCCATCCATTGGTCTTGAGTTTCGTCATTTCCTTCGGTAGGGAATTTCTCTCCCCCCTCATAGTTTGAGTTAATGTAGTGCAGAATATCATTTGAGTCATTTACTTGAGTTCCATCTCCATCAACAAATACCGGGACTGCATTCCACTCTGACCATTTGAGTTCCGTTTTCTTCATGGGGTCAACTTCTACTTGGCGGTAATCAACCCCTTTCCATGAAAGAAGACTTCTCACTTTCCAGCAGAATGGACATGATTCAAAGGCGTAAATAGTCGGCTTTTTATCAACCGATTTTTCAGGAACTTTGGTTGGCTGAACACCGCGCTCACCTTTGCTCATGAGGTGTTCGCTGAAACCTCCATTTACAACACTTCGCCTTTAGCGAATAAACAGTTGAAATGTGGTGACAATCAATTCTTAGCCGTCATCAACATATCATTGAGGCTGCTCGGTATGCCTGCGATAGCAGTTTAGGGTGGTGAAAGATTGGTAAAACTAAGGCAAATCGCTGAAGATTTTCTTGTCACCGAACTAGGTGGGCCAGAGCCTGTAGTCGGCTCGGAGTTTTCCGATTGCGAACACCGACTCTACCGTTTAGAAAAGCGCAGTCACGACACAATTGCACTTCTTGCTCGTCTTTCAAGGCACTTCCATCTCTCACGCAGGTCATTTGGAATTTCAGGATTCAAAGATAGGCATGCAATAACCTCTCAAATGCTCTCACTTCCTGTTGGGAAAGGCCAAGGTTTGCCCACAGAAATCGACCAACAGGTCGGAGATTTGACCACCGACTTAACCGGTGAAGGATGGCGACTCACCCTTCTTGGTGGTAGCGATAAAAAATTACGAAGCGGAAGCCATTCTGCTAACCACTTCGCAATCACAGTTCGAGACATCAACCAACAACAATTGGAGGGATTACCACGACGTCTTGAGCAGGCAAGAATCCATGGCTGGCCAAATTGGTTTGACACACAACGATTTGGTTCAGCTGTTGGCCACCGGCTCCCAGGCACTCACGTGATTGCTGGGGAATACGAAGCGGCGATGAAACTTCATCTTACAGAACGCAATAAATCTGACCGTTCTGATAAGCGCCGCGATAAGAAAAAATTCGCTGCCGCTTGGCCAAAAATTTCTCACATCAAACCCGAACACAAACCATTTTCTAAATTGTTGAAAGCGCAAGCAAGGGCACTGGAAGAGGGTGTAGATGATGAAGAATTATGGCGACGTGTGTACATGGCATTGCCTTATGATATCCGAGGTATTTGGATATCAGCATGGCAATCAAGAGAATGGAATTCTGACTTAGCCGGCATTTTTGAATCACACTTCCCGCACCATCTTTTACATTTGGTGAAAATTGGAGTAGGCGGACCTTTTCTATTCCCCGAAGCACCGTCAGGAAAACGAGGAGCCCCGAAACGTCACCTCATTGCAGACATTGAAGAAACCTTAGAAAAATTACCAGAAACGATGGAAATGCCTCATTCCGACCTTGACCTCACGGCAATTGATCAGTATCTTTCCAACCATCCGCGTCCTCTCATGATTAATTCTGAAATAGGTTCCACTGAGGAAGTGCGTGATGAAATGAATAGTCGTTCTAAGGGTAAGAGATGGGCAATCACTTTTGATTTTGAATTACCACCAGGTGCTTACGCTACGGTGTTAATCAAACGATTATTTCATTGAACTTATTCCATTCCATTATTTGTTATGAATAGTGGAATTGCCAAGATAACTCCACAGAATGCTGTCCCACATAAGCCACCAACCGCGGCTGCGCCAATGCCCATCATGCGAGTAAATTCTGCTTCATCACCATAAATGTCGGATGGATAGGGTGTGGCGGCTGCAACGACAATATTCATGATGTAGGTAAGCCCAAGCGCAGCCCAGGCAATCCAGAACCCTTTTTTCTTGAAGGATTGAATTAACCAACCAGAATACAAGTAGGCAACTCCAGCTATACTCGCAACCAATCCTTGCAGGATATATATCCAAGTTGGTGGCAAGTATCCACTGATATCTTCACCAGCCATATCGGACATATAGGAATTAAAGTAAGACATGCCTGCAGCAGTTACAATCCCTGAAATAACTGCAAAACCACCATAAATCATTAGGAGAATACCAATTACTTTGGCTGCTTGTGATGGTTGTCCTGCATAGACTACTGGCTGACCATACGGTGTTTGTGTGATACCACCTTGTGCTACTTGGCCGCCAATTATTTGTTGTGGTGGGGGGACACCTTGGTGCGGGGGAATACTTTGCATAAATGAACGAAGAAGGGTTATTGGTTTCAACTCTCGGCCGGACTACATTGCGGATAAGCTTCAAGCATTGGCGGTAAAAATAAGTCTGAGCAATCCCGATGAACCACAGAAAGTGAGAGTATACTTGAAGCAGTCAAGTCAACAGTGATTGGTGTTAGACTAACTGGACTTGGCACATAATCCTCAATAGTTTGGGTGATGATTAGTTGGATACCATCTCCCGCAGGTATTACAACATCCATGCCAAAGAATTCCATCTTTGCATTCACTGTTTGGCCAGGGACCAACACCTCTCCATCTTTACCACCTGCATGGAATCGTAAGTCCATCACCGCGTGTCCCAAATGCATCCCACTACTAGCTAATACCATTTCAACTCCAATATGCCCCGAAGTTCCAGCCAATAAGAACGAGGTTGTAGCATCGATGTGAAGGGTCGGATTACCTACAATTCTGGTTTCATTTTCAAATTGGGAAGATGAAATTATCAATTGGGAAGTTGGCGTGACAGAAGTGCCTCCAGTAACCACTTCAAATTGGTCTAATCCGAACTCTAACCATTCAACATCTAAGGGTGGATATTGTCCTTCAACCCGCCAGCCACCCATGTTATCCTGAATCTCTGCGTGTAGTGCTGGTTGTGGCCCTTTGTTATACAAATAGAAGTCGAACCATTCAAGTAAATCATCAGCCCAATCCCAGCGCACTGTGAATGGGTAAGCCTCACCACCTCTTCCAGAACTCAAGCCAGAGTGACTTTCGTTACGGTCTGGATAATCATGTCCCCATTGTCCGTACAGACCTTTGGTGTCAAAACCAGCTTCAACCATTATGTTGTGAGTTGGGAAAGCCATGTGTGGATCAACATTCCAATCTTGCATTCCGTGGATAATGTAAACCGAGCCATCGTAATTTGCCACTGCCTTGTCAAGGAAGGTACGCTCCTCCCAATAGTCACTACCTAGCCATGCTAAATTGTCTCCTGAAACGTATGCACCAACCCCAGCGTAGTAGCCTTCAAGGTAACCTTCGCAACCGTTTTCTGTGTCTTCTAAGTCACCATCTAAACCAAAACTTCCGTACACTCCATTGTGCATTATTGCGCCACGTGCTTCCATACTTCCGTTGCGCCACATCAAGTCGTGTACACCGATTAGACCCGACATTGGCACAATTGTTTTGAGGTGGTTTGAGCCTGTTGCTGCTGCTTCCCATGGTGTTGAACCATCATATGATTTGCCGATGACTCCAACGTTTCCGTTGGACCAGGGTTGGGTTCCAAGCCATTCAACAGCGGCATAGATTCCACGTTGTTCATCATCGCCCATCAAATCCATGCAATGGTTTGCTTCACCAGTTCCAAAGACGCTAACTTGCGCAATCCCAAATCCATGGGGGACGAAGTTTTCGATTAGGAATCGTCCCAATCTGTTGGCTGGAGTTAATGCATCAACATCACCGTCATTGTAGTATGGTCCAATTTCAGATATGACAGGAACTGCACAGATTGTGACACCATCTGCTGCTAAAGTGTCGTTAGTTGTGAGTGAGTCCCAATCACAACCCTCAATTTCAGGTAGCCATAAACCAAGATGAATTTCAGCATCACCAGTGATTCCAGCCCCGCCATCTGCAAGTGTGATGGTTGTTACAGGCACATAGACCGAGCGAACTTCTTCAATTCCAAAGGAACCATTCCATGATACCCGACTGAAAACATCATCATTACGATAATCAAGATTCGCTCGTTGGTCTACAGGAGGTAACCAATGGCCGTTTCCATCATTTCCATCTATATCATCAATTAATCCAGTTGGAAAAATTGATGCAATAACCATCATTACAATGATGAAAAGGGCAGTTGCGGCCAAAGCAAAATTCAGTTGGCGCTTTTCCCGCTGAGCAGAAAAATCGTCTTCGCCTACCAATTCAGCCTCGACAACTGAGCCGTCATCCGCTTGCATTAATTTGCCACGGAGCGCGCATTTGTTTTGAGGTCAGCGGAACTCTGTTATTTCATCCCAGAGACTAATTTTTGTTAAGGCTAGTGTGCGAGCATTGATGAAACAAGGCATCACCGCTAACCATAATGGCAACCAAACTACAACACCAACTTCTCAGTCTCCAGCGAATGGAGGCTACTGAGGGCGAGATTTATCGTCGGCTTGCTAAGAAACAGAAGAATCCATCTAACAAAAAAATATTGCTCCAGATTGCCGAAGAAGAAGGTCGCCACGAAGCGATACTTGCAGAAGCAACGGGTCAAACAGTTAAGCCAATGATGTGGAAAGTTTGGCTTCACAGTCAAATGGCTTGGATATTCGGCTTAACGTTCGCAGTCAAGATGCTTGAACGGGTCGAGAGAGACGCCTCTACTGAATATCGAAAATTAGGTTATGATGACTTGGCTGACGAGGAGGATTCACATGAAGAGCGCCTCATTGGTTTACTGGAAGAAGGGCGCCTCACCTACATCGGAAGCGTTGTCTTAGGGATGTCAGATGCACTGATTGAACTGACTGGAGCACTAGCTGGACTAACCTTCGCATTTGGTGATTTGAAACTTGTAGCTCTTGCTGGATTAGTAACAGGAATCGCCGCAGCATTCAGTATGGGTGCTAGTGAATATCTCTCGACACGTTCTGAGAAAAAGGACACAAACCCACTTACTGCGGCATTTTTCACCTGGATCGCCTATCTCCTCACAGTGTTTTTATTGGTTGCGCCTTACCTAATTATATCCCCTGATACTACACCAGTCTATGGGCTTGAGCCTCACGTACTAGCACTGGTTTGCACCCTAATCATTGGGATAGTTGTGATAGCATCATTCAATTTCTATGTGTCAGTCGTTGAAGAGGTTTCATTCCTTCATAGATTTGCTGAGATGGCTGGATTACTCTTCGTAGTCAGCCTGATTTCATTTGGCATTGGAATCCTTCTCAGCAATTGGATGGGAATCTAAGTTAGATTGTGTTCTCAACTTTTTACCAATCCGCGAGCCACAAGGCCAATCCCGACTATAGCAAGAAACCAAGCGATACTCGATGTCAAGATGATGTCGTAGTTGTATGTGATTTCAGTGGTTTCTGTTACACCATCAACTGAATTTCCCGCCACAAAACGGTAGTTTCCTCCAGAAAGTGTCCAATCAATTTCACCAGAACTATCGGGTCCGCCCTCAAAGAAAGTCAAGTCTTCAGTATCACACAATAAGTAGCCTTCACCACTATTGAGGCATTGGTCAGCATCGCTTGCATCAACAATACCTATCCAAGCATCAGGCGAATCCCATTGGATGACAAAATTTGCGACAATGATTCCGTTTACAGCGTTAGGAATTGGAATATTTTGTTCAAGCATAGCAGATTTATCACAGATATCTAATCCCGATATTCCGGTAGAGCAGGATGGTACATCCATACTTTCTGACCCTTCTCCTGAAAATCCAATGAAACCGGCAAAAATCGTAACAACTAGAATCACGGAACCAATAATTAGTGGCATCAACCTCATGTCGCTCAATTACCCACTCTCCCCTCCCCTCTAAATCACTTTTTATTGATGATTTTCATACCCACTGGTTTGAGATATGTTGTGTATTCCTCAACTCATTGGCGAAGCATACGATGCGCTAATTTTCCCGAGTTTGCTCACCTTAGCCTCGCCTTTTTGCCGTGTTTTTTTTGATATTTTCCTCCTACGCAAACCTTCGTCTTCCAAGTGCCTGCTTATCCTCCACCGTGGTAGTCCCCTCCCCTGGGTC
>DTUF01000019.1 GCA_012964335.1 Candidatus Poseidoniales archaeon | reverse complement strand
CACTTTCAGACTCTGTGACGCTTCCAGAAAGGATTGATGCCCCAAGTTATTGGGGATGGGAAGATGATACTGTACGTGCTGATGAAGAGGTCAGTGAAGATGGCGATGAAGGTTCAAGCAGTGAAGGCGGAGAACCATCATCAGAACCAGATGGTGCCTGAATTAGTCACTGTGGTTATGCTGACTGATTGCTTGGAACGAGTACTACAAGTTGCTCGGTAGGGCAAGCCGGTGAAGGACGCTGGTCAATAATCGTGTAATTTTGGTTGGCGGAGGTTAGTTTCTCTACCCACGCATTATCGGCACACAACACAGCACCATCCCAATTCCAATCTTCTTGCGAATCACTTGCCCAAGCAGTCGGTGTTAGATTACCAGTATGAAGTGACATCACTACCTCGGGCCTAGCACTGATAATTTCATATGAGACAAGTATTGATGCATCATCACCGAAAATCTCGTGAAGATTCTCCACTGATTCTACCGAGTCTTCAATATATGCTACAGATGTAATTGGTAACAGAACCAAGCCCCACAAGAGAAGCATAGCGCAAGCTACTTTTCCACAGACATTGACCTGATTTTCAGTCCAGTTTGATGCTTTTACAGCAACAACAAGAGCGAATGGTGGTAGTAAGGGTGCAACCCAATACTCATGGATAAACGCGCCTTGAGGGAACATCAATGTGTGAATCAGACCAGCACTCATCGGAATTAGAATCCATTTCCCGACACTTGTTGTGGAGACCGGGAAGTTTTTCTTACGCGTCAATAGAAGAACAATCCAAGCAGATGCCATAGTCAGAAATTGCTCAAGAATAATACCCAAGAAAACACCAATCATAATCACTGGTTTTGAGAGATATGATAATCCATCCAGTCTGGAGCCAGCCAAAGAAAAGGAAATTGAACGTAGTTCAGCCGTGGAAAATATAGGGTCTAGAGAACCATATGCATGGTAAACCGTATACAGATGAGATGAGAATATCAAGACACCAATTGCAAAAAGAGTGGTCAGATGCCATCGGTGTTCAGCGGCAACTTGGACCCATTTTGATTCAGTTCCTTTCAGGTGTCCATACCATGCAATCAGGAATGCAATTCCAACCGGATGGTAGGCGCTCCAATCGGTTAACATCCCTAAAGTAGCGATTGCGTAAACACAAATAATACCTGATATTTTTTTGTCGTCAAGATACAGAGAAGTCCTATTCATCAGCGCACATAACAATGCAACAACAGTCGGTTCGTAGTTTGGGATCGCACCATATAGAATCAACATTGGGCTGGCTAGAAAAATGAACAAAACCATTGACCCAGCCGCTGGAGTGGCAATTCGCTGAGCCAGCGCCCGCAATTCGAAAGCACCCCATAGAATAATCATGGCTTGAAGTAACCTGATGGGCCAAGTTACCCATCCAAACAGCACTAACCCGGGAATACCAAACAGGTGTACGAGTGGGGGATGTGTGGGGTAGTACCAACAGGAAAGGCGTGAAATGCCCGCACATGTCGGAAGAGGTTCTTCAAGAAACCACCAACTATGTAGCATCCATTGAGCCGTGTTGAAGTCGTGTCGGTGAATCGGTAATTCTTTCAGCCAAGCAAGTAACCAAATTACCCAGCAGGCTAGAAAGATGATTTCAGCGTTTGTCAACGACAAAAATCTTTTTTTTTCCGCCATCTCTATTCTTCCTCCTCCGACTTGGGTGAATTGCTAAAGGCTAACCCAAGCCATGGCATTGAGGCTGTTAGAACATACCGCAGAACTCCATCTGCTAACGCTGCCGCTGCTGCAATTTCTACACTAATTCCACCTAGATATGTTAGAGTGAAGGCGAGAGTATTCTCATAGATTCCAACGCCACCTGGAGTTATTGGAATCAATTTGGATAGATTGGCCGCGGCTACTGCGGCAAGAACCGTAGTAAAACTCATCATATCAACGGTGAATGAATTTATGACGAGGTAAGTGAACCAACCTTGGATAATCCAAAACAATACTGAGGAAATCCCGGTGAGAGCGAATCTTTTGAGAGCGATATGGTCCTCCTCGGGTTTGAATTCACCAATTGGAAGTTTGAGAACAGAGGCGAATTTTCCGACTAAAAATGGTAGGATTTTGTAAACCACCATAGATCCGATAATTACTGCCAAAATCATAGCCAACATCAATGTATAATTGAGTAAAGAGGCGGCAAGAATCGTTCCAATAATTGCCAATACAACGAGGTCCATTAATCGTAATAATACTAAATTTCGAGTCCTCTGACCGATTGGCCAATCGCTAGCTCTAGAACCAACAAGCGCGTTCAAATCCCCTGCTCTGCCTGGTAGTAGCATATTCAACGATGGGGCAAGAATAGTGGCGCGCACAGATGTAGGGTTCACAGATTTCTTTGAGGGGTGTAAAATGACAATCAGGCGAGAGATATCAATAATCAGGATGCCAGCATAAACGGCAATGAGAATTAGCATCGTTTGCAAATTCATGGATTTGATAAATTGAGTGAATTCGCCGTCTGTTGAAAAATAAAGATACGCCATCAGCGAGATGCCAATGGCAACTGATGCCAAGCGCAAAAGGTACTTCCTGAAGCGCTTTGAGTCCATATTTGAAAACGATATTAGGGATGTACTTAGTCTATTGCATAGATGATATTTTGATTCAGAAAAATCTTTTGATTCTCGCGATTAGAACAAGCCGACTGAATAATTGGATGGCTTAAGAGAATTTGAGGGAAGTTCCTGCTTCGCCTGCTTCACACAAAGGCTCGCCGCGCAGCGAGCCGCCAATCCCTCGTCCATGAACAGGAATGCCGCCAACAACAGTCAGTTGTGCAAATCCGGTCAATTCCATGCCAGCAAGAGGACTCCAACCAACATTAGTCCAAGTATCTGCATCTTGGATGGCGTGAGAGTTTTCTAAGTCAACGAGCACCAAGTCGCCATCAAATCCTTCCTCAAGG
>DTUF01000018.1:273-13999 GCA_012964335.1 Candidatus Poseidoniales archaeon | reverse complement strand
GAAGAACACACCACCTCAATGGATTATGGAATACAAAATAGTAATGTGCATCCAACCAACAAAGCAGAAGGATAGCCGTGGGAAATCGGTGGAAGAGATGGTGCAGAAACTCCTTGATGTTGGATGGAGATGTCAGGGCGGTGTCAGTGTAGGCGGTGCTGGTGGCGCTTCCATCCACTTCTGGTATTGTCAAGCAATGGTCAAAGATTGAGACCCCCACCTAATCGCTTAAGCACACTGAGCAACAGTTTGACCTTGGAGAGGTCCTTCCCCTCTATCCCCCGATGAACCACCATGAGTGGTAATAGTGGACCCGCCATGATTACTGTTCAAATCTAGGCGGCCCATCTCAACATCAAAATCAGAGATTGTTGAGCCGGCGATGGACTTCGGTCTGATCTAATTTCCAAGTCACTGCTAACAGACCTAACACTGCGGGAATAAGCGCAAAGGATGGCGGCTCGAGAAAAATCAATATCGGCAGTGTGCTCATCAATAATATCGCTGAAAACCATGTTGAAGATACCGCCAGTCGTGAAGTAATCGGGGTTTTCCCTTCTCCTTTGACATACCAATTCCAACCCCGTCGCCACAATCCAACTAGCAATAGGAGGGAAATTCTTGGGAGAAACTTGAACACTTTAATTCCTGACTTTTCATCACGATAAACAGATTTAACCGGTACTGATTCAAAAGGAATTGAGCCCGCACCCAAATTTAGCAACCACCAATTTGGGTATCCATATCCCTGCCACTCGCTCACCCAATCCCATTGACGCAACGCATCAACTGTTACTGCAGTGTAGCCACACTGTGGGTCTTTCACCTCACGGCCGCTAGCAACTGAGGTTAGTTTGCCCAAAACCCATGAGCCAAAGCGCCTATTTTTCGGCATTTCCCCAAGCCCTTCATGGTGTGAGAAACGATCACCTTTGACGAATGGAACTCTTGTGAGAGGGGTGAGGAGATTATCAATATCTTGGGGGTCCATTTGCCCATCACCAGCCATTACAACAGCTGCCCAATCATCTGTGTTTTCGTTATCACTATCTAACTGAGAAATTACCACCTCGTATCCCCTAGAGATTGCCCCCCCTACGCCAAGGCCTGTGGTTCTGACGATTTTTCCAAACTCAGGCAGTACTGATTTTGCTTGTTGATACGTCATGTCTGTTGAGCCATCATCAACTACTACCAGTGAATCTACCCACGATGGTACTGATTGGATTGCTGACTCTATTTGCGCCTCCTCATTGAATGCTGGCATTACTACTGCCACTCGCCAACCGTTGCGCATTAATTCGGCGGCGGCGGGCACGGTCTTTCAATGAGTTACACCTTTTTACTAGTTCAGAAGGCGAATCATTAACCCTTAGAGCGGCGCGACGAAGAGTTGGGAAGCATGCGATTAGTGTTTGTTGCTCGGGAACAATCCCTTCGCCTCGGCTCTGCTGTCAGCCGAGGTATTGACTTTGTAGACGAAGTGGTTGTCATATCCTTAGGCGAAGATGAAAAGCAACGTGAGATGGTTGAGAAAGCAGGTGGAATATTTGTGGTTCATGAAGGGCCACCACACGCTCCAAGCCTAGCTCGCACCCTTCTTGAAATGGACTTACCTGAAACGGATAATACCGTTGCTATTGGACTTGACAAAGATTGGAAACTAAAGAACCTGCCTCGGCATATCGCTCTTTCGAGAAGCCGGCATGATATCTACATCGCTTTCAAACATAGAAGCTCAAACCAACGTACTGAGGATATACCTGATTCATCTGAAGCGATTACAATCGCTTCGTATTCATATGAAGATGCGGCAATTTCTGTTTGTGCCTTCACAAAAGAAGGATTACGCGGACTCGCAGCAGCGAATGATAGTGGAAAACCTGCTGACCTCCCTCGTGAACTTAAAGTCAGAATTATTGAATTAGAAGCCACGCCAACTGGAAAAGAATTGGAATCGTTGACGAGTGCCTCTCGCTTTGCCCAACTATTCTACTGGATGCTTGAATCAAAACACCCGCTTATTGTACTTGGAATACCAGGAATTATTTTCTTCACAGTAGGATACAAGATGGCTACTGCATTGATTGATGTTGGTGGTCCCCATGATACTGTAAGCATTGGCGTTGCCTTAGCGGCCTTTGCTGTCACCTTCATCGGTGTGCTCTCTTTGGTCTCGGGTCTAGTACTCTACATACTTGGAAAACAAATTGACAAAGTTCAACTTGAGTATTCCTGATCACACTAGCCTAAGTGTCTCAAGATTAGATGGTGTAACCGTTCTGATGCGGTATGTTTCCCTTAACCCCTGTCTAAACTGATTGGCAATCTTTGCATCACCATGGTGCAAAATAATGAAACGCGGTTTTGGATTCATTTGATTGACATATTCCATCAGTTGGCGGCGGTCTGAATGACCACTCATTCCATCAATGATGACTAAGTCACATTCAACCCTAACCATATCTGTTCCTCGACCTCCATCGCTAATTGGTACATCCTTGAAACCATCTCTGAGGCGGCGACCAAGAGTTCCTTCTGCCTGATACCCTACGAAACAAAGAGTATTGAGGCGGTCTCCACACCAATTTCTCAAGTATTCAATTATCGGGCCACCAGACATCATACCACTAGTCGCAAGAACGATGCAAGGCCGTGGGTTATTGATGATTGATTCTCGCTGGTCTCGACTCTCAACCTTCCTAAACCATTTAGATGAAAATGGATTAGAACCATCATCTTTCAAAACTGATTGACGTAATTCTTGATTTAGATAATTTGGATGCATTGCATGAATTGCAGTAGCCTCTTGAATCATTCCATCAAGCCAAACTGGAACCGGTTCACAATCTCCTGATTTGAATAACTGGTCAATGGCTATCATTAATTCTTGACTTCGGCCCACTGCGAATACAGGGCAGAATACCTTGCCACCACGGCTTAGAACTCGTTTCATCATATCCTGCAATTCTTGGGTCGCTTCCAACCGAGAAGGCTGGAACGATTTTGCACCCCCATAAGTTGATTCAAGCACTAGAGTTTCAACGCGTGGGAAGCGCACATTAGCAGCATCATAAAGCCATGATTTTTCGTATTTTATATCACCACTAAAAACCAAATTATGCAAACCTTCTCCAATATGCATGTGCACGGATGACGAGCCTAGAATATGCCCCGCATTGTACAGTGTCATTTTGATGTCAGGAGCAATGTCTGTAGTTTTATTCCAATCTACATCAACCACGTGTAACATCATTGTTTGAACATCTTCTAGAGTGTATGCCGGCCTTCTTCCTTCAGATTGTGATACCTTTATGAAATCTAATTGCAACAATACCATCAAATCGCGAGTTGGAGGTGTGCAATATACGGGCCCACGGTAGCCGTATTTGAATAACACTGGCAGCATACCAATATGATCCAAATGAGCGTGGGTAATTACTACAGCATCAATCTTTTCAAGAGGCAATAATTCTGGTGCTGAAAAGTACGGCATCGAGGTGTCCTCTCGGCCTGGTTTTGCCCCACAATCTATGATTACACGACTTTCGTTGGTTGTGACTAGGTGCATTGCCCTTCCGACTTCGCCATAGGACCCTAGTGCAGTGAGCCTAACCCATGTTTCACCTGGCCTTTGAGGCCGGTAAATGTTGTTTCCAAACCTGCGTAGTGCTTTCTTTCGGTCGGTTGAATTGTCCATCCTGAATCGCCTTATGTCAGTAGATGTCCTACTGTCCATACGAGAAGAACGAATTATTGATGTATGCCAACCGATTTTATCTCTGACTTCTTTGAGATGTACACCTCTCTTCCCTACTGCTAATGCTGGGTCTTTACACTCAATTGTGCACTCTCCAATTGCAGGGTCAAACCATATATTCAGTACTAGCGCATCTTTTGGAATTATTTTCTTAATTAATTCATTAGCATCTCTTGGGTTCATTAAAATAGATTCATGGGGCCTAACGATAATTCGTCTTTTTATTGTTTTAGCCATCTCCCCAATTAGAGAATTGTTGAATTCTTCAGGGGTTTTTGTAATGATGGCTATGCTAGCTGCTTCTAGATCTAATTCATAATCTGCCTTACTAGGCATCATCTCTAGTAACTTCTCTTTGATTTCCTGAAAGGTCAATCTCATTTTCACACCTCGTTGTGTTTACAGTATCCCGCAGTTTACCGGCTTCCTCAATGACAGAGGGTGATGGCAGTTTAACTGCCGGGAATCAAATATCAATTCTCAAATAGAGTTGATTAGTTTCAGCTTTTGTGCATCAGTGAGTAAAGTAAATCCTTTGTCTAGAGTGATAACACAGAGATCCATACCGTTTCCACTAGCAGCATCTCTTTGAGCTGATGCCAAAAGTGCCTTAGCGGCGACTTTTAATGCCTCGTTCTCTGTCATCCCTTCCTTGTATTGGTCTTCTAAAACCCCATACATGTAAGGTGAACCTGAACCTGTTGCACAGTAAGTGTCTGATATTGAACCACCAGCGGAGTCAATTGAGTACACATGGCTACCATCCGTATCCACACCTGCAATCAATAATTGAACCCAATATGGACGACCACCGAGAATATTTGCAGTCAAAGTTGAAGCGGCCTCAACTTTCATTATTCCTCCACGCTTCATCTCATAAATTGCGATTTCGGCAGCCAAAACTCGAGAAAGAATTTGAGCGTGCCCAACTAGGCCAGCAGTTGTGAGAGCAATGTTATCTGCAATTGAAAATAACTTCTGTACATTCTTGTTGGCTACAAAGTGGCCCATAGTTGCTCGGTGGTCTGCGCCTACAACTACTCCACCATCAAAGCACAACCCAATGGTGCTAGTTCCCGTCTTCAATGCCGTCATCTCTGCTTCCATGTCATTACCTCCTAATTGCCCGTTCTTGAACATTCGCACGAAGCAGAATCCCCGCTTCGGCATAGAGGGCGAAATATCGGCCCCTTATCAACCCGACTAAACCTAACTACCTACTTACAACATCAAAACAGGAAATTGGTTATGTGGCGAACCCTGCACCGGTAGATAGTGGAAATGACAGAGGAAGGTGGAGACGGACCCCGCTGGATTGACATCCCCAGCACTTCAGAAGGAGAACTACCAAGTCCAGAACCTGGACAACTTTACCATGACTTAGGCTCAATATACCCTGATGCTCCAGTCCCCCGTATAGATGGTGAGTTAGTCATTCGTAGAGCAGTGTTACACGATGTCACTGGCTTAGATGACATTTTTAATTGGGCTGCAGAGGGCGAAGTAGTAATTGTTGAATTGGGTAAAATCATTGACAGAGGTTTTGAATTCGAAACGGCAATTGAGCAAATCTCAAACTTCATTGTCAAAGATGTGGGTGGCTCGCTAGTGCAACTGGGAGAAGACCGAGTTCTTGTCTTACCCCCTGGAGTTAGTGGCGTTGCTGGTCTAGAAAAAGAATCGTTTGAACACTCTTCGTGAGGTGAAAAAGTGGAAAGTGACGTTGATTTGCCATGCCCTACCTGCAAGAACGAAGGTAGTTTAAAACTCCTATCAATGTCCTCTGAAATTCCTTACTTCGGTGAGCATACTCAGATTACTCTTAGTTGCGAACATTGTGGGATGCGGCAAACTGATTTCATACCATCAGAAGAGCGTGGCGCCCTATCATTCTCTTTGTCTATAGGAAAAGTGGAACACTTACAAGCGAGAGTTGTAAGGGGTTCTTCTGGTACTGTTAGAATACCTGAGTTAGACTTAGAAGTATCCCCGGGAACTCAATCTACAGGTTACGTTTCAAATGTTGAAGGCGTAGTAAATCGATTTATTGACATCATTCGTATGATGATGCGGCAAATACGAACTGAAATTGAAGATGGCAATGATGAAGCTGAGCAAAATTTGGCGAAATTGTTTCAACTTGAAATGGCTCTTATGGCACTTGCAAAAGGAGAATTACTGGGTGACCTTTCTCTAGAAATACTAGACCCTAAAGGTCACAGTATTATTGGCCACGATGATGCTGTAAAAAAGGAATTATCCGCTGATGAAGTTGACCTACTTGACCCTGGTCCAGCACCTATCATCATGAGTTCAGAAGATGTTGAGTGAACTAAAGGCGGGCATCCTCTGCCAAAAAGTCATCAACGATATGCGCAGTTTGCTGGCGCATTTCTCCAAGATGGCTGAGATATTCGCTCGCCTTGTCAATACAAATTTGCTTCATTTGTCCAGTGAGAATTTCTCCAGCTCGGTAACCAGTCTCAACTTCTGATAAGGCTGTATCATCATCTTCAAAGAAATATCTCAGATATTGGAAAGCAACATCAACATCAGGATCACCTCCGAGTCGCCGGTGCTCTTCTAGAGTTGATTGACCACCAGAGAATGAGGATTTGACTTTCTTTTCCATAGTTGCCACATCTTCAGTAAGGAAAATTGTTGTCTCTGGTCGGCTTGATGACATTTTATCACCAGTCATTCCAATAGCGAATTGATGGTAAGTGCTTGAAGGCTGTAGTAAGCCGAGACCACCAAGTGAGCGCTCTAATTTCAGAAGTTCTGGTCGAATTAAATCTCTATCTCGGCTAGTGGCTGCTGGAATCTCAATAGAGCCATGCTTCGGATTGGAATTAATGTCGCTAAAGCCGATTTTTTCCAAAATCGCCGATAATTTTCCAAACACAGATTGTCGCGTACCTTTGTCAATTCTGCCATCTGCACCAATTCCGAGGGCTTGGGAATTATCATCCTGAACGGAAAGACCGATGACCAATCCTCCTGATTTGCGGGTCTTCACATTAAACCAGTTAGTCTTGCTAGCGAGGCCACGTGTTAGTCTCAAGTGAGGGTCTTGGTCTACTCCAACAGGCACCACAATTGGCCTTAGCCCACCATACTCGTCAAGTTGCGGGTGCAATATGTCACCAGCTTGTACCAAGGGTGCTTGCACATGGGCGAGGTTAGTTTCACCTTTGAACCCATAAATCGCTTCAAATTCAGATAAATTAGTTCTCTTTCCAAGAGTGAACCCAAGTCGTTGTACAACAGGTCTTGTTGACTGAAAGTAAACAGATGTATTTTCAACATCCAAACCTAAGGCAGCATAATTCGACACATACTCTTCAAGAGCTACTCGGCGGCACTCTTCTAGAGACAGACCACGTGTAGCGTGGGCTTCTAAATCAGCCACTGCAATTGTGACATCTGCACCTTGTTCTTGGAACCATTTTACTTGGTCAATTACCATCTTATGCCCTAAGTGCATCCTTCCAGAAGGCATCAACCCAGTCAAAACCCCAAATGGATTACCACTAGAGTAAGCATCTAAAATGAGATTTAAGTCGCGATGGGCAAACACAATTCCTCTTCGATGCAACATGTGAGGATTGGGTAGAACTGAGTGGTCTACCCTTTCAAGACCGAATTGGTCAATGATTCTGTTATAGTCAGTGGATTGACTTGACGACCAAGGGTCAATTGAAACGTCTCCTGCCATCTGCTCCCCGAACCGGTCTCGTAAGCATCAATGGCATGAATGCTACGGCTGTAACGACGCGTAGAGAGTCATTGTTGAAATCAAATATAGTAGCCACCCCCTCACCTAAGATATGGCCCGCATTCTCTCTTATGGTGCTGGACTGGTTGGTTCATTCATTTGTGATGAATTATCCAAGAGTGGTCATGACGTCACCGCTATCGCATTGAATCATGATGATGTACCGATGTTGGAAAAAGTTAGAGATAATCTGTCATTTTCATTGGTTGAACAAGATGTAATTTCTCATTTAGCAGATTGCGACCTATCCAAATTTGACCTAATCCTCAACTTGCTTCCTGGAAGAATTGGAGATTCTATCCGTGAACACTTGATAAAAAATGGTGTGAAAGTGTGTGATTTAGCCTTCTCAGATAATTCACCGGATAGGTTTGAGGAACTTGCAAAACAATCAGGGGCATCAATGATTCACGATTGTGGAATCGCCCCAGGGGTATCAAATATGGTTGTAATCTCAGAACAAAAAGGAGTACCACCACTAAAATCTGTAAAAATACGAGTTGGCGGCAACCCTGTCATACGAGATTCAGAATGGAGTTATTGTGCCCCATTTTCGCCAACAGACGTTATTGAAGAATACACCCGACCAGCTAGGATACGAATGAATGGCGAAGAAAAGGAAGTACCAGCGATTACTGACCGCCACATGTTCATTGCTGGGAGGCATGGTGAAATGGAGGCTTTTCTCACGGATGGGTTGCGATCTTTGCTAACCAACCCTGAGGTAACTTGTGAATCACTATCAGAATATACTGTACGATGGCCAGGCCATATAGAAAAGTTCCTTGACTTACAAAATAGTGGAGAACTAGATGAACAATCATTGGTGCAGCAATGGGCTTACACACCTACAAGGTCAGAATTTACTTACATGGATATAACCATCACACCAGATAGCGGACCGGTAGTACGTTGGGAGTTTGATATCCCCGGAGTTGATGAATCTCTTGATAGGTTGTGGCCTTCAATGGCGGTAGCAACTGGGATTCCATTTTTGGTTGCTTGTGAAGCTTTGTTAGATGACAGAATTGAAGGTATTCAATCACCTGATAACTATCACTCTGATTTAGATGAAATCATTACTCGTCTAAAGACTGCAGGTGCTGAAATAACCCGGAAATGATTGAAACCAAACTTGTTGAATATTTACAAAAATATGACCGGAACTAAGTTCGTTACTCTTCTTCAAATTTCAGGTTGTCCAAATTATCCAAGACCGCTACTACTTGTTGAGCGCGGCGGTCGTTTTTCACCAACCAGATAATAGCGACCGGAGCAAAGAGTGCGACAATTACTGCAAGAGTGGGAAGTATCCAACCATATTGAGCAACTTCGCGCGGCTCAACTAGCCAAGTGAATCGCATTGGTGTATCGTCCCAACGGCGAGACCAATCGAACAAATCATTGGTGTGAATACCCGCAACCGTGATAGCAACGGGGTGGCAATTAAAACGCTCACATGTTTGTTGTGTTGCGTCAGGATTTGTTGATGAATCAAAATTAATGGTAACTTGTTGACCTGGCATCAAGGTCAAAATTAAACTATTATTCTCCTGACGCCAACCAGTTTGCAAGTGCGGTGAATCGATAACCAATTCATCCAAGGCAATATCGCCAGTATTTACTGAAACAACATCAGCATTGATGTTTGAGAATTGATTAGTAATAGGCACGTCCCAATAGACTCCTGTTGTTGAGAAAGGGTCACTTTCAAATGTCACCAACCATGAATCAGAAGATGAATTGTTTAACATGAAATTACTTTTAGTTGCTTGATAAGAAGCGTGCTCCCCCCAAGTTGTAAACCACGCAGTTGTTGATTCTATAGATGAAACCAATTCTGAATTAGGACGGACAACCACATCGTGGTCCCGTGCTTTCCAATAGAAATTAATCAGCGGCACCTCCTCATCAATTAATTCTTGAAAGTCCTCAACTGTTTGCATATTCTTTTCTAACGAACCCCCATTATAGGAAATATTTCTGATTTCTGAACTGAGTGGAAGGATTTGTTGGTCTACAACTGCAAAACCTGCAGCAATAATCGCCCCAGAATCAATTTCATCTAACCTATCAGAATCAATGCCCAATGAAATAGGATTTACCGCCCATTTTGAAGAATTTATTCGCTCTGTGAGATAATCTCTACACTCAGAGATTTCTAGTTCGTAAACGGTAATTTCACTGCCAGCCATTCCATGGCAGCCAAATTCATCGCCTAGTTCTAGCCTTTCTGGTCCAATGATTACAGTAAGCCATGAATCTTCTTCCCATTCTGCTGCAACGGGTGCACATAAGGGGAGTATGAGTAACCCAAACAAAGTGAGTGCTACTACCCGCCTTGTGAGCATGTAATGGCCGACCCACCACCCTTTCAAGAATAGAGCGGTCTGACCTCTTGGCCCAATAACCATGAAAACCCCCAACCGAGACGAGCCGGTTATGGGTGATTTGAGTTATGATGGTCGCGCTCGATTGGCTGAACTCACTTCGGTAGAGCCTGCGAATCGCCCTTTACCCTCAACGCCACTTTACAGCGGCTTGCTAAACTTCGCTATTCCTTTTATTAATATCATCACTAGATTGAAGATTTCTGGAATTGAACACATACCTAGAACAGGTCCATTGATAATTGCTGCTAATCACCTTTCACACCTAGACCCCGTTCTGTCAATCTTTAGTACAAGAAGAAAATTGTTTTATTTGGCAAAAAATGAACACTTTAGCAAACCTGGTTGGAGACAATTGATGCTTGCTACAGGGCAAGTTGAGACTGATCGGCTGAGAGGCGGAGATGATGCACTCGCTCGCGCCGCTGATGTATTAGCCGCTGGGATGCCACTCGGAATATTCCCTGAGGGGACTCGCTCAAGGAACACCTCCCCACCATATCTCAGCAGAGGGAAAACCGGAATTGCTAGAATAGCAGCAGCTTTTCCTGATACACCGATCGTCTACTGCGGAATAAATGGGTCAAGAGAAATCTTAGCCCCTGGTGAACCATTTCTACCAAAAACTTGGAAACGGACCGAACTCAAGTTTTCAAGCACCATCACATGGAATGAATGGGCTAGCCATGAAAACGGCGCAAATTTAGATGATGATGCAGTAGCAGAAATTGAGGCAATGTCTGAAAATAATCGCCGCGATGTTCTTGGAAAATTATACCGACAATTCACTAACCAAAGTATGGCAACTATCGCTGCGCTGGGTGCACCATGAATCCCATGAAATGGGAAAGTGAAGCGATTTGTTCTTAGTGCGTCAATTCCCCCCTTGATGCCGGCGTCAGCATGGACCAGTATCAGCATCTACTCAAACTCATCCTACAAGAGGGTGTAGAGCGGGATGACCGGACAGGCACTGGCACAATTTCTGTGTTTGGCCACCAATCAAGATATGACCTCAGAAGAGGGTTTCCAGCAATTACTACAAAGCGAGTCCACTGGCCTAGCATCATTCACGAACTTCTTTGGTTTTTGTCGGGTGATACCAACACACGCTACTTGACAGACAACAAAGTTCGAATTTGGAACGAGTGGGCTGACGAAAATGGTGACCTTGGGCCAGTGTATGGGAAACAATGGCGTGCTTGGGAAGGAAATGATGGCCAAGTGATTGACCAAATCAGGGGAGCTGTTGCGCAACTGCGAGAGAATCCGGGTTCACGTAGAATCATTGTATCGGCTTGGAATGTTGGTGAACTAGACAAGATGGCGCTGATGCCTTGCCACACGTTTTTCCAGTTTTATGTAGCAAATGGTGAACTATCTTGCCAACTTTATCAACGCAGTGCTGACGTATTTCTTGGGGTGCCTTTCAACATCTCTTCATACAGCCTACTGACTTGTATGATGGCTCAAGTATGTGGATTGAAACCAGGAGATTTCATTCACACTATTGGAGATGCACACCTTTACCTAAATCATCTTGACCAAGCAAGAGAACAGGTCGGAAGAGTGCCACTCAAATTACCTCGCTTACAACTCAATCCAGAGTGTACAGAAATTGATGATTTTTCTTATGATGATATTGAAATAGTGGATTATAATCACCATCCACATATTACTGCTCCAATTAGCGTATGAGGTGAAATAGATGAAGTTAGGAATGATTGTGGCAATGGATGAAGATGGAGTGATTGGACGTGACGGTGTCATGCCATGGAGTCTACCTGCAGATTTAGCTCACTTCAAAAGTTCAACTATGGGTTGCCCGATAATCATGGGAAGAAAAACCTACGAGGCTATTGGAAGGCCACTACCTGGGCGACTAAACGTAGTTCTCACCCGTGACATGGAATGGTTCGTTGAAGGAATTGAGATAGTCCATGACATTACAGATGCTCTAGAGATTTCTGCAATAGATGCTGGATTGGACGGCTGGGCTTGGGTTATTGGTGGCGGTGCGATTTATGCAACTATGCTTGGTCGCTGTGACCGTTTACTGGTCACCCATGTAAAAGCAAAAGTTGGAGGTGGCGACACTTGGTTTCCTTACATTAACTGGGATGACTGGGAGGAAATTACCCGTGAAACAAGAAAGGCTGATGACAAAAATCCGTTTGATATGGCATTCGCCACATATGAAAGACCTTAATTGGTGTTAGAATGGAAGTGAATCAACTAGTAGTAACGAACTGTGTTGAATTCATGGAAAAGATGGATGAAAACTCGGTTGACCTTACAGTCACTTCCCCACCATATGATAATCTTCGAGATTACAAAGGTTATTCATTTGACTTTGAAGGAATAGCAAAGGGGTTGTACCGCGTCACCAAAGAAGGCGGGGTTGTAGTTTGGGTTGTTGGAGACCGAACTCACAAAGGTAATCGCTCACTTACTAGTTTTCGCCAGGCATTATATTTTCAAGAATTAGGCTTTAATGCTCACGACATAATGATTTATCGTAAAAAAAATACACCATTTATGCGTTCAAATGCTTATACAAATTGCTACGAATTTATGCATGTATTCACCAAAGGAAAGCCAAATACATTCAATCCCCTTACTGACCAAACAGTTAGACAAGGTATGGAAATGATGCCTTTCAATAAAGGGGCTGACGGGGTAAACAATAAGGCATTAGGGAAATTGAATGACTCAAAAACACGTGCAAATATTTGGGATTATGCTGTTGGGTTGCATGGAACAACGAGTGATAAAATTGCCTTCGAGCATCCAGCCGTTTTTCCCGAAAAATTAGCTGAAGACCATATCCTCTCATGGACTAATGAAGGTGATTTGGTTTTTGACCCGATGTGTGGTTCTGGAACCACTCCGAAGATGGCTGTGAAACATGGGCGTAATTACATCGGAACCGACATTTCTGAGGAATACATTGAGATTGCAAACGAAAGAGTTAGTTCTATTCAGAAATGAATGGGTAGCGTTTGACTCGACCCACTGAAAGCCCTTTCATTCAGGAGAAACTGGTGGCTTTGATTTTGGGAGGAACAACGCTCCCAATAGGCAGAGTATGCCGAAACCGCAAGTTGACTTCCATGCCAGTTCGTACATCTCCCATTCTGCTTTGTCATCCTCGCAAAGTGTCCTCAAATCCTCGTCATCCGATTCGCAGAGATCATTTCCCTCGTAGTACGTGTTCTCTGCATGCATGGCTTTCCATCCCAGATACAATCCCGTGACGACGCAGATGAAGAATACCATCAACAACAGCATGTTCTTTGACATGAATGAACGCGGGCGGCGCCAACCTATTTGCTTTCGCATTCAACAAATACATCTCAAACTACTTGAGTGAATGGGGGCCCATGCGCTCAAAATGAGTGCGTGCGTAGCGACTAGAATGGCCCTCTGAAAGCCCATTCATTCGACACTTCTGAATCAAAGGGTGTTATGCACTAACCCATTGCTTCAATGTTAAACAAATTGAATCATACAAATACCACATGTTGGGATTGTATATCCTTACAACTTACATCATGCTATTATTACCAATCTCTTTATCAATTATACATTAATCGTTAGCCATGGTGTTTTGCAGTTCGTGTGGCTCTGAGTTAGCCGACGGATGGGTTGCCTGTCCAAACTGTGGGGCTGGTGCCGGAGAACAGTCTACCTTGGTTGGAACTCCTACTCCTCAATTTCAAATGGAAAACTTAACCAAGATGCATATAGTTAGTAAAGGAAACCAAACGGATTCTGGATATATCATTATAGGAATAA
>DTUF01000018.1:0-234 GCA_012964335.1 Candidatus Poseidoniales archaeon | reverse complement strand
GGGACATTCTTGGCTCCTTTGGCAGGTGAAGATTGTTCAATTTGGAATGCTTTCAATTTGATTTGTGGTGGTTTTGGAATTCTAGCAATATTGTTAGGATTGCGCGGGAAACCAGAGAAATAGAACTGGTTTCGTTCCTCGCTCCGAAAATTTCTTCTTGGGCAAGCAGAAAATGAATGGGGGGCCCTTTATTTCAAAATGGAGGATAGGGTACCCCTTATTTTGCTTTTTTTT
>DTUF01000017.1 GCA_012964335.1 Candidatus Poseidoniales archaeon | reverse complement strand
TTCCAGGCGGGTTTGACAAATAAGGGCACAGGGATGTTGGTTGGAATCATCCCAGGAGTAATCATGTCATTTATCTCAGTATTTATTATTGGACTGATTCTATTTGGATTTTAATGAGCCATCAAATATCGTTCCAGTATCATGAGAGGTAGGCTCTTTGCCGGCTTGGAAAACTGTTGCATTTCCACCCATTAGTTCACCTGTTTGTCCATTCCAGCGCAGGTAAGTTCCTTCCCAGAGTCCTAGCACAGGTGTTGTGTTGTGTTGGTGGAACTCCCTAAGACGGTCTTGCCTTGTTTCCCCGTGGTGTGGGGTATAACTCTCTCCTTCTTTTATCCAGATTTGACCAGCAAAGTAGTGTGGATTTATTTGAAATGGCACGAGATTAAGTGTCTCAAATGACGGCGGTGAGACTATTGGCATATCATTCGTGGTTTGCATGGATGGGCCTGCAACATTAGAGCCTGCACTTACTCCCATGTATGCGATTCCCGCCTCCACTTGATTTCTGATTGGGTCAATTATTCCATTCTCATGAAGGTCACGAGTTAGAAGGAAGGTATTACCTCCACCAACATAGATTCCTTTAGCCTCTTCAACGGCTTTTATTGGATCTTCAGCGTGTTGGATTCCAACTAATTTTATTCCAGATGATACGCTAAAATCTTGGATTCTTTTCAGGTAATAGTCGTGGTCTTTACCGGCGTAAGGGATGAATAGAACTTCATCAATGCCTTGGAAATGGTGTGCCATTTCATCATGATAGAGTTTTACTTGTTCTTCGTTTCTGATACCACCACTGCCAAGCAATAATTTCAACTCAGCACCTCACATATTGCGTCTATATTGGCCGCCTACGTCAAACAGTGCTTCGGTGATTTGCCCAAGGCTGGCAACTTTCACAGTTTCCATTAATTCTGTAAATACATTTTCGCCTGAGCGGGCTACTTCCTGAAGTTTGGTTAATGCGGCAGGCGCACTTTCAGCATGTTTAGTATGGAATTCATCAAGCCGATTGAGGCAACCTTCTTTCTCTTCAGGGGTGGCTCTGCTTAATTCCATGTCAAAGGAGTCAGCAGCAGATTCGTCAAACGCTTCAGCCTCAGGGTTTTCAAACATATTTACACCGACAAGGGGTAATTCTCCGGAATGTTTCAATTCTTCATAAAACATTGATTCATCTTGGATTTTTGAGCGTTGGTACATCATTTCCATTGCTCCAAGGACGCCGCCACGCTCACTAATTCGCTCAAATTCACGCAATACTGCTTCTTCAACCATATCTGTTAATTCTTCAACGAGATATGACCCTTGCATTGGATTTTCACATTTATTCCAACCAAATTCTTTGTTGTTTATCATCTGAATTGCTAAAGCCCTTCGAACTGATTCAGTAGTAGGAGTGGTGACAGCCTCATCGTAGGCATTAGTGTGTAATGAATTGGCATTATCTTGGATGGCCAACAATGCTTGGAGAGTTGTACGAATGTCATTAAACGACATTTCTTGAGCGTGAAGTGAACGACCAGAGGTTTGAATGTGCATCTTGCATTTTTGAGAGCGTTCATTTCCACCATACAAATCCCGCATTGCAATTGACCAAATTCTCCTAGCAACCCGTGAAATCACAGTATATTCTGGGTCCATTCCGTTGGAGAAAAAGAATGAAAGATTCGGAGCAAAATCATCAACATCCATACCACGTGAACGGTAGTACTCAACATATGTGAGCCCATTTGCAAGGGTGAAAGCCAGTTGTGAAATTGGATTAGCACCAGCCTCAGCAATGTGGTATCCTGAAATAGATACAGAGTAGTGATTTTGCACATTATTTTCAATGTAAAATTGTTGTACATCTCCCATCAGTTTGAGGCTGAAATCAGTTGAAAAGATGCAGGTATTTTGCGCTTGGTCCTCTTTGAGAATATCTGCTTGAACAGTTCCTCGCACACTTGATAGAGTTTTATTACGGATTTCAGATGCTTCATCAGCAGTTGGCTTTCGCCCCTCGTTTTCTTTAAATTTGACCTCTTGTTGACGAATTGCTGCATTAAAGAACATCGCTAGAATAATCGGAGCGGGGCCATTGATTGTCATTGAAACGCTGGTATTTTTATCACACAAATCAAATCCATCATATAATTGAGAGATTTCATCAACAGTAAATATTGACACACCTGATTCACCAACTTTCCCATATATGTCAGGCCGAATATCAGGGTCTCTTCCGTACAATGTTACCGAATCAAATGCGGTAGATAGACGGGCATAAGGTGATGATTCACTCAATAGGTGGAAGCGCGAATTTGTACGACTTGCTGGCCCTTCTCCTGCGAACATTCTCGTTGGGTCCTCATCAGCCCTTTTGAATGGGAAAACACCGCCAGTAAATGGGAAACTACCTGGTAGATTTTCCTTGCGTAACCAGTTCAAGAGCGCTCCTTTATCCTCAGTTCGTGGTATGGCAACTCGAGGTATTTTTGAGCCAGAAAGAGATTCAGATTTCGTTGGAACCGAGAATGTTTTTCCTCGTACATCGTAAGAGTATTCACCACTATCATATGTTTCAACTTTGTTAGGCCATTGTCCAAGAAGGGTGCGTGCAGTTGGGTGTAAATCTTCAAGGATTTCGGTTGCTTCTTGCCTTATTTCTGCAGCAGCGTCACTTTTTCCAATAGTATCGAGATGATTAGCCGATTCAGCAAGTTGTTGGGCAAGTCTGGCTTTCCCGACCTCACCATAGGTTCGGGTGTGATAGTCTCGTACAGTTGCGGAAACCTCTGCCAAATAGTTCACACGTTCAGGTGGAATGATGTGCCTTGGTTCTGGCATTCCCGATTCAGGGAGGGAAGGTTTGATGGCATTTGGATTACTGCCATCAGCGAGGATTATCAGTGATGAAAGACGAAACCAAAGGTCGTCAACTCCTGGGTCAGCAAATTGGCTAGCGATTGTCCCACATACAGGTAGTTCACTATCGCTTATCCCAAACAGGTTACGGTTTCTGCGCACTTGTTTGCGAACTGCACGCAGTGCATCAACAGCACCTCGTCGCTCAAATTTGTTGATTACAACCAAGTCAGCAACATCGAGCATCTCAATTTTTTCTAGTTGGGTGTGAGCCCCGTATTCTGCGGTCATCACATAGAATGTATGGTCAACTAAATTGCTAATGGCGTCATCAGCTTGACCGATTCCACTCGTCTCTGCAAATATTAGGTCAAATCCCACCGCTTGACATACTGAAATCGCTTCTTCAAGGCGGTCACTGACTTCTTTTCCAGAACCACGACTTGCAAGGCTTCGCATGAAAAAATTGCTATTGGAGAGCGCATTCATTCGAATTCGGTCACCAAGTAACGCTCCTCCTGTTCGTTTACGAGTGGGGTCAGTGCAAAGGAATGCAACCTTCAAATCAGGACAGTCACGAATTATTCTCAACATCAATTCATCAAGGAGGGATGATTTACCAGCCCCACCCGTCCCAGTGATTCCGACCACTGGTGCCTGATTGTCAGACGGTTGTGAGCGGCACTTATCCAGTGCTGATTTGAAGGATGTTTTGTCCCCATTTTCTGCTAACGTGATGAGTCTTGCAATTGCACCATGGTCAGATGGTGTGAGTGGGTTGGACAACTCGTCTAGTTTCCCTTCATCAAGCAGGTCTAGGTCATTGGTTTTCTCCATCATATCATCAATCATACCAACTAAGCCGAGGGTTCTACCATCGTCTGGGGAGTAAATTTTCGTTATTCCAGCCTCATGTAAATCTCGCATTTCAATTGGCGTTATGGTCCCTCCTCCGCCACCGAAGATTTTGACATAATCACGGCCAGCCTCATCTAATATTTGGCGGATGTAAGTGAAGTATTCTACATGGCCTCCTTGATAGGATGAAAGGGCAACTGCGTGGGCATCTTCTTGGATAATAGCATTTGCAACATCTTGGGCTGAGCGGTCATGGCCAAGATGGATTACTTCGGCGCCTGCGGCTTGAATTAGTCTTCGCATTACATTGATTGCAGCATCGTGACCATCAAATAAGGAGGCTGCAGTAACAACTCTGCGAGGGGACGGAGTCGTGGCTTTGGCAGAGCCTGAGGTAGTTTCAGTAGATTCACCGGCCCCACTCACCATGAGTAGCCCGATTCAGCCTCTACTCATCATATCTCCTATTTGGCGGCCTACGGCCGCCAGCAATTATTACAAAATTTGACTGACCCGATAATTGAAGCAACGTCACTTGTTCGAGGATTTTATGCCACTGAGTCAGGAGCAGCAACTTGACGCGATTCTAACAACCTACGGGCCAATCATTGGCATGATACTTGTCCTTCTTGGTGTATCTCTAACTTTAGCTGGGCCTAGGCTGTTACCACTACTCACGGCTTGGGCTCTTTTCGTGCCATTTGCGTTAACAGCTGGTGCAATAGTTTACGCCTTTTTGGGTGTTGACCCAAAAATCGCAATTTGGGTTGGCGTGGCAGTTGGAATGATGGCTGGTGCTGCAGGTGCCTCAATCGGTGAGAACTTTCACTTTATTGTGGGTGGTTCTCTTGGTATGGGCGTAATGGCGGTAATTCTCTCAATTGTTGCTGAATTTTATTCTATTAATTGGATTTGGGTTGCGATAGGTTTGGATATTGCTTTCATTATTGGCGCTAGATTAGTCAAGGATATGAAAGAAGCAGTCACTTTTGTTGGTTCGGCAAGTCTAGGAGGGATCTCTTTAGCTGCAGGCGTTACGATTACATCTGCAGGGATGCAGGGATTGGAAAATTTTGATTTAAAGTCTGGCATTAGCGCTATCATTATTGTAGTGTGCATCATAGTTGGTTCAATGTTCCAACAATGGCGTTATGGCGACCAACTTGATTGACCTTCAATGGTTTATCGGCAATTATTTCGGTCACAGATGGTGCGATATTCAAGCATTAAATTGCTGTCATTTGTGAGCATCAATATCGGCTTGATGGCGATCAAATAATGCTCGTCGCTTGACCTTCAATGAAGGGGTAATCATCTCGTTGTCCGTGGTCCACTCGTCAGGGTCTAGAAAGACCCCGCCAGAGATTTCAAACCCTTTCCAATTTGGAACCATTATTTCATTTTTGAGCGCTTCTAGAGCATATGCCCGCACTTCAGCAGAAGCACAGAGTTCTTCAAATGAACCACTAGCATCAATTTTCGCTGCTTTTAGTCCATCTCGTAGAGCATATTCGTTAGGATGAATGATTGTGAATGTTTTGATTTTGTTAGTTCCATCAACACAGCATTGCTCAACTAGTGCTGATAATTTCAGTGATTCTTCCAAAGGTGAAGGGGCAACATATTTTCCATTCTCAAGTTTGAATTGCTCTTTAACGCGGCCGGTAATATTGATGAATCCATCAACTAAAACTCCGAGGTCCCCAGTTCTAAATCCACCATCTTCAGTCATGACTTCAGCCGTGGCCTCAGGATTCTTCCAGTAACCTTTCATTATGTTAGGGCCATAAGCGACAATTTCACCGTCTTCGCTGTCAGGATTATCCCATGCATCTTGGTCAATAACTACTCGCACCCCAGGGATTGCTCGTCCAACGGATCCGAGTTTACATGGGTGTCCATCCTCCCACCCGTTCAATGAAATGAGTGGGGATGTTTCGGTCAGTCCATAACCCTCAAACATGGAAAAGCCAACACATTGGATAAACGATGCAACCTCTGGAGAGAGTGCGGCTCCTCCAGAAATACAGAATCGCATTTCACCTCCGAATCTGCCTCGTACCTTCCCGAACACTATTTTGTCGAGTTTTTTGTCCAAGAATCCTTTTGGCTGGATTTTGATGCAATCTCGGCCGTCAGCAGCGATTCTTGCCCGCGCCTTCTTGAAAGCAAGCGCACCCAAGCGCTTCTTAATCGGTGAGGAGTTCAGACCTGCCATCACTTTCCCATACAACTTGTTCCATACGCGAGGTACAGCGAAAAGGGCATGTGGTTTGATTTCAGTACACTCTTCAGCGATTTTCAATAAATCTGAAATCAGGTTAATGTGAACTCCTTGGTGGAGCATAAAGTGAAGGTCACCCATTTGACCAAAGGAATGCGCCCATGGTAGGAATGATGCAGTTCTGTCACCTTTGTAAAGTTCAAATCTTCCTTGCATAGTCAAAATATTATGAAGGATATTCCAGTTAGTGAGCATTACTCCTTTCGGGTTTCCTGTGGTACCACTCGTGTATAGTAGAGTTGCCAAACCATGTGGGTCTCTTGCTGGCTCTCCAACTGGTTCTGAATTGTTTCCTGCCGCAACGAATTGGCTCCAAGTAGTGACATTAACACCTTCTGGGGGTCTAGAGTTAGGTGCATCTTCGCCCACTAATACAATTCCACCCGATGGCCAACCATCAGCTGGTAGGTGTTCGCACAGCCTGTCAAGGACATCAGTGTCCGCCGCTACGAGAACGGTTGGCTCCGAATCTGCGATAATGTAAGCCCACTCACCTCCGTGTTGGTGGGTATACATCGCTGTGTAAGCAGCTCCTAAGGCATTGGCGGCATAGGATGTTGCCGCCCATTCAACAGAATTGTTGAGAATTATTGCCACTCTATCTCCACTTTTTACTCCGCGGTCTCGTAGACTGCGTGAAACTGATTCAACTAGGCCACCAAACTCATCATAGGTCACATGGATTCTTGGTTGTCCGCGGCCGGGTATATACCCAAACAATGGGTCACTACCACTTCGAGAAACCGCATTTACCATCATTTCATGCAATGTTTTAGGGTCTCCTGCGATTGGATTAGTCCAATCTCTGTCTATATCATATATCTGCATTTTAGATGGTTCTCTACTCTCGCTCATCGGCTCACCGTCTTGCTGAAGGTGAGGTCTCCCTCATGAGCATTAGGGCGGCATATTGAATCTGTTTACCGTTTCAAATATCTGATTAATGGTTTTTTTTTGAGATTTTAGAAATCACAGTTCAGATAATACTTTTTTGACTGCTTGGCGCCAGTCTGCCCCACCATTTCTATTGGCTAATGGACTAGCTGGCGAAGGATGTGGAATCCGAGTGATTTCAATATCCATGCCAATAAGAGCCTTCTTGGCTTGCTTTTCAGCATAAGCGCCGACTCCAATTACTTGAGTGGCGCCGAGAATTTCTACCACTTGCTGTAGATGCAGATCACATAGTTCGAGTAGTTCCTTGGCACTCTGTCCACTCAACTTGTCAGGTGTGAGGTTTTTCCCGGCTTCATCAAACATCAACAATGGGCAGTGATTGACCACGAATAGGTTGGCATGCGCTTCATCAGCAGAGCCAAAAGTATCCTCGATAACCCCCCATAATCTAGTTCCAGAAACTTCGTTTCTGTTAGAATCCAAGCCAATAACAGGGCGTTTTGGATGTAACCTTTCAGGCTGGCCTATGTCTCCACTTAAACCAAGATAATCTCTAACTTTGCTGACGTCGCCAAATGGTACACCCGTTTGCCCCATTCCCCAAGGTCCGGGGTTCATGCCAAGCAGAATTGTTTTGCCACCTAAGTCACCGTATTTTCTCAGATATTGCTTGTGTACTTCCCATGCATAATCAAGAGGGTTGTAAACCCAAGATACCGATTTCCCTAACCTAGGGGTGAGTTCGTTGCAAGCATTGGAGAGGGATTTTGCCACTTCATTAAGAGAGTTCATTACTGCACCTCCAAGATTTTCAGGGCTAACTCTGAAGGTACTAAATCTATTGATTCAAAAGCATCTTCTAGAGATGAAAAAGATGTCCCACGATGGTTTCTCTTGACCCTTTCACTAATTAGATTCCATGCTGTTTTCTCGCCAATTCCAGGGATTGCTTGAAATTGTTTTTGGCTTGCAGTATTGAGATTGAGTTTTGCTTCTACAGCTGAAATGGAGCGTTTCCCGTGGCCAGTGATGATGACATCTGAGATGGATTCTAACGGAATGTGATATGGGACTCCAACCAAGATAGGATAGGCGCCAACCTGTCTACCAAATGTGACTCCTGAATTACCGCGGCATGACTCGCTTCTGTGGCTTTCATCGGTGATATTGTGGGGTAGTCTGATCCGGTCATCATGGCTCTCCCAGCGAATTGCATTCAATCGTTGACCTAATGGAAACATCTCCTCTAACAATGGTCCATCGATTTCATCTCGCACCCACTTTTTGAATTGGCGGAATTCAACTTCTGGGATTTCTTGGAATCCCTCACCTTCAACTTGACGGATATTGATGCGTCTAAGCCACAATCCCTCATTCTTCATTTCTTGGAGTAGTTGTTGATTCATTTGGTAAGTTTTCGAGGTCTCACCATTTAAGCCCGCTATGAAATTTAGACCAGGAAGTAGTTGGGGAAGCCCTCTTGCACCACGTTTACGTCCATGTTCATTGATGTGCCTCACAGCAATTTTCAATTGATTTGTATCACAATTTAACCAATTTGCCTCATGAACGGTTGGGTCAGCAGACTCTAATCCGAATGAAAGCACACTTCCATCGCTCAGAGTTTCAACAAGTGTATGGGTAATTTCACCTGCTAACTCTAGATTCTCTGCGATGATACTTGGATTTGCATTGTCTGTATGTAGTATTTCAAGGCCATCAAGGTCGCGGAGCCCATGCAATAATTTGGCAATTGGCTCAGGATTTGGTTGTGGATATTCTAATTCAACAACACCTTCAGCCATGTAAGTGTAAACATCAGTCATACCACCTAACCTCACGTTTGTTACACCAGATTCAATGGCAATTTTTACTTCTTCAATGACCTGTTCAGGTGTTCGGAAAATAGGCACACCTTTCTTTGGCTCAATACAGAATTTACAGCCTTGTTTGTAGCGCACACAGCCTTGGTAAACCTCAACTTCGTAGGTTAATGGCCCAGGAGTAGAGTTCCCATCTTGTTCACTAACTAGGTCAGGGTGTTGGCGCACAGCCTTACTAAGTGCCCCATGATTTGCCCAATCATTCCATTGTTCTGTGGTTCTTCTTTGGTGTTTGAATTCTCCACTTTCTAGGAAATGGTTGAGAGTTGCATCTGTATCTTGAACACACAGGAAGAGGTTACTTCTCAGTGGAGTCCAACCTTGTTGTCGCCAGCCTCTGATAGCCCAGCCACCAGCGATTAATGGTGCGTGGCGCGGTACCGTTCTCAACAAGTTATCAGTTTCTCTGAGGGAAATAGGGGTACCGCGCAGATATTTTCCCGGAACAATAGCTCCGGCTAGTAGAACGATGCCGTCACAACTGGACAAATCAGGACGATTGCCGAGTCTCCAATCATCAATAGTCACATAATCATAGTCAATGTTCCTAGATTCTAAGACTCCACACACATAACGGATGTGGAATCCGATGTAGGGAGGTACGCCGAAGGCAGCGGGTTCATCCTCATAACCATCGATGACTAACCAACCCAAATGAAACCCCCCGAATGTCCGAGTTAGGTCATTGGTTGTGATAAGTTCGGCATAACCTACAGGCTACATCAAATTTCAGCGGCGGTCATTTCGGCCGCCACGGTTGCCACCACGACCGCCGCCACCACGGCCGCCGCCACCACGGCCGCCGCCAGATTTTGCTTCTTGAACAGTTAACTTGCGTCCGCCAACTTTGAGACTTTTCAGGCTAGGAAGCGCTTTCTTACCATCAGCATGGCTAGCGTAGGTAACAAATGCGAAGCCCTTGCTCTTCCCTGTTTCACGGTCGGTAGCGATATGCACTTCTTTCAATTCCCCATGTTCAGCGAATAATGCAGTGAGTTCTTCTTCGTTTACTTCGTAAGGTAAACCACCAATAAACATCTTGAAGCCAGATGTTTCCTGAGCCGCACCCCTTGCTGCAAGTAGAATTTTTCTTTCGGCGGCTAACTCATCAGGAGTTGCATCCCCGTTTTCCATTTTTTCCATACAGGGCCGGCAACGAATTGGTTTGCCTGGTGTTGGTTTGAATGGTACTTCACACTTATCAGAACAAAGTGTGCATGTGGTCTTGTGCATTTCTCGGCGTGGTCGGTCACCATGGCCTCCACCACGGCCTCCACCGCCACCACTTCGACTAAGGAACTTCTTTGGAATTTCGTGGACACTGCCTCGGCGATAATCTGCTAGAGGGGATAAGTATGGGCGGGAGCCATCATGAGAAAGCCGAGCCTCAGCATCAGAATTCCAACGCTCTCCTCCACGATTCAGTGCATCTAATCCATTTCCGTCTTCAAAGAATCCATGACCATAATCATCTGCTAATGCCCGATAAGCAGTATAATCACAGCGATTACACGCGACATTGAAATCCTCTTTTACATCACTTGGTGATAGGATTTCCCCACAAGCAGGGCAAGCAGCGTGTAGAACTCCATAGCGAGGTTTTGGTTTGGTTGTGAGTTTAATGATTGGTTTGGTTTGAAGCACCTCTGCACGAATCACGTCGTTCTTGCGCATCGCGTCACCAGGTGCCGGAAGAAATCGATTTACTACTTCAGCGACAAATAAATCACCGAACAATTGTTCAGCCGGTAGGTCGCGGAAAGCCTTTCCTTCAACATGTAAAATTTTGACTTCGGCAGTTTTGTTTTGCAATCTGCTAACCTGCCCTATCACCACATCTCCAATAACAGGAAGACGAGGGACATCAGTTGCGGAGGAAACTGTAACAGAACCATCTGTAAGAGTTACAACTCCAATTTGTGTGGCGATGAGTGCTCCATCAACATCTGCCACCCCTGCACCAGCATCTCCAGATAGTTCGATCTTGTCTCCAGGTGTGACAAAAATTCCATCAGTAACTGTGCTTGACATGGGAATAGGTCTCCTGAAGGCATCTCTATGAGATGGATTCGTAACCTGCCGACCCGACTGGGGTTTTTGAAGGCGTCTATCTGACAAAACGCCAACATTTCACTTCGGTCTCTGCTATGCCTTGCTTATGATGCTCAAAATTTGCTGGTAATCGAAAAGTTCCCTCTAGAAGTACTTCACCACGCCACCCGAGTTCCTTCGCTAGGGCGGCTGGATGGGTTGCGCTCGCAGAGTGGAGAAGGTGGATTGATTTGGCTGGAGATGAAAATGCAAGTTCAAGAAACGGGCGGTCTGCTTTGGCTTTCTGAAATCCCCATGGTGGATTCATGATGACTAAGTCACAATTGAGGTGTTCTGGCCATTGTTTCCAATTAGTCAAATCTTGCACAAGTAGGTCAGCTCGTTCATTCAGGTTGAGTGTAGTCAATCCTTCACTCGCTCTGCTGGCTGCATCTTCATCGATTTCCAGTAGAGTTGCATGTGCGCATCCGGCAAGAAGAAGTCCAATTCCAAGTACACCGTTGCCTGCCCCTAGGTCAACTATTTTTGATTCTGAGTTAAGATCACCTGCCTCAACTATTGCTGAAATCCAACGGGCAGCAAAATCACCCTCAGTGGAATATTGCTCAAGTTCAACTGAATTTTGAGGGTGCTTTGGCAGTTGTGAAAGGGTCATCGCGAGTCGGCGAAGCCCCCCTGCCATACATATCGGGAGGTGCTCATGGGAAATCAAACCGCGCCCACAACAATTGTTTGTTAAGGGTACTCAGATAAAGTACTCTAGAAGGACGAGTGGGCAGTCTTTGAGAATCAAATATCATGCATGAGATCTTTTAGGCTGTCTGTTGCTAATTTCGTAGACGTCATGTGAACACCGTTATTGACAATCTTGTAAGTGCTACCGTTGTTGCCATTTGCCTGTACTGCTGCAATGGTTTTCTGGGTTTCAGAATGGCTTTCTGATACACTTTTTCCCTTTCGATTACTTGCTAGTGCGATAGCTTCGTTGCGAAGTTTGAGAATTAAGTCTCGACCAGGAAGTGGCCCTCCACAAAAGCGGCAGAAACTCTTGTCGTCGTCTTGCTGTTCACTACAAGCGGGACAGTAGACCATGTGCTGTCGTGTAGAACGACTGCAATTTAACCTGCCGCCGACCGAGGTAGATGAAGACTTTGATGTTGACCTTTCTGGTTTCAATTATTGTAGATTTAACTTGCACTTTCCATCAATATTGTCCACACGTCTAAGCCGGCTGCCGTAGCCCGTTCTGAAACCTCTACAAAAGCAGGGCTTTCAAGAATTTGTTCAGTTTCTAAACCACCAACCTTCAAGAGTTGAATAATGTCAGTAAGTTCGGTATGAATTTCAACACCTTCTCCAGCATCTTGTTCGTGATTGACTTGTTCTTCCGTAGTTTGTTCACTAGTTTCCTCAATATCAGGCACTTCCTGAACTTGAGTTGGCTCCACAATTGGTGCTTCCACTTTGGTTGGTGTTAGGTCTTGAGTAGGTGTTGGCTCAACAGGTTCTGGCTCAGGTGCTGCTTCAGGGGTAGAATCCACACTAAGATTTGGAATTGAAATCGGTCCAGTTGGCATAACAAATGCCGCCGCAGGTGGAGCGGCTGGAGCAGTAGGAGCAGGAGTGTGGGGTGCAGTAGCAACCACAGGCTCGCCAACGGTACCTGCTCCAAAACTATGGGTTAAGTCAGCTAATTTACCTGCAAATGCTGAATCACTAGCACCTTCAACGCCACCAACATTATCTGAAATCATTGGAGGAGCAGTTGCAACCTGATCTGTAGTAACAGCGGCGGTAGGAATTGTAAGCCACGCTTTTGCAACAATATCTAGTGGTGCTGTCTCAAGAGGTAGTACCTCAATTTGCTCAAGCCATGGGTCGCGAAACACTGTCCACTTTGTTGAGTCAAATTGCTCAGCATCTTCAGAGGGGGTGATAACCACATCTTCACGAAGCCAGTCATCCTTGGAAAGAGGGCCAACCCACTTGCCGAGGTCTTCTAAAGCGACATCAAGAAACATGAAAGATGCCGTTTTTGGGTCTAGACCATTGTCTTGTATTTGCTCAGCCTCTTTCCTTGGCCGGTAGAACAAGGACCAACAAGGATGTTTCAGAGAGAGAGTAGTGGCATGAGACTCAAACTTCTGTCTGTGATGTCGTTGGATGAGAATCAAAATTTGTGTCCTTTGGTGACCTGGTTGCCAGTTTGGGCCGAGTTGTTGTGGGACAGAACTAGTGAGGCCCGCAAGGCAAACTCCCTTTACAATCTCAACTTGTGACATACCTTTCCAAGCCGCCGAGTCGGCGCACCGGTTAGAAGATTATTGCTCAAATGAGTAAGCCTTGTTTGAATGCGAGCTCGGCTAGAAGTAGGCAACCACCCGCTGCGCCGCGAATCGTGTTTTCCGAAAATGCATTGAAACTCAAGTGGTTATCTGTTACCTGTAAATCTGAAACCACAACTGCCATGCCAGAACGTAAATCGAATGCAGGGTCAGGGTTAGTGATTGATTCCGCTCCTGCCCATTGGTGTATACTTGGCTGAATAGTTGAGTTGATGACAATGATTGGTTGGCTAGGGGCTGATGGTAATGCCAATTGTTGAGGTATTGATGTGAAGTTGTTTAGGAGAGTGAAAATTTCTTCTTCGGTTGTGGTTTTTGATAGTTCAACTTTCACCTTGACAAGGTGGCCAAAATTTCTCATTACCCTGCGGCATGAAATATCGGTGGAAAATTTAGCTAATGTCACATCGTTTCCATTAAATTCACCAAGTAGAAGAAGGACCTCCTCGGCAATTTTCGCGTCTTCGCCTAGGATTTCAGGTGATACCTCTCCTGTTTTTTTTGCAGATGCCATCATCTGCCAGCCCCCACCTGATAGTGATTGTTCACTTTGGACTTCAAGTGATTTAATGCCGAATTGTTTGGCAATAGGTTTCAAAGGTATTGCTATTGGCATTACTGTGCAATTTGTGGAACAGGTGATTGAACCACCATGGTTTGTTGATTTTTGACCACCTAAAAGGGCGAGGTGGTCAGGATTTATTTCAGGGATTACTAGTGGGACATCAATATCCATTCGGTGAGCAGCGGAATTGGAGAAAACATGTTTCCCACCTTGTCTCAAGATTGGTTCAATTTCTTCTGCTTCCGCACTCGGTAGGGCTGAAAAAACCAATTGAATGTTTAATTTTTCTAATTCAAAGTTTAAATCACTTGCTGGACAGGAAATCACCGCAAGGTTTGAGAGTTCAGGGCGTGATTCAGGTAATTTCCAAGTTAGTTCGTCAAGAGACTTCCCTGCATTTTCTTTGGTTCCGAAAACAGCAGATAATTCAAACCAAGGGTGGTTGGCTAGGCGTTGTTGGAATCGTTGGGAAACAATTCCGCTTGAACCGAGTAGGGCAACCTTCTCTCGCATCTTCTATCCCCTAATTTTCCCGACACATCCACTTCTTCATAGAAACGTCGGTTAAACGACATCTTCTTGAACCGCCGCTCAAAGTTCAATTCGTTCAAATAGGGTGACAACCGGAGGTCAATCAATGGTAGAACCAGTTAGC
>DTUF01000016.1 GCA_012964335.1 Candidatus Poseidoniales archaeon | reverse complement strand
ATTCTCACCTTCATTGGATTGGGATTCTCAAAGAAAGCATTGCTTGGTAGTAGCACAATCATGCTCGTTGTTCTGCTGGTATGCGTATGGATAGAGTGGAGCATCATCCAAACTTGGTTTGGAGATAGTCCAGAAAACACAACTAATTGGCGAATGAACCTGTTGACGATGCCACCGACACTCTTCGCTTACTGTAACCTTGTTGGGTTGGCAGTCATGGCTTTGATCGCTCGGCTCAGTCGGGTGTAACGAGAAAGTTCGCTAGCCATTGTTTCGCTTAGATGGCAGTAGGAGCAACGTGGTCATCATCTTTATCAGAATCAAATGTGATTCTACTCCATACACCTGACATTAGTTCACTGTGGTGGTCTTGGCAATAATGAAAGCGGCGGTACGCCTCTCTAAATGAGTAAGCTTTCTTGCCGGTTGCAACTAGGTATCCTTCAGGAGAAAGTCGGCTGATGATATCCCCTTCGTCCTCACAACCAGGATAATCACAACGAGGGCCCGTGACTTTTTCGGGTGCTTTTTCTTCGGTCATCTTCTTTGCCCCCGGTGTAATCTTTACAGTTGATGGTTAATTGTCTTACGCTTCGTTTTCTGAGTCTGATAGCGGCTCAATAACAACCAAAGGAAGGTTAGCATCAATATTTTCACCCGATTTACAGTTGATTTCAGTAATTGTTCCAGAAATCGGGGCTGCTACCTCATTTTGCATTTTCATCGCTTCAAGAATCAACACTACATCCCCTTCGGCAACTTCTTGGCCTACTTCAACTTCTACCGTGATGACTTTTCCTGGAATGCTGCTTGAAACAGTCCCTGACTTTTTGCGTTTTTTCCCTGAGCGTTTCGGTTTTGCAATTGGTTGAGAGGAATCCTCTTCAACTTCAACAATGAATGTCTCTCCTTCAACAGTCGCTTTCCACGAATTCCCATCAGGCTCTAATTTGACTTCAAAAGTCTCGCCGTTGATAGTGACTTTGCGTGTTTCACTCATTGACACATCACCTCCAAGTCGACCGCTTCGCTCTACTGTACGCTAGCCCAGGCAGGCCCATTGCTGACAGACGGTGGTCTTGAGCCCAAGCACTACCTAGTTGGCGCCCAATATCTGATTGTGATTCAGTGGCTCCAACTGCTTGCATGGATAATACTGCCATAACGGCGGCTAAGCGTCTTAGGCGTTTTCTGTCTCCATCAATCTCTTCTGTTGAGGATTCTGCTGTCTCATCAAGTGCATTAGAAATAGAAATTTTGGTGGGTTCTGGTGTATCAAAATCCTCAATGTCGGTGAGAGGTCCACGAGCAGATTGAAGAATCTTGCTTAGTGCATCGCTATACGAATCATCCTCCATAATTTCACACCTCATAAGGGGATATTTCCGTGTTTTCTTGCAGGGCGGTCCTCTTGCTTATCGAGTAACATTCCTAGAGCTTTGCAAAGTTTTGCACGGGTTTCTCGTGGCTCTACAACATCATCAATATATCCTAACGCTGCTGCTTTGTATGGGTTAGCGAAAAGTTCACCATATTCTTCAACCAATCTTCCTCTTTCTTGCTCGGGATTTGTAGCGGTTTTGATTCTGTTTCGGTGGATGATTTGTACCGCACCATCAGCCCCCATCACAGCAAGTTGTGCAGTTGGCCAGGCGATATTGTAGTCTCCTCGGATATGTTTTGAGCACATCACATCGTAGGCTCCGCCGTATGCCTTTCTCATAATGACAGTCAATTTTGGTACGGTCGCTTCTGAGTATGCATAGAGTAATTTTGCACCGTGACGTATGATCCCACCCCATTCTTGATTGGCTCCCGGCAAGAATCCAGGTACATCTACCATGGTTAGAAGTGGGATGTTGAATGCATCACAGAAGCGGATGAACCTAGCTGCTTTCACTGATGCATCAATGTCCAAACATCCAGCAAGAACTTTTGGCTGATTGCCAACAATTCCAACAGTATGCCCATCCAATCTACCATATCCAACTACGATGTTAGGCGCAAATTCTGCTTGAACCTCAAGGAATGCGCCATCATCAACGATTTCACTTATTACGTCAATCACATCATATGGCTTTTGAGAATCATCAGGAACAATATTTTGTAAATTTTCACAATCTCGTGAGGAGGGGTCATTTGTAGGTTTTACAGGCGTAGTTTCCAAGTTATTTTGTGGAAGATGCGATACTAGGTTTCTTGTCAACTCAAGTGCATCCTCATCATCAGATGCTGTGAAGTGGGTTACTCCTGACAGAGAGGCATGGGTTGAAGCACCACCTAATTCTTCGAAACTAACTTCTTCATTGGTGACGGTTTTGATAACTTCTGGACCGGTGATGAACATGTGCGCGGTTTTGTCTACCATAATCACAAAGTCAGTGATTGCTGGGCTGTATACTGCGCCTCCTGCACAGGGACCCATGATAATGCTGATTTGAGGGATGATACCACTTGCCCTAACATTGCGGAAGAAAATTTCAGCGTAAGAGCCCAAACTTGCAACACCTTCCTGAATTCTAGCGCCACCACTATCGTTGAGCCCAATTACTGGGGCGCCGGTTTTCATTGCCATATCGAGAACTTTGCAAATTTTCAGTCCATGCATTTCTCCAAGGCTCCCACCATAAACTGTGAAATCTTGAGCAAAACAGAAAACTGGTCGTCCATTAATCAATCCGTGTCCAGTGACAACCCCATCACCTGGGATTACATTTTGGTCCATGCCGAAGTCACGGCAGCGGTGTTCAACTAGTGAATCAATTTCTTGGAATGTACCTTCATCTAGCAACATTTCCAATCTTTCACGGGCTGTCAACTTGCCCTTTGCGTGCTGAGCATCAACTCTCTGAGCACCTCCACCTGCGGCTGCGATTGCCTTGCGTCGGCGCAAATCATCAAGTCTTTCCTCAGTCGACTCCATCCCACTCAACTCGCAGGTGACCACGCTAGCCAATAGACTATGCGGAAAATTATAGGAAATTTGGTGGTCCATAAAAGGAGATGCGCTCAATTGAAAGGGTGGAGTCATTTCCACGAGGTTGAGGATAGCCATGCGTATCGTGATTGCCAAACCTGGGTTGGATGGGCATGACCGTGGGGCAAAGGTTGTTGCGCGGGCTTTACGTGATGCAGGACACGAGGTGATTTACACGGGATTACGAAGAACTCCTGAACAAATTGTTCGAACCGTTCTTGACGAAGATGCTGACATGGTTGGGCTATCCTCATTATCTGGAGCCCATGCTTTTTTGTTCCCTAGAATTTGTCAACTTCTGATTGAAGCCGGTTGTAATGATGTTACAGTTTTTGGTGGCGGGATTATTCCTTTGGCTGAAAGACCAATTCTGTTTGAATCCGGAATGAGGGCGATATTTGGCCCGGGAACAAAAATGCACGAGATGTCAGATTTTGTAGACGCAGTAGTTGAGCGCGTTTCCACCAATCAGCCTGTTGGGGTTGGTGAAGGTGGAGATTGGGTCTGGTCTAGCGGGGCGTGAACGATTGCCAACAACCCTCTTTGAACAAGCGATTTCAGGAAATCGAAGAAGTTTGGCAAAGTTACTAACTGCTGTGGAAAATGGTGAGGTTAGTCATGATTCACTGGGGATTTCACCACGTGAGGTAGATGGTTCTGTAATCGGTGTGACTGGTGCACCAGGGGTGGGAAAGAGTTGTTTGATTGACCGATTGCTAAGTACATGGACATCTAATGGATTAAAAATTGCCGTTATTGCAGTAGACCCCTCATCTCCATTGACTGGAGGCGCACTTCTTGGGGATCGGGTCAGAATGGAATCTGCTGATAATAATCCGAATGTGTTTGTTCGCTCTTTTGCTACTAGGAACCAACCAGGTGGAATGCCTAATGCAGTGGTTTTAGCGGCGGATGTAATGCGTCATTGTGATTACGATGTCGTTCTGATTGAGACAGTTGGTGCAGGGCAATCTGAAATCCGCGTAGTTTCCGTTGCTGATAGAATCGTTCTAGTTGAAGCGCCTCTAAGAGGTGATGAAGTTCAAGCTGAAAAAGCCGGGGTGATTGAACTTGCTGACATGATAGTAGTGAATAAATCAGATTTAGAAGGTTCTGACCGTGCTGCTGCCAACATTATTTCTGCACTTGAGGTGGCAAGTAATCCACCTCCAGTCTTGCTTGCATCTGCTAAAACCTCAGAAGGAATTGAAGAGTTGGCTGACCAATTGAGAACTCTACCAGCAAAACCAGGTGCAGAATTAGCGCGGGCACGTGAACGATTATTGACTGCTTGGGATAGTGCACTTCTCTCAAGGAAGGACATAAACGAGGTGCTGGATAGCCTTACGAGTTCAGATAATTCAGCACAAGAGTGGGTTGAAAAGAACCTGAGGTGGTAATCATGGATGAAGGAATAGTTCTGAGTGAAGACTCATACGAAGCAGACCATGTTAAACACAGTGTAGGTGGATTTTCGGGTCATCTTTTACGTAGAATTACCCATGTTTCTCTTGCAATAATTCCCTTCGTTTACTATTGGCATGGTGAAGCAATTGCAGGTAAAGTGGGGTCTACTCCACAACATGTTGCATTCATTGTACTGGGGATTATTATCGTTGCAGAATTAACCCGTCTCAAATTAGGATTTACGATATTTGGGCAACGCGCTTATGAGGCAACCCAACTGAGTGCTCTCTTCTGGGGTGCAGTATCAGTTGTGTTAGCACTTGCGTTCTCACCTCTTGTAGGTGTAATGGGCGCCGCATTAGGCACTCCCTTGGTGCTTGGATTAGCATTTGGCGACCCTGTTATGGGAGAAATACGTCGAGCTGGTAAAGAGCCAAAATTTGTTGCCATCGGTGGGCTGATTACAGTCTATGCTATGTGGTTAATATCTTGGAATTGCCTAGATACACCGCTTCTTTTTGCATTACTAATCCCACCTATACAGGTAGCATCTGAATGGCCGCGATTGCGTTGGATAGATGATAACGGAACGATGGTTCTGATCCCATTCTTAGTCATCTTACTCTTATCTTCATTGGGTCTGTGAATTTATACATTAGTATTATTCTAGAACCAACACTAGAAATGACAGACATATCTTATTGCGTTATGGTTAAAATCCGAGTGCACTTCGACAGTAACATGAGTGACGAGATATTGCAAGATGACGCCCCTTCGCAGAGCCTGTATCTGTTTGTTTACGCCGTTGCTCTCATCGCAACATTGGTTATCGGGTTCATGTACTGGTAAGATGAACAATAATTGCCCGACACAGTCTTTTAGCGGGTGAATTACTCGGTTGGTACGAATGTGTGGGATAACTGCTATTCTAGGGGTTGGGGACACCTCACTCACTCGTGAGATGGCTAATCTATTATCTCACAGAGGGCCCGACGGAATTCAAGTTTGGGCGGATGAAGTTTGTTCCCTTGGACATTCTCGTCTATCAATTGTTGATTTGGTAGGCTCAGACCAACCAATGGGTTCTGAGCATGGTTGCTGGCTGGTTCAGAATGGCGAAATCTACAACTTTCGTAACTTACGGAAGGCATACTCTGGCTATCCATGGAATACAAAAGGAGATGGAGAGGCAATCCTCGCAGCCCACTATTCTGCAATTCACAATAATTCTAGCAGGTCAATGCCGGTGGACTCACCTCGCTCATCACTTTCTGGTTACTTGAGGAGAACTTCAGGTGCTTCTGAGGCCAACAATCCAGCAACTGCACATGTTGATTGGGTAAGCAAGTTGGATGGAATCTGGGGATTTGCTATTTGGGATTCTAGACGGCAAGAATTGATTCTCTGCCGAGACCCTCTGGGAGTCAAACCCCTATTGCGTACTTTGACACCATCTGGAGAACTCCTTGTAGCGAGCGAGGCGAAGGCATTCCGTGCTCATCCAGATTATGTATCAAAAATTGATGAGAATGCGATGTTGGCGCGGTTGGCTTTTGAGTATTCTCTTGATGAAACGACTTTGTTCGAAGGTGTTTCTCAAGTAGCCCCTGCAACTATTGAGACTTGGGCTCTTGATTCAGAGGGTCGAGCAACACTGACTGGTGTTGCAACTTATACTTCTGAGCGAGTTACTCCAGGTAGTACGTGGAATTCTGAGTTAGATGCTCAAGATTTGCTTGATAGTCTTTGCACCAGTATTGAAGACCGTTTGATGTCTGATGTCCCTCTTGGAATCATTCTCTCAGGGGGTTTAGATTCAAGCATGGTCGCAGGGCTTGCTCACAAGGCAGCTGCACAGGCTGGACAGCCTGTTCCGGAATGTTGGACAGTTGCAGAGAATGAGGATAATCCTGATTACCGTGCCGCAGAAGATGTTTGTGCAGTACTTGATTTGGGGCACCACACATCAACATTAGAGGATGATTGCTTTTGGCGAAAATTACCTTCATTGGGATGGCACGGAGAAGACCTTGATATTTCGGTTCTCTTTTTCCAACCTCTATTTGAGAAAATGTCATCTGCTGTTACGGTTGGATTATGTGGCCAAGGTGCTGATGAATTGCACGGAGGTTATCCGCGTTATCGAAATTTAGAAGGTCATCAAGAGTTGATATCTTCTCGACTCTCTGCTAGCCGCCATCCCTTTGCGGACCATCTTGTAAACAACATTTCAGCGGTAGAAGCACAAGGAGTTGCTCAACCTTGGAGAGCTCAAAAGCATAACCCTACTGAGGTATTTTCGGATTTGACAAGTACTCTACAGTTTGAAATGGACCACGGTCAACTAACTAACTTTCAGTTGCGACTCGTTGACCGACACAGCATGGCACATGGATTAGAGGTCAGAGTTCCTTTTTTGGGTGCGGCCCATCGTGAAGCATCAAGCACAATCCCCATTGATTGGCGTATTCGGGGCCAGCAAGAGAAACTTGCATTAAGGGCAGCAGCAGCATTGACTGACCTTCCTAAGTCAATTGTCAATCGACCAAAACTTCCCGCTGGGACTGCAACAACGCCAACTCTTCTGAATGAACTGATGACTGAGTTAATGCCACACGCAAATGAATGGGCTGCATGTTATCCTAAATTAGAGAGAATACTCAAAACTCAACCGGATATGGCTATTGGGTTGCGACTCTTTGAATCACTACACATAATTGATGGTGGCCTTGGTAGAGAAAACAAAGGGCTTTGGGACTTACTGGAAGATTTTAGATGAGGTGTGATGATGACTGAATATGATGGCCCGGAATTGCTTTCTGAATTATCTGAAAAATTAGAGTCAAAACGAGAAGAATTGTCAGTGTTTTTCGCAGAAGCGAGAGCAAAGCTTCCAATGCCGTTGTACGCTTCAGTTGATATCAGGGATGCTGGATGGAAAGTTGCGGCAGTTGATGCAAATGCATACCCGGCTGGGTTCAATAATGTAGGTTCGCCTGACCTTACTCATCTATCAGAGCACTTGCAGAAATGGTTGAAAAATGAGCATCCAAACGCTTCTTTACTTCATATTTGGCCTGAAGGACACACAAGAAACAAAGGGTATGTTGAGAATCTAATAACCCTACAACAATTATTTTCCAAGGGTGGTATGGAAGTAACTGTAGGTTCTCCAGATTTGAATGGATTGGACACAGTAGAAGGGATAACCGGGGTTCTGAAACTCTCTCATACCGTCGCTGATGGTGAGTTATTGGTATTAGGTAAATCTCCTGATTTGGTAATTTTGAATAACGATTTAAGCCATGGTCCATTGGAAGGAATTGGTGGGATCCCTGTTGCACCGCCCCAAGCAATGGGGTGGTACCAGCGTAGAAAATCAAACCATTTCCGGCATGCTCAACCATTCATAGACCAGGCTGCAGAAATCCTAGATATTGACCCTTGGCTCCTTGGCACACATTGGTTTGTTAGCGAAGATAAATGTCTTGAAAAAGAAACCTGTCTAATTGAATTGGCGGCTCAAGTTGATTCATTTTTGGAATTTTTGAAAAGAAAATACGATGACTACGGAATTGAAGGTGAACCGGTATTATTCGTTAAGAACGATTCGGGTACCTACGGTCTTGGAATTCTCGAGATTCGCAGTGGTGAACATTTAATGAACCTGTCAAATCGCAAAGTGAACAAGTTAACTTACGGGAAAGGTGGTGCAGAAGCGATTGATTTCTTAATTCAAGAAGGGGTCCCTACAGCGCTCAGTATTGATGACCATGTGATTGAACCCTGCATCTATGGGGCGGGGGGGCATAGTTGCTCAACTTTTTACAGGGCCAATCCAAAGAAGGGTGTGATGGCAAATTTGAATACGCCATCTACCAAATTTTTACAACCAGATGACATATCTAAGATGGAAGGTGGGGATTTGATTTTGGAGCGTGTTGATAGTTGGCATGCATTAGTTGCTGAGTTGGCAATGTTAGCGATGGGTTCTGAACTCGCTGAACTTACTTCATCAGTCGTTTCTCATGATTGAGTAGCCAAGCTTTAGTTTTGATGCCATCTGCTGCAGAGTAGTTTCCTAAACCACCGTCTGATTTCACAACTCTATGACATGGCACAAGGAGAGTCCACGGATTTTTTGCCATGGTTGAGCCTACCGCTCGACTAGCCCCGCTTTTACGCGCACTCTTTGCTAAGTCCCCATAGGTCGTCATTTGGCCAAACCTAACATTTTTTTGTAGAGTTAAGGAAATGTGTTGTCTAAAATCAGTTAAACCTGTGAAATCAAGAATCGGCTCGGGTGCATTTTCCCCTGAAAAATATGCACTCACCCATCGTTCAGCACAATCGAGATGGTCGCTTCTTGTCTTACTGCTGGTAATGACTTCATTCGACCAATGAAGTTTAGTTAATCCTAATTTGCTTGCTTCAGCAATCATTGGACCAAGGGGCGTGTCAATTTGACGTACCACCATTGCTTGCATTATTCGCTGATTATTAGATGGAGTCTTTGATTGTTTCACAGCTCAAGACTCATCTTCGTTTATCGATTCATCACTAGTTGGCTCATCTTCCTTTTCCATACCAACAATTTCGTAATTTGATGGGAAAAGTGCAACCACGATTCCAGCAATCAGCGCTGCTAATCCCCAGTAGAATCTCTGTTGTATAATCATCATTTCCAAAGCGACAACAACTAGCAGTAACCCGCCTATATTTGAGACCCAGACTAGAGTCTTGAATGTTGAAAGTGTCACACCCTTGTGGTGCTGTGAGCGATACGGGCCAAACTCAGCACCAAAGCGTACAGGGTCTTTCTCTCCACTCATTTGCTCACCTATCTATCATGATAATCGCATCTGTAGGGCAGGCCAAAACACATAGTCTACAACCGGTGCAAGGGTCTCGCAGAATTTTTGCTTTTTTATTCACTTCAACATGTAGAAGAGAGTTTTTTAGAGGTGCGTCGTAAAGTTCTATTGCGTCATCATCACAAACGATTAGACATTGGTCACAACCGATGCACTGGTCTACATTCACGAAGGCTACTACCTCTTCACCCTCAGGGATTTCTTCAGCGCTTATTTCGTACATTTCGGATAGCCGTTGTTTGATGCGCGCTGCCTCAAGTTGGCGGCGTTTTTTGACATCATCAAGTTGACTCATCTGATTACTTCCTCAGGGCTTTCTACTTTCAACCTGTTTACGCTCTATGAAAATCGTTGATGCGTATAATACATCAAGCGACAACTTCGTCTGAGGGAGAAGTTTGCAGTACTTCTGATGCACCTTGGCCTAGTGCATTCTTCTCATCTACCTGGCGAGCAAGGAATGAAACCACATCTAGAATTTCAAAGTTGTAACTCGGGTCACCCTCGAATTTGAGGCACTCAAAGTGCGCTACGCACTTGGGGCAGGAAGTAATCATCATTTCAGCACCGGTTTCAATCACTTCTTCAAATCGCTGAATTCGGAGGGTTCGACTATCTTCGTTGCATGACATCATGCTTGAAACTCCGCAGCATAATGCTTCATCATGGTGATGTTCCATCTCAACTAATTCAACTCCCTTCACATTTTCTATGAGTTCACGCGGCTCATCATAGATATCCATTTGTCGGCCAAGCCTACATGGGTCATGGAAAGTTACTTTCTTAGGGCAACTTGAAGTTAATTCAACATCAAACCCAGCTTCTTTGAGATATTCAGTAGTGTGCATCACTTTGATTCCTTCTAGTTCGTAGTCCATAGCAAAGGTGCGGAAACATTCAGCACAACTGCTTACAAGTGTGTCAATACCACTCTCTTCTAACTTCTTCTTGTTGAAAGTCTTCAATTTTTCAGCGACATCATCCATGCCCTGCCATTTTTGATCGTGGCCACAACATTTCATGAAATCTCTACCGAGATAAGCGACATCAACACCCATCTCATCGAAAAGAGTGAATGCGGCAGTGGTTGTGTCTCCGAGATTCATGTCACCCTTGTTGAGGTGGCTGAATACCAAGTCTTGGTCAAGGTAGTCAACACATCCAGGATAGTAAGCAACGTTGGAGTTGATTGGGTATTCATCAGTTGGAATGAAGTCATCATCTGCATCTTCTTGTGCTTCAGCTGCTAAGACTGCCTGCAAGACAGTATGTGGGATATTAGCCGCTGGTGGTCCACCAACAACCAGGTTCCTACGAATATCAACATATGAGTCGTAGTCAACAAGTTGAGGGCAAGCATTGGTGCAAGCGGTACAGGTTAAGCAAGAATACATTGGTACTCCATCATCCTCGTTATTCCAAGTGTTGTAAATGATGTTCAGTTTATCGCCACCTGTGAACAATCTAACTGGGCAGGCATCATCACAAAGGTCACACCCGTAACACTTGTTCATTTCATACTCATATCCTCTCGCCATGCTGCGCATTAGAACGAAAATCATTGCTCCAAGAGCAAGTGGCGGAATGAATAGAGAATAGGTTAGTTTAGCATCCAAACTTTTTGGATTTTGGTGGTACGTGGGATTCTCTAAGATAAGTGATGACAGGTCATTTGCACCAAGGCCAGCAAGTGCTAATTCAGTATTATTGGTTCTATCAAGAGCCATGCCAGTATCAGGGTTGAGCAATAATGGTTGGAATACTGACACATCTGAAGTTGCGTCCACTACGACAGTTGCGTTACCACTATCAAAGGTTGAATCAATAGTCATTGTAACGGTATATCGTCCAGGCTCAACATCAAATGACTTAGTTATGCAAGTTGCACCTTCTTCTAGGTCTCCACCTAATTCCGCAATGCTGATGCCGCTTGCATCAGTCACATCTACACTGATACTGTGGTCACCAGCTTTTCTTTCTGAGGTTCTAAATGTGCAAGATAAATCCATTGTTAACTCATCAACGCCAAGGTCCTCAACATTCAGTGAATAACTGCTTGAAAGAGAACTATCTCCAGAATAATTGTATATTTCTGTGAATCCATTGACACCACCAGTTACTGCGCCATCAGATGTCAGGGTTTGTTTGTGATTATTTGCATCAGCAAAATCAATGATATTCTCTTGAACGGGTTGGTATATACCCCAATTCAACCAATTTTCTGCCGGTAATAAACAATAATCTGAACGGTCAACTCCGTCTTCTGTGAATGAGGTATCTTGCCAAAGCATACTTCCTGAACTCGCACCGTAGGTTAGGCAATTCGCCTCCATACTACTCCAGTCGTTCCCTTCATCCATTGCTAGCAAGGCATCTTCAGGTTGGTTTCTTAGTGTTCCCAACTCATCAACATCATCCATAGCACCTAATCCGCCCATGTCCCAGAAGCCACCGTTGTAGATGGGCCATGAAACAACAGATAGTAATACAGCAATTATCAATGCCCCAAGTGCTACCTTGCGGCCAGTTTTTGGACTAACTCTTGAACCGGCTGCCTTGATGAGATATGCCTTAGCAATAAAGAACAACATTATCCAAATTAGAATTCCAGTTAATATCCAAGGAATTGCATTGAAAACATCTGCAATCCAAGGTTCCCTAACCCCGCAACTTAGGCCCGTGTGAGAGTTTAGTTTACAGTAATCCGAACGGTTATTCCCGTACAATAGAAGGAAGATATTGATTGAGAAGACACTGATGAACCAAACGTGGGCTAAGTAAATAACTCCCGCAGTAGCGAACCAAGGGTCCTCTACACCACGTTTAGCACGTCCGCCAAGGAATGGTGGAAGTGCCAAGATACCAACTGGGAAACCAGTAAGGAATGCACCCCACCATCCAGCATTCCAAGAAATAACAGGCGAACCAAAGAAATTTCCAATGATATTTGGTAACGGGATATCAAATTGTGGTAAGTACTCACCCCAGCGGAGATATCCGTATGAGAATAGAACATACCAGTCAGGGAACACGAACCCAGCCTGTGCAAACGGGTCTGCTGCACTGTGGAGAGGTGGGGGAATTATCCATGAATAAAATGCCAGAACGGCCATTATCGATGCTAAAATTATGCTATCTCTTAGCACTTCATGCGGCCAAAGTGGGTGGCCGACAAAAGTACGTCGACGTTCCTCTTCAGTATCTTTCAACTTGTCTTTTTCACGCATATACACATCTGCGATGCGTCCAAAATTGTCTATCATACCCATTTGATTCACACCTTCAATGCGGCTCCGCAATCCCCTGTACCCAGACAATAAACAAGTGTATGATGATCAGTGTTGTCACTATTACTGGTAAAATGAATACATGTAAGAAGTACATTCTGGTGACTGCTGCTCCTGATAGAGATGTGCCGCCAAACATTAGGGTTGCAACCCAACTACCTATGAGCGGGGTTGATTTCGCCATTGCAATACCAATTGTTGCTGCTCCAAAAGCTAGAGCATCCCAAGGTAGAAGATAACCAGAATATCCGAAGACTATGGTAAGTAACATCAGACCAACCCCAATGAGCCAGTTCAACTCTCGTGGGTTTCGGTATGCGCCAGTGAAGTATACTCGGCACATGTGAAGGAATACTGAGGCGACCATGAAATGCGTAGCCCAGTGGTGGATGCTTCTGATAATGTAACCAAATGGCAATTGAGTCATTATGAACTCCATACTCGAGTAAGCAGGAGTTGGGTCACCATCTCCACCTGGGACATAATAAATTCCAAGAACAGTGCCTGTGATAATTAGAATGATAAATGCTAGGAATGAGATTCCACCCAAACAGTAGAGTGGGTACCAGTACCAAATGATTCTGAGTTTGTACTTTTCGGCGTGGGTTAGGGGCATTTGTCGATGCACCGATTGGTAGGCATCACGACTCATTGCCCAATAATCTTGGATTCGGAATCTAGTATCTAACCATGAGAAGGTCCACAGGAATAACTTCTCAGCAAGACCCATTTTCCCAACGGATTCAACAGCCCTAAGAATCTCTTTTCGGGGTATGTCTTCATTCTCTTTACGTAAAGTTAGAGCAACTAACACCGTGACGATGATAATGAATAACCAAAGGAACCAAAATTGTAGTAACATATCATTTCCCCCATTCTAATTACAATAAGTGTACCAGTCGAGTATCTCGACCACTCCCTCGGCCTCAAAGTCAATCACTTCTAGAATATCATTGTTTATTTTAAACGGAATAAGAGGGATTCCAACAGGGGCTGGCCCACCAGTTCTCTTGATTCCAAAAAATTTGAAAGCAGCCCCTGTGGATTTGTTTATGTTGGTATTCTTCTCAATTGTTGTAGGGTCAAATCTACTTGAATGACAGATACAAAACAATTTGTTCCCTCCAGCATCTAGGCCACCAGGTAACCAGTTATCTGCAGTGAAATCATTTGAAACGAGTTGCCAACCAGGAATACAGCAAAGATGTGTACAGCGTGACATTATGATGACGATATTATCGTGAATTTTTAGCATCGACCACTTCGGGTCATCCTCAATTTCTCCACCAAACCCAATAATAGCGCCAGTTTGGTCAACTCCATCTTTGAATTGGAAGCGAGGAAGACCACTCGATATTGGTGAATCCTTGTTTTCCTCGTGTGGGACGTAAACTACTGTTACTGGCATACCACCCCAAACTCCCTGTGCCCCCGACATCTTGGTTGTAGAGGTTTTAGATTGTTCTTCAAAATCTGATTTTTTCATCGATTCAAGATGCTTTGAGCCGAACCATACAACTGCTTCCTGTCCTTTAGGCACCCAATAACTGATGGAATTACTACCACCCGTTTCATCTTTGGTACCCATGAGAAGAGAAGCAAACCCAATTGAACCAAGACTTGCCATTGTGATAACACCAGCTGCAGAATTGAATGAGTATCGCATAAAGCGGCGCCTGTCAAGGCTATATCCACTATCTTGGCTCGCTTCATCGGCATTAGGTGAGGGGCGAAGTCTGAATTCCCTTGCCATTCATCACACCTCATATTTTTTCCAACTTTCGGGGTCTTTTTCACCGATATATTTACCCCGTCTATGCTTGACAATAACTAGGTCAGGCAATACCCATTTGAGATAGACTATCCCCATAATAATTAGCGAAACCATTGTCATCGCAAAATGGTAAGAGAGTTGTTGTTGGTCCCATCCATTGAAAAGCCCGTATGTCATACTACCAGCCCAGTAAAGGGTCCATCCTAATCCCCAAATTGAGGTGAGAATAACAAGTGCTGAGGTTCCACTTGGTCTAAGAGATGCTCTTACAATAGTACCGGGGGCAGCTCTGTTGAACACACCATGGTCAATTGCAGCCTCATATGTTTCTTCATTGAGTTCGATACCACTTAGTGCGGTGCGGGCATCTTCAATGCTTACTTCACCTGTAGCAACTTGCTCAAGCATTCTGGTGATTACATCTTGATTCATGAGTTGTCACCTCTGTCTGCAAGATAATTGGTGAGTGCATCTCTCCAGCATTCTAGTCGTTCTTCGCAGGTCATAGTTGGTCACCTCTGCGTAGATGTTTGATTCGTAGTTTGAGAAGGTTACTGCGGCCAACGTAGTGGTGGCTAAATCCATATCGCAAAAAGAATCCACAGAAGACGAGGACAGCAATAACAGCCCCAAATCCAAGCAGACCGAGCCAGTGGGCTCTGAATGGTGCACCCATGCTGTGAAGATCAACTCCTCCTGACGAGGCAGCCGGTGCCTGGATGTTTCCATCCCCTGCAAAAATTGCCCTAGTGTTGCCATTGTCATTACCTTCGAAAAGGCTGAATGATAAGCGGTTGTATGAATCTGGTGCCATTGCAGCGGAGTTCCCATCAACAGCATTTCCAGCAACCCAGAAAGTCACATTACCAGAATCTATTGCTGGGGCTGTCCAAGTGACTTGCCAGGTACGGTCAGGAGTTTGTGCCCCATCCTCAGTGTGAGTCATGGTTTGCTCAGAACCATCATCGTGAACTAGACTCTCAAATCCAGCACCTGGGGTTAGTACACCTGAAGATACTCGCATTGAGAAGCCCCCAGTATTGGAGTGGCCACCAGCCATTTCTGGACCGCCAAGTAACTGGATAGTTAGGGTGTAGGATGTTCCTTCAGCCCATGCGTAAGGCACGCCATCTACAATCAAAGTGACACTGTCTGAAGGTGCAATTTCAAAATTTGTGTGGCATGTACAACCGCTCTTCGCAACATCAGTATCACCCTCTGCTCTATCCCCTGAAATGCCATTTGATTCTGCAATAGTTCCTCCTACCAAAAGGAGTGCAGAAAGCAACACAATCAGTGGGAAGCGGAAGTCGTTGATTTTCCCACCCATGCTACTCTCAACCTATGTTGATTTGGCGGAATTGCAATGGTCTAATAATCGTTTGCTGATAGATACCTCTTTGTTGGGTCGCAGTAGTCCGTTTTGAGTAGTAGATAATTTTCACCACTTGACTAGTTGAATCACTCTTTAGAAGAGATGAAGAGGTAAGGCTACGCCCGGGTATTGAGGGTTGTGAATGGGTAGTGCAGGATGGGCTAATATTTACAATCTATCAGATGAGCAAATCAACCAACTTGATGACGCTGAAAAGAAGATGGAGATGCATGATTTAACCGGCGCTGAAGAACTACTTCTAGCAATGCTGGGGGAAGACGGAGATTGCATCCCAGTTTTGAGTAATCTTGGGAATCTATATGGTAAATATTTTTCAGAGTTTGAGAAAGCCGTTGAATATTACGAAAAAGTGCTAGAACTTGAACCAGACAATGCTTGGGCTAGAGATGAGAGAAGGCGCTATCAGCGCTATTCTTCTTACTGAATACTAGCATGAAAGTTGAAGGTTGTAAGCGAAACATCAATCGCTTGCCTGCATAACGGAGTGATTGTGCACGATGGGAGTCTTTTGATTGCGGGGGTAGGGGGCCTTGGTTCGGTATGGGCTAAGAGAGCCCACGCTCGCTGTGCTGAGGAATGTGATTTACTTCTAGTAGATGCAGATGACTCATCGTTTGAAGATTCGCGGCATGCACACTGTTTACCACTAGGTGAATCCTCAGATGCTGGCTGTGCGGCGCTACCAGAATTAGCGGCATCACACTTCATGAAAGCGACTGCAATAATGGATAAAATCCTAGCACCCGTTGAATTAATGATACTGCTCACAGCACTAGGAGGCGGGGTTGGTTCTGGGGCCGCACCTGCGCTAGCGGCCCAAGCAGCTCGTAAAGGAGCGCTAGTTATCACCATTGCAGCAATGCCGTTTGAAGAACATTCGGCGAGGTGTGAAATTGCCCTACCTGCCTTCAACAGATTAGAGGATTCATCCGATGTCTGTGCCCAACTTTCCCTAGACCGATTGGCTTGGCAAGCCCGCAGTCGAGGCGTAGATTGGAGAACCCGCCCATCATGGGTTGAGGAGTTAGTTCAAGGCTTAGTCCTGACACTTGGGCAAGTAGGGATAATCAATCTTGACTTGATGGATCTTCGTTCTGTAGTTCAAAGAAAAGGAGGGGCAACCATGGTAGTTGCTGAAGGAGATGCAAATGACCCAGAGGGACTTTTCCTCAAAGCACTATCAGCCCCTTTAGCAGGATTAGAGGTGATGGGGGCTAGTGGCTGTCTTCTACAACTTGAGGGTGGTAGACAAATGTCAATTTATCAGATGGAGCAAGTTGCAGATGCTTTTACCAGAGGGTTAACCGACGATGCACAAGTTATTCTTGGTGCAAGACATTCTGATGACTTAGATGGTAGGATGAGAGTAGTTGCCGTAGTAAGTGGGCTCTAACTAGTCCATTAATTCAGCAACATCATCTGAGAATTCGAGGTCATCAAGGTCAATGTCCAGTTCTTGATTTTCATTCTCCTCAACTTCAGGTGTATCATCAACTTGTTCAACATGGGTAACTATTTGCTCTGCAGTGGCAATTTTTGGAACAGAGGATTGCGGTGGGTTTAAAATCCTCTTTTTGTGATTCCTAAGTACCTGTGGATGAATTATAATTAGAGTAATTGCAGTGACTAAATGGCCAATTGCCATTGTTGTTGCAAGGTTCCCGCCCCCAATGGTATCACTAAGGTTGGTGATCATGGCTATACTTCCTGCATATCCAAAGCCGAATGCTAATCCCCAAAACAGCGCATTATCAGAAGTGAATAGTTTTCCTCCACGACTAACATCTCGACTTGCTAAAGACCAAATGGCTAGAAGCACAGTTAGAACCATCAAAATAAATTCCTCAATTATCATTGTAATTGCAGATGGTTCATCAATAAGTCTCCTCCATGCACTCGCGATATGCCAGGTGACAAATATCTGAGAAATCATGCCCCATCTGGTGGCAAATCTAGCACCACCTTTAGTGGAGGATACATCAATCAAGGTGTCTTGAATCCAATAAACCATTCCTACTTGAACGGCGATTGCAAGAATGATGAATCCAATCCATTTCAGTTTCTCACTTGTTTCACCTTCAAAGCCAGAACTATAGCCATATCCAATTAGCACTGCAACTGTTGTCACAGCTAAGATTTGCCAAGTAGAAATCCCCATTACGCTACCTTCACGTTGTGTGTCATCGAGAACTTTTGTTCCGTTAGCCAACCACGATGCTGTCCCTGATTTGAATGACAGACCTTGGCCTATAGACCAAAGCAGGAAGAGCGAAGCGAGTGAAAGAGGAATCCATGAATCCCAGTTACCATCTCCCTTGATTAATTGTAATAATCCAAGACAAATTATGGTGCTTAGTAGTAATGGCAGACTCCATGCTTTTAGTGAGCGCAGTAAGAGCGATTTGAACCAAGAATCTGAAGCAAGTCCTTCAACTCTGACCATACGGTGAGCAAAATCCCAACGCGTTGAAGTTGCTGTCAAAGCATAACCGACTGATAGTGAAATGAAACCGATTGCTGAATACACTTTTGCTGTATCAGGTCCTTGAGCAAGGGCATACAGGATTGTTGAGAGAATTAGAAGAAGTAGGATGTGAGGTAAGGTCTTCAAATCAACTAGTGTGGCAAGTAATTGCCCGATGCCAAATTTCGGTTCTTCCAAAGGGGCCATTCCTAATTCATCCACGTAATAATCAAGCCGAGTATCTACCTCCTCTATCTCAGCCATGGCCTCTCCACGCGTCCACTCCTGTTAAGGGCGATGCACCTTAGGAGTGGCGTGGCCAAGTTACGAAAGGCGGCTCGCGGAAAGCATCGTTGGGTTGGCTTAACAGTTGATGAGTCTGTTACTAACAGGGAAGAATTGGAGAAATTACTTAGTCAAAGCGATGTGCTCAGTGGTAGCTGTAAATTGTTTGATTTTATTGATGGCAAAGCAATAATTAGAATTCCTCTAGAATCTTATGAAGAGGCCAAATCAATTCTTAAAGATGGATTTAATGGATTGATTTCGCAAACGAGTTCGGGAAAAATCCGCTTAGTACGCGACCGAATGGGCATCAAAGTCTCTCGGAAAAAAAGATAAAATTTATCTTCAAAAGTCAATTTTTTCCTAATGATTTCCAGCCCAATTATCTTCAACAGATAGTGCTTTGTTCTTTAGAGGAATAATCTTACGATAGACTTCGGATGGAGAACGAATCTCACCTTCAACAGTTAGTAATCTTGCAAGAGGAATCCCATAATGTTCTTCGTTTTCAACTAATAAAGGTTGAATTACATCCCAGTCAGCATCAGTGAGATCAACAAATTCTCCACCATTCAGTTGGGAAGGTGAAAGTACATTTGAAGGATCACGAACATAAATCGCTCCTCCACTTGAGAGGCTAAACAGATTGCCACCTGGATAAGGCGTGTCCAAATCAGAAATTTCGCCATTTGGTTCAAACTGTATGCCGTTGACTATCACGAAACCGCCTCCCTCTAACGGGTCTCCGGCCATAAAGGATTCAGCAAGGTAGTCTAACGCAGTACCATTGATGACGAGTTTTGGACTACCAACTGAGTTAATCATTGGTCTACCAGCAGCATTTCCTTGGACAAATAATCTGCCACCTTTAGCGCCATATCCGTAACATTGCCCAACATCACCATGAACAACCAACGTCCCACACTTGTGTATTTGAGCTACTTGGTCCTGAGCATTTCCGTGCATGTGGATTGTCATTCCATCGCTTCCACTTCCGAGATAATCTCCAACACTACCAAAGACATCAATCCTCACATCAGAGGTTTCCATTCCAAAGCCGTTGCCTATGAACCGGTGACCTTTACAGTGTGTGACCATGAAATTTCTCCAGCCGGCTTTGTGTAGTGCAATTAATTCTCTAGCGAGTGAGTCAATGCCTTCAATCGGATAGGGTCGAGCGTCTACAACTATTGCTTGAGTTGGGTTTTGAGGTTTGGGTAGATGTCCTGGCGATTTCTGTCCGGAGAAATATGCACAGGGGGTTGTTCCTGCGTGATTGAGAATCCCCATTATTGCATCTTCAACATAATCTAGCCATCGGCTTGTTCTAAGTGCACCTGTGTCATATTTTCTGTTTAATAGGAGGCAAAGCAAGTCAACTGCTTGCTGGCGCGAATGTTGGCTAGCATAAGAGCCAATTTCGGAAAGAAGGCCGAGGGCTGCAGGCCAGTCAAAAGTTGGGAAAGTGGCGATAATTTGAGGAAAGATCTCGTTTGGAGCCCATTCTAAAGGCCAATCAAATCCAGATTCCATAGCCGCTGGTTCTATGTTGAAATTTCCTTCCGGATGAGTATCCACGATAGCATCAAATTTGTTGGTGATGGTTAGTTCATGTCCGCCTTTGTTATCGGGGTTGATATCAAAAATGAATGAACCACCATCGGTGTAAGAACCGCCGCGGGCGTTCCAATATTCATCACAACGGCGCCAAAATCTCTTATCCTCTGACGACAAACTCTCTAAGACTGCATCAATGACTTGCTTTTCGCTACCACAAAATGCTATTCCGACTTCACCACGTTGGTATGAGAAAACTTGGGGTCTTAGCATACTAGTATCTGTTATGCCAATCAATTGATGGGTCAGGCCATCTGCCTTTGCGATAATGAAGAACCATGGTCCATCAGGAGAGCCATGAATGTGGGTTTTTTGAATGGCCTCATAGACCTCTTGTTTTTCGTCTGGAAGCATTATAAAATCAAGTTCACCAGTAGGTGCTAAACTCTCAATCACATATTCCATCGGGTATCCATATACACGAGAGTGGAGGTCAAATCCGAGTGCGGCAACTTCGGTATCTGTGAAGAATAGAGGTTCCATACCTCTCTGAGCTAAATAGTCCTTGACTGAGACGTAGTTTGAGAAATCACCATTATGCACAAGAGCAACATCAACCCCCTGTCCAAACGGGTGTGCTCCGCCAGGGTGGGTGACTCGACCTCTTGTAGGATATCGGTGGTGCCCAATCCAAACATGTGCGGTCACTTCATCCAGTCTATAGTATCGAATCACGTCTTCTGCATAGCCGACAATTTTGAGAATAATCATATTTTGTCCATGGCTTAGAACGAATGCATCTGCACGTTGTTCCTTGGCATAATATTCAACATTTAATTTGTGAGTATTCTGGAATACCATTTCATCCCACATTGCTTTTCGATTCGGGAAATCAGATTCAGTTAAATTACCGTCTGAAAGGAATTTTTCAACAGCTGCTGGTTTTGGTCTGATAAAATAGCAAACAACACTTGGTGGTTGGACATCTAAATTTTCTAGGTCTTGCCAATTGTCAAGGGTAGGAACATCATGGATATGATCTACATCAAAGGTTGAATTGATGAATTGTTCTTCAACATCTTTCCGTACTGATTCATCTAAGTAAGCAACTGCATACAAGTAATCATTCGTTAGAATTTCCTCGCTAACTCCAAATTGGTCATGGTTGAGGCCAACCATTGCCACACCCCCGCCTTTTCCGTTTCCACGATTGCGCATTTGCTCAAGGGAATTGAACAGGTGACGTCCTGCAACAGGGATTTCACAGGCTAACCCGACAACACCGCAACCGCCTTCGGCAGCATCATCATCATTCATCTCAAATTTTGGTAAGCGGCTGTTCATTAAGCGCCTTGAATCAAGAAGTGCTTCTGCATTCTTCATTTTCCATCACTCCTAGTATAGACTAGTACGTCAGTACGGCCAACTAATTCATTTACATCACTTAGTCCTAATTTTCTAAGGATGTCTCTCAGGCGCCACTGTAGAGCAGTGTAATAGTTATCCAATCGTTTTACTCCCCAGTCTTGTTGCATCCATTCTTGTAATTCAATATCAGTGGTAGTCAATCCCCACGGACAACCACGTCCCGAAGGTCCACCTTCACAATTTGAACAGCGAGTACAACCCATTGCGACTAAGTCACTTGTTCCTAGCACAACACCATTAGCTCCTAGAGCAATCGCTTTTGCGATATCATCTGCAGTTCGGATACCTCCACTTGCGATCAAAGTTACATTATCCCTAATCCCTTCTTTGATGAGGAATTTGTGAACTTTCGGTACTGCCAACTCAATTGGCATAGCGATATTTTTCTTTGCAATTTCTGGTGCGGCTCCCGTACCTCCAAACCCACCATCTAGGTGAATGATATGAGCTCCAGCATAGTAGGAGCCAACGGCAACCATGTCAACATCGTGAGGGGTTGAAACCTTCACCGATATCAATGCGTCAGGGTTGATAGTTTGTACCCAATCAATGTGTTTTGAGTGGTCTTCAACAGAGTAAGTTGAATGGAATGGGAATGGGCTAAACAGACTAACAAATGGGACACTGCCTCGCATCTTTGCGACTTCCTCCCCCGCTTTGCTAGCTAGTAAATGGCCACCAAGTCCAGGTTTTGCTCCTTGTGCATACTTGAATTCAATTATTGGGGAGGCTTGGATTGACTTTTCTTCGACACCAAATAGGCCAGTAGCAACTTGGGTGATTACATTCTCTCTGCATTCGTACAATTCTTCTGGGTAGCCGCCTTCTCCCGTTGACATATATGTATTCCAATTCTTGGCATGTATTGCCCTCGCCATCATTACATTCACTGAGACAGAACCGTAAGACATTCCGCCACCGTAAATGGGAATAGCAGGACTCAATTTCTTTCTGTGGTCGTCACGTCTATTGAGTTCTATACTGGTACTGATATCTTCTGAATGTTTGAGCCATTGCTCTTCATCCAGCGTTTTGAAGTCAAGTCTGTCAAATCCACCGTTGCTTTTCCCGGTTTTGTAATTTAGGTTTTCAGGTAAGGTTCCAGTTGCTGCCATGTGCCAGGTAGAGAGAATCAACTCGTCAGTCCAACGTGCATCACCTAGAGCGGGAGGAATCTCAAATTTTCCTGTTGTTCGTGCTTCCATTCCATCGTGCAATAGATTTGTTATCTTGTGTATCATTGTCTCGCTTGGGAATACTGGTAGTTTATTCTTGGCCATCAGATTCCACCTCCTATGAATCCTTCAATTTCTGAAAAAGCCTCTTCCTCAAGATGAGTACACCACATTGCCCTACCCATTTCTCCACGCAATCTTCGAACTTCACGAATTCCCATTGCTCCGAGGATTTCCAGCATCTGGTCACGCCATGAACCAGTTAAGTTGACAATTCGTTGACAAGCCCATGAATCTTTGAATCTCCTAGGGAATTTTGCCATATACCCCTCTCTGTTAGATGTATCACCACTGAGCCTAGCTTGCATGGCAACTAGTAGAGGTAGGTCAAGACCAACAGCGTCAACTCCACAGATGATTGCCTTTGGTAGATGGTCAGATGCTACAACTCCACCAGTGTGTAGTAGTGTTACTTTATCTCGCACCCCTGCTTTGAGTAGCATCTCATGCGCTTCAATTATAATTTCCATGATAAACCGACCACCATCAGCTACACCGTGGTTGTTCGCGACGAAATGAATTACTGAAACACCAGCATCAATCATTTCATTGAGTTGTTGTTGCCATCCTGCATCAAACGACATTCGAATTGATATCATCAAATCAGGGTTTGAGGAGGAAATAGATGAATAAACAGATGGGTCCCAACCATCCAACTGTACCATCCTCGTTCCATTCTTGAAAGAACCAGTAGTTTCGAATGAATCAAGTGAGATGACAGGCACAACTGACGGCGAGGCTAAGTTGTTTGAAGTCACCATTTCTCCAGGAATTAATGCTAAAGTGTCAACTTGTTCTGCTGCTGTTTTCCAAATCTTAGCTAGTCGAGGAGTCATCACACTTTCCGCTGGTGTATCAAAAACAAACGGTACTTGAATACTCATCATTTTTGGTCCAGCACTTACTAGGCCGCCATCTACATCAAATTGTAATCGCATTGGTTTTGAACCGATATCAACAATTGTGCTAATCAATTCTCTGCCATGTATGCCATCACGACTTGGGCGAACAATCTCAGACATATCTGTAAACATTCCATCCCAACCAGGTCCTCCAAATCTGCCACGATATCCTTGACCTCGAACGGGGACAATGCCTTTCTTTGCCTCTTCATCAATCGTCGAGATGATATTTGAATTAAGGTATGAATCACCGAGCGATGATAAGGCAGGATTTGGGGCGATAGTGACGAATTCAGGGTGCTCAATAGTACATCGCAAGCAACCTACACACTTTTCGGGGCGAGGTGAAAACCCACCCACTGGACCAGAGAATACCCCATAGGTACAAGGTCTAGCGAAAACGACATCCCACTTCCCCCAGTACTCAAAGACTTCACCAATCAACAACTTTGCGAGGCCCAATTTACCAACACTGACAAGGAATCGGTTTGGCAGGGATTGCCTATCTTTGGTTTCAATCGTATCGATGTGATAGCGATGGTAACTATCAGCACGAATTCTGGATTCCTTAGCAAATTCTGCTATTGTCAATCTAGATTTTTCACCCATGCCGATCATTGATTGATTCTCCTCCAGTTTGTTCAGCAGTTGCATTCACCGCCCCCCTTAGGGGGCGTTGGCAGCGCGTACCGCCTTTAATCATTGAGTCCCCCTAGTTCAACAATTAATGAATAGTCTATTCAAATGTCTAACATAATTCTAATATAATGTACGCCTGTTCAGTTTCCCGGGAAATGGTGGTGACATTCACTCAATCGGTGTACTAAATAATTTAGTGGCATTAATAGCACAATATCGTCTTGACGATGGCGGAAATTTGTGTTCTAGAATAGTTGCTTAACCAAGAGGGTTCTTTTACTAAACGGAGTCAAATCTTACAAATTTATCAAGGGCGATGTTCTTGGGGCATTGGCTGTTCGCCCCACCATGGCAGGCGGAGGAGTGGGTGCAAAAGTGACCCCGCATGATATCTCAATTATTGTCGGGGCAATAGGCCTTGTTGGTGCATTTGCCATCTCTATGTTTGCTTTACCAATGATTGTTGAATTTGGTGAAGTTTCATCAACCCAACAAGTTCGTTCTATTTCGGTAGGAGTACTTGGTTCAAACGATGACATAGTGGTCCACGCATCTCCTGTTTGTGAAAACAATAACACTTGTACAATCAATAATATCAAAGTAATGGATGAAGATGGGACTGAGCTAACTAGGATGTCAGAATTTGAACTCGCAGAAGACGGTTCTTTCACAAGTTCAATTGAGGTTGATGGGAGTGGGAAATTAATGGTGGAAATTAATGGCCAAGGGACCTGGGAAATAGAGGTCACAGCACAACGTCAAATTCCTATACAATTCATACCAACCATTGCTTCTCTTTTGCTCTTAGTTTGGGGTGTTTGGCGGAAGTTACAGGAAGGTCCCGAAGATTCAGATATTGCTGAAATCGTTGAATCTGCTTGACTTTTCAATTCCAAATAAGATTGTAACTATCTGAGATAATTCGTCTTTTCCTTCCATCATGGCAAATTAATTCACCAGCCTTGCTGATGCTGGTTACCGTCAATTTTTCAGCGTCTTGTTTGAGACTTAGCCCCCTGCTTAGATGGTTAGTCATTAACGCCCATACGGCATTTTTTTGGTTAGGCCTTGGAGGAATTAAAATTCCAGTTTCAAATTGTGATGAAACGGCGGTATCTATTAGGTCGGTGAACCCCTCTAATGTTACTGAATTAGTGATGTCACTAAGCCCAGTTGAAGGATAATCCTCGGTGTTTGGAATACCTAGATTAAGCCCAATTCCGAGTACTACTTTCTGATGTTTTCCTGTTTGGCGTCCTTCTATTAAACAACCAGCAAGTTTGCCAGAATCAGCCCAAACATCATTTGGCCAGTGGATTGACAGATTGTGATTTGAGAAGGGATTACAGTTCGTCCAATGAGCAGATGGTAAAGGGATATCTTGAGACGCGCATATTGCATCAATTACAGCAACCCCAGCATCGAGTTGCATCATTCCTGGGCCACACTCCATCAGTTCTGGATCAAGGACCCAACTACCGGCAAAGTCTCCTTCATTAGTATCCCATACACGTTTTCGTTGTCCTCTTCCAGCGAGTTGTTGCTTTGCTGTAACCATGCTGCCAATCGGCAAATCTGTTTCCATCAAATATTGATTTGTTGAATCAAGTACATCGTGAGATTGTCTTGCCGCTTTCTCATGCGGTTTCCAGGCCGCAAAACAAGTCAATCTTTCACCATCATCAAATTGAAGTTCTGAAGAAATTCTAGTTGCCCAACCAGCCGCTCGCCAACGACTCTGTAACAGGTTCCCACGTTCATTGTTAGTGTGTAGGAGATAAATTGCTCCGCCTGGTTTTAGGAGATCGGTTTCTTTAGTTAGGCTTTGCAGAAGTGCAACACCCCAACCATTGTTTTCCTGAGTGTCAACTAATCCAGCATCCTCAAGTGGCCCGAGTTTTTCCTCGTCACCCTTAACAGGTGAAAGGTATGGTAAATTCCAAGTGATAATATCAAAGGGTCCTCGGGATTCAATTAGTTGCTGATTGGTGAAATTCCCGCCTTCATTTAAACCACCTTCTATTGCTGTCAAGTTGACTTTGTTGTAACTGGCGTTACCAGTTGTTGCTGCTATTGCCAGCGGATTCACATCGCAGGTTGTGACCTCCCATCCAAATTTGGCAAGTGCAATTGAAACAGCGCCACTTCCACAACCAATTTCCAAGAGTTTTCGCCCATCGCCTTTGCCTAATTTGGACAGGCAGGAAAACAATAGCCCAGTATCCTCGCGTGGTGGGTAAACAGTTGCCGGCACAATGAGCGAAAGCCCCTCATTTTCTTTGAATGCCCATTCATGAATAGATGCCTCACTACTTAGCAACTCGAGCTCACGTCTGATAGGGCCATCCACAGACTTGGGGGGTAAGTGTTCTATTTGAAGGGTATTTGTGAGAATTTCAAGGATACCTTTATGGTGAACAACATGAAACGGGGGTTTGGAGATTCCCTCTCCGACCCATGACCGAGCGGTCATCACGGACAGCGTATGCCATGCGATAGTCTTTTGAAGGGTACCCAAGTCCGAGGTTAGTCACCAATAGCCATGGGCCTGTAGCTCAGTCAGGTGGAGCGACGGACTTTTAATCCGTTGGTCGCGGGTTCGAACCCCGTCAGGCCCGCTCCGCCAGATTGGACTCAGTCCTCCGGTTTCTTGGTGATTGTGGGGTCTCGGAGTGGCAGTAAAATCATCAACTAAAAAGCGATTAATGGAGCTTGGCGTTAAAGAGGAATTAGCGCACAAGTTGGCAGACGACGCGAACATGGATACCATTAAGAAAATGAGTTCCCAAGATGTCGCTACCAAACTAAGTCTGAAAATCACTGATAATGAACTTGAAACTATCATGGACATTATCCGTGAGCAAGCTGCTTCTAAACGCCGTCGACCAACTCGCCGAGTTGAGATGAAAGCAGAACTCAAGGCTCTGGAAACAAACATTCCACTTGGTGAAATGAGATTCAATGTACTAAACCACGAAATCGTACCTCTCCATGAACTGGTCCCTGAAGATGAGCAGATGGAAGAACTTGGTCCATGGGACCTAATCGGCACTGACATTGATGGTAGCCCACGTCTACGAATTGAACTTCTGCCTAAGATTCTCATTACTGACCCTGCGATTCAAGCAATGAAAGAGGCAATGGAACAATCTGATGATGAGTTGCGAGCCGGTTGGCTGAATAACAGAGTTGTTAGAGTTACTCGAAGAAGTCCGTCAGCAGGTCTTCATGTAGCATACAGATTAGTGGTAGAGGGTAACTAAGGAGGCAATTGATATGAGAGAGATTATTAAGACATACTTCAGAGAAAGAAGCTTGGTCAATCACCAGATTGCATCATACAATGACTGTTTACCAAAAGGAGATGGACGAGATTGCCGATTTGAGCAGATTGTCCGCAATATTCGAATTGGTACTGATGAAATTGTTGATGATGACGAGGGTGGATTGGTAAAACTCGACGTATTGGACAATGAAATATCAGTCCGCATGAAGAACCTAACTCTCGGCCCACCGACAATCCGTGAGGCAAATGGTGCAAACAATGAGGATGCAACTCCTCTAGAGTGCCGTCTCCGAAAGTTGACATACTCTTCGCCCATTTTCATGGACTTTACCATCCATCGTGAGGACCACCCTACTCCAATCAAGGAAGACAGAGTTCAGGTCGGCAACCTACCAGTAATGGTACGTTCAGATAGATGTAACCTGAATCCCGGGCATATTGACCAAAACCGCAATCTAAGTCCTGAGATGAGTGAGGAAGATCGTACTCACTACATGTCACTGCTGAAGAAAAAGGGAGAGGACCCTTACGACCCAGGTGGTTACTTCATCATCAACGGTACAGAGCGAGTTCTAATTTCAATGGAGGATTTGGCCCCTAACCGAGTTACCGTTGAGATGAGTAAGAGATACAGCCGGGCAACAGAAGTTGCAAAGATTTTCTCACAAAGAGACGGTGTTCGAAAGCCACTGACTGTTGAAAAGAGAAAAGATGGAATGTTGATGGTTAAGATCAGCAGTGCTGGCGCACAAGTTATTCCAGCAGTTCTACTCATGCGAGCACTTGGAATTGATTCTGATGAGGAAATTTTCGCATCTATTGCTGGGCATAAAGATGCTTTCAAGTATGTTGTAGCAAACATCAATCACGTTCGTGATTTGGATACAAAAGATGCTTATGGTGTTGAAACTAATGAAGAAGCACTCGCATGGTTAGAGAAGAAATTCGCCGCTGGTCAGCAAAAAGAATACCGTGAGCAGCGTGTTAACAATCTGATGGATAAGGAATTACTTCCTCATCTTGGAGACCAGCCTGAACACCGCTTGAAGAAAGCGGTTTTCCTTGGTCGAATTGTTCGCCAAGTTTTGGAAATGGCAATTACTCAAGGTAAGCCAAATGACAAGGACCACTACGCAAACAAGCGCGTCCGTCTTGCTGGGGATTTAATTGAAGATTTATTCCGTGTCAGCATGACTCAACTAGCTCGTGACCTCAAGTACCAACTTGAGCGCCATCATAATCGAAAGCGCGAATTAAAAATCAATAGTTGTCTACGACCTGATGTCCTAACTTCAAAAATCATGCACGCACTTGCTACCGGAAACTGGGTAGGTGGCAGAACTGGTGTCAGCCAACTGCTTGACCGAACCACTTTCATTTCGGCTCTATCCCATATGCGCCGTGTGACTAGCCCACTTGTTAGAAGCCAACCTCATTTCGAGGCTCGAGATCTTCACCCTACACAGTGGGGACGACTTTGTCCTAACGAAACCCCTGAGGGTCAGAACTGTGGTTTGGTGAAGAACGCAGCACAAATGATTGACGTATCTGAAGCAGTTTCTGAAGACGATGTCAAAGAATTACTCAAAGAAGCTAATGTTATTGAGCCAGAGGATTGGTCATCAGGTTCACGTATTCACGTGAACGGTGATATCTTTGGTTTGCATAAGAATCCTCATCGCTTGGTTACTCATTTCAAGCGTCGCAGAAGAAATGGTAGGATCCGCTCTGAAGTGAGCATCCGCCACGATTCAGTAAATCGTGATATCTTCATCAATACAGATAAAGGACGAATTCTCCGCCCATTATTGGTTCTTGAAAGTGGCACTCTTACCTTAGCAAAGGAGCACTTGGTTGCTCTCGCAGATCGTGAGATGAATTTCAAAGACCTCGTGAATGAAGGAATAGTTGAGTGGGTGGATGCAGAAGAGGAAGAAGACCTTCTAGTGGCACCCCGATCTTACGACCTCCCAACCCTTTCACCAAAACATCAACGCCCAATCAACCCAGCTAAAGTTACCTGGACGAACCTAGGTGATTTTGATATTACAGAAGCCGAATTAGAGGCCGAAATTCAGTTATCAAACGGTACATGGGTTACTGAGAAATTCACTTGCCCACTAAACTATTTCCAAGAAGATGTTGATAAACTTCGTCGCAAAGAAAAGAAATCTGGAGATGTCCTAGTCTATACTCACGTTGAAATTGACCCTCAGTTGATTTTGGGTGTTTGTGCTAGCCTAGTTCCGTTCCCTGAACATAACTCAACACCTCGTGTTACTGGTGGAACAGCGATGGTCAAGCAATCTCTTGGCCTACCAGCGAGTAATCACCGCGTACGCCCAGATACACGAATGCACATTCTTGACTATCCACAACGATCCATCGTGCAAACTCAATCTATGGAATCAACAAACTTCGTGGCCCGTCCAGGTGGCCAAAATTACATCGTTGCAATTCTAAGTCATCATGGCTACAATATGCAAGACGCGGTCATCATGAATCGTGCATCAATTGAGAGAGCCCTTGGTCGTTCAAGTTTCGTTAGAACATACAATGCTGAGCGTAAGAGATTCCCCGGAGGCCAGGAAGAGGAGATTCAAATTCCAGGTGCTGGGCAAGATGAAGTCAAAGGACGTAAGGACAGTAAAGAGTACGCTCACTTAGAGTACGATGGATTACCTCACCCTGAGACTATGCTTTCTGGAAAGAGAGATGATGACCCTGCTGTGTTAGTAGGGAAAACAAGTCCACCAAGATTCCTTGAAGAAGGACACGGTGCTTTCATGATGGGACAATATCGCCAAGAATCAAGCATGCATGTAAGGCATGGTGAGAGTGGTCATGTTGACCATTTGTTCGTAACTGAGAGTTTGGATGCTGGCCGTTTAGTCAGAATCGTCCTACGCCAACACCGTATCCCGGAATTAGGTGACAAATTTTCATCTCGACACGGACAGAAGGGTGTTGTTGGACGCTTGGTTGATCAAGAAGACATGCCATTCACTGTTGATGGAGTGGTGCCAGATCTAATTATCAACCCTCACGCGATTCCTAGCCGTATGACAGTCGCTCACATTCTAGAGATGATTGGTGGGAAAGTAGGAGCAATGGAAAGCCGATTTATCGATGCCTCAGCATTCTCAGGTGAAAAAGAGACTGCTCTCAGAGAAGGTTTGCTGCGTAACGGATTCCAGCACACAGGAAGAGAACGCATGATAAACGGAGAAACAGGTGAGGAGTATCCATCCAACATCTTCGTTGGTTGTATCTATTATCAGAAGCTGCACCACATGGTTAGCAGTAAAATTCACGCTCGTAGTCGTGGTAGAGTACAAATTCTAACTCGACAGCCTACTGAAGGGCGAGCTCGACAAGGTGGGCTACGATTCGGAGAGATGGAAAGAGACTGTCTTATTGCACACGGTGCTTCAATGGTCATCAAAGACCGATTACTTGACGAATCTGACGGTGTTACTTTGCCAGTTTGTGCCGAGAGTGGACACATTGCTTACTGGGATAATCGTCGTCGCTGTTATGTCAGCCCAGTACATGGAGAGAGTGCAGAAGTTCACTTGGTTGAGACCTCGTACGCATTCAAGTTGTTACTAGATGAAATGAAATCCCTTGGGGTCGCTATGCGACTTCAATTGGAGGACAGGAAGTGATTTGAATGGCTAAAAAACTAGATGCATCAAAGATTCCAAAGCGCATTGCTTCAATCAAATTCGGCTTAATGGCTCCAAATGAAATCCGTCGACTTAGTGCAGTAGAAGTCAAGACTGCTGATACCTACAAAGATGATGGCCACGCATACCATCAAGGTCTAATGGACCCACAAATGGGTGTAATTGAGCAAGGTATTCGCTGTGAAACATGTGGGAATAAACATGACGAGTGTCCAAGCCACTTTGGTCACATTCAACTCGAATTACCTGTAATTCATACTGGATTCACTCCCCTCATCAAGACAGCACTGAAAACCACTTGCAACAAGTGTTACCGAGCGCTTCTTCACGAGACCCCCGGAACTCACCCCGTTGATAGTGAACTTTCAGAGCAAGATTTCTATCGAAATAGAGTTTTGGACATTATGCAGAAACACGGCCCAGGTTCTCCCGAATTGAAGAAAATTATCAAGGATATTGAGAAAATTTGTTGTAGCAAAAAGCGAATGGTTTGCATGCACTGTGGTAGTGAACAAGGAAAAGTTCTACTTGAGAAGCCCACCACTTTCAAAGAAAAGAAAGAGGACAAGAGTGAGCACAAACTGAATGCTAGAGATATCCGTGAATGGCTTGAGGGTATTCCCTCAGATGACCTCATTTACATCGGTATGGACAAGGAAACTAACCGTCCTGAGTGGGTAGTAATGAGAGTTTTACCAGTTCCGCCAATTACCGTCCGACCATCTATTACACTTGAGAGTGGGGACCGTTCAGAAGACGACTTAACTCACAAACTTGTAGACGTGTTGAGAATCAATCAGCGTTTGCGAGAAAACCGTGATCAAGGTGCACCACAACTAATCGTCGAAGATCTTTGGGAACTTCTCCAATATCACATTACAACCTACTTTGACAATCAAACTAGTGGTGTCCCACCAGCACGACACCGAAGCGGGCGACCACTCAAAACACTCACACAGAGACTGAAAGGTAAGGAAGGAAGATTCCGCAGCAACCTCTCAGGTAAGCGTGTTAACTTCTGTGCACGTTCAGTGATTTCACCAGATCCATTCCTAGGTATCAACGAAGTCGGTGTACCAGAGATGTCTGCTAAGGATTTGACGGTGCCAATTCGTGTCACCAAGCGAAACCGTGAACAACTGCGTGAGATGATTTTGCGTGGGCCAGATAACCACCCTGGTGTGAATTATATTGTTCGCGGTGACACTCACCGTGTGAGAATCACTGATAGAACCAAGTTTATTTGGTCTGGTTTCCGTTGTATGAATCCAACTTGTGATGGTGGAGACCCAGATCGTGACGAGCCATACGAAGGCATGGCTGAAGACCTCAACGAAGTGTTAAGAGCACCTAATTTCCTACCAGGTCTGGTCATTAAGAAGGAGAATCGTCGTACAATTGAAGGATTACAAGAGAACTGGGTAGCTGACCTAGAATCAACAATTTTAAATTTACGTGGAGAAGATGATAATGGGAATCAACTTCCTGAAGATGACCCTCGTACTATCATCCACAATCGCTGGAGGTGGGAGCAAGAGAACCCTGAAGGCACAAAATTTCCAGAACACTTGGATGTTATTTGCCCACACTGTGGTTCACCATGGGATGAGGATGATGAAGAAAGAACTCAGGTAGAAGATCGACTAGCGACCATTGATTTGGATGGTAGCCCTAAGCCGGGAATGGTAGTGGAGCGCCATTTGATTGACGGGGATGTAGTAATTTTCAACCGACAACCATCGTTGCATCGAATGTCAATGATGGTTCACGAAGTCAGAGTAATGCAAGGTAAAACATTCCGTTTCAATCTGTCAGTTTGTACACCGTACAACGCTGATTTCGATGGTGATGAAATGAATCTACACATTATTCAGTCCGAAGAGGCTCGTGCTGAAGCTAAGGTATTGATGCGGGTACAAGAAAATATTCTCAGTCCACGATATGGTGGCGCAGTTATTGGCGGTATCCACGACCACATTTCTGGTGCATACCTGTTGACCAATGGTGATAAAGTAGTTCCAAAGAACTTATCCTTTGAAATCCTAAGTAAAATCAACTGGACGGGAGACTTGCCAAAGGAAGTAAAGGATGAGAACGGTGAAATTGGTTACAATGGCCGTGAACTCCTAAATTTGATTATACCTTCAGGAATTAATCTCGATTACAAGAGTCGAAGCAACGATCACGTTAAAGTCATTGATGGTCAAATAATGTCAGGAACTATTGACAAGACTGGAATTGGTGCAGAGGATGGTAAACTGCTTGACGCAGTTCTCCAAATCCATGGAAGCACACGAGGAGCACAGTTCCTCAATGAATTGTGTCAACTAACTATAGGAATGTGTACTGCCATAGGATTCACTACTGGAATTGATGATGAGGACCTTCCTCCAGCAGCACGCATAGAAATCACTGATATTAATTCAACAGCTGTTGCAGATGTAGATGGTAAACTCGAATTGTACGGTAAGAATGGAAGAGGTTACGAGGCAAGACCGGGCCGCACACCACTAGAGACACTTGAAGAAGATATTATGCAGATTCTTGACCAGTCAAGGTCAAGGACTGGTGAAATTGCTAAGGAACACCTAGCGAGTGACAATGCTGCTGTTATGATGGCAGTATCAGGGGCTCGTGGTTCTATGGACAACCTTTCAATGATGGCCGGTTCAATTGGTCAGACTCGAGTTCGTGGCCAGCGTCTGGAACGTGGTTACAAGGATAGAGTATTGTCACACTTTGAGAGAAATGCAAAGGGTGCTAAGGAGAAAGGATTCGTACAATCCTCATTCAAGAAAGGACTTGAGCCAACTGAGTTCTTCATGCTATCTGTATCAGGAAGAGAATCTCTTGTTGATACTGCAGTTCGTACCAGCAAATCAGGATATATGCAACGCCGTCTCATCAATGCGATGGATGATTTGAAGGTCCATGGGGACTCTCATCGCTCTGTACGAAATACTGCAGACAGAGTTATTCAATTCAGTTATGGTGAAGATGGAACCGATCCAACTCGTAGTATCAGAGGTTCTGCAATTAACATCAGAGATGTTCTTGATAATGTATTAGGAGGTGAGAAATAATGGTAGTAAAGTCAGCAACCAAGAAGAAACTCATGGATATGGGTATTCCTGAGGATTATGCTCACAATCTTGCAGATGGTCGCAAATGGGATGATGTAAAGATATTATCACAAGGTGAAATCGCAAAGATTTGTGGTCTGTCGTCCGATGAAGCAGATAAGTTATCTCAGGTAATTCAGAAATTTGGAAAGCGCACCCGTGCTTCTTCTGCCTCAACCACTAGCACTACTGTAGTACGTCGACGTGCAGCCAAGAGAAGAGTCAAGGTTCAGCAAGAACTTGAACAGTTTGACCCTGAAATGAAAATGAAGCAATTGATAGAGGGCCTAAATTCTTCAAGCATTTTTACTGCTTTGTCCAATGCAGCCGAAAAAGAGGGTTCAACTCTATCGAAACGTGTTCTAAGTAATTTAGCAGACGAAATAGAACGACGCGGCAGGCAGAAGTTGACAGCAAAGCAAGCGTTATCTATCATCCAAGGAGCTGACACAGCTGCTGAGTCAACTGGTGTTGATCCATTTGAAGCAGTTGGAATTCTTACTGCCCAATCCATTGGGGAACCAGGTACACAAATGACCATGCGTACTTTCCATTATGCGGGTGTAGCAACAGTGAACGTCACTCAAGGTCTACCTAGAATCATTGAGATTGTTGATGCTAGAAAGAAATCATCCACACCAACCATGAGAATTCACTTAGATGACAAATTGAAACATGATGAAAAGAAAGTTCGTAACCTTGCAGCATCTCTTGAAATAACTGATGCAAAAGACATAGCTGTCATTGAGACTGATGTCACTCAGCGTAGAATCACTCTAAAATTGATTCCAGGTAACATGAAGCAGAAAGGAGTTAAACCCGTTGAAGTCAAAGAGATTCTTACTCGTCGCCTTCGCCTTTTCATTGAGGCTGATAACGATGTCCGACCAAAGTTGTTGACAATTATTCCTGGTCGTAAGAAGGAAAGTGACGATGTAACGCCTAACTATACTGAACTCTTGGCTTTAGAAGAGAAAGTTAAGGAATTACGTTTGAAAGGTGTAACAGATATTCAGCGTGCTAATACTCAAAAAGATGCTGTAACAGGTGAATTTTACATAGCAACCATTGGAAGTAATCTAGCGGCAGTAAGTGAATTTGAAGGAATTGACCGTGCCCGAACATACACTAACAACATCACCGAGATTCACCAATATCTCGGAGTTGAAGCGGCTCGCCAAGCAATAATCAACGAGTTAATCTTGACATTACAAGATGCAAGATTGGATGTTGATGTTAGACACTTGATTACTGTAGCAGATGTAATGACTAGCGAAGGTGAAGTCCGAGCAATTGGGCGCCACGGTGTATCAGGAAACAAACACAGTATTTTGGCCCGTGCTGCTTTCGAAGTAACAGTCAATCATCTTCTAAGGGCTGGTATTATCGGCGAACAAGACGAATTAGCTGGAGTTGCCGAGAACATTATTGTTGGGCAACCTGTTGCACTTGGAACTGGAAGTGTGGAACTATTCTACATCCCAGATGAGGAATAATCTAAATCCCACCATGAGATACAAATGTGGAGTATGGAGGAATAAAAATGGATATAGTAAAACAATTGAAAACTGCAATTAACAATGGGACCTTGTTATTTGGTCAAAACCAGACTGTAGCGGCATGTGCCCATGGAGAAGCGAAATTAGTTATTTTAGCGGCGAACTGTCCGTTAGATTACATCGAAGAACTACACTCTAGTCACCCCGATATACCAATTCACAGGGTGTCAATGGTGAACAGAGAACTAGGTGCTGCTTGTGCAAAGCCCTTCCATGTGAGTACAATTTGTGTGGTTGATGCTGGTAGTAGCGATTTGCTCTCATTACGAAGCAATATTGATTGATTTCGCTAATTCGCTAAACCTCAGAATCTGGCCCTTTAGGGCCAACATAGAGGAGAGCATTGATGTGCCCATGAAGTAGCCGAGCCTCAATGACCGTTTCTCTACCAGCCATTCTCAAGGAACTTGGTATTGGGGTAAAGTCTATTTCCATCATTTCTAGAACACCTGGAATAAATTGTTTAGGAATAATTGAGTCTATATCTAACTCTAATGCTGGTTGCCCAGTTGATGTGGGGACTCACGTTTGGCATGCTCAACCAGGGTGGGCACCAATTGACAGAATGGAATTAGAGCGGTGGATGGTTGACGCTCCAGATGGTTCTCACTGGCTTGTCTCAGAGAGGAAATTGATTGACTTAGACCGAACAACAGGACCCAACAGAATTGGTCTGGTGCTGTGGGGTTCAGAAGAACTTTCTAATTGGCTAGGTCAAGCAATTCTTGCGGGGCGAATAAGATTACAACTTGATGAAACGCCTGCCTCCCCTTCTATCGGTGGGATTTCAAATAGAGCTGAAAAATCTAAACCACCGCCACCAGATGCCACGGCAATAAAACCAAAAGTCAAACTAACTGAATGGCTATCACAACGCGGCTATGAAAGGTTGCAAGTGCGACCAATCCTCCTTGAAGGTAGGAGTTGGCATATTGATGGCCACTTACTTGGACCTGAAGGCAACAAAGAAAAACATCGTTGGACCCTCCTTGAAGACCCCTTTTCCTCTCAATTGACAAGAATGGGTGATGCAGAACCACTGCCCTTTGTACCCCAACTTGAGCAGATTTCTCCTACGTCCTGGAAGACCATCGAAATGGTCCGTTCAGAACTACCTTCGGTATGCGAAGAGAGGAGACACTGGAGAGTAAGTCAATCAGCTGCTGGAGGAGAAGTTCAGGGAAGCATTCTACATTGGTGGAGAATTGAAGAAAAGGTAGCAGAGATGACCTCATCTCCTATCTTGATACCTGGTTGGCAAGTGGATTTTCCCGGAAACGGATGGATGATTGTTCACGGATTAAGTGGTGAAATACTCAATTTACCCCAATCGGGATGAAAGCGTAGGAAAAAACGTATTTTAGTTAGTCAAATAGAGGTCCTAAGATAGTCACTCCGCCAGCAGTTATGTCAATTGCTTGCTTTTCCATGCTATGACGTAAATGCCTCATCTTTTCTATTTGCATTGTTCTAACAATTTTACCATTTCTTCTGTCTAATCCAAGATTGATAATTCCATCTGCAATGAATCCCTCATTACCCTGAAGTTCAGCAAATTCTCCAGTCTGCCTTTCTGTGATAATAATGGTGTACAAGCCTTGTGACCTAAGGAAATCAAAGAATCCGAACATCTTCTTCCTCATTTCCTTATTAACGCTAGTTAGGCTGTAAATAGCTCCTAGGCTGTCTAAAACAAATACAGAGAATTGGTCCCCTCTTTCTTGTTTGAAGTGTTGGATCATTCTGCGAGTAAATTTTAGATAATCCATCGCTTCGTTTTCTTTCCTTAATTCTGTCAAATCGGTGATTTGAAGATTAGGGGGTAACTCTAATCCCATTGAATTACATGTTCTCAGTAGACTGTCAACAGATTCTTCAACTGTACAATATAATCCGAAGCCCCCAGTTCTTCGCAAGTGATTAGATATTATGGACAGAGCAAAACTTGTTTTCATCGAGCCAGGTGGCCCTGTGAGAAGACTCAGGTATGGTGGTTCCGCGTCTCGACTAATTACCCGCTCCATTCCTGCAATGCCGCCAATATACATGATTCCCGCTATGGCGATTTTGTAACCTGTATTTATTGTTGTTGAAAGTAATTACTGATTATCAGCGTCTATTCAGATTAACACCCTCGGCCGTGCAAATCATAGTGGTTAAATGCCCCACCTTAGTGGAAGGGTTGCGAAGTACCGGCCCTATGGGCCGTGAGAATGAGATTGGGAGATGGTGGTTGATGCAGTCGGCATTGAAAGATATCGTTTCCAGTACAGAATATTTCATCACAAAACATCAAGCACAGCGTGACGAATTCAACGCAAAAGTTGTTGAAAATAAATCGCGTCGTGAACAGGTAAACGGCCAAAAGCGTGAGATCTATGATGAGATTGAGCGTCAGCGCACTGTCCGCGATAAAGAGAACACCATGGTGCGTGAGGCAAAGTCTGAGCGAGAAACGGCAAACAAGGAATTCAACACCCTTAGAATTAAAATCCATGGTGCTGATGCAGAAAACAAAGGCCAACGCCGAGGGGGAGATAGTCCTGAATTCATTCGGAAAAAAATGAATAAATTAGAAATGGATCATATGATTGGGAAGATTAATGATAAGAAATTCCTAGAGCAAATAAATTTATTAAAAAATCAATTACGAGTTGCTGAAGAGAAAAGAAAACCAGCCGGTGGTAGCGATGAAAATAGTGAACTTGATGCATTACGAGTTTCTTGTGATGCTGCTCATAGTAGGGTTATTGCTGCAGCAGAAGCTGCTCAAGCCGCCCATGATTTAATGGGCAAATTAAACGATGAGACTCGTCGATTAAATGATGAGCATGAATTGGCACACCGGGCTTTTGTTGCTGCCAAAGTAGAAGCAGACCGAGAACATCAATACTACATTGTCGCAATGCGTTGCATTTGGAGTTCAAGACATCTGCTTAAAGCAGCCCAAGACCGTGCTGATGGGGTCCAACCTTCCAAGGCCGATGCACTTCCTGCAAATGTCGATTTGATGAGTGCTTTGATGGCTGGAAAAACGTTGTCTACTGAACAATTGATGACTATGAGACGTGAAGATTAACTAGGGGTGTGAAATTTGATTGAATCCTCTGATATTTCCGAAATATTAGACAATTATGATCGTATGAAGTTACGTATCGGAATGACAGCAAGCCATTCTGCATTGGATATTTGCGATGGGGCGATTGAAGAAGGATTCCCAACTGTCGCCTACTGTCAAAAGGGTCGGGAGAAGACCTACTCAGAATATTTCAAGACCGTACGCAACCAATCTGGACGAGTTATCCGAGGGATGGTTGACAAGGCAATTGTCCTTGACCGCTTTGATGAAGTGTTACAGCCTTCTTTTCAACAAGTAATGAGGGACAGAAATGTGGTTTACATCCCAAATCGCTCATTCACATCTTATTGTGGGATGGAACAAATTGAGAACGATTTCCGAGTGCCAATGTTTGGCAGCCGAAACATGCTTCGAATGGAAGAGCGAACAGAAGAACAGGATTACTATTGGATTCTTGATAAAGCTGGATTACCTTACCCCGAAGCAATTGAAAATCCAGAAGATATCGATTGCTTGGTAATTGTGAAGTTACATCATGCAGAAAAGATTCTTGAGCGAGGATTTTTCACTTGTGCCTCTTTTTCAGAGTACAAAGAAAAATCAGAAGCCCTTCTTCAACAAGGCGTGATAGATGAAGCAAGTTTAGCAGGTGCTCGTATTGAGCGCTATGTAATTGGTCCTGTATTCAATCTCAATTTTTTCTATAGTCCATTAGAAGAGGAGATGTCAAAACTAGAATTACTAGGTGTTGATTGGAGATTCGAATCAAGTTTAGATGGTCATGTCAGACTTCCAGCACCACAGCAAATGACCATGCCAATCCATCAGCAAATACCAGAGATGACTGTAGTAGGTCATAACACAGCCACCATTAGGGAGAGTTTACTTGAGGAGGCTTTTGCATTGGGTGAAAAATTCATTACGGCTAGTAAGGAACATTACGACCCAGGAATTATTGGTCCATTTTGTTTGCAAACTTGTATTGATAAAGACATGAATTATTCAATCTACGATGTTGCCCCCCGTGTTGGAGGGGGGACCAATGTGCATATGAGTGTAGGTCATCCTTATGGGAATTCAACATGGCGAAAGCAAATGAGTAGCGGACGAAGAATCGCAATGGAACTAAGAAATGCTGTTGAACAAGATCGTCTAGACGAAGTACTAACTTGAGATAATATTGAATTATAGTTCAAACTATTCTCTTTCTATCTTGTAGAAATATCTAGAGCAGTGGTAGCAAGTTTTCACATGCAATTTCAATCTGTTTACGTACCATTCCAAGATTTGCACCTTTCTTTGTTTTACAAACAATAGAGTAAGAATCGTTGATTGTTGCAACGACTAGAATCCCATCTACCCCATTCAAAGTAACGATTCTTGGTTTCCCTAATTCAATATTAGAGAGCAATATACTTGCAGTATTGAGTATTGATGGGACTAATGACCCGATTCCTTCTAGGAACATTGCTGGAGCTCCCTCAACTTCATGGATGAAACCCTCTATTGACGATATTGCACACCAAGACACACCTTCAATCGCCGCGACTTCGCCGACTATTGCTGCCTTCACAATACTTGGGTGGACCCAAGAGGTCAATAAACAAGGTGCGCAAACTAATGCTTAATCTTCTCGTCTCTGATGTGAACGAGCTACTCCTCGACGAGGTTGAGTTTTACTTCTACCCCCTCTACGTGAATCACTTTTCTTTTTCCTTGATGTCTTTTTAGAGTCTGAGCCTTGAAGTTGTGATAGGCCCCCAGTCTCTAGGATTCTAGCCATATCTTCCATTGATAGTGATCCACCGCTCATTGCGTGTTCCCTGAGGGTGTTGATTCGCTTTCGAACCTTCCTGCCACGGCTTTCATCATCCTTGCGAATTCTACTGAAGGATTCAAGACGGCCAACCTCTCGCTTAGTCCGGCGTAATTGAAAACGCTGGCTACGAATAGCCTCAAGCATCTTTTCAATGCGGTTATTGAGATCCTTCTCTTCTTTTCTGCTTATTTTTGTACCTGATAATCGAGGATTCTCATCGGCTGCTTTTGCAGCAATTCCACTTGATTCATCTTGTAAGCTATCAAGTTTCTTGATGGTGTCTTTTTGTAGTCTAATCAACTCTACGAACTGCTGGTGCGATGTATCTGACTGAACCTTTAGTTTGTGCATTATCTTCAATTCAAAGAAGAATGAAAACTTTTGAGTTTCATTGGCTAGATTGGGTGCACGGCTAGGGTCTTCGCGGATAGTTGTCAAATCACGCCAAGTTCGCTTGAGTAATCTTTCGATTAAGTTCAATGGGGGTGAAATACGCACGTTGATATCATCACGAACTGCCTTTGCCGCATTTATTTGTTTATTCCGTTCGCGTAACGCATTCAACAATTCTCGCCGCTCTTTAGAAACTCCTCCCGAATTATACAGAGCAGTGCGGAGTACTTGCACTGTTGAAATCAATGATTTCCGCTCACTTTCTAAAGATTCAAGTTGCGATTCCATCGATCTTGCTGAAGATTTATTATCACTCAGCATATCTTCAATTTCATGAGTTTCAAGTTCTCTCAAATCTTCAAAGAAATCTTTACGACTTGATTTTTTTCCCTTTCCACTTCTCTTTGACTTCCGTTTATTATCACCGTGTGATTCTTTTTTAGGCTTGGAATTAGATTTCTGACTCATTCTTCCTCACCCCCACGGTTCTCAACAGCAGGTCTTTGTGGCATACTTGATGGCTTTCCTTCTGAAACCATGCGACTAGCTGCCATCAAATCCCCAGTTCCATCCTTTAGGTCTTCAAATCCATGTTCAATTCGGTGATTCCAGTAACTAACTATGTCATCAACAGATGATAGGAGAGATTTAGAACGGTTTAGTTGACTTTGTGCTTCACGCTGTACTTCCTTATGTTCAGCATACTTTGTGTGGTGTTCACCACTTATCTCTGCCAAACCTACAAGTTTTTCGTGCGCTGCATCGGCATCTTCGAGTAATTGTCGATGATTTTGCCAACCCTCTCGATATTCTTTCAATTCGGGGTTGGAATCAAGCCGTTGTGTGACCCATTCTTCATGAGAACGAGTAAGTTCTCGCATTTGCCGTAGTAATTTTCTTTCACTATTCAAATCAAGAGCAGAGGTCTCAACCTTCTCATCAATTTCTGCTAACTTTTGGGCAAGTTTTTCCTTTGCCCAACCTGGGTTTGGATTTTTGAGTTTCTTCTCTTCTATCAAAGTTTCACGAAGGCTCGTAAGTTTCTTCCGTAGTTCTTTTGCTTCTGATTGCAGAAAATCCCTCTTTTCTTTCAAATTTGAAACTTCATCGGTCGCTTTATCCCTTTCTTTCAGCGCTGATTCTACTAGTGGGTTAAGTTGGTCAAGTTCTTGTTTTCTGTCGCGAACAATATTTGGAAGAGTATCACCCAATTCGTGACGCCGGGCGATTATCGCTTGTGCCACTTCCTCTGGAGTCATGGCAAGTAGTGTATTGACATCCATAGGCAAGCCGCCCACCCAACTATCTCTCATAAAGGTGAGGTTTTCCTATCCGGAGGATAGTAAAGGTCATTCAACCGTCTTGGGGCAGGCATTAACGATGAGGGCCTCCTATGTCCGCCAGACTTTCGCAAGTATGTGTGTTCTGTTTCTCGTGATCCCCCTTCTTTCTGTGGTTTCAGCCACTGGGTCAGGATTACTATTAGACACAACAACTCTCGTTGTAGTTGGCAATTTAGAAGAAGGAGCAGGTGACGTGAATATATCCATCGATGTCAAATCTCACGATATTGCTTCTGTGGGAGCAATAAACATGACACTCATTGAAGGAGAGAGCACAATAATCGTTAGTGATAATGTTTCACTTAATCTCACCTCAGACGAAATTACTACCATTCAATTCAATATTTCCCAACTCGCTATTGGCCAGTACACACTGAATTTACAACTCTTTGGTGAGGTCGGAACTCCATTTGCCAACCACACAGACCTAATCAGTCAATTTGTCAAGAGATTAGCGCCAGCCAATGCACAAGTCAGCGAGACTAGTCAATGGCAGATCATTCCAGTTAACCCAACCAGTGGTGAAGCTAGCGGGAATTCCTCATTTAGGGATGGAGATATTGGTTGGGCAGAAGTCCCAGTAACCAACTCAGGTGAGGTTGACTTCAATGGTAGCATAGGATTTGCTATTGATGATGAATCTTATCTTTTTCAAAATCTGACCATATCTCCTCAATCTTCAACATCGGTCAACTTTTCAATACCGCAATTATTTGAGAGTAATTCAACATCGCTGAAAGTAAATTTATCAGGGCAAGTGACAACTCACGATATGTCTGTAGGCCCACCTCCGTTACCGAGATTAGAAATTATTGCAAACGTTGATAATTCAACCCCTCAGTTAGGTCAGCAGGTTATTTGGACAGTGAACTTGAGCAATTCTGGTGAATTGGCATGGATAGGAGAACTACAATGTACATTTTCTAATTCGGTGGTATTCAGTGAATCTTTCTTTGTAAATCAAGGTGAGGGCCAATCACGACAATTTCCACTTTCGGTCAGGCCCGGTGCATTGGATTGCTCAGTACTTACAACTGCTAGACTTCACGATGATTCTGTAACCAGTTTTTCACACACTTACGATATGGACGCAGCACACTTCTCTACTGCGGGGAGTGCTGGTTTGGCTATCGTTGGGACTAATTTCCATGTCGGTGATGACTTACAAGCAACACTAATCGCCCACAATGGCGGGGATTTCCAAGGTAATGCAAAGCTATCAATAAGTGATTCTTCAAGTTCATCTGAAGGATTGTCGAGGCAATTTTCGGTTGGCAATAGTTTGCAATTAGATGTTAGGCACACGCTTCAAGGGAGTGCTGGAAGTAGAATTCTGACTTGGGCTGTAATCAGTGAAGATGGTTTAGTTGATGAGAATCTTTCAGGGCAGGTTGAGGTTCAAGTTTCACCCTCACAACAATTGCAAGGTGAAGTTACATCTGTTGACTGGACTACTTCTGATGGTTTGGTCGCTGAGATTGACTTACAATTGTCCGAAGGTCGCTCCCGTACTGTTAGAGTTCAGGTTGGTCACTCTAATGGTGATGATTCTGTAACGGTAATAGATACTGATGTTGAACTGGCGCCAGGTCAACGTTCTCTTACCTTTGATTTGGGTGAACCTCAGGAGGCCGACCAGATTTGGCTTTCATTGGCTGTTACTGATTGGATGCCAGCTCAGTTATCACAGATGAACTCCACACGTTCAGTGAGTGAACCAGATGTTCAGCCAAGTGCAATCTTAGGAATATCAAATCCTGCCGTCCCAGTAAATGGTGAGTCTGCGACCATTGCCTACACCTTGTCAAATGCCGGTAGTGACAATATCGCAGGTGGTGTACTTGTGCTCAAAGTATCTTCAACGAATGAAATTCTTTGGCAGGCCTCAGCACCATTAGTAGAAGCAGGAGATAGCGAATCTGGTGAGATTAGTGTTGACGATTGGCCTGAGGGGTCATCTGTAAGTCTACACCTTGAATGGCGAAGTGGTGGAAGCCAAACAATAACAACGAAATCATATCCATCCAAAGCCCCAACAATTTCTGACTCATTTGATATTCCTTGGGCAGCCATCATTTATGGGGCAATAGCCGGAATAGTCATCTCTGCAGTTGCTCGATTCGTATTTGTATGGCAAGGAGAAGATCCAGATGAAAAGAAACAACTTCGTTCACAAAGGCGGGATGCGAGAGCGAGGGCTAAAGAAGACGCGAAAAAGGTTAGACAGGAGAGGTTGAATCCTACTGGTAAACAGGAGGTTGGTTGTCCATCGTGTGGCATGACGCTACGGGTGCCGAACGATTATGATGGCCAAGCACGGTGCCCAGCATGTACACATGTGTTCCCAGTAACTCCGGTTGAAATTCCTGAACCAGAGCCAGAAAAATTAACCAAAGATGATGAAGATATTGAGCAAGTGGTTGATTCAGAAACCACACAATCATCTAACCGCGAATTGAAGAAGAAAAGTGCCACAGTTTCTACACCAACATTCACAAAACCGCTACAAGTTGGGAAAAAGAAAGGCAAGCCATCAACGTCATCAACAACGATGTCATCGATTTCAAAGGGTGATGAAATACGCTGCCCATCCTGCGGACAGAGATTAAAAGTGCCTTATGACAGGCGACCAATTACCGCCAAGTGTCCACGGTGTGAAACAAAATTCATGGCTGAAAAACAGTGAGGTCATAATATGTCGATTCCTATTCAAGAAGATCAAGAGATGTATCTCAAAAAACTCTTTGAAATTCACCTAATAGATAGTAATGAGCCGATTCGCACGAGCCGAATTGCGGATGAGATGAATGTATCAGCCCCAAGTGCAAGTGAGATGCTGAAACGGCTTGGGCGTAAAGGATTCGTTGACTATGTACCATACAAAGGTGTAACATTAACTCAACAAGGCATTGATGCGGCCAGCCGCGTTAAGCGAAGAGAAGCATTAATGGAAGTGTTTTTGATTCAAATGTTGGATTTCAGAGGGGATGTAAAAGATGTCGCTTGTCGCCTAGAGCACGCTTTGACAGATGATTTAGAATCTGCTATAGACCGTTTGCTAGGCTACCCTAGCCACACTGTTGATGGCGAAGAAATACCTTCTGCTAATAGAACGATTAAGAGCGATATCGAAGGCGTCTTGTTACCTCTTTCTTCTTTACCTGTAAATTGCCAGGCAAAAGTAGAGTTAGTTATTGTTGACGGGATGGATGTAAGGACCCTTTCCGACATGGGTGTAAGTGTCGGTTCAGTGATTGTTAATAATGGAGATGAATGGTTGGTTAATGGGGTAAATATACGACTTTCAAACACTCTTCAATCTCGTATATTAGTACGGACTGACTAACTTGTAAGCAAAGACTACTTGATATGGGATTGATGAGTCGGCGATGCCGATGGCACGAGAGGACGAAGAGGCCGACCCTGAACAGGATGGGGTTCGAGAACTGCTTCAAGCAATGGAAGCAAAGATGAGAAAGCTCTCAGACCAAAGACGCACTCACAACGAATCCGCTCGTACTAACGCCGATAAAAGAGATGCTGTTCAGAAGCAATATGGCTCTTTACGTGATGAAATTAAAGAAATTTTAGAATCTCAGAAAGAAGTCAGAGTTAAGGCGAAAATTCACCAAGCTCGAAGAGATGCAATTCAAGAACAATTACGAAACCTCTTTTCCCGTTCTAAATCAACAAAATCAAATAGGGATAAATCAGTGATTTTACAACTTTCAGAGAAAAGTTCTGAAGTAGAACAAATTGAATTCAGATTAGAAAGAGATGGAACTTTAAAATTAGATGCAGAAAACCGTCTTCATAAGAAATTGAAGTCATTGAAAAATGAAATCAAAGAACTTGAACCTCAAGTTCAGACTGAGATGCGAATAAAGATAGATATTAATGACCTTGAAGGTTCTATTGAGCAACTCAAAGCAGAAGCAGATGAAGAACACAAGCAAATGGTAGCATTCAATAAAGAAGCAGACAAAATATGGGAAGAAGTAAAACCAAAATTTGACGAACGAGATTTTCTTAAGTCTGAAGGAGACAGACTTCACGATTCATTTGTGAAATGCCGCAAGGATGCAGATGCTGTACATCAAAAAATTGATGATTTGATGACCCAAGTAACTACTGCTCGTAAAGAACTTCAGGGTTTTAAAGATGAGAGAGCTTCATGGATAACTCTTCACAATAAATCAATTGATGAGTCAACCAGTACACCACAAGATGATGAGGAATTAGCTGATAATCTGGTATCGAATTTGATGGGTTCAGGGGCCCTATCCCTAGGGGGCACTGCAGGACGTGTCGCAGAAGATAGTAGTCGTTCAAACCATAGGAGAAAAGGGCGAAAAACCACTTTAGCACGCCGAGGAAACCGTGGTAGCAGCAAGAAATCTGAATGAATCAAACCAGATGGTTTTTCATTCACAAATCAAAGGCCAATTTTTGGATCAATCTTACTTTAGATAGAGGTCTTTAGATCCCATAAAGTATAGTAAAGGAAATACTCAAAATTGTGCTCACCACCAATTAACATTCGTAGAACGATAAATCAAACAGTCAAGCGAGCGCCCAAAAATATGCATCTCTACATTGGGTTGTATTAGTTCGGTTCGGCATCACACTCAAATATAGGGATTTATCGGCGGCATTCCAATGCAGAAAGATAGCGAGGCCCCACATCGTAGTTACGACCGTCAATGGGATGAAATTGAGGACATGCTTGAGACTGCAGAGGAGCGCGGAGATGAATGGCAAGGTTGGTTTGAGGAATGCCGAGATAATGGTGATAAAGAAGGTATGAAAGAAGCGGCGCGTAATTACAAAGCACTTCAAGGAGTAATCAAATGTTTGAAGTGGGTTCTTGGAGAAGAAGGCGTAGAGCACCCATTACAATGAATATCTCAATCTTCCAAACAATTACTCAGTTCCCTTTCCAAAAATGCTTGTTAAAGGTCATTTTTCCTTTCGTTGAGACGGACTAACATTGATGAGCGAGAGGCGACCCGCAATAGTTGGTTCACATGGCTATTGACATGACAGAGATGCGACACGGCACAGAACTGCTCAAGCGAGGATTCGCAAAAATGCAGGAAGGCGGCGTCATAATGGATGTTGTAACGCCAGAGCAAGCACAGATTGCAGAAGACGCCGGTGCTACGTCGGTGATGGCGCTAGAACGTGTGCCATCTGATATCCGCGCTGATGGTGGTGTAGCTCGAATGAGTCACCCCGACCTTATCAGAGGAATAATTGAGACCACATCAATCCCCGTTATGGCTAAGGCTCGAATTGGACATAGTGAAGAGGCTCGAGTGTTGGAAGCACTTGGTGTTGATATGGTGGATGAATCGGAGGTATTGACTCCAGCAGATCCATATTATCACATCCCGAAAAACGATTTCACAATTCCTTTTGTTTGCGGATGCACCAACCTAGGTGAAGCTGTTAGACGTATATTTGAGGGCGCTGCTATGATGCGTACAAAGGGCGAGGCTGGGACTGGCAATGTGGTTTGTGCGATGCAACACGCAAGATTAGTAGCTCAAGAAATTGACTGGCTCCAAAGGTGCGATGAAGAGGACCATTCCTTCGCGGTTGAACAGATTGTTGAAGGTTTTCTCAAAATAGAATATGAAAGCGAGTTGGCTATTGAACTGGCTAGCACACCGTTCGGCACAGTTGACGAATGCATCGCAGGAATTGAGGAGATTCTTGAGGATGTCAAGCGAATGGGGCGGCTTCCTGTTGTCACTTTTTCTGCTGGAGGGATTGCAACTCCGGCGGATGCGGCATTGTTGATGCAGACTGGAATGGATGGGATTTTTGTTGGCTCTGGAATATTCAAGTCAGAAGACCCTGTAACTACTGCTCAAGCGATAGTTCACGCAACTCATCATTTCAATGACCCAGTAAAGGTTGCTGAAGCATCATCGATGATGGCTAGTCCAATGCCTGGTCTTGAGATTGAATCACTAGATGTCAGAATGGACCAGCGCGGTAATTGAATTCAAATCTTTGAATTCTCAAGCAATGGGCCCCATGTATTCATTTTGAAGCAATGCGTAGCGTTTACTTCGGCCCACTGAAAGCCCATTCAAACAACAATTGCATTCGCATGGGTCTATGCGATAACCCATACGAACAGTCCATATT
>DTUF01000015.1 GCA_012964335.1 Candidatus Poseidoniales archaeon | reverse complement strand
TCATCAAGGCCATCGTTGTCATCATCCAAATCTTCAATCAAAACAGGGTCGGATGTTGAGGTACCGTTCAGAGTATCGGGCATCCCATCTCCATCTGTATCTAAGTAAGCCGAAGGGTCTGTCGGGAAGGCATCAGGGCCTGCTAAGCAAATGGGGTCAACAGCAATGGGTCCATCACAAACACCATCTCCATCTGTATCAGCCAATAACGGGTCAGTGGGTGGAAGAGAAGCGGTCTCATTGACATCATCAAGACCATCCCCATCATCATCAGTGTCGGCATTGTTCCCAATACCATCTCCATCTGTATCCACCCATTCGGAAGGATCCATCGGGAAGGCATCAGGGCCTATTGTGCAAATGGGGTCAACAGCAATGGGTCCATCACAAATCCCATCTCCATCTGTATCTGGTAGCAATGGGTCGGTGCCCGTATCGTTTGCACCAACATAGATTCCAGTATTCGTTTCATTGACATCATCAAGACCATCACCATCATCATCAGTGTCGGCATTGTTTCCAATCCCATCTCCATCAGTATCCAACCATTCGGAAGGGTCTGTAGGGAATGCATCAGGGCCTGCCGTACAGGTCCCATTGATTGCCACAGGGCCATCACAAACTCCATCTCCATCCGTATCGGGTAGGAATGGGTCGGTAGCCGGTAAGGAAGCAGTCTCATTCACATCTTCAAGACCGTCGTTGTCATCATCGGGGTCAAGCTCATCACAGATACCATCCAAGTCATTGTCCAATGGAATTGATACATTGTCCAGTGGGTCACTCAGACAATCTATCTCGTTGGTGTCATTGTAACTATCATTGTCATCATCAGGGTCAGCATTGTTCCCAATCCCATCCCCATCTGTATCAATCCATTCAGTCGGGTCGTTAGGGAATGCGTCAATGATGTCCGGATACCCATCACCGTCTGAATCACCCGAAATCACGGAGATGACCACAGTCGCCCAGTCTGAGTAACCTGATTCATTGGCCCAAATAGTGTATGTTGTACCGTTCTGAACAACTGTTGGTGTCCCACTGATGGTACAGGTTCCTTGAGTGAGAGTGATTCCTACAGGAAGAGTAGGTGAAATCTCACAGGTTGCGCTTGAGACTGGGCCATTGCTTGGCCCGCTTGCGACGTTACCTGAACCCAATGCCCACAGTTCTGAACCGTTGCTGCCATCGGTTGCTTGGAATAATAGCATACCACCAACCAATGTGGGGTGAAATCCAGAATACGGCAGGGTGTAATCTGATCGATCACCTACCATCCATGCAGTGCCATTAGATTCATTGTATGCAGCAAGGCCTCTATCACCGTAGACAGCCCTCCTTGCATCGAAATAGAGTACATCACCAACTATTGCGGCGTTCTTTGAGAATCCTGGTTGGAATCCGGGTTGATTGGAATAAGAACCGGGAATTGGGATGTCCCAAATAGTTGTGTTTGTAGTACTGTAAGCATATAATAAAGTGTTTGAACCACCAGTAATCATCGAGCCGAAATATAGCGTATTGCCCATTGCTTTGAACAAGTTGCTACCAATGTTTTTGTATGAAGAATTTATCAACCATATAGTGCCGTTAGAGGTATTATATGCCCCTAATTTTCCAGAACTACCGAAACTTGGTGAACAATCAAATAAAATCACGTCGCCTATTACATGGAAGCCGGTCAAGTCGCCTGGGTTGCCGCCATTCGGTCCCACTGCTACATCTGCTGCAATCCAAGTAGTTCCGTTGGACGTATTGTGCGCCCATAGTTCGTTACCGGTATAAGGCGAGTAGTACGCGGTTGCATCAAAGTAGAGAGTATCTCCGATTATCGTAAATCCGGCCAATGCTCCTGGATCTTGAACGAGGTCTGATACCAACCAAGAAGTGCCATTAGAAGTATTATGCGCCCAAAGATGTTCGTATTGCGTACCACTTTGCGCTTCGAAATAAAGAGTAGTTCCAACGACTGCAAATGGAGTCTGGGAGCCATCTAGTCCACCTGTGGACCCGTTATAGATGTCAAATGTCATCCAAGTAGTACCGTTGGAGGTATCATGTGCCCATAGTTCTCGTCCTAATCCACCATCATCAGCATCAAAGAAGAGTGTAGTTCCTACTAAAGTAATACCATAGAATCTTGCAGTATTGCTATCTCCGGAGTTAATGTTTGCCACGCGCCATGTAGTTCCGTTTGACGTATTGTGAGCCCACAATTCTCGCCCAGTGGTTCCATCATCTGCATCAAAGTAGAGTGTAGTACCAACCAAATTAAATCCGCCGTGCCTTCCTGAGTAACTGGACCCTGATGGGTTGATGTCAGCCACAAGCCATGTCGTTCCATTGGACGAATTGTATGCCCACAATTCACTACCATTGGTGCCATCACTTGCACTGAAGTAAACGGTTGTCCCTACCAATACAAAACCCTTCGAAACAGCGCTGGGGTATGTGGCTCCAGCGCCACTATTACCAGCCCCAGGATTAATGTCAGCCACTTGCCAAGGGGTTCCGTTTGCTTGGCTTGTAGTGGAGCCTGAGCCGCCACCGCCACCGCCTGAACCGCCGACTGTACTGACACCATTTTCGACAAGATGGAATAGTGTGCCATTTCCATTTACACTGCCATTCCTGAAGAAATAATGGAGATTCCCTTGACTATCCAATTCAAGCACTTCATAGGACGGTGCCACACTGCTGCCCGATATATTGGCTAGTTCTTTGAAAACCCATGACCCACTGATGTTGGTGGCATAATAGAAGTAAGTCGTGGGACTAAAAGTGTACTTGTAAACGATATGAATCGTACCATTTGATTCCATGGTCATGTCACCCAGTTGGATGGGTTGACCTTGCGGATGTGGGAATAGGTTGCCTGACCATAAACCGCTGGCATCGTTTCTGACGACTATATTCGCCTGAGTAGAGCCATTACCTCCACCGGCATGGTAGTAAGTATGTTTGACATCATTCGAATCAATAGTGAGTTCAACATTGTAATAACTTAAACCCGGATCCGTGTCTATTAATTGTGAATTCCATGAACCACCTGTGTTGTTGATGAGTTGAAGATATTTGTTATTTTGATTCTGCCGCGTTTCGGTTAAGATGATGAATACATCACCATTTGAATCCAATTCAATATCTGTTGCACGAGGAGTACGCCACGAGTTACTGTAGACTGTGACTGTCGACCAAGAGCCACCACTGTTTGTGGAGTAATTCGTCGCACCTCCAACCGCATACTCATTTGAGACGATGTGCAGGGCGTCATTGGAATCGATATCCATCGCCATCTCTCTTCCAACCGTCCCATCAATGGTAATCGGTGTGGACCATACTCCATTGGAGAACGATGTGTAATTCATATCGTTGTATGGATAGCCTGCTGTATACACGACGTGTAAATCATCATTCGAATCGATGGCAATATCGCTGTGAAAGCCAAGAGCATAAGTCGACCCAGCTTCAACCAATGAGGTCGTCCAAGAACCACTTGTATCGGTTGTGTAGTAGAGACCATGCAGGGAGGTTCCCCCATAATGCACAATGTGATGATTATCATTGGAATCCATTTCATAGGCCATGTTCTGGTAAGGACGACCCTGGCCAATCGCTACAGGAACGCCTGAAGTCATGCCACTGCCTGTCCAGTTGAATGTGATTGGTGACATTGCTGTGTTGTTGATTAATGTCACATTTGTATAAGCAGGTGATAATGAAGTTCCCCCAACGAAAAATTGCCCCTCAAGTTCGTTGAGAACAGGGTTTTGGTCATTCATTGAATCGTTGAATCCGTACAATGAACCGGCCTGTGTCATTAGCAACATGAGGGTCGCCAAGAGTAGTGGCTTCAGATTCTTGTGTGAGTCCATAAATAAAGTTGGAAATTAATATCACATATAATATGTGTCGGACAAATAGTTTGATTTTGATTTTAAGATATTTACCCGAAACCCCATAGATGAGTGGCGCGTATTTAGTGCTGAGTAGAATGGATATAGTCGCAAATCTAGCCGATGGCCGCAGTGGTCAAATCGCTTATCTCTCCTCTAGCCCATTTGAAATGCACCACATTCTTTGCAAGATGGATTCCACTCCTCAACACCCTGTTTTCGGACATTTGCTTTTACCTAATGTGACAAATGATACTCCCGTACCTTGTGTGGTAACTTGTCACGGAAGTCGCGGCTGGGTTGAGCATAACCAAGACCACATGAATAACTGGTTAGAGGCTGGAATTGCAGTATTTCGCGTCCATAGTTTTGATGCACGAGAAGTCATTAGCACGGTTGATAGTCAGATGATGGTTACCCATGCAATGATGCTAAGTGATGCATTTGAAGCACTCAAGTTGCTCAATACACACCCATTGATTGACTCTGATAGAATTGCAATTTCGGGTTGGAGTTTAGGGGGTACAGTTGCTCTTTATTCTGCGTGGTCACCAATCGCCGAGTCCTTAGCACCTAATGGTGAGAGGTTTTCTGCCCACTTACCTCTCTATCCTGCTGCTCACATGCGGCCTGAAGACCAACGATGGGAAAGTGCACCAATCCAGATTTTACACGGAGAAGTTGATGATTATACTCCATTGGTTCTTGTTCATGGATTAATGGCTGTGACAAAGGAAAGTGGTGTTGACATGAGGTTAGAAGTCTATCCAAATGCTCACCATGCATTTGATTCCCGAGAAGAAATGACTTGGCTCCCCAATGCAATCAAATTGGATGAAAGAACCGTTCAGATTGATGCTGACGGGGAAATGTGGGGCGAGATTGAGGAAGGAATTAGAATTCCCCTCAACGAACCCCTTCAACGTAAAGCCGCCTTTGATGCCGCAAGGAATGTGGGGGCACATATTGGTGGCAATGCCGAGGCTCGAAAACGCTCGATGAAAGACACCTTAGAATTCCTACTTGAAGTTCTATGAACGATTAGAAGTGTGGCAAAAACAGGTCACTAGATGGTCATCAACCATGCCAGCAGCTTGCATCATCGCATAGCAAGTAGTGGGTCCGATAAAACTGAATCCCAACTTCTTAAGCGCCTTACTCATCTCTGTACTGATATCTGTGATAGCCGTAATATCATCCATGGTTTTACGCTGATTGACAATAGGTTCACCATTAACAAAACCCCATAAAAAGGCGCTAAAAGCATCTTCATCATCACCAAAATGTTCAACGAATGTTTTGGCATTATTAATGGCAGAGCGAATCTTTGCTTGATTGCGAACAATTCCAGCATCATTCATCAGCCGCTCCACATCATCGTCATCAAATGCGGCAACCTTAGCAGGGTCAAAGCCTTCAAACGCATTACGATAATTGTCTCGTTTTCTGAGGATAGTTATCCATGAAAGACCAGATTGAGCACCCTCTAGAATGATTTTCTCAAACAGCTTACGCCCATCGTGATTTGGTCGCCCCCATTCTTCGTCGTGGTAGGCAAGGTACAGAGGGTCATTGGTTGACCATGGACACCGTGTTACTTCTGTCATCATGTTAACGGGTTACGTCTTGGGTTTTTGTCATTTCCATCTTGTTTGATGGTATCGTAAAAGCATCAACTATTGTTGACTGCGTCTGATATATTCTGAATAATTCCCGGGCCATATTTTGAGAGTTCCATCGCCCTTCAATTCCCAAATAGTGTCACAAACTTGGTCCAAAAACCAGCGATCGTGACTAACCGAAATTATCGCGCCATCGTATTCTTTCAGTGCATCTTCAACAGCATCAGCGGCATCAGTATCAAGGTGATTTGTAGGTTCATCAAGAAGTAAAAGATTGTTCTCTTCCAAGAGGAGTTTGAGCATCGCAACCCGAGCTCTCTCCCCACCACTCAATTTGCTCATTTGTGTCTTGACCATTCCTGGGGTGAACTGAAACTGGCCTAGCAGTGCGCGCAAGTCACCATACGGCATTTTTGGTTTCATTTTCTGAATTTGTTGTTCAGGGGTGAGTTCGAAATCAATGTTTCTGTGGTCTTGATGGAAGTATCCAGTTTGTACCCCTGGCATAACTTCTAACTCTCCAGAATCGAGTTTAATTTCTTTCATGATAAGTCGTAATAGGGTAGTTTTCCCCGCTCCATTCGGTCCGACAACGCCAATTTTTTGGCCTCGACAAACCCCAACCGTCACATTATCTAAAATCTGTCTATCAAGCCCTTCAAAAGTGATATTGGCATGACGAAAGTCAAGCACGTCTAAACTGCTTTTTTGAGTTGAAGAGAGGTTGAAACGAAGTGCTTTTCGCTGTCTTGGTTTGATAGAACGTAACCATTTCAACTCTCTTTGGGAACGCATAATCATGAAGTGTTTTTGGGAAATTGACTTGTCAAATTTGTTGGCTCGTTTCATTGATTTTAACGCCCCTGTCAAGCGTTTAATTTCTTTAGTGACTTTTTCAATTCGCTCATCAAGAGTTTGTAAGAATAATTCTTTTTGTTTCATATAAGCCGAAAAATTCCCCGGATATCTATGTAGTGACATACTGTGAACTTCAACAATATTATTGCACACCCGGTCAAGGAAATATCGGTCGTGACTGACAATCAAAAGTGCACCCTTGAACTTCATCAAAAAATCTTCCAACCAGTCAAGTGTTTGCAAGTCAAGGTGATTGGTGGGCTCGTCCAAGAAAAACACATCAATCTCACCAAGTCCGACAAGTTGCCGTGCCAACGCAACTTTCGCTCGCTCACCTCCAGACAGTTGTGAAATTGAGATATCCAATGGGTGGTGTGCCAAATCCAAAGCCTTGAGAATTTGTTTGGCGTGACCTGCCGCATCACCACCACCTGAACGAGCCATCAGACTCTGTAATTCTTGGTAACGGTCCATCACTGGTTGCCATTCACCGTCGTAGAATGTTGGGTCAGCCATTGAAGTTTCAATGCCGGTAATTTCATCCTCAATTTCTTTGAATTGCCTGCCCCGTCGGTTCAATTCTTCTTCCAAAGTTGCATCTTCTTCAATGTCGCGAACTTGGGTTAAAAACGCAATTCTAAGCGCTGGTGCGAAGTTAATATCACCAATATCTTGGTCTTGATTTGAGATGGTGCGCAGAAGCGTGGTTTTGCCAGCACCGTTGTGTCCAACGATTCCAATTCGGTCACCTTCATCGACTCTGAGTTTGACTCCTTCTAGAACATTAAGCGAGCCAAACGCCTTGTGGACATCATCCAAACGAATCAGTTCACGCGCCACTCAAACCTCTCCTGTAAAGCGAGGCCGAGAGCCTCCCCTTCAAGGCTTAACCGGTTCAAAATGAGTATTAGTTACTCAGGTCGCTGTTGGCTGTGATGATGTGTAGGCTTCCGCCACTAGAAAATGTACCGTAAAACAGGTAATTGCCGGATGGGTGGAAAGCTATTGGAAGAGGTGTGGTCAAGTTTGTTGCAAACGAAGTTACCTCACCCGACCAACCTTGAGAATTAGTTGAGTTTTCTTTAAAATCGATTTGAACTATTTCATGGCCAACTGGAATTACGGCATTCCAAGAGCCAAAAACAGTTGCATATACAGTATATTCATTTCCAGGAAATGTAGAGTTTGCTGGCCGCACATCCATTCCATTGAGACTGCTGTGTGGGGTCCAAGTTGCTACAGGCCCTACAGTTCCAGCCGGAATAGGATGTTCTGGGTCATCATCAGGCCAGCCATAATCTTCGCCATTGATTAGTAAATTCACTTCTTCAAGTGGGTGTTTGCCTTCCCAATCTCTGCCATTATCACTAAACAGGTAGCCGATTCCTTCAACCCAGACACCATCGTATGAGTTGCGTACACCACTAGCTAGAACGCCGTGTTCTCCTGTACTTGCGTTGACCCAGAGAAGAGCAGCGTTTCGCTCATCTTCTTCAATACAGATATTGCAGGTGGAACCAACATGCCAAATTAGTGTACCATTTGGCATTTCGTTGATAGCATTTGTTTGGTGATTTCCTACAGATATACCTTCAATTAGCACCCATCTTTCATTGGTTTGAACCTCATCCATCCACATGCTGTCGGGGCCTGAGTGATTGATGCGGGTTAGCCGACCTGAATCAGAGATGATGATAAAATCCTCAGCAAAATGGATGCCATGTGGCTGAAAAAATCCATCTAGCCAAGTTGAATTAGAGGATAAATTCCATTCTGAATCTGTTGTGTCAAATTCAAAATTCAGTGCGACTAATCGGCCATCATCACGGTCACAAACGATTAGCACATTTGCATCCGCCCATTCAAGACAAGATGGCCCGCCTAAATCTTCGGCTACCAATTCAATTGTGTAATTTTTATTTATTGTTGGCTCACTATACTGTGTGTATGGTAGAATGTGGCTTGAGAATAGCATCACAACTAGGGTCAAGATGAGCAATGCCGGTCCAAGTTTCGGCCACTTACCCTGCGCAGTCATCAAAATCAGAACGGAGAGGAGTAGGTGTTGACGGTTTCGGCAATTCTTAGCAACTGATTGTACTTGGCAACCCTGTCAGTTCTGCACGGCGCACCAGTCTTAATTTGGCCAGCGTTTGTGCCGACAGCCAAGTCGGCAATGGTGGTATCTTCAGTCTCTCCTGAGCGGTGACTAACTACTGTAGTGAATCCACTATCCCAAGCAGTGCTCATTGTTTCAAGAGTTTCAGTAACTGAACCGATTTGATTGAGTTTTATTAGAATTGAGTTAGCAGAACCAGCATCAATTCCTTGTTGTAACCGCGCCTTTTGTGTGACAAATAAGTCGTCACCAACAATTTGGCATCGTCGACCATCTCGCTTGGTAAAACTCTCCCAAGAAGCCCAATCATCTTCGTGGAATCCATCTTCGATTGAGAGAATCGGATAGTCATCAAGCCAGGCGGAATAGAGTTCCCCAAGGACTTCCCCAGAGATTGCTTGCCCGTCAATTTGGTAAGCCTCATCACGGTAAAATTCGCTAGCCGCACAATCTAGTGCAATACCGATTTTGTCAGTTGAATAACCAGCCCCTTCAATGGCTCGTACCATATAGGACAATCCGTCTTCATTAGCTGGAAGATTTGGTGCGAAACCACCTTCATCACCCACACCACCGAGTAGCCCATCTTGTTTGAGAGCGCCTTTGAGTGCATGATAACATTCTACTCCTGCCCTGAATGCAGTGGAAAAATCATCAAATCCATGAGGGACTACCATGAATTCCTGTACATCGACATTTGAGTTAGCATGAGAACCACCGTTGAGGATATTCATCATCGGCACTGGAAGAGAGACATCGTCACCACCTGCAATATACTTCCAGAGTGGCTCGTTGGCAAGATTGGCAGCCGCTTTGAGGCTAGCCATGCTGGCTCCTAAGATTGCGTTAGCGCCAAATTTTGATTTGTTTGCGGTTCCATCTGCATCTATCATAGCGGCATCAAGTGTTGCTTGGTCGTTTACTTCCATACCAATTAGAAGATCACGAATTGGGCCGTTTACATTGGTAATAGCGGCATCAACACCTCTGCCAACCCAGCGAGATTTATCGCCATCTCTCAGTTCAAGAGCCTCGTGAACACCAGTTGATGCACCACTAGGAACGATTGCTCTGCCAGCCATTTGATTGTTGACAAACACATCAACTTCAACGGTTGGATTTCCTCTGCTATCAATCACCATGCGTCCACGCAGGTCGTTGATTGTGTCACTCATCATTCTCGCCTGTAACTAATGCCACCCAAAGAGGTTGGATAATCTTACGCATTCATCAGTTTAGCCAACTTAACCAGTTTGCAACTTCAGTTTGGATGGTTGGCACTTCATGCTCCTCCTCACAACTAAGAATATAGCATAACTCTTCTCCTCTTGGAGATATTGAGAATAGTTCGGTTGAAAAGATTGGTTCACCCTCCTCTTGTTCATCACTATTCCTTTTGTCATCAACGAAACAGTGAATCATCCCTCGGGGGTAATGTTGCATACTTCCTTCTTTAGGATTACAAACAACGACACTTTCGTTTAGGAAAATAACTGCTGTTCCATCTTCTGGATTGGTACTATGGCCACGAATTTTGCAACCTTCAAGCATAGTGGCGACATCAACATTGTACCATGAAATGTGGTTTTCGCAACTTTCTAAGTTGCAGACTTCATCAAGAAATTCCTGCACTCGCAGTTGACTCAATGCCGAGTCCGAACCACTTTGCATAGTTCATCCAACGGCTCGGCCCATTTGAACCCAATGATAAGTTTCTTTTCAAAAAGTTGCTGAAATTCGAATAAAATCAAAATATTTCCATTCGAAAACATCCTAAAAATCGTCTTCTTCATTAAAATAACTTTCCTATATCCGGTAAGAACTACCGGAATACTATCAAAAGAGCGCATCAACATAGCATTAATATACGAAATGTGGAAGCGCCGCCCCATGAACATAGATTCAACCGACCGCGCGCTTCTCAGTGCATTAAGGGATAATTCCCGTACTTCATTCGTAGACCTCGCCAAAGCAACAGGCGTTTCCGAGCGAACTGTACGTACGCGCATGAAAAAACTCGAGGAAGATGTTATTCAGCGCTACACAATCATTGAGCGAGGAGTCGGGCTATCTGCACTTGTACGAATCAAGTTAGGCCCAGGTACCGAGGTAGGCACTTTGGCTGGAGAGTTCTCAATGTGGGATGGTGTGCTTACTTGTTACGAAGTTGGGGGGGGCCTAGATGCGGACCTACTTTTGATAATCTCAGTTTCTGATACCCACACCTTGCGTGAACTCCTTGATCGAATTTGGCTAACAGCTCCAGATGCAGCAGTTGTTGAAACTCATACAACTCTAATCATTGAGCAATACTGATTTCAAAATACGTTATTCTATCCATTGTGGATATTTAGTCATACAAATTGCGAATTCTTCGCTCTCTAAGTTACTTGCAAGCCAAGTGTGAACATTGGGCCAATCTTGAGAATCAAACCACTGCCTATCGTGATTGGCAAATTGCCTTACGAAAGGGAATAGAGCATCACTAAGCGCAATTGAAATCGGCTTTTCAGCAATTAATCCATTCAGTTCAAAGAGATATTCTTCGGCTTTATTTCTGTGTTCAATACTGTCTACATTATCATAACGATTGGGATACTTATATCGGTCTAGATGAAATTTAAATTCATCATCATTTTTACGAACCCATTCTTCTTCATCTTGATTTAATTCCCAATTGAGGACATATTGCATGATTTCTAAACTCTCTTCAATTATGGTCCCATCACTCAATAGCATTACGGGTACCGTACCTTTTGGTGAGATTTCCATCATGTGGCTTGGCCTGTCTCGTAACAATACTTCTCGGTGTTCAACTTCAGTATTTGAGCGAACTAGGGCCATCCTAGCGCGTATTGCATAGGGGCATCGTCTGAAAGAGTAGAGAATTGGTTTACCCATTCTTCATCCTCAAATTCAAATAGAATCTAGCCAGTTTGAGATACGACTGAGACCTTCATGCAGAGTGTCTTCATCACAAGCATATGAGATTCTGACAAATCCTTCTCCCCCTTCAAGCAGTCCACCTGGAATTAATTGCACCTTTGCATCATTCAGCGCTTTTGTGGCAAAGGTGGTTGAATCCATTCCGGTTTCAGTAATATCAACAAAGCCGTAGAATGCACCTTCCGGCTCTGGCATTGAAAGCCCATCAATTGCTGCAATTCCATCCATCAGAATCTGACGCCTTGCCAAATATGCCCGCTTGAATTCTTCAACGGCATCATCAATTTCAGATGTGAGTGCGGCTAATGCAGCATCCATCAAGAAAGAAGGTATATGTGAGCAGGCATTTGCTTGCAATTTCCCCATCGCACCAATCACTTTACTTGGGCCCGAGACTAACCCGATTCTCCAACCAGTCATGGCGAAAGACTTGGACCATCCGGTGATGACAATGACTCGCTCAGCGCCGCCCTCCAAACTTGCTGGGGAGAGATGGTCCCACCCTGTCCAGTTCAGACGCGCGTAAATCTCGTCGGAGATTAGCCACAGATCGTGTTTTTTGGCGATTTTAAGTAGGTCTTCAACCTCGGCTGGTGTGTAGACTGCACCGGTTGGATTGTTTGGTGAATTGATGACTAGCATCTTGGTTTTGCTTGTAATAGCTGCCTCGATTGCCTCTATATTAGGATGGAAATTATCTTTGTTGACTGGTACATGGATTGGATTGAGTTGCATCATTCTGCATTGAATATCGTATGATGGCCAGGCAGGTGCTAGCAAGATAACCTCGTCACCCGGCTCACAACAAACCATGAAAGTGTAGAGTAACGCCTGTTTCGCTCCTGGTGTGATGATGATTGATTCTGCGGTTGTAGGGATTCCATAGCGCTCTTGCAATCGATTTGCAGTTGCTTCGCACAGTTCAAGCGAACCTTCACTCCGAGTGTACTTGGTTTTGCCTGCATTAAGTGATTCAATGGCCGCCTCAACAATTGGTTGGGGCGTGTCAAATCCAGGCTCACCAACAGTCCAGCGAATTACATCAGTTGGCGGCGGAGCCAAAAACGGCTTGATTCCTGCAGGTAAATCAACGAAACGCTCAGCGATGTCAACCATTCAATCATCTCCTCAAACCCGACCGGTTCGGACGGGGGTGCTTAAGCGAGTAAGTGGTCTTGAAAGAACTTGCCGCCACTAAATTTCTATCCAACTCGCAAAGTGGTTCGTTGCTCGTGTTGAAATAGGAGCCCCTTTTCGGCGACAATACGAAGCGTCGTTAGCAAAGCTTGGTTACGCGATGGACTGCAAATCCATTTTACGAGGGTTCAAATCTCTCACGGCGCTCCAAACAATTCTCAAACATGTTTGTTGTAGTCATGATTGAAGTTTACTCGCCTTCATCCCACGCGTGGGTTTTTTGGTCAGAAATAGCCGATTTCTGATGGGATGAGCCACCTTCATCAATCAAGTCTTCATCAGTTACTCGGGCTACATTCATTCCCAAAGCAACGATTCCATCTGTTGTCATGGGTTCTTCGCGTTCAGGTAAACTTCCAGCAATTCTTGTAAAAAGGTGGTACTCACCAACATTTCCAACTTGTTGCTTTGCTTTTCGCCGGTCTTTGAACAACATTTTGATGGTTCTTCCTAGTCTTTCTTTAGCCAAAGCAAGTTGTACAAATATTGGCAGGTTAGCAGAAGCACTACGCCATAAAAACAGCCGCCAAAATCTTCTCCTCGCAGGTTGAATCCTATAGCCACCCTTTGTCAAACTCGTTGCAAGTGCTGCTGAACGAGTAAAAGAAAAAATCAGTGGGGGAGAATGGTCACCAAGTGTTTGTCCAGATACAATTGGGTCTTGGGTCGCTCTTTCTAGTGAGAGCCTTACCAACTCATGAGAAAGGCCAATTCCGCGCTTCTCAGGGTCAACAATTACTGTGCACAATTCTAACGCTCCACCACAATGTCTTAGTTCACAATGTGCGGCCGGTCGTTGTTCACCAAATAAGGTCACATGAGCACATTTTTTGAGGTATTCTTCCTCTTTTTCTGCACTAGATTTTGGTGTGCGTAAATCTACTTCTTCTGCCAGCACTCTCAGCAACCATTCACCGGTGCCTTCTTGCTCCATTCAATTATCTCCTTCTGGTCGATGTTGAATTGAAGAATCAGGGCTTAGTGGTACATTTAGTGGCTTCCACATTGAACGGTGTAACCCAATCCCTTCAACCACATATTTGTCACCAAAACAGGTCCAGTTTTGGGATTCATAAAATGGAATCGCAGCGACTCTTGCTTGTAGGAATCCAGTGCATTTTCCCCATTGCTCAACGGCTCCATCCTCAAGGTTAGTGAGAACCGTTGCCGCGTGTCCTTTTCGTTGATGATTTTCTAAAGTCCCCATCTGTCTGATTTGCACTGCTGGACGTAGTGATTTGGGAGGTGGGAAATCGTTGCCGGCCCCATCACTGAATCCGTGAGTACCTAATGGCGGGAAATCTGGGCAGTGTGCTGCTTTTTCATCAACAGTGTCAGCGCAAGCACCGGTAGAATCTGCAGGAATCAAATGGATTCTACCGACTGCAACAACCATCACTTTTCTTTCAGCTTGTTCAACCTGATTCATTTCAATCCAAGCGTGGATTGCATCGTCATCATCAGGAAGTTTTGCTGCACTAGGTGGGAAGCCTAATGGCTCTCTAAGAATTTGATACCGTGCATCAAAATAAGCCGCAGAAAGGTTGGCACCTGGTCCACTTGAATGGACTCTCGGCGGTGTCATAAATTGGTGAGAACGCCTATCCCACATCATTCTGACCCATGATGGAATCATTCAGATTCGTCGCTAGCCGCAATCGCAGCAGCTACCTCAGCAGTAACGCTATCATCCTTCATCAAGGCAACAAGAGCACCATGATAGCGTTCCATTGTACCAAGATTGGTGTAAAGTGAATTACGAATTAATTCGTATGAAGGCGAGACTTCTACTAAGTCAAGTGCGGTTCGAAACATTACTTCCCCTTCATCAATATCCATCTCAAAAGCGCCATAAACAGTGCGGTTGTTTAGATGATTGAGTAATAGGCACATCTCGTTACGGCGGTGTTTGGGGGTTGTCGACTCGGTCACATGAGAATAGAAAATAATCTGATCTAACTCTTCGCGTACTAGCGTTAGCAACTCCCATTCCTGATTATCACTTGAGAATAAGGCACGCATCACTCCATCATTTTTGAAAGATTCAAATTTCCAACCATCTTCCTCAAGGAAGTTGTTGACTGTAGAAAAAAGTGACGTCATTGGCATGCACCTCAGTGGTCAGGGCTACCGCAGTTTCTTTTTATACCCGTGTGGTTTTACTTTTCGCGGTTTTTTGTCTATTTTTAAGGCAACAGCGAATCATGAGGGTATTGATGTACCATGCATGAAGTAATCTCGCCATTTTTTCAGTGAATGTTTATCATACTCGGAACATAGCATGGATAAGCGATTAGATTCTGCACGTACTCTTCGTCTTAATCTCCCATCCATCCCACAGACTGCACCAAAAATGCGGAGGGGGATCCTACGTTCTTCAACACTCATTTTGGCAACAACCTCATTAAAACTCCCACTGATATTTTCAAAAGTATCTTCATTTCCATGAAAATTAACACCAAACATCCTTTCAACAAATAGTTTGATGTTTGGGTGAAAATCAGCAACTCCAGTAACTTGTGATTTAATCGCAAGCAGAGTTGCTTTTTGCTGTATTTCCGACAAGTTATCAAAACCATTCGGTAGCAGATTTTGTTGTAAATCATTCATTAACAGAGGTAAAGTTGTTCGAATTCTAATTTCTTTCATGACTCTTCTGACTGCAATAAAGTTCCATAAAGCGAATACTGGTATTGATGCAGTTTCGATTACCGC
>DTUF01000014.1 GCA_012964335.1 Candidatus Poseidoniales archaeon | reverse complement strand
GATATCACTGCCACAAATTTCAATCCTAATGCCACTGCTGATGATGGCAGTTGTGAATATTCTATACCGATTCCTCCAGATTGTCCTATGTGTAATTTCACATATCAAATTCCTAGCCAAGTTTCAATAGATACTCCTGCTATATTCTCCGCTGATGCAACCTTGAGTGAAGGATGGGATTACTATGGAGGTGCGACTATATCTTGGGGTTTTGATGGAATAATTGTCAATGGTGACGAGGTTGAGCATACATACACGAGTGTGCCATCTGGTGGTAGAACAAATGTGACAATTTGTGTTCAATTCATCAGTGGCCCGGAAAGTTGTCAGGCGGAGATGATTACGGTTAATCTATCACTATCTGGTTATATTTCTCATTCCAGTCAACTCGAACCTTTAACCAGCGATGGCGCGGGTGCTGTGCATTTCACAATCGAAGTTTGGGGAGGATTGGCACCTTACTCTTACCAATGGCAATTTGGTGATGGCACGATATCAACAAACCATTCTGTCTTACACGAATTCTTTGAAACGGGCATGAAAAATGTGACAGTAGAAATTATAGATGCGCGGGGAAATTACATCAACTTGAGTGCACAAATTGACATAATTGATTCCGATGGAAATGAAGGAGATGGTACCAAAATCGATGTGATTGAAGAACTGCCAATTGAAACTAATGCATTTGGCATAGTTTTCACAGGTGGAGGGGCGCTGTTTTTGTCAACCCTAATTTATTCTAATGGTAAGAAAAATCGTGAAAAAATAATGGAAAAAGGGCGACTCCTCGCTAAGATGTCTTCTTCATCAGTTGAGGATTCTTATTGGGCTGATTCAACCAAATGATTACAATCGAATTAATTCGTTTGTTCATTAATTTGCCCATAATGTGGGATTTTCACTTCTAAAGGTAAAATCAATGAACCAAGTTCCTTAATGTAGGGACTACCGTGGGGTAATCATGACAAGAACACCTGTTATGGTAATGATTGTGCTCGCCTCAATGCTTTTGGCGGGTTGCCTTGGTACAATAAAAAACCCCATAAATGATGATGATGAAGAAATTATGGAGTGGATATCTCCAGAGTTGTTACTCGGTAATCGTGTCCGTTCATCTCCGGTATTGAATCAATATGATGGTTGTGCGGAACTTGAAGAGGATTTACGCAATTCTCTTGCAGAAGAGATGATGGTTGGACTTGACCAGGCATCATACTGGCATTGGAATTCTTGGGGATTCCGTGGTGGCTTTGCTGAAGATGACATGCTATTTGATGGCGCAGTAGCTGAAATGGCTGGTGATGTAGGGGCAGATAGTAGCCAAGCAATAGATGGTTCATCTCCACCCAGCAGTTCTGGCTCAGGAGACCGAGAAGGAGAATATTCAGAGACAAATAATCAAGAAGAAGGAGTTGATGAAGCAGATTTCCTGAAGACTGATGGTTACCATATCTACATGATTAACAACGGCCAGTTGGTAATCTTGGGTGTGCCAGAGTTTGGCAACGTAACTCTTGAATCAAACATGACATTGGAGGGCTCTCCAATGCAGATGCTTGTGAATGGAAATCAACTGGTCATAATCTCTTATGTTTCTTACTGGAATCTACCTTCTGATGATCCTGTTCGAGTTGCCATGATGGCAGATACAGCTGAGGGTGACAGCCTATACTCATACTATCGATACAGCAACAAGGTGAAATTTACAGTCATGAACATCACCAACCGTTCAGACCCACAAATTGATCGTGAACTCTACCTTGATGGCTCATATCAAACCTCGAGACTTGTTGATGGAACCCTTCGTGCAGTTACACATTCATACGCCCAACTACAAGGATTGCGCACTTACCCAGAACTTCCTGAAACTTATTGGGCAATTGACTACGATGACCCAGGGCGTCAAGATGTTTGGAATGCGAGTGTTGATGAAGCAATCGCCTACAATCTAGAAGTTATTGCTGGCCTAACACTAGCAGATTTTTCACCTAGAATGCATGAGCGAATGGCAGATGGAACAGTTGTTGAACAATCAACAGTAAGCGCAACTTGTGAAGAATTTTCTGCAGCAGCAGATTCGGTAGGACGCGGATTTACAACTATCATGACCATTGAATTGTTTGGCGACATGGTTGAATACGAATTAGACCATGTTTCATCCTCATGGGTTGAAGTCTATGCAAGCGAAGATATGCTGATTCTTGCAGAGCCAGCCAATGATTGGTGGTGGTACTGGAGAAATGATGCATTTGAGGAGGCAACAAACATCCACGCATTCGATATTTCAGATGGTGGAATTACTACCTACATCGGCTCAGGTAGAGTCACTGGCACTGTTAACGACCAGTTCTCACTTTCAGAATACAACGGCACCATCCGAGTTGCTACAACTCAGGACATTTGGGGTCGCTGGTGGCTAGATGGCGAAGATTGGGCTGGCCCTACTAACGATGTCTATGTTCTTGCACCAGATGAGCAAGGTGGAGATGAATTACTACAGATAGGCCATGTTGGCGGTATTGCTACCGGCGAGACCATCTGGTCTTGTCGTTTCATTGGTGAGAAGGGATACCTTGTCACATTCAGAAACATAGACCCACTATGGACAATTGACCTTTCAGACCCAACCGACCCACGAGTGATTGGTGAGTTAGAGGTTCCAGGTGTGTCAACCTACATTCACCCACTTGGTGAAGACCATCTCTTGACTATCGGTATTGCCGGTGGCGAAGATGGATTGGGATTGGACTGGGGTAATACTCAGATTTCCCTGTTTGATGTCTCAAACTTCTCTGACCCAACATTGGCATCAGCTCTGCAACTTGCTCCTATTGACCGGAACAGTGAGGATTGGTGGAGTTGGTCATGGTCGTACAGTGAGGCAACCTACGAGCACAAGGCGTTCACCTACTGGGCACCTGCTGAATTATTGGCAATACCTCTCTCAACCTATCGCTACACCTACGACGAGGTGACAATTGATGGACGAAAATACTCTTACAGTGGTTACGAGTATGTCACTCAATTGATTCTAGTAAAAGTTGATGCTGAGAATAACACACTTTCGAAGTACGGTACGATAGATCATTCTGACTTCTACAATGGGGACAGTGGTCTACGTGAATCATACTACTATGGTAGTCCAAATGTCAGGCGCTCAATTTTCATGGGTGATTACGTCTATGCATTCTCTGCTGAAGGCGTGACTGTGACTAATTACAGTACAATGGCACTTTCAGACTCTGTGACGCTTCCAGAAAGGATTGATGCCCCAAGTTATTGGGG
>DTUF01000013.1 GCA_012964335.1 Candidatus Poseidoniales archaeon | reverse complement strand
AGGTGCAGGTGCAGGTGCAGGTGCAGGTGCAGGTGCAGGTGCAGGTGCAGGTGCTGGTGGCGGTGCTGGTGCTGGGGCCGGAGTAACTTGCGGTGCGGGTGCAGGTTGACTTGCATGGGTTGGTGCTCCAAGACATGATATTGGAGTCACAGCACCAGACTTCGCCTGCTCAATAGCGTTCTTCAATTCTTGAGATAATTGTAACAATACCACTTTATTCGCTGCCGATGCCGCGACCAATCTAGTATATTGTGAGACATAATGAGCGAGTAGTGGTAACCCACCGATTAAATGTCCCAGCCCAAACATTTTGAGAAGGGAAAAGATATCTGTGAGTTGTTCAAGAGAAATCATCTCGTGCTCAGGCAGGCCTGGGTGAACCCCTACGTTTCCCTCTGAATCCTCACCCCCAAGGTATACCCTAAGTGGGTCACTAAGAGCCACTAATCCAAAAGGTCCGGTCAGAAGATAATAGATTTCACCACCCTCACAACCAAGTCTATGTGCAGCTTCTTCAAAGCCAAATTCTGGTTGCATTACTAAGTCAATAGCTATTGAGAAAAACTCACCCAATCCATTTATTGGGTCGGTCTCGTTGAGGTGCAGGATAATGTCAGCCGAATCAGTAACACCGAAGTATGCTGCTGCCTCATCCACAGCAATTCCTTGAGGTAATGATGCACCTTCAACCTCATTTTCGCTTGGGTTCATTCGTCATTCTCTCCTGATTGAGCCGTGAAGGTCATGCGGTGCTATGCACCGCTCCCACCTACCATCCACCATGAAGGCTCCGCCGAAACAAATCCAATCAAAGCAATTGAAATACGCTGAAATCCTACCATCCTAGGCCAAACTCAATGCTTTTTCAAAGGAAACACTCGTAAAACATAAGCAAATTGATCGCACGATTTGCTCAATTCAAACCGGCTTCATTGACAATATATCGAGATTGTTTGGCATTCCAACCGCTAGTTTGCAATTGACGAAGGATATTTCTCTCAGGTTCTCCTGTAGCAATTGAGACACGAGCTTCCCCAAGTGATTTTTCGTAATTTGCAGAGTCTCTAGGTGTGAAAATATCCTCCCATTTACTCGGTGCTTCGGGTAATTTCTTTTTCCCACTTCCCCGTACTGATTTGTTCTCCCCCTGAGTCTTTCGAGTTGACCTTGTCTTGATATTCTCAGGCTTTGGTGCACCAGCAACTTTGCGAACTTTACGAGATGGTGAATTTGCAGGGGCAGAATCATCTGATACTACCGTCCGTCGAGTCTTCTTGGCTCTTGGAGCAGCACTGGCCGGTCTACCTCCTGCACGGCCAGGTGGTCCTGCGCGGCTTGGTGGACCGCTTGCTCCACCGGGGCGACTTGGACCACTACCACCTCCAGGCCTTCGTGAAGGGGCTCCACCACCTGCACGACTGGGAGAACCTGCTCGCCCTGTAGGGCCAGCCCTAGGAGGTTGATCACCGCCTAGTCCTGAAAAGTCCTGCCTCGCGGCAGGCGCATTCCACCCACCTTCAGATGGTGATGAGAAAATATCATCATCGTCTTCAAATTCATCATAAACATCATCATCATCTTCATCCCAATCATCGCCACCGCGGATAAGCCTAATTACGAATAAAGAAATGAGGGCTAGAACCAGCAAAGCCCCAGCGCCGATGCCAATCATTGTCATAGGTAACGTTGAAGATTCGCTTGAGCCATACCACTCATTGTACCATTCACATGATTGATATTCGTCAGGAACTATCATTCCGGGACTCAAAGTTGGATTGTAAAAATCTTCCCATTTTGTACACTCATCTACGACATTACCATCTACACCAGTTGCTGCTGGGCAACCAACTCCTTGAACGCCATCTTTTACTCCTGCTGAAAGTGGGCATTCATCACCTTCAAACCCAGTAATATTGTCACCAAATCCATCACCATCATTGTCCTTCCATTGGGTTGGGTCATTGATGAAAGCATCAGCCCCTTCCTCAACACCCCATCCTGTAGAGGGGTCAGACCAACCATCCCCATCGGTGTCTGGACAACCCCAACGATCACCATTCGGTGGACCTGATGAATTACCAGCAACATTAGTACAACTATCACCTTGGAAACCACTTAATTCGTTACCAAAGCCGTCCATGTCTAAGTCACCCCACTGTGTTACCTCAAGTGGGAATACATCTACATCATCAAAGAAACCATCACCATCTGTGTCAATATCATTTCGTGGGCAACCGACTTCATCCACTTCTGCCCCATCAGGTGTTCCTGCACATTCATCCAAGGCGTTTGAAACGCTATCATTATCCTCATCCAGTTGATATGGAGCGCATCCAGTTACATTATCAAAATACTCATCAATTTGGAGCGAATCTGTATTTGGGCATTCATCCTCAATGTCAGGCACACCATCTACATCAGTATCAAGCGTCAATTGGTCTTGACTACAACCATTTTCATCAACCTCTGCAAGGGCAGTAGTATTAGCACAACGGTCTAGATAATTTGAGACGCCATCACCATCGGAATCCTTTTGATTTTCAGAGCAACCCATCCATTGACCCGAGGTATCAACCACTTCGCCTATCGTTGTGTCCCCACAAATATCGTCATCATCGATGATGCCATCACCATCGGAATCCTCTGCTGGGAGCGGGCATCCTCGGCCCCCATCTCCATTTGCATAGCCAAATTGTTGAGGACAGAAATCTCCATTTGTACGATTTGTGAAATCTCCAAAACCATCACCATCGGTATCTCTCCACTGTTCACCGTTTGAGCTATTTGAGTCGGCGTTTCCATTCGGGTGTGCGCTTTCTGAAACATCGGGGTTAGACCAACCATCACCATCATCATCTTGACACCCAAATCTATCAACAGTTGAGTTACCCCAAATCACTGGACAAGCGTCGGAAGTAGTACCTGTTGGATTATCACCAAAACCATCCAAATCTGTGTCATTCCACTGACTCGGGTCCTCATTAAAAGCATCTTGTAGCCAAGCGTTTGGTGTGGTATTATCCCCATATCCATCACCATCTTTGTCATGCCATTGCTGAGAACAGTTTGCAATGCTACCACATGGTTCGCCGGAATTACCATTTCCACCAGGCCAATTATCAGCACATCCGTTGCGGCCATCCGAATCTATTGCATTACATTGACTACGATTGTATACCCAAGTACTTTCTTGGGCATTTTGGGCTATGTGAGGGTCAGACCAACCATCGCCATCGGTGTCTAAGCATCCTCCACGATCATTCTCTGAAAAACCTTGTAATCCGGGACATTGGTCACCTGTCCAATCAATATTGAACCAATCGGGGTCGCCATCACCATCTACGTCATGACCGTTGAATAAACGAAGGCTTTCGTTGGCATATTGGAAGTTATGATTATCACCCCAGCCATCATTATCCAAATCCTCCCATTGATTACCATTTAGTGGATACATATCGCTTGAAGAACCACCACAACAATCAGAACCATGGTTATCATAATGGCCATCTCCATCTGTATCTCTTTGTTGATACCAATTCACAGGGTTTTGGTCATTATCAGTACTCCAACCATCCCCATCTGAGTCTTCACACCCTTTCCGGTCAACCCATGAATTACCGCGAGTGAATTGGCAAATATCAACAGCGTCTGCCCATCCATCTAAATCTTGGTCACTACAACCAAAGTACCCCCACCTACTTCCTCTATCAAGTAAATCAGTGCCACTGTTAATGCATTTATCTGGCGTAGGCCCATCAGGATTGTCTCCGTAGCCATCAGCATCAGCATCGTTCCATTGACCGCCCACGCGAGGAACTTCGTCCCAAGGGTCAGGGACAAAATCTCGGTCCCAGTCACTGTAAATACGGTAACTTGTCAAACGGTTGTTTGAGTTCAAATCAAAGTGACAAGCTACAACTCTGATTACACCTGTAGCATCAGTTTCCATATCAACACCGCACATATCACCTGCTGCTGTTGCAGTATACACTGATTCAATGAATACGTTACCATAGTAATCATGAATGATTGCCAATGTCATTCGCTCTACACCAGGGCCTCCATCAAAGGCTATCCAAAGCACTCCATCCCCTGTACTCCCTGCGCTCAACAAATCGCTCGAAGAATAAGGAATTGTCAGACCCACACAATTCGCTGTACTAATGGTACATAATTTTGCATCGGAAGTTTGGGTTTGTTCGGTAAACAACACCATGTTTTGATTCATAATATGTGACTTCAAATCATATGTTGGAGTCAATGATGTCGTCATCAATGATGTGACATTGCTACCATTTACTGACAAAACTTCTGCAGCACCGGAATCATTTACAAGAGCAACCTGCAAGGTACCATCACTTAGGCAAGCAACATCATTGTCACTTTGATACCCCCAAATTGAGAAGGTAGTAACGCTTCCATTCGCATCTATGTAACTTAGAATAGTTTGGTTTGTAGTTACAACTGAACTAACTAATACACCTGTTCCATTATCAAGTTGACAACCAGAACTAGCCCCATATTCTTCTGAACCGTTTGAATTTGTACCACTAATGTTCCAACTATCGCCGGATACTAATGGGTGAGTTAATGCGAACGCACTTGAAATTCCAGCACCAAGCGAACTATTGGTTACCACTGTAGAAGTCAAGAAGCCAGAATCTGTTTCCGCCCTCAATTCAACATCCGATACCGTGGCATTTTGGTAAGATGTTGTGAAAATTAAACTCTGCTCATTATCAATAACCAAATCAAGATCCATTCGATTGTGTGTCGCAAGAGGGTGCGGCGTTGTCAGAATCGTGTGAGCTGCTTGCTCAATGAAAGTATTGCTGTCATCAAGTACAATCGTCTTTCCAGACCTAGTTACAACCATTGATGCATTCGCAGAATAGGAGATTCCTTGCCATTCATCAGCAGCATTTGTAATCGCATTTGGCCGTTCTAAATGGCGTGTTTGATTTAGTATACTTGATTTCAGAAATAAGTGAAACCTGCCAGAATCATCCAAATAAAGGTCAACATCATCAATGGGGGCGCCCGCCATCACCATCGGAATATCAGAATATTCATTATTTCGCTTTTCAATTTGAACTACAGCACCTGCAGAGTTGCCATCCATGTCTTTATCAAGAGAGGTGACGATAATCTCAAACAGGCCATCACCATCTACATCACCTCCACCAGATATTGTGCGGCCAAGGTGTTGCCCACTCACGCCTTCCATGAGGATTGAGTTTACCCCTCTTCGTAGTAGTTGTGAATTATCAGCGAAGAAATACTCAACTTTTCCAGAACCAATGCTGTTAATTCCTATTGAAGAAATTGCGATTTCAGAAAGACCGTCATCGTTGATGTCACCAATTGTTGACATTGCGCTTCCAAAGGCTTGGCTGGATTCTGTACCAATCAACTCTAATGCTGGATTGTCAGGTAGTCCATTTGCTGAGCCGCGTAGAACTGTCACTTTTCCTAAAGCCAAATTGTCGTACAGAGGTTCGCTATATGCAAAATCGTCATATCCATCTTGATTGACATCACCAATTCCAAGAACTGAATAGCCGAGCAGTGTGTTGGTTGTTGTCGTTGTCCAGTAATTGTCCAATGTCATCGAGCCTAGTAGTGATCCTGTGTATACCTCAACTCTACCATTACCTGTAAGTTCTGAAAACGAACCAGCAGCACCCAAAGCAATATCATCAAAACCATCACCATTGATGTCACCAATTCCAGCCATAGACCAGCCTTGAATTACATTCACCCAATATCCACGAGTATACCAATCGTGATCTGTGCTAGGCCCAGTTGCTGAGCCTAAATACAGGTAGACTTTGCCTTCACCACCTGATTGTGTGAAGCCAGTAGCAGCAACTAGAATATCGGCGTAACTATCGTTATTGACATCGCCAGCTGATGAAACTGTACCCCCGAATTTATCTCCGCCTCCTTCACCCGCATCTGACCAATTTGCAGCCGAATATGTGCGATTACCGCCGTAGAATATGTAAGAGACTCCAGTTGCAAATCCCAAATTGTTAGTTGCGCCAGGAGCGCCGATAATAAGGTCAGAACATCCATCACCATTGACATCCCCTGCATTGGCTATTGCTGAGCCAAATCTATCTCCACCAGCACTTCCGGTCAAATTGTAATCAGGGAGAGATGAAATCCCCATCCCTGAGCCCCAAAAGATGTCAACTGCTCCAATTTCGGTATTTGCAGCCGGCCGGCTAACAATCAAATCATCAATACCATCACAATCAAAGTCAAGGTCATTGATAACTTGAGTTGCATACTCATCACTCACGGCACCCGTTGTCAAAGTCTCAATTGATGGTGAAAGTCGGCCATTCTCTTGACCAGTCAAGTCCCGTACAATGGTTAACCCTGAAGAATTTGAAGACCCGTAAACATACTGGATATTTCCGGTTGATGGATCCTTGGCAAACGACATAGCTGGCCCAAGATCTTGACCAGCGGTTAGAGTTGTGAGCGTCCAATTACCATCTGTACCTAAAATCCCATGAATCATTTGTGTAGTGTCTAAATTTTGATAGAAGATATTCAGAGAATCATCTGAGTCCAAATATACCTCGTATTGGGCACCAACCCTTGTACCCTTTAACAATTCTTGATGAGTCCACCAAGTAGTGTACGAGGCAAAATGGAGTCCATTGTTAGAATCTAACCAAACCACATTTTCAGCACCAGCCGAGTCGAGTAATAGGGAGATTTTTGAGACTGAAGTCTGATTTTCAATCGTTCTCATGTTCCAGAGTCCACTCGCCCGCTGATATGCAACCTTAAGAAATCCAGATTCGTTAGTGTAAGCAATATGCAATAGTTCGCGCTCATCAATAACGATTGAGCATTTCTTTCCAAGTTCTACACCTCCTGCATCAACTTGAGTAATGGTGGTGGTACCACCAAATTCGAGTGTTGCAATCCACACACCTCCTGAGTCCTCGTGTAAACATCCTCTTGCCCGGCCTCTGTCGTCTCGTGAAAGTTCTATCTCGTCGAAAGTGAGGGATGTGTTGATGATGGTTGTTTGCCAGACATCCATCCCCCGAGTTGAATCAACTAGCCAATCTGATGCGTTGATAATCATCGTTTGTCCAGCGAATTGTTCCCCATTACCATTCGAAAATGAAGTACTAGGCGCTATCACCTGATTTTGCTCTAGAGATGTTTCGTCACTTTGCGATATTGACAGTATTGGAGTCACGACTGAAAATAGTAATAAAAGTACCAAGGCTGAAGGAAGCAACAACTCTCTGCTTGCTACTCGCTCGGCCCCCATGGGGCCGATGGAAACACCGTTCCTGTAAAAGGGTAGTCAATAGATGTGGTAACCTTTAGACTAGTAAAACGAATAAGTTAACAGCCATTAGGACAATCGTGGGAGTAGATGTAACCCTGCTGATAGCGGCAGGAGAAGTTGGTGATGATACCACCCTTGCAACCTCTTGCCAGTCGGCTACGAGAGTGATTGCAGTTGATGGTGGAGTCCGACATCTAAGATACCTGAATATTGTCCCCGACGTCATTGTCGGTGACCTTGATTCAGCAAGCGAGGATGAACTTGAGTGGGGGCAAGAAAATGGCTGTGAAATCATACACCTAAAAGAACAGGATACAAGTGACCTTGCAAAGGCACTCAACCTATGTAATGAACGCCAATGGTCACACATCCAAATCATTGGAATTGAAGGGGGAAGAATGGACCACCAACTGGGTAGCCTTGCTTCTATTTCGAATGCCTCAAATGACCTGAATATCAAAGCTGAACTGTCCGATACAACATTGAATAGACTCACAACTAACCAGCAGTTTCAACAAGAATTTTCAGGCACATTTTCACTCTTTAGTTTTGGTCAATCTGTCGTTACCTTGACAGGTGGAAAATGGAACCTTGAGAATGATATTGTAACCTTCTCAACTAAAGGACTTTCAAATCAATCAGATGGTCCCATCAACATTAAGATTCATTCTGGCGATTCGGTCATTCTTCTCTGCAATAAAGAATGAAAATTACCAGCCCTCATTTCCAAATGGCAGACTCAGCCCATGGTAATCCAAGGGCAATCCCGACCAATTCTAAAATAATGTAATTCCAAATGAAATAAATGACGAAAGTGGAAGTCATTACAGCTAGAGTCGTATTGATTATTCGTCTCCTCTCCTTCTTGGCTTGGTCAAGTGTACAGACTCCGCGACTGCGAAAATGTATGACTAAGCCAACACCTACCATGGCGATAGCAATAGCGTAAACGATTGGACGAGCAATCCCAAAATAGAGATTATTTGACAATTGGTCAGCAGCGATAATAGCAGACGAGCCTGCAAAAAGAACCCAAACCACGCTTGGAAGACAACACATGGAGGCAGTCACAGCCCCAAGTCCGATAACTTTCCACAACGATTTTGTTTCTGAAAGAATGCCTTCATCTGGTATTGATTCTTGACCCATCTCCCAGACACCTACCCGTTTTTCCTCATTTCATCTTGCAATTGACTTGGCCCTCTATATTGATTCAATCTAGACTTCGGAATAAGGTACCCATTGTCCAGAAACTTGATCAAACCAGTCAACAGCACCATCAGGGTGTTGTCGCCAGTAAACGCCGGTCGGGTCTACATAAGATGGGAAACCATCAGCATCTGGTTCTAATTCCATGGCATTCAGATCACCAAATGCCATTTCTTCTTCACCTCTGCGATTCCACATTGCCCCACCAAATAATCCCAACAAAATTGAAACTCCTATGCCAATAATTCCAACAACCGCTTGGGCTGCTAATATTGACTCACCGAAGAACGGTGTTGGTTCATATTCTTCGCCAAGGGATCGGTCTGGCCACATATTTTCTGGTCCAGCTGCTTCTAACACTTCTGCGGATACTTCACCAATAGGTGGTAAACGAACTATGTTGAATGCTCCTCGCGTTGATTGTCCTTCAGGTGAAGTCACTGTAACCCTCACCTTACTGAATCCTACTTGCCAAAGACGACAATCCACCGTTGAGAAACCAGGGACAGTCAAATCTTCTCCACGAGGGTCAGTGATTTCCCATTCAACGGCCATCAGTGCCATTACTGTACCAATTGAGGGCTCAATAGCCACCGTACATGGTGAGCCAACTTCGTCATTATTGCCAGACACATTGAGTGTGAATACTGGTGGGGGTAGTGTGTGAATAGTGAAATCTTTAGTTGTCGAAGTAGAGAATCCAAGGGTGTTTCGGTAAAACATTTCCAAGTGATAATCGCGAGCCGGCCAAGTTGAACAATCAATATCAGAAAGATCACTGGGGACAAGCCAAGGAGTGCCACTTAGAGAGATAACACCCGTTGCACCATAGAGGTCACCAATCTCATCAAGGAACACTCTTTCAACTATACAATCATCACCTAAGAAAATCGTAGGTGCTGCCTCTAAATCAAATCTCAAGTAAGGCGCAGAGAGACTTGCCATCAACTCATATTCACCAAAATCTTCTGAGTGAACTATCATGTTAGACTCAGCGTCCCACACCTTCATCCTAACTGTAAAAGTACCATCACCCCAAGCCTGAACATCTGTTGAACCGAAGTAAGGGCTTGTACGGTTGAAGGTGAGATTGTCCCAGAAAGTGAGGGTCATGCCTGCATGTTCTACATCAACCTGAACAGCCGCCTCAGCATAGTGCGAGGTGGTGTTTATCAGATAGACAACTCTTATTGTATCTCTATCACCATCATTGTCTAAATCTAGCCTGTCAGCTCTTGAACTATCGACTCCAATGTGTGGCGCATCCTGGGCTGAAACAGCCGATGCAAATAGAGGCACTAATAGGATAATCAGCGCCAAAAACGCTACACTCTGTCTACTCAAGGATTTCACCTCCATCCTCTTTGCGTAAAGCAGTTACAAAAAGGAATGTTAAGAAGAAAATAATAATCGGTGGTAAGAATGTGAATAATGAGGAAGATGGATTTTCTGACATCAACGAAATGTGGGCATTAATGGTGCCGTAAGAATCACTGAAACCATCACTATTGGAATCTGGACAACCTTGCAAATCAATGTATGAGGTGCCTGCTTTACTAGGGCAGTCATCTCTTAGGCTTCCCATAGTATTGTCACCATAGCCATCACCATCTTCGTCGGCCCATTGAAGGCGATTTTTTGGGAATGCATCTGCTTCACCCTCAGGATTTGCTAACCATGTTTCATCAGCATCAGAGTAACCATCTCGGTCTAAATCAGGACATCCTAAACGATCAATCAGTGAAACCCCAAGGCTAACTTCCTCAAATGGGCATGAATCGGATTGGTGGCCAAAACTGTTGTCTCCAAACCCATCGCCGTCGGAATCAGCCCATTGACTAGGGTCATACGGGAATCGGTCACCCATGTCAGAGTAACCATCATTGTCTGAATCAGTGCAACCATGACGGTCTTCTCGGCTGGTTCCAGGTGTTTCCTTGCATCGGTCAGGAGTGGTTGCGCCCGCCGCCTGATTATCTCCAAAACCATCACCATCAATGTCTTCCCACTGAGTTGGGTCATTGATGAAAGCATCAGCCTCACCAAATGGATTTGCTAACCAACCAAGTTCGGGCTGAGCATCCGAAGAACCATCACTGTCTGTATCAGGGCAACCCCAACGGTCGCGGTAAGATTTGCCAAAGGTCGCAACACAGGAATCTGATTGCCACGCACCAAGTTCTTGATTATCACCAAAACTATCTCCATCAACATCATGCCACTGAGTAATTTCCTCAGGAAATGCATCACCAAATCCAGAAGGGTGTGCTAACCAAGTACCATCAGCGTTGGAATACCCATCACCATCTGAATCTGGACAACCATAACGGTCATGATGGCTACTTCCAATCCTATTGATGCAAGAATCTGGCTCAGAACCTGAAAGGTTGTCACCATACCCATCTCCATCTAAGTCTGCCCACTGAGTTGGCTCTTCAGAAAAGTTGTCAGCCTGCCAAGCTCCAGATGCCGTGTTATCACCGTAACCATCACCATCAGTGTCAAGCCACTGAGTAGGATTGTCAGGGAAGGCGTCTGGGTCTGTACCAAGTGGATTATCCCCAAAACCATCCAAATCTCGGTCTGCCCATTGAGTAGGGTCATTAGGAAAAGCATCAGCACAGTGGGTCTCATCGCTCTGACAAAGAACTGGGTCGTATGTCCAATTCATATCCGGATTAGACCAGCCATCGCCATCAACATCCACACAACCAAAGCGGTCTGCGGTTGAATTACCCCATTCTGTCGGGCAAAAGTCTGGGCGAGTTGCATTTTCAACAAACTCTCCAATACCTGTACCATTGCGCATTACTCCCCAAGTCATATCTGCCCAATTATCACCAAACTGGTCAGAATCGGTATCATGCCATTGAGTATTATCTTGGAAAAATGCGTCTGCACCATCAGAAATATACCACGGTGAATCTGACCAAAGAGAATTTGGGTCTGGGTCAGACCATCCATCAGCATCACTGTCTGTGCAACCATTTCGGTCTTGGGTTGAATGACCGTAAAAATCAGGACAGCCATCAGGATTTGTAGCCGGGGCAGGATTGTCGCCAAAATCATCACCATCGGAATCAAGCCATTGCGTGTTATCGCTAGGGAAAGCATCTGCCCCTTGAGCCACAGACCAACCAGATCCAGGGTCACTATATCCATCTCCATCGGAATCTGGGCAGCCGTTTCGGTCAGAAGTTGAATCGCCTGCTACAGTGTCACAATCATCGTCATTATCGGTAAATCCATCGTCATCAGTATCCCGATATCCCGTCTGAAGTTGGGGAGTTACATCATAGTTGAATTGACTAGAAAACCACCCATCTGGTACTGCCTTAATACGGAAAAAATACCAATCGTGAGATGTTGCTGTAGCCGCAATATTTCTAGTCCCATCATTTGCGAAACTTGTTGAAGTTAATTCATTCCCACCAGAATCGTATATACCCATTTGCCCATCATAACCATCAAAGGTCCCATGGCAACATGTGCTCACACTGAGGCTCACTGAATCTCCAGTCCAGGCTTCTATTTTCCACCAATCAGTAGTATCACCATCTGCGTCTACAGAACCACTGCTAGTCGCACCGTCTGTAAGTACAGCAGCAGTAGCCATTGTGTCGTCAGCAGAAACTGTCGGGATAGGAATGAGGGTGAGGGCAATGAAAATCGCAATTACACGTAACCCGGCCCTCATTGGGTGCCTTAGGCACCCCTCATGGTCATAATCACTTTGTAGGCATGATGAAGAGATATTTCACCGATTGATGAACAGATTATCTCATTCCGAGTAAAAAATTGCATATTTATCCGCATTTAAACGGTATGTATATTCCTCAGCCACTCTTTTTCTCCCGTTGGCCACCAACTCTGGAATATTTTCGGGATTGCCAAGTAGATTGTTCACAGTTTTAGCAAGTGAAGCGGGGTTTCCGACTTCAAACAATCCTCCAACCGTTTCATCAACCATTTCTGGTAGAGGACCATCGTTTACAGTGGCGCAGGGAGTACCAGATGCCATTGATTCAAGAGGAATCAATCCTTGCCCTTCATATAGCGAAGGATAAACACTCAAATCTGCAGACCTGAATAATTGTGCCAAGTCAGAAAATGGCATCCCTGACTCAATTGTCACTGCCTCTTGAATACCCAGATTTTTTGCCTGCTTCAATAGAGTTTTACGCATATGTCCGCGGCCAACAATTACCAAATGTGCGCCGCTATTTTCTGACAAGATTGCAGGCATCGCTCTTAGTAAAGTTCGGAATCCCTTCCGGCCAGCTAGTCGGCCAACTGCAAGCAAAAGTGGAGTTTTTGTCTCAGGTAATCCCCGCAATGCATTTTCATCAGGATTACCATATCTTCTGCGCATTCTCTCATGCGCTAATTGTGAATCTTCATCGTCATGGTTTTGAGGGTGGAACATGTCAATATCAACCCCCCAACGGACCACTTCTACACGCCAATTTTGCGGTGGGTCATAACGCTGTTCAAAATCTAGTTTTGTAGCCTCAGAATTTGCTACACAAACTGTTGAACCGCGCACAGCTGCGCGTTCGTATTTTGCATAATGTTTCGCTGACAAAAGAATCGCCAAATCATTAGGATTTTTCCACGTTGCAGACTCACCATATTTTGCGGCTCGCAGCATTCCATCCCTCTCACCAAGCCATGAACCATGCAAAGTTGTCGTTACATTGCCTATTTCAGCACGTACTTGGGCAAATTGCCTTGCTGTCCAAGAAATCATCGGCGCATGGACATGCACAGCGTCAACAGGGTCAACCTTGTGAAGTCGCAACAATTCTTTGAGCGCATGACGACCATAGGATCGTGTGAACGCCATGGGGATTTTCGCCCATTTAACCATTCGAACATTTACCCCATCCAGTTTAGGAATCAAAGATGGATTCTTTATTGCCTTAGAATCACGGCGCGTTATTACTGTCACTTTATGTCCCATTTTGGCTAGTGCATTTGAAAGATGGTACACAGTAGAACCCATCCCACCCCACCGGGGCGGATACTCGCCAGACAACATCGCCACGTGCATTTTTCAACCCCCACTGCCAATTCAGGCATAACGGCCACTTAGGCCATCGTTTTCAAGCGATTCCTTGACAGTTCATCCAATAGAGCCTTTCAAGAGAGATGGGTAAGTCGGCGGTTCGGTGACTGAGATGTCTGATACACTACCCGTGCATGTGACTGTGGTTATACCGACCCGTAATGAAGAGGCTGCAATTGTAGATACAATTCGGTCGGTACCATCCGATGGATGGTGTGAAAAACTTGATTTTCTGATAATCGATGGAAATTCAACAGATAAAACCAGAGAACTCGCGGAGCAAGAGGGCGCACAAGTATATCTTGAGCCACGCAAGGGTTACGGTAGAGCCTACCGAACAGGGTTTGCCATGGCACCAGGCGAAATTATCGTAACAATGGACGCTGACTGCACATATCCTGGTGAAGAAGTACCGGGATTAGTACGAAAACTGGTTGAAGAAAATTTGGAATTCATCACCTGTGACCGTCTGAGAAGAGCAGAAGAAGGTAGCATGTCAGGTATGCATGGTTTTGGAAATTGGGCTCTATCATTCACTGCTCGTATGTTGTTCTGGTACGGTATTCATGACTCACAATCAGGTATGTGGGTGTTTTACAAGCGTATCATGGATAACCCGAAAATGAGGCCAACCAATGATGGGATGCCACTTTCTGAAGAGATGAAAATCAATGCAAGACGCTGTTTTGGAAAGAAGAAAGCCATTGAGATATCTGTCCCATACCGTCCACGTGTCGGTGATGCTGAAATCAATACTTGGACTGACGGACGGAAGAATCTATTCTTCCTTTACCTCAAAAGGTTCGGGCTAAATCGAACCCGTTCTGCTTGGGGTCCTGAAGAATAAGACGCAAATATTCGGTGTTGCTCGCAACACCTCCTGTTAGCGTAGTCACTCATAGGTTCAATTACTACACAGTAGTAATACAATTCGGGTAGAGGGCTTTGGCTGTAAGTAAATCCAATGTTGCGGTTCTTGCGCATGAGCCAATAAGAATTGGTTCTGGTGGGGGTTTTTGGGGTGACCGGCCTCTTGCACCAGTGGACCTACTCAAAAGCGATGATTTAGATTATATGATGATTGATTACCTCGCTGAATTAACTCTCTCCATCATGACCAAACAGAAGCGTCGTGACCCAAGTTCTGGCTGGGCTACCGATCTTGAAATATGGCTTGCAGCAGGTGGAATTGATGCACTACGGAAAAAAAAGGTGAAGTTGGTTACCAACGGAGGTGGTGCAAATCCTGAATCCTGTGCAAGGATGGTTCTGGAACAAGCGACAAAAATAGGTTGGCATGAATGCAAGGTGGCGGTGATATCAGGAGACGATATACTTCCAAGACTTGATTATCTATTGAAAAATGGAGAAGAATTAACTCATTTTGAGAGTGGTGAAACAATATCTGATAATGGGGCCGAAATGATGTCTGCAAATGCCTATCTCGGCGCTGGCCCAATCGCATCAGCACTGGAAATCGGTGCTGATATCATTATCACAGGACGGGTTGCTGATGCGAGTCTTCTAGTTGGTTGTATGTTACATTCTGCAGGATGGGCCTACAACGCCTTCCAACTCGGTTTGACTCGAGAATCACCAGTCGTAGATTGGGCACCAAAGCATATTACAAATCCTCTCGATATTCTAGCACAATGGACCATTGCAGGACATTTGATAGAATGCGGCGCTCAGGTTTGTGGTGGCAATTATTCCAACTGGGATGAAGTACCAAATCTTGCAACCCTAACTCTACCGATAGCAGAAATCTATCTCAATAGCGATGTGAAAATTACTCGAGGGCGTGGCGGAGGCGGTATGGTGAATAGAAAAATAGTTGCTGAACAATTGATCTATGAAATTGGAGACCCTGAAGCATATATCACACCTGATGTTGTAGTTGATATGCGAAATATCACCATTGAAGATGAATCTGAGGATGTGGTGGTTGTCACAGGCGCTGTTGGCAAACCTGAACCTAAATCTCTGAAGGTCAGTGCCGCAGTAGAAGGTGGTTGGTTTGCATCATCCTCACTTCTCATTAGTGGGCCAAATGCCTTAGCAAGAGCAACTGCTTGTGATCTCGCTCTCAGAGCGCGGCTATCAGCCTTAGAAGAATTAGAGATTTACACCGAATTCATAGGGGGTGGCGTTACACTGCCCAAGAATATCCGCCAGCAATTGCAGCCTATACTAAATCCACCAGAAGTCTTACTTCGGTGGGCAGTCACAAGTCCTAATCGGCAAAATATCACTGAATTCACCCGAGAAGTTGCTCCCCTCGTACTAACTGGGCCTGCAGGAGTAGGTGGATATGGGGCTCGAACTAAACCACGGCGTCAACTACAATTTTGGCCCACTCTAATCTCAAGAAAGTCTGTCGAGTCATTGGTGAAAATTGAACTTCTCACTCACCTTCACATCACACCAGAAAGTGAACGATTCCATTTCATTCGCAAGCGCACTAGAGGATTCATCTCTCGGCTACAAGATGAACTTGATGAGCGAGAGTGGACCCGCCCAATAGTCAAGAAACTCGGATTTGAAAGAAATGACTCTATTGCCGAACTAACAATTCCAAAAGAAAAAGAGGTGGAAATTTGAGCGAAATAGTTTGGATCCCTCTATCAGATTTAGCTCATGGAAGATCCGGTGACAAAGGTGACTCATTCAACATCGGTCTTATCGCACACGAAAAAAAGTGGCTAGAAATTCTCGAGGTTTCTGTAACCCCAAAACTCCTAGGTGAGTGGTATGGTGATTCTGTGACTGGTTTAATTTCGGTCTGGTCGATGCCTGGGATTGGGGCGATTAACTGCCTTTTACGAGGTGGTTTAGGCGGCGGTGCTACGACTTCGCTGATGCTTGATGCACAAGGAAAAATATGGGGTCAATCTGTTCTAAGGATGCGCGTTCCAGTAAACCGAAAACATGCTACTGAGTTAGGTGTATCGCTAAATAACCAATCTGAAAATCAATGGGATATGTCCCATCTCATTTGATAGAATTTTAAAACAAACCTCAATCAAGTTCTACCATAGATGGTATATCGTCATCTGATATTTCTTCGGCATCTACTTCTTCTGTGAAGTCAAGCGGTTCTTCATCCCCTACCGAGTCTGCGATATCATCTTCATCAAATGGGGAATCATCATCTTCATCACCAAATCCACTAACACCCCACGATTCAATCATTTGCAAATCAGCAGCAAGGCGGCGTTTGCGTGAAAGTGTGTACAGCACACCACCAACAACTGCCAATCCAAGAAGACCAAGAATGATAGCAACTGTACTATCCATGATGACATCAAAGAATGATGATTGCTGTGAAGCTCCTTCAACCCTGATGGTAGATGAAAGTCGGTTTGAAAGATGAGGCTCTTCTTCGGGGCCATCACGGCAAATAACCTCAATGTTCATCCAGCCATCACGACCTGGTGTCACCTTCACCTGTCCTGTCCATGTACTGTCACTAGCAACGCCATCTGGTTCTGCACCATCATCAGAAAGTGAAAATTCGCTTTCAATCCCACCCTGAGATACCCAACCTACACATTCCCAAGTGGTCATATCTGCATCAAGTACGAAAGCACGGACGGTAATAATTGATTCAACACCAGCAGTCAATGTACCCGGTTCCACCAATAAGTCATCCAATACTGGCCATGAATCGTCCACAGTAATGTTAGCAAAAGCCCAAGTTGATGCACCGCGGCTATCTTTCACCTGAAGAGAAATCAAATGAATACCGGGTAACAAAGTCTGATTTCCCATCGCCGTCTCATTCAATAATAAAGCAGATGCCCCTTGACCAAGGTACCAACGATAGAGAATTATATCTTCATCAGCATCCCATGATTCGTTAGCATTTAGAAAAATGTTTTCACCAGGAGAAATTGTTTCCCCTTCTTGAGGGGAGGAAATGATAGCCATGGGCGGGGATGCGAGAACCTTCAAAGAACGTGTCTCATTTCTACTCATTCCGGTTTCATCTGTAACAGTGAAAGTTAGAATGTGGTCACCTGATGGAACATACCTTGAGTACCAGAAATTTGGATTTACAGCATCAAGTAATGGCTCCGAAAGCAAATTAGAAGTCACTGAAAAAGTAAAGTTATCGCCATCAGGATCCCATGATTGTTGAGGGTCAAAAAGTACCACTTCATTGCTGACAACTTCAATCCCATCGTCTGGTGAGGCAAGCACTAGAATCGGGGCACTCGTAGATACTTCAATGGTCATAGAATCGGTTACAGGAGTGTTCACTCCATCCGAAACAGTGAGGGTTACTACATTAGTCCCACTAGGTAAACGAGCCTCAACCTGCCAATCACCACCAAATGGTTCACTCAGTAAGTCGCTAGTCCATTCAGGAGTTACTGTATCAGGCATAGAAGGGGTGCCCGGATTACACAACCACCCCGTTGACATTTCAGGGAAGGCTTCAGCACATGGTGCATCCCAATCACCTGAGCCAAATGCTGAGAAAAGAACAAGGTCGGCTGATTCAATGCTATCACTTGCGGTTGGTAACTCTATATGCGCTAGAGGAGGTGAATTGAGGACCACTACCTCAACTTCGAATGGTGTTGACCACTGATTGATATGATATGAATCGTCATCAGAAAGCCGTAATCGAATCGTGTGTGTTCCTTGGCTGAGATGTCCTGTCCAAATGAGAGGGGTTGACATTGAGGTATTCAAGTCACCATCAATGTCAGAATTCCACCATGCAAAAATCGTATCACCTTCAGGGTCAAACGATGCCGAGCCGTCAAGTGTGACTTGCGACTGGGAGAGATTGGAGTCGCGGCTGACAGTGAATGAGGGGTGAGGATACTCATTCTGAACTTCTACTGAGAGGTTGTAGTAAACCGTCGGGTTGAGCCCATCAGAGAATGCCATGGTATAGGTGAACTCCCTCTCAGGTGCTAGCTCAAACGTTCTATTCCATTCAAGAGGGTAGGTCGCTGAAACTTGAATCCCAGCCTGCTCATAGTCAGTCCACTCACCAGTCTGAATCAAGTCACCCTCGGCGTCAGTGGTATCGCTGGCGTTAACATGCAGATTTTCCGTGAAGTTGAGGCGCAGTACCCCATCCCAATCAAGGGCCGGTGTCGTGTGGACGATGACCGATGGTGGCAGATTTACGAAGGTGATGGTGCGAGTCTCGCTAGCACAGTTTCCTTGGTCATCACACACTTCTAGAGTTATCTGGTGAACACCATCGGTAAGCGTACAGTTCGTGTACCCACTACCCCCTTGGCCTTGACCAGCATTCGGCCCATTGACCAACAAGTCTCCAGGCACACCCCCGCTGCCGCCATTACAGAAGAAACTGGTATCTCCATCAATGTCACTCACCCATTGGAAAGTAATCGGGTCGTTGTCCAAATCCCACGAGTTGCTGGCGTTGAACCAGATTTCTGCCCCGGAACTAGTCACTGTCCCGTTTAGAGGTTCATCCCAGAGAATTAACGGAGGTTGGTTGACAAGGGTAATTGTGCACAAGTACATCATCAGGTCTTGATTGAGTGCATCTGGCCCAGTTGTTCCCTGAGTATTATCATACCAACATTCGGTAGAAAAATCAGTAACTGCAGATGCACCTGTAAGTGTATGCCTTTGCCCAACAAAGGGCCCAAGAACTTTGTTTCCGCCGTAAGGCACTGTAGTAGAGAAATCACTCTCAAACTGTGAAAAAGATGCATTTACAATTGCATATGGTAAACCATGACCAAACTGATTAACGGCCCATAAATCTACAAACCACATTTCATCAAAGGTTGCACTGGGTGCCAATGTTGGAATCATCACTTGACTTGAAATTGCACGAACATAGCTCTGACCAGTAATTGAGAAAGGCACACTACCCTGAATGTAATCTGTTAAATTTAAATCGCTTCCTGAAATTGATACGGTACCAGTACATCCTGAAACATCCAAGCCCCAGGTATTCAATTTTGGAAGATTTGAAAGTGATAAACAATTAGTTCCAGTCAAAGTACTGTTACCTAACTTTGAATCAAGAGTTCTCCCCGTCCATTGGATTCCAGAGTGGTTGCCATACAGATTGATTCCCTCAAGTCTTGCATCAGTGTCATCAATCAAAATGACTGGTGCACCTGCTGATAGGTTTGCATAGATTTCTGCGCCATCAATATCAACCCAGCCATTCCAATTCATGTTTGAATCGTCAATGACTATCGCTGACTGTCCTTGAACGACATTAGGGTCATGAACTTCCAAATCAACAAATTGGATGTCAACTGAATCTTCAACCCTTAATGCCCCCCAATTATCTTCAATTGATGTACACTGCGAGCACTGCACATTGGTTCCAGCAAACATGCCATATTGATTACTTTCAACGAAAACCATTCCTGCTCCATTCTGAGCACTAGGGGCTGAATAACCATTATGTCGGGATTCAAAATTTTGCAAGGCTAGTCGATTTGAGTTGCTTACACGTAACCCAGAATAGCCATTATTTTGAGATAAAATGTCCGAAACCGACGGGAATGCATCCTGAACTAGTAATCCTTCATTGCCGTTATTTTGAGTAATCCACCCTGAACCACTAACATCTCCCTTTGATAGAAATATTCCTACACCAGGAGATTCAGAAACGGTTAGATTATGTATTGATGGCCCACCATTATTACTACTCCGCATGAAGAATCCTGCTCGCTGATTTGTGCCTCCTATAAGTGCACCTGACTGCCTAATTGTAGTGTTAATGAAACTCGTAGATGGGTCTGTCATGTACATTTTTACGCCGTTGATTGTATTGTCATGGATATTCACATCTTCAAACCAACCACCACTAGTATTGAGGAAAACAGCACCATATGCCAAGCCAGGGGATGATGAATTCGGCCCGCCTGTTCCAAACACTTCCAAATTATGGAATCGGCCCATCATGTAGGTTGAATAGTTGAAACGGTCAAATTTAGTCATCATCACTGCTGAATATTGTGAATCTCCCACCACTACATTTCTGAAAACAGGACGAGTGATTAGGCTATCAGTCGCATGAATAACATAAATCCCGTTATCGCATTTTGAAATTATGACATCTTCAATCAATGGTAAAGAGTCTTCAACAAATATTGCAGCTGAAATATTCATTGTCGCCCCACCAACATTAGTGACGTTTACACCACGAATGACACCACCACTATTTCCCCAGTATGAAATTGCACGAGTGATTTGATTCGTGAAATTCACATCTTCAACAAATGGTGCTGAACTAGCGCCGATTGAGAGTCCAATTCCATAACGCCAATTAGTCATACTTCCATGTACATCTTGACCACCCCCAGCGAATGTGGTTCGGCGAATAACGGGATTCGCCCAATCAAACAAATCAATTGCAACTAAGTCAACATTGTTGAATAACCCGTCTTCAATGACTGGATCACTGTTGTATATCGTAATGCCAAATTGTGCGTCATTGAAGGTGACATTTCGTAGAGATGAGCCTCTATTGCGACTACTTGAATTGAATTGAAGTCCATTGTGCCACGTGAATCCTGATTGGACTTGCAATGTAATCGGGTCTGCTGCAGTACCATCTGCTACGACTTTCCCATCAACATAAATTCGTACACCTGGACCCATTTGTATGGTTGTACCGGCATAGATTCGTAATTCATCACCAGCGGCAACTGTGAAATCATTGTTGACATCAATTGTGCCTGACCAAATTATCAGTGCCTTTGAGGAGGTCGGCAGAGATTCATCATTAGAAACTAATTGTGAATTATCAACTAAGGGGAAAACGGATACAATTGATGACAAAGTCATCATCATAGTGAAGATAATGGCGGTCCTCACACATCGGTCCATACTAAGACCACGCCACGCACACCATGTTTGATGATTCCCCCCTTCTGTATCCGTGGTGAGTAACCAGAATAGGTGGGTTGTTAGCCAAATTTCCCGAAATTATCCGGATTATTGAATTCAAAGATAATATCATTTGTTTGCAAATGATTTGAACCAAAATAGTTGTTTAATCTACTTCAACTACTGTGAAAGGAATCCCACGTTCCTCCACCATCTCAATTACAACTCTAGTCCACTTACTTGTGGGTGAAGGAAAGGCGATGAGATGTGTTGCTGCATCAAGTAATTGATGAGTAAGGGATGTTGGTGCTTCGCGACGGCCTGTATCCTCCAATCCCTCTCTTGGTATACCCCATTCTTCATTGAACACTACGTGTGGAACATTGTTATTCTCAGCCCATCTTTCGGCTAGATAATCTACTCCACTAGCACCGCCTGTGATAACTAAATCTGGATGGGCTTCCTTTAGCGTCCACTCTTCAATCGCTTCTTCCACTATGGAGAAATCATAAAATCGGCTTGAACCCACTATTACGAGATTAATTATTCTGCCATCTTCGTTCAAATCCTTGCCACCGAGGCGGCCGAGTACATCGCGTCCCGATTCTCCCATCATTTTACCAAATAGAGGTATGAGAAGATAAACCCATGCATGGAAGAAGGGGTTTCTGAACAAAAAAAAGTTCTCAAAAGGCAACTTTTACCAACAGATGAGATTATGATGGGGTGGTCAGTCGGCGGCAAACATGGAGACCGCGTTCATCCTTCTAAAAACTGAGCCGGCCCGAGAAAGAGAGGTATATTCAGCCCTGATAGAAGTTCCTGAAGTGGTTGAAACCCACGCCCTTTATGGAGAATATGATTTACTCGCAATTGTTGAATGTGAGACCTCAAAAAATTTGACATCTATTCTCATGGAACAATTACGCCAAATTGAAGGTGTCCGTGAAACTGAAACCCTAATTGCAGTGGATTATTGAGGTGACGAAATGGCCGTAGGATTTGTTCTAATTGTGACAAAAGCAGGGTTTGAGCGAAAAGTTCGCTCAGCACTTGATGACATTGAACTCGTCACTGGACGTTGGGGTGTATTCGGTGAATTTGACATAATCACCAAGGTTGAAGCAGATGATGATGCAGCCCTAACTCGCTGTATTGTTGAAAAAATTCGCGCCATCGAGGGAATTACCGATACTCGTACTCTCATTGGTGCTGAAATCTAAGAATCATGCAAATGGCTATGTATTCTTTTTGCCAATTCCTTTCCAATCCCAGGAGCTTGGCGAAGATCTACTTCGCTAGCATGGTCTATTCCTTTTCTTCCACCAAAGTGCCTAAGAAGTGCCTGCAATTTTTTAGCACCTAGCCCTTCGACCTCTTCTAATGGGTCAAGTAAAGCGGTTTTACCTCTTCTTTTCCTATGGAATTTATTGACAAAACGGTGAGCCTCATCGCGAGCATAGACTAGTAATCTACCTCTCCTATCAAGCACCATTGGAGTATGGCCATTCCGGTACAGCGTCTCTTCTTTTTTGGCTAATGCAGCAAGTGGAATACGCTCTTTCAAACCATGTTTTTCAAGCAAGTCTGAAATTGTTGAAAGATGAGTTTGACCACCGTCTATTAGTAGTAAATCCGGCCATTCTTCTTGTCGTTTCAACCACCTCTCAACTACCTCCCTCATCATTCTGAGGTCGTCAAAAACTTGGCCTTTCACGCGGTATGTTCGATACCTCTTCTTATCCGGCCTACCACCTCGCAGTGTCACACATGCCCCTACTTTTTCTGACCCTTGGAGTTGTGCCATATCAAAGCAAACTACAACATCCAATGACTCCACACCTAGGTACTCTGCCGCTTCTATTGCCGAGCGATTCTCAAGATTACCAGCGGCTCGTTTATCAAGGGCTCTTTCAGCCTGCATTTCCGCATTTTGGTCCGCTAATGCTCTGAGAGTTGCCAACTCGCCACGGATTGGTACTCTGACTTCAACTGCACCCTTTCGTCTCTCTTTTAGCCACTCTTCTAGTTGCTGTCCGATAGGTGTCGGAGTGAGAATTTTAGCCGGTGGACGACGCGAATGATAGTGTTCTGATAAGATGAGGCTGATAGATTCAGAAACATCACCCCTGTGCAACAGAGGATAGTGGGTTTTTCCTGTAACTACGCCTTGTTTTGCATGCAAAAAAACCACTGCTCCAAGATCACCTCGGTTACCAAAGCCAATTGCGTCTACATCTTGATAAAACCTGCTTGAAACCACTTTTTGTGAAAGTGTTCGCTGTACTGATGCGATTAAATCACGACTTCTTCCTGCCTCCTCAAATTGCATTCTTTCACTTGCCAAATCCATCTCTTCTTGCAAGGTGGTTAGAAGAGATGCTGCATTTCCTTCCATAACTTGAGTAACAGCCTCAACTTGTTGGTCATAACCTGTTGCATCAATGCACGGAGCGGAACACAATCCAATGTGCATTGCTAAACAACCCTGCGGAAGCAGACTCGGACAATCTCTAACCCCAAATTGTCGCCTCAAAAGTTGGATCACTCGTTTCGCAGCTCCTGCATCGGGAAATGGCCCCCAAAGTCTCGAATTTTCTGGGGGGTGGCGAGTGTAAATGATGCGCGGAACTTCATCATCTGTGATAGCAATGAATGGATATGACTTATCATCGGTCATCAATGAATTGTATTTTGGTTTATGACTACGAATCAGTTCACGCTCTAGCGTTAATGCTTCACGCGGATTTGGTGTCACAATGCAATCAACATTGTCAGCCTCCTCAACCATTTTAGGAATCATGTTTCGGTCTGGATTACTTACAAAATAAGACTTTACACGTTCTTTTAATACGGTTGCTTTACCAACATATAACACTCTTCCATCAGCACGTTTGAAGAGATATACACCCGGCTTTGAGGGCAGATGCAACTTGGATGCATCCATTGACATCAGACAATCGGGGAAGGTGAAGGGAAATGAACCCACGCCTCGCCTCACGCAATATGCTCAGCGAGGCGCAGACTAGACTACTGCGGCTTCTAGCCACCTTCCCAGACACGTTGGAGGATGCTTGGGATGTCCCCCGTGAACTTTCTCTTCCCGGTTTAGCAGAACGATTAGGAGTAGTCCGATCAGCGCTAAACCCCCCCATTGCTTCACTTGAGAAAGATAAATTTGTGCGCACTCGGAAAGCCCATGTGATTGGTGGTGGGCATCGTAAACGAACGGTCATTCACATTACTGAAAAAGGCCGAAAAGTGGCTGCAGAATTTGAACCAGAAGAAAAGATTGAACGAATTGGAGAATTTCAGGGGAAAATGCCAACACTCACAGATATTCACGGTAGGAAGGACTTGCTACTTGATGTGATGAACGGTCTTGAAAATGGTGCTACGCTACAAGTTGTGGGGCTTCCAGGAATAGGTAAAACCTCACTGCTAAGAGTGTTAGCGGAAAATGCACTTTCTGAGGGCTGGAATGTGAATTGGGTAACCATGCAATCTTTCCATGACGTAGGCAAGTTATCGTCTGAATTACTGTCTCTTGGAGATGGCCCTAAGGACGTTGAAGCAGCGTTTTCAGATGTGCTTGATATTGCTAAGAAAACCTTGTTTGTGGTTGATGAATTACAGGCAGTGCATGAGCGACACAAAGCCGAGGTGATGACGTTGATGGCATTGCTAGCAGAGAGTGACGCCGTGACCCTTGCTATCGGTTGTCGCGCTCCTACGCCAATTGAAACTGGAAGTATGTTCAAGATAGACGAAATTTCAGAAGATGATGCTAGAAAGTTACTTCCTGAAGACTTAGAAGATTCTGTTGCCCAACAGGTAATTAGTGGTCTTGGCGGCCATCCTTTGGCACTGAAACTATGGCAGCCTGGCCATTCGCTTCCAGAAGCAGATGACCGGATTCAGGAATTTATTCGCACTGATGTTGTAGAAAAACTACCAAAAGAAGAAATTACTACTCTAGATGAATTGGCTGCCTCACCGTTACCAATTTTGGCAGACCAAATGTCGAATGATGAGGGGGTTGAAGCTCTTGATGAGGCAGCATTGTTGCGATGGAATGGAGAGGCTCTTGAACTTCAACACCTAGTCAGGAATGTTCGGCGCACCATGTGGAGTGATGATGAATCAAGGAAGATTCATTCTTCCGCAGCAAAATATTGGGCTCAAAGAATTGAACCCGAAGCAAGAGTTCATGAGGCGCACCACAGAGTTCAAGCAGCAAATTCAGAATCAGAGGATGAAGTTTCTAATTCTCTTGAAGATGGTATTCAAGATATGTTAACAATAGATTCCGCTGCAGCGGCTGCAATTATTTCAGATGCTATCCGAATTCTCCCCAATGCCAATCGTTTACGCTTACTATCTGCCAAAGTTGCAATTGAGAGAGGTGAAGGAGAACTTGCAGAAAAGGAATTGAGCCAATGTGATAAAGACCTACAAAAAGATGCACAATGGCGGTTACTGAGCGCCCGTATCAAGAGATTAAGTGGCAACTTTGATGAAGCAAACAAACAAGAGCAGTTAGTTTTAGAAGAAGCAGACCCAACTCTAGCATCAAAAATCCGGCTAAATCGTTTAATCCTTGGATTGGAAGATAGACTACCTGGTAAAACTGAAGAAAAAACTCGTGACGCTGTTGAAGAGGGGATTTCGGAAGTAGACCTCTCGGCTCTGACTGCAAATAATCGCAAAGCGGCTTTAGTCACAATTGCTGCAATACGCCATTCACTGGCTTTAGAAGCTGGAGATCCTGAAGTGGCGGCCAAAATACGTACTGATTTAGCAACTACAGCAAGCCCACATGACCCAGTAATTGAGGAAATGTCTGCCCGTGCAGCCTTGGTCTTTGGAGGTGACCCAACTAGGGTAAGGAGCCTTATTTCAAGAACCAGTAACCCACTCAGAAGATGCGCACTTGGACTTCTCTTGGTCAACCACGCTCATCAACAAAATGACTCCGATATTGCGGACATATTGACCACAGTTGAACACCCACCTGATATGGGTACGACTACCGCTAGACGTCTATCGGCACAACACTGGTACTGGCGTGGATTGGTTGATTCTGGCCAGCGAGTAAAATGTTGGCAAGAGGCTTTGCATCGTTTTGGCATGGCTGAATGTGCGAACGCTTACATCCAATTACAACACAAACTGCATGATGCTATTCGCCTCATCTAATGGATTCTAATATTGTCTTCGATTTACCAGTTCTCATCATCTAAATTGAGACCAGCCGTCCAATCAATGCCAGCGCCACTACCTGCTCCACTGCCTCCACCAACTGCCGCAATGGGTGAAAGCCCTAACAATTCTCTCTCAACCTCATGAGTATTTGACCTAACTGACCGCACCTGAATTAGTTTCTCTTCTTTCGCTGCACGCTTTTTCTTCTTACGCTTTGAGCGCAGGTAAAATAGTAAGAAAATGACCACCAAAAGACCAATCAAATATGGTAATAACTCTTGAATTAAAAAGCCGTAGCCAACTGTGAATTGGAGACTGATTTCATCGCTTTGGCCAAATTCACAATTGTTGGAATCTTCACCAACACAAAGTGGAACGCGATATAAGATATGCTGACGATTACCATCAACGGTATCCTGCTCATCTCTGCCTAACGATGAGGAGAATTCCAACTCCAAACCTTTTGGCATAGTTAACTCAATAACCACCGCAGGCCGAATATCCAAATCTTGGTCATTGTTTGAGTTCCCATCCATATCAGAGTCAGTTCCACTATCAATATCCTTGACCATGAATATTGGTGAGACATCTTCAATTACAGGTTCAGGAGGTAATGTAATAACTCCGTCAGATTCCTTTGCATCTCTAATATTGAATACATCTAACAGCCCGTTCATTAATGATGGAAGTGCACCCTGTGCTGGAGCTGTGCTGACACTGATTGCACCATCAAGATATTTTGCTCTGATGATGGTTTTATCTAATTGAAGGTTGAATATTATTGGTTTATCGTCATTTATAATGCCGTTATACGGCCTCTCCATTCTATCAACTGAAGCCGAAAAGTGAAGACTGGAGAGATCAACTTCCAATTGTTCATCAGATTGTTGTACGCTAGAAATTTCATCATTCATCATATCAGCGAGAGAATTTGCAAATGCTTGCAAACCATCATTTGATAGTTCGAGTTGGTGGGTTTGGTCTCCTAAAGGTATGTCAATTGTTTTGCCGACTAAGCCGTTGAGACCACCCTCCTGCTCATCTCCATATGCGACTATGTGGCGGATTAAATCTGAAGGAATTGTTTTGATATCTACACCATAATCTTCAATCAAAACTTGTGGAACTTCAATCCTGTACAACTCAATTGAAATATCTCCTTCTACAACCAACTCAATTTCTTGACTCCACTCATGTATCTCAAATTCTGGCAGATTGAGCGAGGCATGAATTTTGATACATGAACGCCAATTAGATTTGCAAATTAAATCAGGACTTGAATCGCTACATACTGCTGATACATCACAAATGGGATCACTCCATCGACGGTGATACGGATTTGGTCCCGTTATCGCCAAAGGAACTTCCGTACCCCCTTCACTTGAAGCTGTGAGAGTGATTGAACGTGGGTCGCCAACATCAGAAGCAATCCAATCAGGCAGTAAAATTGTGACTTCAATTTCAGTTGGCGGTAACCAATCCGGCAGGCTTTCGGAAATGAACGAAGTGTCCAACTGATGTTGATAAACAAGCACGGAAAGTAATGCAGAAATATCTTCTTGGGGTATTGAAGTGACATTTTCTAGCCCTGATTTCCCAGAAATAAGAGTAGTCAGTTTCTCTAGAGGGTCGGCCGAAAATGGTTCGCTTGAAGTGACCATAGTGACAGGGAAGGACCCATCCATCGCACTACTCCCACTCAGACAATGAGTGACTGGCACCAGTTCAGCACAAGTAACACTAGGCGTGTGGGTGAAATTCAATCCTCCCGAAGCGTCTGGTAGTTTCCAAATTACAGGATTCATCGTAATTTCAGTTTCAGAAGCACTCAAAAGTGCTGACTCAAGGTCTCCTAATGGAATCATGTCAGAAAAATTGTCCAAATTTAGTAACCCATATTCATGAGCCATCCGGATTCCATCACTAGTAATCCAAGGCAATTCGATATTACCATTGCCAAGGGAAAATCCCCAATCATCTAATACTGATTTTGGTAGATAATGGATATCCATTTCAGCACTAAGGCTGCTATGTGTTCCATCTCTAAGATCAACTTCTGCATATATTGAAATTCCATGGTCAACATTTTCGTCAATAAATACTGAATTAGTTGTGCCGTTTCGAAAATTGCTGGTGATTGAAGCATTTGTCAGTGTATTTCCATCCCCTAGGAGACTAAAGCCATCAGTAACCCACGAACCAGAATTGTACTGAATACTTCCTTGCTGATGGGGAACTAAAGTACCACCTCCACCAACTGATGATAGCGTAGCATAATTTGGTGGAATTAGCTCAAATGTGGAGCGATGTCCTGCTCTAGAAACTAAAGTGAAGTTGGAGGTTACTGATGCACCCATTGTAAGCAATCCTTGGAACGCTCTTTCTACATCAATTGTTGAACCAGTAACTCCTAGAATATCTGAGCCAACTTGGATTTGTGCTACCGAACGTAAGCACAAAGGTGGATAGAATGCATTATTGGGCAATCCTAGAACTTCGTCTATTGAATCTTCATTCATATCGTCAGTACATTGGATATTTTGACCCTCAATCGTCACCTGATTGACGATTTGGCTCTCTACTTCAGCAGAGCCACCGTAGGTCTCATTCACCAAACTTTCAACTGCGTCTGAAAACTCATTGAGAATGAGTTGTCGCACCTGCAAGCCTGAGTTAGTAGTATAACCGAGATAATTACGAATATAATCTACAGGTGCCCCACTGTTATTCCCATCAAAACCGCCACCTAAATCCATATCTTGAAGACCAATCACTGAACGATTAAATTCATGCATTTCCCACTCAAGAGTCATGGTGATAGATGTTGTATTGTGCATCTCAAACTGATAATTAGAACGCACCCATTCGCTAGACTGAGTCAAATCATGAGCGACATTGTAATCATCGCAAATCCCTGTTCCATTATTCCAAGTCCCACAATAAGTATTGGTCACTTCAGGAGTACCTGGAGGTGGTTCTGCAAGAGCAGGTAGTGATGACAGCAATGGGACTATCAAAAGAGCGAATATCGCCTGCTTCCGAGATTTACTAATTGACTTCACGGACCCTATCCCCTCTCGCCTGTACATACATAGTCACTCTCTATTCATTTAATTTGGTTCCCCCGCTACGAGCCAAGCGCAGGAGGGTCTTTCAGGGTGTCAATCGGACAAGAAAAAGAAACACCTCATTCCATATTGATGGATAAACTAGGAAATTACCTTTCCCAAAATGGAGCAGAAAAAGAATTGCTGAAGGCTGTCCCATCAAAATGGGAAAAACATGGAGACCTCATCCTGCTCCCAACTAACTCTTTCACCGGTTGGGACAACTTAGCAGGGACGGAACTATGGGGAATAGTTGCTAACTCATTAGGTGGAAAAAGACTGGGTATAAAAGGTGAAATTTCTGGTTCTGAGCGCCGACCTGATGTGAACCTACTATTGGGGAAAGAAGGATGGGTAACTCACAAAGAGCATGGGATTGAATATTCATTTGATGTCACAAAATCAATGTTTTCTGCTGGCAATCTGCCAGAAAGAGGTAGATTGGGAGAATTTGATTGTGTTGGTGAAACCATTCTAGACTTGTATACTGGAATTGGATACTACACATTGCCGTTACTAGTTCGCGCTGGTGCGGCACATGTACACGCCTGTGAATGGTCAGAAGATGCGGTTTTTGCACTGAATCATAATTTAGTGGCAAATGGGGTAAGTGAAAACTGCACTATTCATGCTGGTGATAATCAAATTTCACTCAGCAGCGGCGGTAGTGCAGCAGCCGTAATCGGCACCTGTGACCGTGTAATTCTCGGCCTCCTACCATCATCAGAAGACGGTTGGCCACTAGCCCTTTCAGCCCTCAAACCTGAAGGCGGAATTCTACATCTCCATGGCAATGCACAGGGTGGAAAGGAAGTTGAATGGGCTGAAAAAGTCGCATCTGATTTGGCAAGCATGAGTGACCGTAAAGCAACAGTGAAACATCTGGTCAAAGTAAAGTGGTATGCACCACACATACGCCATTGTGTTGCTGACATCAAAATCAGTTGAGGATGCCGCCATGCTCTTGGAATCTCACTTCAAGAGCAGTTGAATTATCTTGGACACCATAGGTGTAATCGACAATAATCCCATCCCCATTTACGAAGAAAGCATGTGGAATTCCGTGAACATCTAAGCTCTCCGCTAATGTAGGACCATGAAGAAATGGTCTTGTGATGTTCCTCTCCAACCTCTCACTTGTAGTGGCTTTCCATTCGCTGATGTTTGAGTATTCTTCCCTTGGGTCCTTGTTAAAAGCAAGGAATTTCCCCTCTGGAATTGCCTTATCGTATGAGTTGAAAGTTGTTTCACAGTGAGTACACCAAACAGCTGAAAAGTACGCAATCCAAAGTTCACCCGAAAAATTTTCGTTCGTCCAATTAATACCTTCAGTATCCATCAAATCAAAGTCTGGAAATGTTGTGCCAGTCCATTGATCAATGTCATCTTGAATGTCAGTATATCCATCATTGTCATTCTCACATTGTTCATTATCACCGCAACTCGGTGAGATACAACCGCTAAAGGGCACTGACAGAATTCCTACTAGAAGCAAAATTGCCGTCGACTTGAGTCGCATCAAAATTTCTGAAACATCACTCACGGATAATCAAATTGGTTCGCGGTATCCAAAACCAACTCAATTTATTCCTTTTTGGCCACAACTGCGGCAGGAATTGCCGCCAAATAAACCACCACAGGTGCAGAAAGCGATTTGCCTGAACCTGATGGACTTGGAATCTCATCGGCAGAAGAATTGTTGGAACCAACAATTCCTAGCATCTCAATGCTGATAATTCTCACCTCATCAATCGGCCTGTCAGGACCTGGTGGAACTTGAAAAACTTCTCCCCCAAGAGGAGCATTTGTTGTCGGTGCTGCAGCGATTGCCCGCACATGGCTCATCCCATTTCGCACAATCCCGAAGGTCACATACCCTTCATCATCCCGGTTTTCTGGGTCCAACTGGTGTTGCTCTCCATCGCAAATGTAAAACTGGCTTTCAGCACTGTCAGGGTCCAGACTTCTTGCCATCCCGATTGCCCCATCGACATGGCTCATGTTGACTTCGTGTTCAAGTGGAATTGTCTCTCCGCTCCCGCCTTCTCCACAGGTCAAGGTTGTTGCGGGATAAACGCCTACAGCGTAGCAACTTGGGTCACCTGATTGAGCAACGAAATCGTCGATTACACGATGAAAAAATATCCCGTCGTAAAACCTATCATCTGTCAAATTAATGAAGTTCCATGCGGTAATAGGAACCCAGGCAGGAAATAACTCTAGGATGATTTCCCCCTCCACTTCACTACCTCCAAGGTTGGGTGTATAGCTCACAGTGAACAATACAAGTGGGTCGCCTAGTTTTGGCTTGTCCATTGGACTGCCTTCTAACTCTGGCCCGTCATCCCATTGACTTGGGTCGACTTCATTGCTCTGCCACACACTCTCCTCAGCAACGCTTGGTAAACTAGCAAAACTAAGCAGTAATAGCAGTGCAAAGAGAACTGGTAGAGGCGGCTTCACTGATACTTGGGATAAGGTTGGCTTTGATGAGTTAGCCGCCTGATTAATTTGCAATTTATTGCTGATAATTTGCGTGTTGAGGTTACAACTGGAATTATCGGATAAGCGTCAGCCTCATGGCCGAATGATGGGTCCGCTCATTTATGAGCGGGCCGTTGGAAGCGGAATTGGTCAAATCAACGGCCACTGAAGCATCCATTACTGAGATAGCGGATGCGGGCCGCGAAAAACAGCAATTGAATATCGCTGTAGGGGCAACTGCAGTTGTCATCGTGATTTTCATGGTACTAGCATCAGTTTGGGGTACTGTCTCCTCAATGGGAGGAGGATATGGTCCAAATGGGCAATGGGAGTGGTGGGAGGTTCCCCTTGAGCATCGTCACACAATGGGACTGAATGTTAGTGGAGAACGCTCTGTACTACCTGAAGCAGGACCTTACAACTGGAGTGGACCAACCGAACATTTTGTTGAAGTTGATCTACCAGCATCAGAACAAGATGCTGGATTCCCAGAACCTGCGTTAATGCATGTCGCATTGTGGATGCCAAATGTACCAAATGGAACCAAAGTTCCTGTAATCGCTACTGTCCACCCCTACTATGACTTCGGAGGTGAAGGACTTCCCGGAGCCGGTGATGATTCCAACCCAAACACCGTTCCAGACGGTGGCATTGGTCAGTGGGTGTTAGACCAATTTGTTCCTTATGGCTACGCATTGGCTCAAATTTCAACTTTTGGAACAGGTAAATCAACGCACTGCCAAGATGTCAAAGGACTTGGTGAGCAAACCGGAATCCAAGCCGCAGTCCACTGGTTAGGTGAGCAAGAATGGAGTAATGGAAATGTCGGATTGATGGGTAAATCATACGCTGGTACCACCAACTGGGAAGCGGCCCAAAATCCATCCCCACACCTCAAAACTATCGTGCCTATTTCTGGCTCAATTGGAGTCCAACAGATGTTCTACCGCAATGGCAGTTCAGAGGCCAGAGCCATGCTCTATGATGTTCTGTACGAGGGAGCAACAACAGATGCTACCGAAGATGACTTGCGAATGTGTAGTGATGATGTGATAGGCCCAATTTCACCCTTCACAACTTGGGTTGGAGCAGGATTTGGTGGTGATGAATGGAATGATTACTGGGATGAACGCTACCACCTACAAGATGTGCTTGATAATTACGAGGGCAGTGTATATCTGGTCTGGGGATTACAAGACTGGAATGTTGACCCTTACCACGCTTATCCGGCATTTGAAAGGCTGAATGCGGCAGGAATTCACACCGCAGCAATTTCTGGTCAATGGGCCCACAACTACCCAGACCAACCCGATAGACACTCAACATTAGGGAGTGGATATGGAGCAGAGGCTTACCCCAACATGAGTCGTATGGATTGGGCGATTGAACTGTTTAACTGGTTCAATTACTACCTCAAGGGTATGGGGGATGAACCTGGAGCAGTGGTGCAAATTCAAACTAACGATGGACACTGGCACGTAGAGGATACTTGGCCGCCCGAAGATATCACTTGGAAGGAGTATGATCTCTCCTCATGGGATGGAGGGTTCCTAGGTACGGTTTCAGCCACCCAGAGCATGACGATAACCTCACCACCACTAGAAAATGACCTACACATTTCAGGGCTTACGAAACTGCACTTCAATGTCCGAACTACCGCTTGTAATGGTGGTCAAATGTTTGTAACCATGTATGATGGAACTGATAATTTACGTTTAGGACATGCAACCATGGATGTGAGATATCGAGATGGTGGATATGAATCTCAAGCGACTTTACCATTCAACGATTATCGAATGTTAATGGAATTCAATCCGATGGATGTTAGGATTCCTGCTGGTCACACGATTCAGTTGGTGATAACTGAATCAGGTGAGGACTACTTGCCTTCACCATGTGCTACATTTGGCCTAGGGATTATTGGCGGTAAAGAATTGCTAAGTTTACCTATTATTGAGAGACCCGAAGGTGATTCCCACTGGTTTACAGTACCCCAACTTGACATTGAACAAGAAAGTTGAACACACTTTCAGTTCTAGTAACCCTATGTGACAATTTTGCTTCCATCCAAGCCATTGATACATTTGTTGTGCGGTAGAAGCAGTTATTCTTCGGAACTATCAGTTCGATTATGTTTAGATTGTATTAATGAAAGGCAAGTTGCTAGTAAAACGGATAATAAAATACTGGCAGTGAGCAATTGCCCAGTGTTTCTAGCTGGAGGGAATTGTGCAAATGCCACAATTACGAAGATTGAGACTGAAGTGAGCGCTGCCAACCACCTAGCAGAATTATCCATTCTAGTCGGTGAATGCCCAGCGCTTGCGTGCGAGAGATAATCCGCAGTGAAACCCATTCCCAACAGAACTGCTGGAGCCGTAGTTACTGACCTGCCTCCAAATATGCTCGCCATGCCATCTATCGCACCGCCAATTGCTATCGTTCCGATGGCGATTCTAGCAGCCCTAAGCGGCGAGCGTAGAACAGCATATGAAACAATGAATATCATCACGCCTGCAGATAATATCTGCTTAACCCTGCCCGCCTCAAATGTACGAGCAAGCCCTGCTCCAACCGTCATATCTCCACCAATAGCGCCGTCAATTTCGTTCTCCACTAGAAGTTGCCCTACATCATCAGAAAATTGCAAGGCGGCTTCAGTATTTCGGCTGTCTATCAGTACCGTGATTACTATCCCAGTCGTTACACCATTTTTCTGTAATCTTGGATCATCTATCAGAATTGAATTCTCGTTCATCTGTGAAACAAGGTCAATAGTAGGGTGTTCAATATCACCATTATTATTTGAGACTCCAAGAACCATTGGCGACTTGAAAATACCTGTATCTAATGATATCACACTTGGGTGTTGACCTAATTGTTGCTGGATATCCCTGACTCGATTCAGGTCGTCTGTTGAGTTCCCATCAACATCAATAATAATCAATGCAATTGTACTTGACGCTAACACATATCTTGATTTTAAATCCTCTAACTCGTTAATTCCAGGGTCATCATCAGGAAGTAATTGATTGATGTCAAATACCTCAACTCCGGCTGGCGAGATAACTGCAACTGATGCTAGAAGTAGCAGTGCAATCGGCCAACACCAGGACAATGATTGATGTGAAGGCAGTAATTCTGAGTGTTCATCAACATTGAGTATTTCGCGCCTTTTGAGGTATAATTCTTCAAGCAAAAATCTTGTCACAACCCAATCCAAGATAATTCCAATCATCATAACTAGAGCCATTGACTTGTGCGCACGAATTGGCGAAATAAGGGCTAAGGACACCGCTGCTACTGTTGTCATCATCGCTAAGAACAACATTTGCCTGACTTCATCTCGGTCACGAGACGAACGACAATACCAAAACGCGCCATCAACAGCTACGCCCATTATAATTGGAATTGCAATTGCATCTAATATAGAAAATTTGAATCCGAGAGTTGAAAGCAATCCCAACTCTGTTCCGAGCACTAAAAAAATACCACCGAGAGTAATTATTGCTGTCTTTATGTCTCTAAGCCCAAGCGCTAAAACAGTTGTTAGAATCAATACTGCAGGAATCATAAACACTTCCAAATCGTGTTCGGCAATATCTTTGGATTTAGTGAATAACATGTTTAAGCCAACGGCCGAAACCTGATAATCAGTAGAGGCGCTAACTTTCTCGGCCCATCTAGACAATGAACTCCAATCCGGGTTGTCATCATCAGATTCAATCCAAACCATCCACAGAATCTCATTTGCGGCTGGAGCGAATAGCACCGAAGTACCCGAAATTGCTGGACAAGCGACGTTCATTACCGCATTTGAAGGCAGAAGTAAAAGAGTCGCCTCAAATGCTGTTTGCTCAGCTTTCGTTGAACCATTACCACACCAACCATTGGCATCAACCGGCTCAAGAACTTCTTGGAAATTTGTGGCATTAACAAGGGAGCGATTGCGCGATGCAAATGCATCAGCCCACATTTGGAAAGGTGTCTCTAAACGTTCAACCCAATTATGTTCATCATCCCACGCCGTTTCAGGATTTGATTTAGCCATTAATTCATGTTCAAGTTGTAAAAGTGCCTGCACCCGAGAAAGATTATCGGTTATTCGGCCACCGTCATCGTGACGAATTCTCAATATCAATTGAGATCTAGTTGACTGTGCAATTGATTCCTCCTTAATCCGATTCTGAACCTCATCATCAAACATGATGTCTGAAGTCATTGTCGGCTCAACAGGAGAAACTAGCAATAGTGCCGAACACGCTAACATGCCCACAACTAGACTCAAACGTATTTGCTTGGGGTTCAACTATCCACCCCATTACCTGAAACAGGAATATCAGTTACGCCACTCCATCCACTTACCAGAGGAAGGGTCTCGCCACCACCACTCGCCACTGTTTTCGGGATGCTCTAGAACTTCATAGCCATCGCGCATTTCCCCCGTTTGTCCTGGAGGAGGACCATGTGGTGCATTGTCCTGGATTGGGGCGGTTTCTTCAATGAAAGTTTCTTCCCATAAATCTCCGTCCCCACTTCTTCTCTTTACTACAATTACCACTATAGCCGCAATTATTCCAAGAATTGCGATAAGTGCCCCAATAATAACGTATAATTGACCTGAGGTAGTAGTACTTTCAGTTAAGCCGGCAGTATCAGCATTATCACCAATGCCGTCACCATCTGAGTCCATAGTTTCATTTGCATCATTGGGGAAAGCATCGGCGTTATCACCAACTCCATCACCATCTGAGTCTTCAGATTCTCCAGCATCATCAGGGAATGCATCATCAGCATTCAGGACACCATCACCATCGTCATCCGCAGGTAATGGATTACCATCTTCGGTAACCACACCTGTCGCAGTGACAATTATCGTCAACTCAGCGCGATTGTACATGCCGCCAGAAACTTGCACCACGATGACTCCTTCGGTTACCCAAAAGGACGCTTGCCCATTGTGATTAGTCACAAGACCGAATAGAGTTACATTATCTCTAACCAGTGTCACTGACAATCCACTCACAGGTTGATTATCATCATTAGTTGCAGTGATTTGAACTGCATCTCCAGGAACAGGATTTGACGGGCTGAAACTCAACGTCAGGTTCTGTAGCACAGGAGGTTCTGGATTTGGTTGGGCAATTTCAGAGTCAAGGGCCGCAATTATTGTTGCAGATTCTCCCTGACCTATTTGTGCGACTGCAATAACAGTATAATCATCCTGAGGGGATGAGAGAACGGGCAGACGTAATTGAGCCATTGAGCCCTGCCCCCAAGCAACCGAGTTAACGTCGCTGAAAAATTCATCAAACATATCGTAGATTTCTGTCTCGGTCATTTCGGTGTCATCGGAGCAAATTTCGTTGCCACTGTTCCATTCAAAATTCTTACCCATCCCTTCATCTTCGGTAATCTCAAACTCCATTTCGCCACCGTTGACGGCGGATAGAGTGTACTGTCCGGAGTCCAGATTGAAGTTAGCGTGATACTTGTCTTCCCATTCCTCCATGTTCCAATTTGATGTAGGTGTCACCTCATTGCCGTCGCTATCTGCGAGAACGATGTTGCTTGGATTGTATGCTGGACCACTGTATGCATATTCGTTGAAACGGTATTCTACATTCATGCGGATGTTACTCTCTTGACCCTCATCCCAACGGTCTTCTCTCCAGCCGTCAAATTTCTCACACGTTCGTTCAAGTTCCTGCTCTGCTGCAATCCAGCCGAAACTCGGTCGAGCCGCTTCTCTGTATAATATCTCAGTGAAAGCAGACAAATCAACAGATGCTGAATCGAATCCGTTCTTAGGTGCAGCCAAGGCTAGAATTCGTGAAGCTTCTCCAACTGAATCACTCAAGGAGATGTTGGTAATCTGACCAGGTCCCATCGTTTCAGACATATTTAGAGAGCCTGGGCTTTTGAGTAATATTCCACCCTGAATCGCGCTGGGGAAAATTTGCCCATCGGTTTCAGTGATATATACTCCAATGAATGAAAACGGTGCAGTTATCCTCACCTCTTGACTGCGACTAGTGTCTCCCTGCGCAAACTCTAATTCGTAACCAACGGCTTCAGACCATACCTCACCCGAAATATCAGGGAAAGGAACTGACAGGTTTACTGGCGCTAGACCAAGATGGGCTATGAACTCATCAGAATCTATACCAGAAGGAGTGACTGTAATGGTAGTAAGTCCCCCTCCTGCGGGGTCAACTGAATAGACGGGTATCCCTCCGATTGTGGTTTCTAGAGTCAATCCGCCTAACTCTACAGATGCTTCAGTCACTGCAACCACATTAAATCCAACACCAGTCATCACTTCGCCATCAGCTCGAGTGATTTTTGTCTGAACAATCGTACTGTATATTCCTGGTAAAGTAGGAGTTACGGTCATACTCACTTTACCATCTGAATCGGAAATGAAAACCTGTTCATCCATTACCTGAAGTGGTCCATCGGTGATGAATGCGTCAACGATTTCTGCTGATGGTACGAACGATTCATCTGACTCTAATTCGCACCAACCCAAACTGGTCCAATCTCGATACTCTCCCTCTTCGGATTCTTGTACATATCCGTGGTGAGGCTTGTAGGTGAAGTGATGCTCGGTGATGTGGGAATCCTCATCGGTGTATGTAACGGTGATTTCGTGGTCGGTTGCCCCCTCCCAGTCCTCTTCATAGTCGTGGCTCTCCCATCCCTCTTCACGGTGGTCCTCTTGGGAGTTGGTGTGCTCCCAGACCTCTCCATCACCCCATTCAATCTTGACATGGCTGAGTTCAGGCTTGTCATACTCTTGTTCACCCTCTTCACTTACAATCCTGAAGTTCTCGTATCGGTAGCCGATGTGTGCCCATGAGCCACCTGAACTCGCCTCGGTTCTAGCACAACCACTGGTTCCAGGGAGCGGAACCTCTTGCATGAATTCAAACTCAAGACCAGTCTCGGTCGTGCCGCTAGTTTTTACAATCGCCAAACCACCATCAGCAGGTAAAACTGAACTAGCGCCCCAATACGTACCCATTCCATTGATTTCTATTTCAGGGTCTATTGATGCCGCTTGTGGATTTGATTGTCCATCTCTCTCTCCATCATATTGGCTAATTGTTGCCATTACATCACCAACTAAGTCACTACCTTCGTACTGTCCTGTTAACTGACCTGCTGACAAAGTCAGCGTAACTACATCTTCAGGCTCCAATTGGCTTAGTGAAGTCTCAACTCGCTGAGGAGAAACTCTGACAATCGCAATGTCAACACTTGCTCCTGCAACAATACCCGCAGTATTGTAAGAAGTAGCATCAACAGTATAAGTTGAATCAACTAAGGTATTTTCATCTTGGTCAACAATTACACCAACCGCGGAGACAACAAATATTTCATCCATTCCTTCCCTAATCATCTCATCTAACATAGAGGGTCTTTGAGCTTCCATTCGAAGTTCGGCGTTTTCAACTTGACAACCTTCGGTCGCACAATCCGGTTCATAGTCCCCTAACGGTTGAGTGAATTCCCAAACAGCGTCTTCAATGTGTAAAGCGGTCAAACGCCCTAGATAACGCTCACGTACATTCTCATCTTGTTGGAGAACAGTATTTACAACAATTCCATGATTATTAGTCATGCTCATGGGAAATTGAGCAGGGTAGTCATCATCATCCCAAGGTCCCCAAAAACTCAGTTCAATGCCTAGGTCTAAGATATGAGAATCGTACACAAATGAGCGAACGTCATGCAACTCTTCAAAGATTATTGATTCTTCTTCTTCCCCACTTGGATTCCATCCCATGTGTCTATCAATTCCCGAAGAATTGGAAATCCACTCGCCAAATATTGTGGTAGCATTAGCAGCAATTTCCCATTGTGGATCTGTAATTGCTGTGTATCCGTGAGCAAGGATATCTTCTGGGAGGCTATTGAAATCATCAAAGAAATCGTTTACATATGCTGAGGATGAACTTGATTCCATCTTACCTGACCAAGCAATCCCTTCGGTTGTATTGAGTAATTTTTCATACTCCCAAATGATATGTTCAGGAACATCATCATCATCTGTGGAGATGATATCAGTTGTTTCGTTTAGTTTGCCCGCCATCTCTATCCAACGAACAAGTAATCCCTGAAATGGCGTCATGTTGTTAAAATCGCCTTCCATCAAAGGTTCAACCCATGCTTCTAAGGCATCTGCAATTGCTTCTGGATGTGCTGAAACTGCAAGTAATGCAAAATTATGCAAAATGGTCTGCACCGACTCAAACTGCTTGGTATTGTTTGCCAAATTGTCCAATGCTTCTCTGAGAGCAATCCACTCATCGCTTCCAAGCATTGCATTGTATACAGACTCAAAATCTTCAGTGCCCGAAAATCGTGTGAAATTTTCAATGGGGTCAAATAAGAACATATATTCAGCCATATCATCAAAATCATGAATTGTTTGGGGAAGAGGGAATTCATTAACATAAGTCATTAATCCTGTTAGCATTGCAATGCTTGCATCAATGTCTTGTGAATCTAACAATTCCATTAATGCGGTTAAGAAATTAGCACCTGCAGACATATTGTACTGATCATGTCCAGCCGTAATCATCGCGTCCCAAAACTGCTGACTACCACCGATTCCTTGCCCAGAAGTTGCGGTTGCAACTAAAGAAGACCAGCCGCCATTGCTATTCCCAATAGCATCCAAAGCATCAAATTCACCCTTGATATCATCGGTTGGATTTGCTGAATCCCAAGCTGTATCAATCGCTAGCAACACCTTCTCAAATTCAGACACCAACACTTCTCTTATTTGGGTAGGGTCATCAATAGCACGTAAATTACCATCCTCAGCACTAATCCTAGCACCATAAACTCCACCAAGTGAATTTACGGGTATGATGTAGGTGCCCTCCCAACTCATAGTATCAGAGTCATCTTCATGGACCCCAGTTTGAGTTAGAACAACAGTGTCAACATAGACACCACTTTGTGGCGGTGAAAGCGACGTTGCCAATTCCATTACATCCATCTGAAAATGAAGTATATCTGCAGTAACTATGGTGTTTGCACTGTGACCTCTAGTTAAGGCTAAAATTTGCACATCTGAGCCAACACTAGCAAACTTCGTTGTAACATATCCATCTATGCTCAGTGTTTCTTGAGAACCACCAATACCAGTATTTCCATTATCATTTGGTGCTACAATATCTGCCATACTTGACGATACTGTCATGCAAAGCAACAAGGCTACAATCATTATTGATTGACGTTTCATGGCTGACCGATGATATATGAACTATTTTTAAGTTGGTATTTATTAAAAAAGGAGAGAAAAAAAGCATCATGTTTGAAATGATACACCTAATCTCAAAATTCCATCGTCGTTTAACAAGGCCGCACATCCCAAATTATTGACAGTGTCAACTTCACTCCAAGTCCCACCTGCAGGCGTGAAAGAAGTACTTGGCAGGGTGAGAGCATCAAGCCATGTGCTCATCGGCGAAATTACTATACCATTATTTGCGGATACATTCCAAGATTGAAAGGCTACTATTTCTTGATTGGCTTCATGACACCATGGTGAAGAGTTCACCTGTTCACCCAATTCCATTAATCCTCGAATATCTGACATAATAGTTGGAGAATTATTGTTGGTTGAAATAACTTCAATTTGAACCCATTCAGGTGGATGCTGAATAGATTTTAACGGTGAAGCAATATTCCTTGTTGCCTCTAATTTGATGTCACTACTTGGTGAGCCTACACACCTTGAGCTGTCGGGTAAACAACCTTGAACATTCAACGCCTGGTCTATCATTACATCAACAAATAGCCATGGACCAGTACGACTTTCTTTCCCTCCATCAACAGGTACAAACGCCGCTAAATCACGATCGTCAGGACTCCACCTTGGAGGGCTGTGGAGCATGAAAATTTCCCAATGCCTTGACTGGTCTCCAGCGCCCCAGTCAACAGTCAACCATTCTCTACCAATGAATCCATCACTTACAAATTCTCTGAGATAAACCAAATCTAGTGTCCCTTCAACATACCCAAGACCGGGACCACCGCCCGTAAGATTTGAGATATTTACAGTGCCATTGATGTGTATCCCAACTGGAGGGGTTACACAAGTAACACAACCATCACTAATCACACCACTAGAATCTAATTCAACTTCTGCATCGGCATAAGGGTCAAATTCTCCTAGTCCAAAAGCCTCTAAGGACGATTGAGTAGAGAGAGAAATGGTACCAGAGATGTGGGTCACCTCTAGGTTTTCAGTCTCATTACCAGTTGGCTCAACTCCAATTGAAATAATTGCCAAGACGACTAGACCTAACACAATATATTCAACTTGGAATATGCCTTGTTCAGCCTTTTCGCCCACAATACGGGGAGAAGGTCTCCATTCATTGAATTACCTTTCAAAAAATTAGATATTATACCTTAATAATAATCAAATCAATATATTCAGAAGTTGGGGAAGAAGTGTAATTCATTCCTCTGAGTCAGCGGATTCATATTTCTCAAACCAACGATTATCAAGCTCATTCTCCTTGATTTCAATTACATTTCTTAAGATTATACCGTGATGAGCCTGTAATTTCCTACCTCGCATTGCCTCGCCAACTTCAAACTCAATTTCTCTTAATTTTTCTAAGTTTTGTATATCTTTGAGTTCTTCATCAAATCTATTGAATGTTCGACGTCTATAATACCAGATTCCAAAATAAATCGGAACAAGCCCGATTGGAATAATTAATTCAGAACTAAGGGCGGAAAGTAACCAAGATAGTGAAAATTCAGTACCATCGCTACGATATTCGCTGACAAAACCTGCGCCAGAAACATAGAACCAACCGGTATTACCTCCATACATTGTAAACGGAGTCATGCTTTCATCAAAGGTATCACAACCCCGTTCTAATTCGATTTGATCTGACCAACCATCGTTGTCATCATCATCATCAAGTACATCAGGAATCGTGTCCCAATCAAAATCAGGAGGGACATCTTCGGCGTTGAATATATCGTACTTCTTAAGGGCTGTAGAAGAGGCTAACTCCAAATCATTGGTAATGCCATCTCCATCTATATCATCGTCAAGTGTATCAGGAATTCCATCTCCATCCGTATCGTAGCAACCATTCATATGACGGTATGACAACCCCGCTGTATTAGGGCAATCATCAGATATATTGAGACCTGGTTGATCGGCATAACCATCTCCGTCTGAATCAGACCATGCTTCGGAATTGTCTGGATATGCATCATCTTCATCATTGATACCATCACCGTCTGAATCATCCTGAGCATTGACAATTGGTGATGTGAAAAGTAGGAAGGAAAGAAAAATGCAGAACCATACCGCAACTCTATTCATGATTTTTCGAATCCGCCCTTTCTTATGAATCAATAAGGACAGTCGTTTATTGTTGACATTTATATACGTCACATTTTATCCCTAGAATATGCAGAGAGAATTGGTCGCTGGCGCAGTTGCCATTTGCCTCCTTTCTATTGCATGGTTTGGTGGATTATTTGGGGATAATGTGGGGGAATCAGACCTAGAACCGTTTCCCGAATTTTCAACTGTTGCGGATGACGGATTAACCTATTCTAACAGCAACTATGAGGGGGCCCCGTACATCGTAATTTTCTCTGCCGAATGGTGTGATTCACCCTGTCATTCAACAATGCACGCACTTAATTCAACTTTGAATGGCCCTCCAATTATTGTGTTTAGTACAGATCCTGCTGATAACCCTCAAGGAATCAGCCTTACAGAATGGCATGATAGATCAAACTCATATGATGACGATGGTGATGATTTGGGCCAAACTTTGGATTTCCCGTTCGCCAAGGGAATTGAACAAGCTGAAGAGGTAAAAATCAGTTCTAGGCCATCGATTGTCTTCGTCAACTCAGAAGGAGGAATCGTGAACATTCACAAGGGTGGGCTTTCTGATAGTGAAGTAATTACCTCGAGTTGGGAATCTGCTGGTGGAACCCTTTGAATCACTATTATACACTTTAATAGTTGTATATCCCATCCCATATTTCATCCAAACGTGCCAATGTTGCAACTGGCTCTAGGATAGTAATTCGCTCCTCGGGAGCCAATGAATTTTCACTATCACTCTCATTCCCCTCACGGTTCAATAACCCTAGTTCAAGCAATTTATTTAGTGCATCATCAACCTCAAAATCAACATCTGCACCATGTTTAGCTAACCATTTTTCAATTCGTTCATCAAGGGAATTCATTGTGTGTTGCTGTTCACTATCTAACAACAAAAATGAGTAAGCAAGCAATGCTTCCTTCACCTCTTGTTCCTCTGAAAAATCAATCACCATATTGATGACAGCCTGATTATTTGCTTGACCTTTGAAGTACAAGTCTTTGGAAACTTGTGAAAGATATGCCTCTTTGGTCTTCATGTATTTAGTCCAAGACTTGAGAATATAAGTTGCCAATGCCGAAAGGATACCACCGATAAGTGCAAGAGAAGTCTCCCCCGAGCCATAGCCAAGAAGAAGAGGTCCGAATTTCATGCCAAGAGTCGCTAGCCCACCTATCAATGGAGCCAATATTTTCATTTGGTCAATACGTCTCATGTTAGGTGATGTATTTGGGAAAATGACCTCCAAATCAAGTTTTGGAATAGTTTTGAATAGTCTCAAGTGCAAGCCTTTTGCCTCGGTCCCAGGGTAATTTCCCAAGGTTTTGTTGTTCTCAAACCACGCTCGTTCATGAAACTGCATGACTTGGATAATACGCTCATACACCTCCACATCAACCTCTGTGGGTCCCTTTCTCAGGATGAGTTTAGCGAACAGCGAAGGGTCACGAACACTTTTGACCGTTTTTTCACCAAGCTTGAAAGTTTGTAAGAGTTTGAACTCGTCAAACCGAACATCTAGGCTTATCGGAAATATGTCTTCACCATCCAATGCTATTTGCATTTCTTCATCTGTAATTTCTAGCCAGTTACCATCAGTTAAGGCTTTGCTGAAATGATTCACGAAATCTGTTGAGTCAAAAGTTTCAGGGATTTCATCCGTTGAATCCGGATCAAATTCAGAGTATATTTGTTTTAGAGATTCTTGAGTAGAATGCATGCGATGGTGCCAAAGGGCTTCCAATAAATCTGAAATTTTTGTTAGGGCATCGCAATTTTCACCTGCTTCAGCCAATATTAGGCGCTTTATTTCTCCGCGACTAATCGGAATAAAATGCTGGCTCGGCACTCCATTAACCATGTAGAACGGTTTTCCCAACATCCGGACTAGCCTTTGAATTAACCGGGCAAATTCTGTTTGAGAGAGAGGAATGAAATACAAGACTAGAAAACAAAAATCAGTGGTATAGTTTGATGCGAGTTCTAGCATTCGAAGATTCCTACGATATTGAGGCATTGCTAAGAGCGGGTAATGTTGATACTAGCCAAATCACGATTGAACAGAAATGGAATTCTAAAGATGCTGTTACAGTCATCAATGACTTTTCACCTGATATTCTACTTCTAGACCAATTCATGCCACCATTCAAAGGATTAGAAGTTCTTAGAATGATAAATGATGCTGTCGGTGCAGAGGAATTGAGCCGGCCTGACCAAATCATAGGTATTAGTTCTGCAGGATTTGCAAACCGAGCGATGCTCAATGATGGCGCAGACCATGCAATATTGAAATTTGACCTTGCAAATCTCAATATTTGGCCAAAAAATAATGATGAATGAATTTATTATTCACCGAGATACCAATCTTCTTTGCCTGGTTCTCTGAACCACCAAGCCCCATCATCATCCCGCCACCATTCGACTTTATCATCATCAACATAGTAATCTTCATCTTCTTCTTCTTCAGAACCAACATCAACACCCTGTTCCCGAAGAATATCTTTCTTGACTTCTGAGGCGGTATCCTCAACATTGTGGAAAACACGGCCTGCTACTGGGTCTTGTGATTGCAATTGGCCGTGGTCCCCAGAAGCAATTGCTTCATCACTATCTTTGTAGAACTCTTCGGCCTTCTCACGTTTGTATTCATCATACTCATCAGAACCCCAAGAACCTTGGGAAGAATCACTTGGAGCACGCATCAACTCATCAAGGTTCACTGGTCCACCCAATTCTAATTCGGGTGCATCTGGCATATTTCCTTCATCATAGAATTCGTCAGAATCAGCCAATAATTTTGGAAATGTTCTGCCATCGGGGTGAGAGGTCTCAATATCTTCAACCAATAGGTCATGTTCCTCTTCGTCTAGATTCTCTTGGTCATACTCTCGTCTAACAATCTTCACAATCTTGTTCAACTCTTTACCCAAGGTATCCTTCTTAGTATTAGCAACCGTTTTCTCAATATGACGAACTAAACGGTCATATGGCGTACCTGCCAAGCCACCGAGAAAGCCGCCTAACCCCTTCTTCTTGCCAGCCATTATCTCGCCTACGACACTGATGGAGTGCCAATCCTGTTAAGGATTCACCGCCGGAGCGTGTGCATGGTAGACGGTTGGCTGGCCCAAGCAATGTCAGCCTACAATGCCGATTCACTCGCCAATAAAGAGGGATATCGTGGCCTAGTTATGATGCCTGGTCAAACACTTGAACAAATCCTCCATTGGACCTTAGAGTCCCTGCCTGATGAAATATTAATTGGGTTAGATGCTGATAATGACCGCCCTCATCATCAAGAAGTTGATGACATGTTTGAGGGAGATGACCATGAAGATGGGTTATTTGCTGGGGAAGGTTACATCTTAGGGGAGGCAACAATAGTAAATCGCGGAGATTCCTTTTCCGTACATCACGTACCTGAAGAATGGACGGACGGTATTTTTTCAGAAAGCCGCGGGCCACGAGGTGGCCGATTTGTACATTGGTTGCATACCCATCCCAACGCGGTAGCTGTGCCTTCAAAACAAGATGCAGACGCGGCTCAATATACACTTGGTGTTGACATGATATTGGGAATAGAATTCTCTCCATCAGGACCATTTGGCTGGTATGATGATACTGATGGTGTGCGCAGAAAGTTGCAACCTGAAGAGGTCGCTCCTGTGCGCCAAAAACGCGGTTGGGGTAGATGGAGAAATTCTACTGAGAAGCCTGTTTTGGGCGTTGCCCCAACAGGCCACAGTATTCACGGATTAGAATTGATTTCATTTCATAGGTCCGGCACTGCAGTAAATGTCGTCTTTGTTGATGAAGAAGGATACCCCTACGGTTGGGAAAATTTCCAGTCATCAACTTGATTTGATGAAATCTTCACGATTTGAAAATTCTTTCTCGGTAATATGCAAGTTCTGCTACTGACTCACGGATGTCATCAAGAGCACGGTGGCCTCCTGTTTTTTCCATTGAAGGAATATCTGGATTCCATCTTTTTGCTAACTCCTTGACTGTTGATACATCTATGCTACGATAATGAAAATGAGCATGTAACTCTGGCATGTAGCGCCTCAGAAATCTCCGGTCTTGAGAAATTGTGTTTCCACAAAGCGGTGAGGACTTAGAATTGGTGTGTTGGCGAACAAACTCTAGGGTCAGCCGTTCTGCCTCGGCATCATCAATTTCGCTCGCTAGAACTTTCTCTACCAGTCCACTTGCGGTGTGGTGAGTTGTGTTCCACTCGTCCATTCCTGCTAGCAAGTCTGCAGGTTGGTGAATCGCCAAGCATGGGCCCTCTGCGATGATGTTCAATTCACTATCTGTGATGATTGTTGCTATCTCAATAATGCGGTTTTCAGCAGGATCTAATCCCGTAAATTCGCAGTCAATCCACACCAAGTTGTCGCCTGTCATTCGCATGACGGCGTAGTTGCTTGTTGAAGAGGCTTCGCCTGACTGATTGGGGCCATGTTGTTAGGTGAGAGGCTTCAGGAGACGGCATGCAGGAACAGGAGGTCGGTTTTATTGAACTCCTACGAGTCAATTCGACGTTCAGAAAATACTGGGTTGGGAATAGTATTTCCATGCTTGGTGAATGGTTCAATACGGTCGCACTTTTTGTTCTAATTGACCAACTTACCGGTTCTGAGTTAGCTCTTGGTCTACTGTTCGTTCTGCGAATGTTCTCTCTAGCTTTGCCACAAATATTCACAGGCATGCTCGCTGACAGGTTCAGTCGTAAATGGCTGATGGTTGGTGCAAATTTTGCCTCTGCTCTGACGGTTGCTGGATTTTTACTGATTGATTCAAAGGCTGATGTTTGGTTGGTATATTTCTTATCAGCATTATTGATGCTGTTTCATGCAATTTATTTGCCGGCCGAAAATGCCACGATGCCAAATATCACTAAGCCCAATGAATTGTTGACTGCAAATGCATTGAATTCAGCAACTTGGTCTGCATCATTAGCAATTGGTTCCGCTGTTGGAGGTGCGGTGGTCGCTAGTCAGGGTGTTCAAATCGCCTTCATAATCAACTCAATTGCTTTCATTGTAGCAGGTTTAATCATTGCAAGCATAAATATCCCACAACAAAAAATCAAAGCGCCAGAAGGTAATTTCATTGCTTCAAGTCTGTCACAAGTGAAAGAAGGTTTTCAAATCATCATTGGAACGCCAAAAATCTATCGGATTATCACCGCTAAAGCCGCTTGGGGATTGTTTGGCGGTGGCCTAGTCTACATGTTAATTTTAGTCGGTGCAGACATCGGATTGGGAGAAGTTGCTGCTGGAATAGGACTTCTATTCGCAGCCAGAGGAGTTGGTACTGGATTAGGTCCAATCCTCGCAAGATATGCTTTCACAAACCGAGAAAACTGGTCACTATTAATCGGTCGATTGGTATCAGTTTGTGGTATTGGATACATCGCAATGGGATGGCTTAGTTGGGGATGGTGGGTAGCCCTTTTCGTGGTCTTTTCTCACGCCGCAAGTGGGGCGAATTGGGTCATCTCAACCGTCCTTCTGCAAGAGAGGAGTGAAGATGAGTGGCGCGGGAGAATGTTTTCCACCGATTTCTTATTACTAACAATGGTAAATGGAATTTCAACTTTAGCAGCGAGCCTGATTCTTGAGTATACAGACATCGGGCTTAGGGAATTAGTGCAAATTTTTGCAGTTGGCCAACTACTTTCTGGAATATTCTGGGTCATGCTGATTGCACCAGGCGAGAAAAAATACCTCGCTATGAAAAGAGAAGAAAATGCAACACAAAATTGAGTTGAAATTTATGGATTCTACTCGACTAGCAACTGATGTTTTTTCTGAATGGGCTGAACAAGGTCGTGACATCGGAATGGAAAAAGGCCATTCCGCCTCAGTTTCAGAAATGCTAGAATCAGCAATACCACACCTTCCACAGCCATTTTCAGCGATTGACATCGGCTGTGGAAACGGCTGGGTAGTCCGTAAACTCGCAACCTTAGGAGCTAGACGAGTAGAGGGGGTGGATGGAGCGAGTGAGATGATCGCCAACGCCCGAGCAATTGACCCGAGTGGCACATACCATGAGGAAAAATTACCCGAATGGACCCCCGAAAACCGGTTTGATTTGGTGCACACTATGGAATTCCTTTACTACCTGAAAAACCCCCAAGAAATGCTCACGAAAATCCATGATGAATGGCTTGAAGATGGCGGTTGGTTAGTTGCTGGAGTCGACCATTATCTCGAACATGAGGCTAGCCTAGATTGGCCAAACACACTCAATGTCCACATGACTACAATGAGTATTGATGAATGGAAAACCTTGATGGAAAAGGCTGGATTTCGGAATATAAAAATTTGGCAAGCCGCAGCCACAGATAATTTCTCAGGTACCCTCGCAATGCTAGGTCAACATGCGTTGGATTCATGAAGTGCCCGCGATGCGGCCCGGACATGGCAGACCTCGTTGACCAAATTGACGCACGGGGAAAGGCAATGAGCCCAAGCCTTCCAGAAGACTGTAAGAATTATCTCATTGACATTGATGGGACTGTTTGTGAAGATATACCAAACGAAGAGGCTGAGAGAATGGCTGACGCTGAGGTCTTTGAGGGAGTAGTTGAGGTCATCAACGGATGGTTTGATGAGGGACACATCATCACTTTCTTCACTAGCCGGACTGATGAGCACGCGGAAGTTAGTGAGGCGTGGCTAGACAAAAACGGATTCAAATACCACGGAGTTCTGTACAACAAACCTCGGGGTGGAAACTACCATTGGGTGGATAATCACACAGTGCGGGCAACAAGATTCATCTCAAAGTTCACTGAGTTTGTCAAGCGATGGGCTGAGGTTGAAGTCTTTGACGATGATATCTGACTTACCAGACGTTGTAAAGTCCAACAA
>DTUF01000012.1:26251-50804 GCA_012964335.1 Candidatus Poseidoniales archaeon | reverse complement strand
ACTGGCAAAGCATCAGAACCGACTAACTGTACAATCTCTTGCAACTCCGCTTCAATTTGAAGCAATCCGCTGATTTCAGTCCTAATCTCAGGGAAGTCAGGCGCGATGTTGTCCTTGAACCACTGGTCAAGCGACTGTGGGGACAAAGAGTACGAATTTAGCCAGTTAATTGCTGGGAAGTGACGCTGCCTTGCAAGAGGTGCGTCAAGACCCCAGAAAACCTTCACAATACGAAGAGTTCCTTGACTGACTGGCTCAGATATGTCACCACCAGGTGGAGACACAGCGCCAATTACGGTAACTGAACCATCTTCGCCCTCAAGGGTTTCAACACGGCCTGCTCGCTCATAGAACTCAGCAAGTCTGCTAGATAGGTAAGCAGGGTAACCCTCCTCACCGGGCATCTCTTCAAGACGTGAAGAAATCTCACGCATTGCTTCTGCCCAGCGGCTGGTAGAATCTGCCATTAAAGCAACATCGTAACCCATGTCACGGAAATATTCTGCAATTGTGATTCCTGTGTAAACAGATGCTTCACGAGCAGCTACAGGCATGTTAGAAGTATTTGCTATCATCACTGTCCTGTTCATCAATGGCTTGCCGGTATTTGGGTCAATAAGTTCAGGGAACTCATCCAACACTTCTGTCATCTCGTTACCACGCTCACCACAACCGATGTAAACCACAATTTGTGCATCGGAGTACTTTGCTAGTGATTGTTGAGTCACAGTCTTTCCAGACCCGAATGGGCCAGGAATACCTGCTGCTCCACCCTTTGCAAGTGGGAACAAGAAGTCGAGGATTCTCATGCCAGTCACTAGAGGAGTGTCTGGCGCATACTTCTGCTTGTACGGACGAGGTGCACGGACTGGCCAGCGTTGCATCATTGCAATCTCTGTGCCATCATCAAGTACACAGATAGTTTCTGATACTGTGTAATCGCCACCTTTGATACTCTTTATTGTACCTGTCATGTTCGGAGGAATCATGATCTTGTGGACGATGGTTTCAGTCTCTTGGACGGTGCCAATTACTTGGCCACCCTCAACTTTGTCTCCCTTCTTAGCAGTAGCCTCAAAGGTCCACTTTTTCTCTTGGTCAAGACCGTCTGCATCAACACCTCTGGTGATGAACGTACCCATCTTCTCTAGGAGAATTGGTAGAGGCCTCTGAATCCCATCGTAAATCTGGGTCAACAGGCCAGGCCCCAACTGTACTGACAAGGTTTGGCCGGTGTTTGTCACCGGTTCACCAGGGCGTACACCCGAGGTATCTTCATACACTTGAATGACCGCTTTTTCGCCGTGCAATTCGATAACTTCACCCATTAGGCCTTCGTCACCGACTCGTACCACGTCGTACATTTTTGCGTCCAATCCAATTGCTGTCACTACTGGTCCAGATATTCTGTATATTTGTCCGTTTTCGCTCATTTCATCACTTCCTTAAAATTATTTTTTGAGTTTCACTTCCAGAGGTCAACGCCTATTGCACTCTTTATCTGCTCCCGCAGGGTGTTATCCTGCTCGGTGCCGATGCCAAGAAACGTCGGAGATATGCTGTCCGACAGCTGGATGCGAAGCCTGTCGGGCATCTTGATAAGGTCTGTAGCATCAATCACGACGATACCGACCTCCTTGTCATTGAGGAGTTGGCGCAAATCCTTCTCCATCTCCTCATCATTTGGCGGGTTTAGTATGCGGGTTACTCCCGCAAGTTGGAATCCAAGGCTGAATTCGGGTGTGCCTACTACTGCAATCTCCATGTCATTCCCTCCTTAAATTCTCAAATGGGCTTCAATGACTTCATCAGAAAGGCCCGCTGCCCTTCCACGAATCATCATGCGCAGGTTAGAAACCTCGCAAGCCTTTCGTTCTACATAGTTGATGACAGGGAAAGCCGATAGAGGATTCAATGTCGCCATTCGGTTCAGCATTACCATGCGTTGATCAACTAAGTTGTTCACTATTGGGTCAAGTGTGCCTCTCTCGCGTGAAGCGATGAGAGCCTCATCAAAACCACTATCGTTGAAATTCTGTGTCCTACGTAATATCTCAATCAACGCTTCCTCAGTTTCTGCTTCTGCAGCCTGCCTTAGAGTTGTTGAATTGAGTGCATGACCACCCTTCAACATTAATTCATTCCTTTTCTCCGAAGAGAAGCCCTGCTTCAGGGCTCGGAATAAATTAATTACATTTCGATGGTCAATTTCAGTACGCAGGTACTTGAGTAACTGTGGGTGACTACTTGCACCTGCTCGTAACTTTTCAGTAGCATCATGGTAGTATTGCCTGTCAAGAGCATCTTCCAAAGCCATCAAGTTGTTACTATCCTCAACTGATGACAATGCCTTGCCGAACTTTGTCCCGGACAGTGCTGAGACCGCATCATCAAGGGTGTTTGAATTCTTTACAAGTTCTAGCCACTGGCTGTTAGCTTGATTCTCTTCTGGGAGCACTTGACTCGATACTATCTCATCTGATACTCCACTGCGCACAGCCCGCAGAGCGGTCTTTACTTTCTGGTAGGTGTATCTCTCAACATAGATAGATACCAAATCACCAAGGTGTCCTTGACAGAATCTGAGTACTTGATTCAAATCTCGGTCCATGTTGTGATTTAGTGCCGCCTCAACAAGGTCTGCACCGCTGAGCCGGGTAGCATACAGGTCTAAATCAGCCCTGTAACCCATTTCAGAAATGCTGGAAGCCATAGCATCGGGTTCCTGCAACAATAATTGTCGCATTTGTGTTGAGTCAATTAAGCCAGCCTTACGCGCCTTACTGCGCGCAGAGGCATTTGCCCAATTTGACTTGCCACGAGATATCGATGCCATAACTAATCCACCATCCGCTTAGGCGTCTCCGAAAAGTATTGATGTCACGCTTGAGAGACATGATTTCCATGAATCTTCTAATCGCCCATCAAAGCGGTAATCAAGAACGACTGAGCCGTCCCCAGTTTCCAGCACAAACCCACCTAAGCCTTCAACATCGTTTCCGAAGTCAAAACTAGGGTTGGCCTTTTCTAATACCGGTCGGTCAATACCAACCGGACGTATGATCATGCCTTTTTCCGCTTCACCTTTGGCTTGAGCGAGAAGTACTTTGATTAGCCCTGCTCGACCCTTCATACCTGACGAACCTACCTGTTCACGAATTGCGTCCCATGTAGCATCCAACTCCTCGCGCCTTGCGATAAGTTGTGCCTTTTGGTTAGCCTGTCGTGCACTTGCAACTGTTTCAGTCTTAATCTGGGAGCTCTCACGAACAGCACGAGAATTGATATCCTCACTGTGTGCATTCGCCTCAGCCTTTGCTTCATTGAGAATTCCCTTGGCTTCTGTTTTGGCTGCGTCGGTGATACCCTTCGCCTCCTTTTTCGCCGCAATGGCGATTTCGCTTGCCAACGCTTCTAGCGTCATTTCAGTTCATCCTCCTCCAATTCTCCAATTACGATTTACTCACAACAAGAACATTGCAAGGAATCCGAACAACACAACGGTCTCAGGTAGTACTGTGAACAGTAGACCAGTACCGAATTTTGAACTGTCTTCTGCAATCATTCCGACTGCTGCAGCCCCAATCTGTCCTTGTCCAAGACCTGTTCCAATTCCACAACCTGCAAGTGCGATACCCGCACCTAACTTTGCCATTGTATCCTTCTCAGCTATTTCGTCAGCGGTTTGTCCACTAACTACTCCAGCAATCAGGCTGATGCTCATTAGAACAAGCATCAAACGCATTCCTCTTACCATATTTATTTTCATATTTCTTTCCTCCATTTTTTCCATGCTTTGCATAGGAATCTGATATATTATTGCTCAACCTCCACAGTTCGAGCTGTAAACCCAAATGGTGAGAACTTCTCACCTAGAACCTCATAGAATTGTTTCATCCACTCAACCAAGTGAAGTCGAGCAGCGTGGATGTTAGGGCTAACAACACCTAGTAACCAAGCGAACCCTTGAACAACCAACCAACCAAAGAAAAGGACAATCAGTAGGAAAATACTGCTACCTACACCAAATGCGAAACCAAGACCTCCTGAAATAACAAATCCTGCTAAGAGTTGCATCTTGAAACTAAGTTGGGGGATATCTACTTTGAGAATCTTAAGAACAAATGGCAGTATCATTGGCAAAAGGATTGCAGCCAGAATAAATCCACTAACATCCTGATGAGATAAATCGTTAATCAGTCCCACCATTCCAGTACCGTGACCATCTTCCATTTGCCCGTAGAGCATATGATTCCCAGTCTCAGCAATTTTAACTCCGACAATACCTACTGCGAATAGACGCACATAGGATACGACTGTTGACATCATACCAATTCCTTCAATCGGGCCCAACATTGCTGCGATAGCAAGTGGCATACCGTGGTATTTGTATGAGGCATAAATCAACATCAATACACCACTACAAGCAATGATTATACCAATAAGTTGCATTTGAGAAAGGAAGTCAAGATAACCTTGGCCGTGGTCACCTTTCATCCCAAGGAAGGCGTATGCAAAGAGGAATCCACCTACTAGAATTGCAATCCAAGAGCCCTTGTCAAAGAAGGCAACTGCTGGTCCAACATTACCATGTGAATCACCGTAAAGCCATGAATCACGAAATCCGATGGCTAATCCTAGCAAGGTGTGGAATACACCTAAGTAAATTGTTAGAAGAATTAGATCCTCAAGATTACCACCAACAGATGCCATTGTGACTCTGTGGAATGGGTATGAGAAGGCCGCTCCGAAAGGAAGGCCATGCTCAATTCCAGCGAAAGCGAAGAAACTCAACTCACTAGTTGACCAGTGGAATTCTCCACCATTTGGATAGAAGATTGTTGGCCATGTTGCCCAAGCAGGTGCTTCAGAAGCAGTCCAGTGCCACTGCCCATGTGCGGCTTCGCACGCGTGGGCGCTAACAATCGTTCCAATATCGCAACTACCATGAGGCAATATCTCAAACCCTGCAAATTCACCGTATAGATAACCAAAGAATACTGTGGCTAATCCAATGTAACCTAGGAATTTAGCCGCTAGCATCATGGTTTCATCATGACCCTTTGCTCTGTAAAGTGCGTAACCAACACCCATTGTCATAAATCCGTACGCCATATCCCCAAGCATTAGCCCGAAGAAAAGAGGGTAAGTGAAGAACATGAATAATGTCGGGTCAACTTTACCGTAGGATGGCCGACCCATCAAATCAGTAATCAATTCCATTGGCTTGCTGGTGTGTCTGTCTGCAAACTTGATTGGAGGCATCTCTAGTTCTGGACCATGGTGACCATGTCCACCTCCACCTGGAGTAATCTTGAATGGCTCGGTTTCAACATAGAGGCAGGTTTCAGAAAGGGCTGCTTTCACTTCATCGCTTCGAGAGGTTTCTACCCACCCATCAAGTACGAAAGTGTGCTCACTAGTTGCGACCTTGACTGGGCCTAGAGCAATTGCCATGTCTCTCTCAAGGAGTTCAACACCCCCTTGCAAAGATGCACCATTATTTTCGCCCCAAGTATCTAACTCTGATTGGAGGTCATCCATTTCATTTGATAGGTCTTGATTTCGTGCTGCTAAATCAGAAAGTCGTGCACCAATATCCCCTTCGCCTACTGGTACCGTTAATGAAGAGAAGTCTGCATCATCAAGTGCGGACTGAACTGTCGGTGCATTCTCATTTCTGCAGAATACTGCTGCCACTTTCTTCTTGTCGCCGCCAATGATTGCGATTCCATCGCCAGCTGCTTTCTTAGTAGCCGGTGCACCACTAACATTGCCAACAAATACTGTGACACCTTCATATCCCGAAAGCAAATCAAGATCAATACCCAGTGGCTTGAGTGTTTCAAGTGCACTCGCTTCTTCAGCGATTGCACCTTGTTCAGCCTCAATGGCATCTATTCTGTCAGAGGAAGTTAGCATTTCATCAACTAGAGAAGGTAAATCTGCAGCCATCTTCAAGCGGATTGGTTTGGCTTCAAGAGGAACTTTGATGTCACTAGTAGTAATTTGTGAGATGACGCTTCGGTATCGGTTCAAATTTCGCCCAATTCCCTCCGATGATGGATTTGGCTTGCCTAACTTCAGGCCATCTTCATCACCAGAATAATCAACGACGTGAATTGCTTTCAGAGCTGCAAGTGCTTCAATGGCATTATCGAGGTTAGGGACTGTGCCTGCGGCAGTTAACCGAGACATCCCTTGAGTCGTTAATTTACCCATATCTTCAACTCCAAAAACTCACTTCAATTACTCGGCAGTAAAGTTGTCTAGAACCGCTTCAATTGCTGCTACACGGTTGCTCTCACTTTGGCTTCGAATTGTATCAAGGTCTTTCTCTCCTTTTGCACGAACTTTGTCAGCATCTTTGTTAGCTGCATTGTGAGCATCACCAAGAATCTCTTGTGCAGCAGCCTCTGCTTCCTTCTTTCCATTTGCAACTACTTCACCAGCATCAGTACGAGACTTAGTTACAATGCCACTAGCATCATTTTGAGCCTTGGCAAGTTTTTGATTAGCCTTTTTCTCAGCATCCTTTATTGAACGAAGAACTTCCTCACGAGACATAGAACCACCCCTTGGGTGGATGGGCGACAGATGAACGGTTTATGAGTGTAACCGACCCATAAACAAAACGATTCTTGCAGGTTCCTGAACTACCCTGAATATTAGTTGCCAATCAGACGAGGAAATAGGGTACGAAAATAGGTGCGTTTTCACTCGCCTTGACAGTGAGTTTCACCGAGTACCAGCCATCCGACGCGTTGAAACATAAAACCCCTGACCCAAGGTAGAGGGAGCGGCATGGACAGCGAGCATATTGGCGACTCTGACTGGTCTGAATTGCAAGCAAATTTAGAAGCAACCATTCCCGTTTATGATCGCATAAATCGCTTCGCTACACTCGGTCAAGACCAACGCTGGCGCAAAGGAGTGAGAGCACAAATCCCAACCGGAAGCACCGTCTTAGAAGTAGGATGTGGGCCGGGAACTTTCGCCGAGCGAATTGTCGGATGCGAAGTCACCTGTTTAGACCCAATACCGGCGATGTTAGATGTAGCACGTACTCGTGTCAACGCCGCCCGCGCCGAGCGCCAAGAAACTGTAGCAACATTTGTGGCTGGGACAGCTGAAGAAATCCCACTTTCCGACAACTCATTTGATGTAGTCTGTTGTATATTTTCATTCAGAGATTTTCAAGACAAACGTAAGGGATTAGAGGAAATTATTAGAGTCTTGAAACCCGGTGGGAAGTTAGTAATCTGCGATGCTGGGAAGGCGAACTTCCTGCACGGATGGATGGGTTGGTTGTGGATGAAACTGTGGGTCGGAACTTACGCTCGTCTAGTCTGTAAACAAGATGAGCACCCATGGAAATGGCTGACCAAGACTTATGTCCACTTTGGCACAACTCGTCAATACAAACGGATGATGCGAGAAGTTGGGTTTGCTCCGGTGAAGGGAAGACTATTGTTCCCTGGAATGGCAGTCCGTTTCATCGCAACAAAGCCACAGTGATTCGTTGCCCACAGAGCCAAGTAATCATTCTCAAGATGCATAAATTCGATGGCTTACTTGGTCACCTCCACCATCGTGATTAAAATCAACATAGATCCCATCGCAAATATTGGTCGGATTACACACATCATCGCTTGCTTCTGAAATTGTGTATGTGTCGCCTGCAACCGGATTTGCTGCATCCGTGCCAGAAAATTGGACGGAAAAACTAGAGCATAACTGACCATAGTTCTGACCATCCCAAGACAACCCAATATAAATTGGATTACAACCATCTTGGCCCTGAACATTGGTTGCTGCTCCAGAGACCAAAGTCAATACGCCTAATGTATCGGTGTCGCCGCTACTGACAGCCCCCGAATCAAATGTCAGTGAAAATACAGCTGGAGCGGGGCAAGTGCTTGGACTGACTCCCATTATCCAATCATAATCAGCCTGCGAGATAATTCCTGGCGAGGATTGTTCAAAGTCCATTGCGTCATAGGCGTTATAGTACAAATAGCCCATGCTTGTTGAGATTACTGGATTGAATGCGTTGCTTGTAATGTAATCAAACGAAGTTGCACCATCATCATCAACTGCCATCACAGTAATCGTACGGGTTATGGACCATTTACAATCTGTTGGAGTCTGCCCTCTATGGAAAGATAATCCAGATTCAAATGGAATCGCAAAAAAACCAGAATAGACCTCTCCATCTTGAGTTGTATAATCCTCTGCTGAATATGCCCCAGTATTGCCTAACAGGGGTATATCGATGGTTAAATCCCCATCATAATCTATTCCAATAAGAGAAATTGTACCATCTGTGTCAGTAGAATTCCAATGTAAGCCAAGTAGGATTGAATAGGTTCCATCTCCATCATCGACCACAAGGTTATGATTAGTTAACCAGACATTCGCCTCGACTAACGGTGGCTGGTTCATCAGAATGTTTCCACCTGAGCCACCGAGTTGAACAACCTGCCATCCAGTAGACATACAAACTTGGAAATTCACATCAGCTTCCACATAGTATAATTTCCCAATATTTTCATTATTTGTTCCTGGGCAAGCAGGCAGGTCTGCTGAGGTCAGGACATAATATGTTGGCCAATCGTCAGTGGATTCACCGAGTTCGACAGGATCTCCCTCACTAGTTTCAACATCAGGCCCACCTAAACAACCACTCAGACTAGAGCACATCATCAACATACAAAACAGCATAGCTACATATCGCATAAATGCCCATAAATCACACAGTATATGGGCTTTTGTATACCATTTATTACTGCGATATTTCATTATATAATTAGATAATTATCAACGGGCGTCTACAGTCAACTGCTCGGCGCAAACCATTTGTCCCGAGCAACCTCATGGCACATTCAGTAGAAAAATCGTTGCGACAGAAAGCCCAGAATAGATTTTTTGAGCGCCGAGATATCCGCAACTGCTTTGCCATTGTCTTCTTTAAAATATTATCATAATCCGATAATGAGGTGCCATCCATTTTGTCAGCAAGAATTGCTTCTGCAGCATATTTTCCCGAAATTATTGCTTGCCCAATTCCACCTCCATTTGATGGCATTACCAAACCAGCAGCATCACCGACTGATAGTACATTATCATTCACAGCTGATTTCACCATTCCGCCAAGTGGAATCCATCCACCCCCATAAGAGTGAACGGTCAACCCAAGGCCGTCACAGAACTTGTCTAATCGCTCTTTCAATGGCACGTTTAGGTGATTATATCGCACTCCAATACCGACATTCGCAATATCTCCCTTTGGAATTATCCATGCATATCCACCGGGTGCTACACTACCCATGAAAATATCAAATGAATCAGAATCATGGCCTGTCACTTGACAGTAGATTGTCGGTAACTGCCCACCAGGCCTATCCTTACTACCTCGTAACCTCCCAACATGGGCTAAAGCACCTGATGCATCTATCACATAATCAGCGGTAAATGAACCGTTGTTAGTACGGTAAACTTCTCGATTTAACTTTCTTTGGTTTTGCACCTTTCTCAACTCTGTACCAGTTCTAATTTCTGCACCCATAGAGACCGCTCTATCAGCCAAGTGGCCATCGAATTGAAGACGGTGTGCTCCATAGCAATCAAGTTCAAATCCATATTCCTTCATTGACGGTGTGTATACACGCATCCATTCAAGGTATTGTCCTAATACATGGTCTGGGAAATTCCAATAATCCTCAAGCCAAGGATCTTTTTTGATGGCTGGAAATGCATCACTCATTTCACCCCACGCTGGAATACATTCACCACACTGAGCAGGATTTCCCACAGTTTGTCGGCGCTCAATTACAACAACATCCATCCCTGCCTCTGCCAAACGGTTCGCAGCAGTTGAACCACCAGGTCCAGCACCAACTACCAGCACCTCTCGATGTTCTGGTTCTGAACCCTTCTTACTCATGTCGCTCTATCACCTGTCTTGTGAGCCATTCTAGGGCATCTCTTGCCTCACTTTTTGGGAACTGAAGAAGGGCATCAATAGCTCGTTCAAGATGGTTATTCGTAAGAGTTTGAGCATATCCAAAACTCCCTGCACGGTTTAGCAGTTCAGTTAGTTCGTCCCATAATCCATGATGAAATCCAGCAATCACATCCGCTAATCTGCGGCGGTCATCTCCGTGTGAAAGGGTCAGTGAATGGATTAGCGGTAGTGTCATTTTCCCTTCAATTACATCAGTACCACGGGGTTTACCCATTCGTTCATCACCTTCAAGGTCGAGTAAATCATCAACGATTTGGAAAGCCAATCCTAATTCTAACCCGAATTGCCCTAGGATATCAGATAGGGCTGGACTAGCGCCAGCAACTAAAGCGGCTGCTGTACATCCAGCAGCGAAAGGACCTGCGGTTTTCCCAGAGATGATTTGATAGTAATCTTCTGGAGTCGTTGCTAAATTACCCACATGACGTAGTTGCATCAATTCCGCAGAAGCAATTTGAGCACAGCAATTTGCCATTAGCCGAACTATCTGTTCATCATATCTGCCACCTAGTCCAAAACCTTCAACAAAAAGGTAGTCACCAGCAATTAGCGCTCTAGCAGAATCATATCGTTCGTGCAATGTTGGAACATTGCGCCGAAACTTGGCTCCATCATTGATATCATCATGTACAAGAGTTGCAGTGTGTATCATCTCAAATGCAAGGGCTAGTGGCATTATTTCACTCTCATCCTCCCCACCAGCCAATTGATAGGAAAGTAAAATCAAAATCGGTCGCCACCGTTTTCCGCCAGCCATCAGAACTTCTTGTGCAAGGGCCATTATTTCCGAATTTTCACCCTTACTAGCCGCCTCAACATGAGCAAGCAAAGCAGATTCAACCTCATCTCGTTTAGTCTCAAGGAAAATGATATGATTCTCCGCTGATTGCATCCGACTCATCCATTGCACAAGGGTCGGATATATCAACAGGTGGCTGTGGGGGTGCGATACTGGAAGTGCCATAATGAGCGAAGATGGGCCACTGTTGATCGCTCGAGCCCCTACTGATTCGGCAGACCTACTCGGAACTTTTTCCGGCTTAGAGGATGTTGAAATTGAATTCACAGAGGTTTCAACCAACTCCCTTATTGAGGGATTTGAGAAATTACAAAATGGTGAGACTGACCTCTTACTAGCCGCAGCAATTGATATCTCTGAATCGGGCGAATTGGAAGAAGGTTTGATGGTAGTGGGAGCACTACCTCTACGTGACTGGAATTATGTCCTAGTTAGTGAAAACCGCCCAAATCACCTACCCAAAAATGCAATCATTTTGAGTCAAAATCAACTGGTAAGGCGACAACTCAGAAGATTCCGTCCTGATAATAGAGTGCGGTCAGCAAAAGCACATCTTGGAATTACTGAAACTGAAAAACCTGAAGCCCTAGATTACGATGATATCTATTCATTCGTAAATTGGGCAGAAGAACTACGACAATCAGAGGACATTGACGGTTATGCAATCCCACGCCACATTCATCGCCTCGCAGGTTTCAAAACCCGGCGCCACGCACTAACACAAGATGCTGGCGAAGAGGAACTTTTCCGTTTCCTCCCACTACCTCACGCTGGCACTATCGTTATCATCGGCAGAACAGGGTTCCCTCGAAATAGAATTGCCTCCCTACTTGACCAAGAAGCTGAATCCTCATGGCAAGTGAATGAAACACTTGTAAAAAATATGAATCCAGAAATAAAGAACAAAGTCGGCATTCTAGTAAGACATAGGCAGCCTGGAACTCTGATACGTGAAGCGGAGAGAAGGCGAGACCTATTGACCCGCAATGCACTCATCAACCCTGAGGGCGAAATTACGACTGATGAAGTGAAAATCGATATTCAAATTGAACTCGTCAGCCATCGAGGAAACTCTACAATCAGTATGCAAAGAATCGCTGATTTGCAAGACGCTGTGGCCGTCACAAACTTCCTCTCCGATGAATGGTTAAAACTAGTAAAACTTGGAACTCGAGAAGGAAAATTCCTCGATCTCTGAAACAGTAACCTAAGGTAGACGAGTTAATATGTCGCAAATATACATTTGAGCAACATCTCGGTTTCACTCTTTAGCCTCCACAACTGCCACTTTCGCACCCTCATCAAGCGCAACATAGATGTTAGGATGGTGAAGACTACACCATAGGTGAACGGGGTTTGGCCATCAACACAGAGTTGCTGAATTCGCTTTTTCAGGCGAAACTCGCAGAGTTAAGGGACCTTGCTGTGGAAAATGACCTCCCAAAAACCGGCAATGTTGAACAACTGCGGGCAAAACTGATTGCAACACTAGTTTTGAACCATATTGACCTCTCAGATACAGGCATCAATAAGATGCAAAATAATGATTTGACAGAAGTCCTTGGACTCTTTGGAGTAAAGAAATCTGGTTCGAAAAAAGCAAAGATGCGTCGACTTTGGCTACATCTAAATGGCGACCCAAAAAAGCTCAATGTAGCAACAATTGGAGAGATGACTCGAGAGGATTTGCATGTACTTTGTGTTACATTTGATTTACCACGCTCAGGCAACAAGACTGTCCTGATGGGAAGAGTTGCCGGAGTACTATCGTCAGAAGAAAACTCCTGGGGGAGGGTGAAGAAGAGTTTGCGAACTGGCCAGAAGAGGGTTGAGGTAGATGAGGGGGATACTACAGTTGACCCAATGCCAGTCACACCAGTGGAAGTAATTGAACCTCCAGTGATTGAGGAGATTGCTTTGGAAGTGGATGACGAAATAGTTCACTCGCCCACACCAATTACATTAGATGAAGGAGCAGGTGAAGCATTAGTACGTCTTGAGTCTCGTAAGGCTGAACTCACAAGCCATCTGAGAGAATTCTTGCTAATTGGTCGAGAACAAGATGAGGACGATGTTTCTGCATTCATTGAAGATTTAGGCCGTTTAGGATTTGGAATTGAGCACGAAGTTGTTCGAGGAAAAATATTGGATGAATTACAACAAATGATTCAACTTAAGCAACAAGAAGATTCTGCTCGCTCTACATTACCAGGTTCTTGGCGAGAAAAGCAAGCATTGCGACAATTAGAGGATGCCCGCCCTAACTTACTTGACAGATTAGATGAGATTCTTGAAAGACGAGGCGGTGAAATCGCTTCTGCTAGAGTTGATTTTGAAAATGCCGCCCTTGATGTAGGTCTTGATTTAGAATTGGCTGCGATTAGTGGCCGAGTACATGGATTGTTTGACCTGCAAGTATCACTACGTGCTAGTGATGCAGAGATTGACCCGGTAACTGCAAGACGCCATCGAGCCATGGAGACGCTCTATCGCAGAAGTCACGAGGTTAGTGAAGAGGCAATGGCTCAACTTGGGAAGATTGAGACCCAAATGGAAGCTTTTGAACGAGTTGTTGAAACCATTGTCCGTCGTTCTGAAGGTGAATTCGGGCCTACCGAACATGCACTTCTTGTTCGATTCCTTGAACGACGGGGATGGGACCCGAATCAGCCTGAAGTTCGACCACGATTACTCGCCGCTGCTGGTATTTTAGCCTCTGAAATGGGATACATTGCCGACAAAGACATTCCTTCTCTACCTACATCAATCTCCCTAGATGCAGAAAAGGTGTCCAGTGTCGTTGATTCAATGCGAGAAATTCTCACGGATATGGGTAGAGCACCTCCGACAATTGAATCAGTAACTTCTGATGATGGAACTGAAAAAACTGAAACTGATAGAGTAAAGGCAAAACTTGATGCCGCCGATGCATTGCTTCGTAAACTCAACCGTGGTGAAAATTGAATACAATTTTCATTGTCGTGAATAGAAGGTTTGGAGAATCTGCGCTACGCCTTCAATGTCACGAATACCTCTTGAAATCATATCCATCAAAATCTTCTCTCGCTGTCTGACGTGAGCTTCGAAATCTGCTGGCCTGCATCCAACTGCAGTGCAAATTAATTCTCTTAATTTACTTGGCACTCCCGTTTGAGTTGTTGTATCAGTAGCAGGATCATATTTCCAAATAGGATTCAAACGAGGTCGGTCTCCCTCCATTCCGGCAATTTCAGCAATTTCCATAATTCGACGTATCTGCTTTCCACCCTTGTTAATTCTACTTTGTACAATAATTAAGTCAAGTCCGCTCATCATGATTGACGGCACATTCATCGGTGGGCTCGTCATCCTAGTGACAGTCTCCATTGCTGTATTTGCGTGCAGGCTACCGAATGAACCATCATGTCCAGTATTCATTGCCGTCAAAAGAGTCGATGCCTCAGGACCTCTTACCTCACCAACGATAATTCGGTCAGGTCGCATTCTAAGGCTTGACCTCAAGCAATCATCCATATCAACCTCGCTAGTCCCATCAGGACGCTCAGAGCGGGTCTCCATGCGCAACCAGTGGTCATGGAATAGTTGTAATTCAGCGGTATCCTCAACAGTCAACAATCTCTTATCCCAAGGAATGAACATCCCAAGACAATTCAGAGTAGTTGTTTTTCCTGAACCAGTACCACCTGAGATAATGAAATTCGCTGGACGAGAACCAAGACCATCTACCCAGCACCACATAGTGGCAGCAAGGGCAACATCAATAGTACCAAACTCAATCAAATCAATAATTGTAATTGGGTCGGCTCGGAATTTTCGAATAGTTAGTGTAGGTCCATCAGGAGATACCGGTGGAATAACCCCGTTCACTCTACTTCCATCTGGCAATCTTCCATCAAACAATGGTACTTGCCCTGGACCATCTCCTAATGGGACGTTGGTAAACGCTGCGATGTTTAATGCAATCTTCAACCCTTCCTCATCTTCAATCCAAATGTTTGTTCGGCACATCCCATGCTCTCGGTGAGCAACTTTCACACATTGTTGACCACCGTTGTACATCACTTCCTCAAGTAAATCGTCTTCTAAAAGTGGTTTGAGAGCACCATAGGGATTTGCCGGGGTATTTCCATCAACATGATACATTGGACTAGGGTGATTGCGCTCCATGTAAATCGTAACGTTGTCATATCTTGCCATGATTTCTTCACTCATTTTTTCACTTCCATTTTCAACCAAATAATGATGATACCAAATATGACCCCATGTAAACAATCTGTGAGAGTAATGCCCACGGTGCTATCCACCAAACAGATGAATTTAGTGAATTACCTAACATTACTCCAGATACCAACACTGAAAATGCTGAGCCTGCCGTAAAATAAAGTAGCATAGAAGGATGGAACAGAGCCATAGGAATCCCCGATTCTGGACCTGCAAAGAGGCCAAACATGAATCCAATTGTTGCTGGGAGTAGAACGGCCATTAGAATCTGAAGGGTAAGTGCGTGACCCTTCAAGTCTAGAGTTCGCTTATTTCGTAAACGCATTAATCGATCATATTCCAGACTCATCGAGAAGGTTACATCTGCAAGTGGGGCTTCATTTTCGTCAGCCGTTTGTAGAAGATTGAAGGCCCTTTGAACCGTTGAAGAACGGGTGTCAAGAGCAAATTCAGAAATTGCTGCATCAAATGTAGTTACCTGACTACGAGCTATTGCTTTTCGTAACATGTGACCTAGCAAATCGTCCCTTTGATTGGCCATTGAGGTCACCGCTTGTTGTAATCCAAGACCTGCACCAAGAGATGTGGAAATTCCTTCAAGAAGTTCAGGTAAACCAGATTCTATTTTCTTCAACCTTCTGCTCTCTAACATAAATGGTAAGCCACCACCCATTGAAATGATTGTTAGGGGTACAAATATGGACATCAGAAACGAATCTGTTACCATATCCAAGAGTCCCGGAATTCCAATTGCCATTTTCACACCCCGGGATCCTTCGCTTTAGCACCTAACAACATGAATACAAGTAAAACAATCGTAACTAGCAATCCACCTTTGTAAGCAAACATCATCTTGTCAATTGGGGGAATAGTAACCCCTGGGACCCCCTGTAAGCCACCCAATAAGAATGGTGAAATTGCCAAGAGCCCGAGAATCAGCGGGGCTAGAAATCCAAGGATAAGTGCTTTTTCTGGCAGGCCAGACAAGTCTTCGATGTAACGCTTCAATCGGTCTGTTCGATTCTCTTCTGCCCTTGATGCTTGTTGCTCAAGAGACGCTACCAAATCCGTGTTTGAAATGACATTGTTAAGCATTGAGGTAAGTAAACGTTGATAATCAGAACTTTTTGACGATTTGATGAGACGACGTAATTCATCTTCTAATCGCTGTCCTGAATTAACACCAGATAAAGCTCTAGAAAAATCAGATGAAATGATTCCATAACCGCCCTTGGCGATATGAGTCATTGAAGCCTCCAATCCAACTCCAGCACCAATTAGTACTTGGATACCCCTGAGTGCGTAGATGAGGTTGATATCCTCTTCTTGAGCCCCCATTTTATCCATTACTCCTTCAGACTACATCCTCAATGAGTTGAAATTCAAAATCATTGCTATCGCTATTATAGCGAATACGGGCAAAGCAGACTTTAATCTCTTGTTCTTCAAATGGATCAATGAACCAGCAGGTTCCAGAGCGAAATATTGTTTGAGCCTTGAGATAAGTTGAGAGGTCCATTCGGCCGCTCAATGCGAATTCCATACTCTCTGACCCTTGGTCGATTAAATCATCCCCTTCCCCATCACGAGCAATTTCACGTTGAAATCTACGCCTAATTTCAATCGCTACGGTGCAACCATCTAATTGCAACCAATCGCCGTCTAATGAGCGAATGAAACAGGAAAGACCGTCCGACATTTGAGTTCCCTCAAGTAGGGACACGTGCCGGACTCTAATTGAAGGTAGCGCGTAACTAACTCAATTTGAGTCAATGTGACCAAGGAATCCGAAGGATTGCTCAAACACCAAGCCATCATCCATCAATAAGTCAACTGTTGCTTCTCCAACACTTCTCGATATTCCTTTTGATGCTAGATCATTCATTATTGAATCGTAAGGTACACCATCACCAGGATTGTTTGCTAACAAGTATTCAGAAATCCATTCTTTCACTTGCTCAGAGGAGGAATCTGAATCATCAGAAGATTCGTCCGTTGAGGACTCTGTCTGCAAGGAAATTGTGGTAAGATTACCTTCTGAATAATCAAGTGCCCTCAAGACACCAACCATGTATACATCTGGATCAATGCTGGAGTAATGACCCCTACCAGTAATCAATCCCGAAACAAGGTCATCTGGAATTCCCACCTTACGGTACACATCTGCAGAGGGCTCTAAGTCACGGCTCTTTTGAAAGAAATCAATTCGCCGAAGAGTTGCATCTGCTGTTTCAACTAGCCAATTAGCATACCCTTCACCATTAATCATGGTAAACTCCTCTAACCTCATACCGGTGAAAACACCGCCATCGTCGGTTTGATATGGACTGGCCTTGCCTATTGCGAGAAGTAGAATTGGTTCTACGTTTTGGTCAAATTTTGCAACCAATTCCTCTACTTGTGCATGGATTTCTGGTTGGAATGAGCCTACGTTGAACATGTGAAGCCCAGTTGGGTCTCGAATTGACCCACGATAATTTGCCCCACTATCTCCATCTCTTCGTTCCATACGCTCAAGCAATCCAGCTACCATCATTCTGTTCACTTTAGCCCCCAATTTGGTGATGACGAAAGTTGGGTCATATTCCCCAGAACCCTGTTCAATGAGATCTGACTCAAAGTATTCTCTAGCGAATAATCTGATTGCTGGCTGTCGGGTGAAACGGCTCAAATTGCCACCCCCCACTTTGCTCTAACTGCTTTCGCCCCTTCAGCAGGTGCTACATCTGAGGTCTCTAATTCGGAAGCAAGGAACATTGCCCCCTGCTCGTCAACTAGGCAACGGCCCCGTGCCGTCACAGACTTACCAAGGAGTTCTGTACGCAAGTCTTCTACGAAAACTTCAGCGCCAAAATTATCAATTTGAGAAGTTACTTGATCAATATCCTTTCCAAGATATGCTTCACTGGATGCACGATTTAGTAAAACTGAGGCGCTGAAAGAGCCATTGTCGATTACTAACCTCAAGCGCATATCCTTGACGCCTTCGACATGACCATGGTCAGCACAAGCATGTTCTCTGAGAACCCGCCTGCACTCAGGGCACCTGTGGATAATGCCGCTATCCGAACGCACTGAAACAATACAACCAGATGTCTCGACACCATTTACTGAACCTCCATGCACAAGTGTGGAGAGGTCATGTGCCACCCAATGATTGCTTGCATCAATCTCATCCCAAGGAGGGGTCTTCAATATCTCAACTTGGTCTGCTCGGTCAATTGTAATATCAGGAGTACCTTGCCATGCCCGCACTCTTACACCACTTACTGATACGTATACTGGCAAATCATCAGCATTGATTGGCACTTTTTCCCAAGCAGTCATTCTACACCTTCCGGTCGGGTCAATTATTTCCCCGCCCCAAAGTGTCTTCTCTTCGCCATCTGAATTAGTGAAATTTCGTTCGGCCCACTCAACTATTTGTGCAACTACTGAAACATCCCTAGAACCATCTGTAAGGCTTGAAATTTCCAACCTTGATGCACTTTCAAGTTGAACTGCGTCAGCAAAGTTGCTATCATGGAAAACCTCAACTTTTGTTTGGTCACCAATATTCAACTCTGGAGTATCTCGGAAGCGGCGGATTGATGCCCCTTCAATGCGAATTAGAGTTCCCACTTCGTGGTCAAAATCTGACCAACTAACAAATCCAATTGCACCTGAAGAATCCGCTACTTTTCCTTTGATAATGTCTAAATCTCCACTGCCATCTTTTTTGCTAATGGTTTGCGCATTGACTGCCATCAAACGACCAACGATAGTCACAAAACCATCTCGTTTCCAGGCTTCCTCAATTGTAATCGGGTCACTAGTAGCAAGCGAGACTGCAGGTCCGCCCTCTTCAAGAACAACTATTCGACTACTGCGATTGATGTTGATTGACTTCTTTCCTTTCCATTCATTCACACTCACACCTTCCATGCGAACTACTGAACCTGGGGCCATGTTTTCGGCATGCTCACCCCAATCTTTGAAATCCCAACGCTCGGATTTTCCTGATTCCCCGTAAGGGGTATCCTCAATCCAGCCGAATGCAATTTGTTTTTCTTCGCCACGAACCGTTTGAATACGCGAGACATACGTAACTACTTTGACATCAATGGTAACATTACTGTCTTCACTACCTAATTCAGCAAACCGGTCAACCTTCTTCGTCTCTTTGTATGCTGTTCTAGCTGCACTTTGTACCTTCTCTTCACTAACTTCAAAGCGCCTCAGAACAGAACGGAATGAATCCTTGGGAGGTAGTAAAAAATCTTCAAGGTATTTTTCAAACTCTTCTCGCACTTTTACTGGATCAGCGTCCTTAGCCTGTTCCAGTACTCTCTTTACATAATCATCTATTTCATCTGCTGTCATACGCAATTCCTCTTGCAATTGGAAATTCAAGAATGCTTGAGTAACCCAACCGCTTCAGACAACTCCGAACGCGCACGTCTCCGTGTATATGCATCCGAGGCAACAGTCTGGCGTGCGGGTTGGGTAAGACTCTGCACTCCATCACCTCCGGGAGTCATCACCGATACCCGACGGTTCATAATAGATTGCTTCCAAAACAGGTAATCATAGTGCATGGGCTTAGAAGCAGACACTGGTTGCCTCAAGTCAATGGGCGATTGGGACGATTTCGTATTTAATGGCCAAAAAGTAGCACCTGGCAACCGTTTAGAGACCGCCGTAGCTGTTGGCAAAGACCCTATGGGGCAAAGCGCGAATATACCTGTGCAAATTCTACATGGGGCAAAAAAAGGCCCAACAATCGCAGTAACCGCTGCAATCCATGGTGACGAACTAAACGGTACAGGAATTATCCATCACCTAGTTTACGGTGACGACCATATCCCTGGCACCCCAGATGACCATATTGACCCAACTCAATTATCTGGTACGTTGATTCTCGTTCCAGTAGTAAATGTTGAAGGAATGATGATGGGGGCGCGCACAACTCCTGATGGCCGAGATTTAAATCGACTTTTCCCGGGCTCTGAATCAGGAAATCAATCCCGCCGACTTGCTCATGCTCTTTTCACCGAGGTCATACAACGTTCTGACTACCTGATTGACCTACATACAGCACCAATCACGCGGATGAATGTGCCACAAATTAGAGCCGACCTAGATAATGCAAAATGCCGAAAAATTGCTCGTGCCTTTGGAACTAAAGTCATCATGAATTCAAAGGGACCCAAAGGCAGCATCCGTCGCGAAGCAACCAAGGCAGGAACCCCTACAATTCTATTTGAAAGTGGTACTTCTCACCGATTTGAACCTGATTCCTTGGAGAGTGGTGTGAAGGGGATTCTCAATGTCCTAGCCCACCTGCGTATGCTAAAACGTGACATTATTAGACCAAACTGGAGGATTATCGTTAGGAAATTCCGCTGGGTTCGGGCGCCTGTTGGAGGTATTCTACACACCCTAGTAATAGGAGGTTCAACAGTCAAAGAAGGAGAGACCATCGCATATGTCACCGACCCATTCGGTGCTCGCGTTGATGATGTGACAAGCCCAGTAAATGGTTACGTCGTGGGCCTTGCAACTACACCTTTGGTCCGGCCTGGTGACCCGATAGCAAACATCGTGTTTGTAAGAGAAAAAAAGATTCGGGAGATTCTTGAAAAAGATGCAAATGAGAAAGAATCTCAAACCAGCCATGATGAAGAAGTAGCAGAACAAGACATTGATGACGAAGAAGGTTCAACCCTTGATGAAACTGAATTTGTCACTTAATGTCAGACAAACTGTTCAGATGAGGCAAAGGAAAAATTACCCAAATCCCTCAATAATTTAGAAGTAAGGGATGAATAAAAAGTGCGATAGGCCGGACTTGAACCGGCGGCTTCCAGATCTTCAGTCTGGCACTCTCCCAGCTGAGTTACTATCGCTTGTGCTCCGGCGACTCGGCCTCGCTCTTCAAGCCTTTTGGCCTAGCCGTTTCATTCAACGCCGTCAAGAGTCGCCTTCTGGATGTCATGTATCTGCTTCATTCCAATTTCAGCCAAGTCAACAAGCTCATTCAATTCTTCACGAGAATAAGTAGATTCTTCACCAGTTGACTGAACTTCAATGAAGCGACCATCACTGGTCATTACAACATTCATGTCGACATCTGCATTACTGTCGAGAATATAATCCAAATCAAGGTAGGTCTCGCCATCAACAAGCCCAACACTAACCGCAGCAATATCGTTAGCAAGAATAGATTGCTCGTGTGCATTCCGCGCATCTGAATCAAGTTCAGGCGCTTTCCAACCAGATTTTTTCTCTTCGTAAGTAGGGCGCAAATCCTTTGGTAGCGAATCGCCACTTGCAATTAACCTACGAATTCCTAATCTCAGAGCAATATTTGCTGCAGTAATTGAAGCACAGCGAGTTCCCCCGTCTGCGTTCAGGACATCGCAATCAACTGTAAGAGCAACTGGACCAAGTGCCTCTAGGTCAATCGCGCCACGTAGTGAACGGGCGATGAGTCTCTCTATCTCGTAAGTACGGCCTTTAGCACCTCTCCTTTCTCTCTGAAACCTTGAGTCTGTTGAACCCGGTAGAAGAGAGTATTCTGAGTGAATCCAACCACGGTCTGCATCTCGTGGGAACCAGCGTGGTAGCGAGTTCTGCTTGGTGCAGCAAGCTAGCACAACTGTGTCACCCTGCTTGTAAAGAACTGATGCCAATGCATTCGGTGTGAAATCTAGTGTGACTGAGATTTCTCTCATCTCATTGTTGTCCCTTGAGATATCAAGGTCGGTCTTCTTTAATTTCGCCATTGAGCCGCCGACCTACCCATCCCTCTTAAGCGCGTTCGTAGCAGAATACATTCCATTCTTAGCGGCGCGCGTGCTTTGGCCTAAATGCATCTACAACTGCAGGGTCTGTCTCAATGTACGGCCCACCAATCAAGTCAATGCAGTATGGAACTGCAGCAAATATTTCGTCAATGGTTTCGCGAATTGCCTTTGGCGCACCTGGTAAATTGATGATTAGCGCTTGGCCACGGATGCCAGCGCTTTGGCGCGATAAAATCGCTGTAGGAACATAACGAAGTGAAACTGCACGCATCTGTTCACCAAATCCCGGCAACATTCTACTGCACACTGCTTCAGTCGCATCTGGTGTCACGTCTCTTGGTGCTGGCCCTGTGCCACCAGTAGTAACAACAAGATTACATCCCTGTACATCAATCAAATCAATGAGTGCTGCTTCAATGGCCTTCTGCTCATCAGCAACAACAACGGAAACCGCATTCCATTCAGAAAGTAAAGCCTCTTCAAAGAAACCACGAATTGCTGGTCCACTTAGGTCCTCGTATTCCCCACTGCTAGCACGGTCGGAAGATGTGAGAATCCCTATTTGGATGAACTCACCAACACCTGCCATAACAAGTCCAGCCATCCCCTACATATCAAGAACGCCCATCAAGGCGCCCCGCTAATTGAGTGAATTACAATCATATCTGAAACCTTGAGTCAGGTGTATCTGGGTGGTTCGAGTGCCATTCCCCCTGGTGCTTGGTATCCCGGTCCCATGTCTTGCTGTGGCCTTACATCTGGCGCTTGGTATCCCGGTTGCTGTGGCATTGCCCCTGGGGGCTGGTATCCTGGTGGTTGTTTGTTATCTTTCAATGTTAGACCTAGAATGAGCCCAATGAATGCAATTAATCCGCCACATCCACAACAAATGGTACCGCCAATAGTTCCAACAAACAACGCACCAACACCTTCTCCCAATTGTATCAAGAATGGGTCGTCATAACTAACTGTGACCGAAGCATTAGACTCGAATTCCAATGTCCCTGAATAGCAGGCAAGGCAAGCCCGACCAACCTTGACATATCCCAAATCCCTAAGATCATGATTTTGGTTTTCATTATCAGCCTTGCATCCATCATAGGAATCATAGACTTCGTAGTAGAATTCACCATCGTAGTCTCCGCTCCAATCAGTATTTACTGACGGATGTTGGATGATGGTGATATTGATGTTATCACAGACGTCCCAAATTCCATTTTCATCTTCGTCAACATACTCACCCTCCACCCAGAATGTTACCCCGAAATCCCCTTCTCCATCGTTATCTTCAATCTCAATTGTGCCCGATGTTGCATTCTCAACTGCAAATCCAAAGTCTTCCAATCCAGCAAGGTCTCCGGCACCCTTGGCGATACCTCCACCCATCATTAGCACACCAGCAAGGCACAGTATTATGCCCAAGGGTATCATTATCTTTCCACTAATGTGCATTAACTAAAGGCAGGCTTGACCCCTTAATTAAATCAACACATCATTGAAAGCCAAATGGTGAAAAGAACTATTTATCTTTTTCAGCAATCTCACTGAAGAATTGTTTTGCTTCATCTAATCGCTCTTTACGCTTGGAAATATCGATTGATTTTTTCCTTGCAATCATGCCGGTGGAAGCATCTAATTCCGACAACTCCTTTTCATCATCTTGACGGATTTCTGCAAGCCTTTTTTTGGCACTCATAAATTGTGAATCCGAAAGGTCCCCTTTGTCATGAAGTTCTGTAAGGAGGTGAAGTTTGGCAATAAAATCTTCACGTTGTTTGTTTCTCCACATCTGATTAGAAAAGAATAGTTGAGATAGCGTAGCAGCTAATGTACCAAACATTCCGATTCCAACAAAGAGTAAGAATGTAGCAACCACCCTTGCACCAACGGAATGTGGAAAATATTCCCCGTATCCAACCGTAGTAATCGTCTCAACTGCATACCAAATCGAATTATCAAAAGTCAGTACTAGTGTGGCCTCATTACAGGTCGGGTCAGCAATACATTTGTCTTCATACTGAATCTCAAACATGAGAGTTAATACTGCACCTGCAAGGGTTAGTAGTGAAACGATAATGAATAAATGAGTTATACGTTTTTGCACTGAGACTTCTCCGCCTTCAGCAATATTGAGCATTCGTAAAATTGCTTGTATTGCCGGAACTAAGAGAAGAAATCTGAGTACCCCTGCTTCACCCAATCCGGGGATGGCAGTTCCTAGTAGCGGGAACAAGGCAATTACCTGCAAGCAATTCCATTTCCACCATTTAGCACGATTTTCACTTTTAGAATGTGAATCTGCTAATATGGTGACAAAATAACCCAACAGAATAATGTCAATGATAACTAAAATTTTCCATTCAAAAGTATTTGTGTTCTGTAAATCATTGATTGAATCATAAACTATGATGCCAATTGCTAACAAAGATGATGTTAGAAAAATAATCTCTTGGGTATTAATGAGTGACTTCGTGAATGATGTATACCACGCCTTCTTGTCACTCATGTGATGGCGGCCAAGTAAGGGAGAATATCACGCTTGCCTCCATACTAGCAACCAAGAACCGATTTATCGGTGTTAATTTAATTCTTGGAGGAATGGATTGTCGCTGATATCAGAAGAGATCATCATCATCATCATTGTCATCAAACATGTCATCATCAGCCTTGGCTTTGCTACCTTTAGCCTTAGACTTACCAGGTTTCTTGGCCGGTTTC
>DTUF01000012.1:0-26151 GCA_012964335.1 Candidatus Poseidoniales archaeon | reverse complement strand
AGCCTTGGCTTTGCTACCTTTAGCCTTAGACTTACCAGGTTTCTTGGCCGGTTTCTCAGCAGGTTTATCTTTTGATTTTTCTGCAGGTTTCGCAGCAGGTTTCGCAGCGGGTTTCGCAGCGGGTTTCTTACCTTTTTTCGACTTATTTTCTCCTTCTTCCGCTGCCAAACGCTTCTTCTTTTCTTCTTCTTCTCTAGCAGCCAACTCTTCAGGGTCAAGACCCTGTTGTAATGCCAACTTTATCCTACGCTCATCACGAGCTTGCTTCTCAAGCAATCTGTGTCTTGAGCGGTCATATTGCTGCAACATGAACATTGCATCGTGCTCAAGCAAAGGTGAATCGGAAATCACAGTAACATCTAGCCAATCGCCATCTTCTGCCAAAAATTCTGCCAAAGGCTCAAACTTTAGATCTGACTTTTTGACTTGAGTATAGTGGAGAGCATTACCCATGCGATGTTCAACTCCAGAAAAGTGGCAGTAGAACGTTTTACCACCTAATGTGTCTCGCACCAAATCAAATAATTCCCCATAATCTTCACTGGTTCTGAGACGTCCATGGCCGCGGGAATGGATGTGTGCCATATTGAGCACTGGAACTGTGCCTTCAACGTGATTACTAACCTCCAAAACTTCCTCTAGAGTGCCCCATAATTCTTGTCGACCACTGGTTTCAATCCCAACCAACGCTGGCTTGTCATCGTTTAACCAAGGGAACGCGATGTGCTGTTCTTCAAGGGATTTATCACCCCACAATTCGCCAACTCTTTCAACCACTCCGGCCATAATGTTAGCAACCTGCTCGTTGGCATCTTTACCCCTGCTGAATCCCATATAAGGTCCAACATGGAAAACGATATGCCGAGCATTTACAACCTTGGCTGCTTGAATTGATGCTTCCATTTTTGCCAAGGTTCTGCTCCGTTCTCGACGATTCCCAAGCAACTCTGCGTAATATGGCCCATGCAAGTTCATCTCAAATTTGGTTTTATGAGAAAGTACACCTGCTTGCCAATACTGGTCAAAGTGCTTTGGTTGCACGGTTCTGACGGTTTGAATCTCCATCGTTTCAAGTCCAAGAGTGGTGATGTCATCCATCCCTTCAACGATTGTTCTACCCTTACATGAAAGCGGAACACCCGCCGGACCTAGTTTTAGTGACACCCCATCATCCCCTCCGACCTCCCGGCCGAATCGCTGTTCTTTGTTAATACTGTGTGCAGACAGGCTCATTACGGCTAATAAATTGCCAAAAAGTCCTCCGCCATTATTAGTTTGTGACCCGCCCTACTTGAACCAATTGATTAATCTTCAGAGGAATTAGACTCAACTTCACTAAGGGCAGAGTTTTTGCGTAATTGAACTACGAAAATACCTCCGCGGATTCCCAACAATAAAACTGCTATTACTGTTAAAATAAGCCACAAATTATCTTCAACTGGTGGCGGAGCCTCTTCTAGCACCACTAATGTCTGGTCAATCACTACATTTTGAATCACTTGAACATGGCCTGTTGACCATTTCACTCGCACTTCCTTCACTTGGGTTTCACTACCCAATCCAACATGGACTACTGGGTCTCCTGAGCCAAGATAACCTGAACCTGCGTAGGTTTGTTGTGAAATTACACTACCGTTGGATAATTCAACCTCAACCAACATTCCAATCCCATAACTGTTTGACTGGTTTCCTCTCAATTCAATTTTGAGCCAGTGATTGCCAGTGATTTGGGCAGCATTATTCTCAAACAGTTGTAATGGCCCATCAGAGTTAGCGACTATTATGTCAATATCTCCATCACCGTCAAAGTCAACCGTTGAAGCACCCATGCTCTTTTTGTGACCACCTAAACCAACTTCATCGGTGATATCAGTTAACCATCCATTACCATCATTACGAAAGAGTGTGTTTTCCTGAGTGGGAACATACGTGTTGATTCGGCCAGCAGTTGTGAATAAATCAAAGTCGCCATCAAGGTCGTAATCAAAAAAGTGGCAATCCCAGTTTACTGTGATTCTCTTGTCATCGTTATTATGAAAATCACTATCTAATTCTCTTTCAAATGATTGTCCGCCTTGATTATACCAGATAAAATTAGGTCCGAAATTTGTCTGACAAAGGTCAAAATCTCCATCACCATCAATGTCAGCCGCATGAGCACCCATACCAGTCCCTTGTAGTAACAATCCCGCTTCACTCGTTACCAAATCAAAGGTACCATCCCTATTATTTTCGTATAAGGGTGAAATACCAAAGTCACTGGCAATGAAGAGGTCTTCCCAACCATCTTGATTGTAATCAAACCATAATGCTGCCCAAGTAACCCCTGTACCAGCCGGTGAAAGGATATTTCCATTGCCAAGCGCTAAATTACCTCCTTGAGCCCCAGATGGTGCATCATCTTGTGATTCATTCGAAACTGATGGAATGAAATCCTCTGTAGGGTTGAGTTCTTGACCCGACAGACGGCCAGCTTCAATTGTCTGGTCACTAAATTCAGGAACCCCATCACCATTGGAATCGCCTTCATTCCGGTACAGAATGTTTGTCTCAGGCCACATCTCAAAATCTCTCTCATCAACAATCCCCGAATTTATAGAATACAAATCAAGGTCACCATCGTGGTCATAATCGGCCCATACTCCGCCTGTAGAATGACCTGGATTTCCAAGATTAGTAAGTTCAGTCACATCACTAAATGTGCCATCGCCATTGTTGGAAAACATGATGTTTTTTTCACCACCAGATTGAATTGCAGATGCTGAAAAGTCTGCAGCCCCGAAGTTGGAAATGTAAAGGTCCACATCACCGTCCCCATCAAAATCTGCCCAACTTGCTCCAATTGCAGTTGAATTGACCAATTTGACACCTGCGGCGACTGAAACATCAACAAATTGGCCGCCGTCATTTCGCATCAAAAATGTCTGACCAGAACGGTTCTCCACTATTGCAGCATCAATCACTGACTGATCTGTGCCTTCTGCAAAACTTTCTTCAGTTTCCATCCCAAGTTGGTCGAACCGAGCGGTGACATAGAGGTCTAAATCACCATCTCCATCATAATCACCCCATGATGTTCCTGGCCCGTAAGATGCCCAGTTGGAAAGTGGCCCAGAAGAGAGGTTGTGAAGTCCCGTAATGTTACTAACATCAGTGAACTCAACCCCCAAAGGGTCAGAGCCTGAACTTTGTACGGCCCCCCCAAGAGCTGGAGATAATGATGAAGCCAGCAAAACCAACAAAACTAGAGTTGGTAAACTTCGACTACCATTTTGATTCATCGGCACTCAACCTCTTACAAACCTCGGGAGAAGTTATTGCATGAATAATCTCCTCATAAAATAATGAAAAACTAACCAACCGAAAGTAACGGGTATCTGAGCCCCCTCCGCGATACATGAGCGAGTCGGCGCTTGCTGATGCTATCTCTGCATTTCGTGATGGAAATCCAGTTTTAGTCTTTGATTCAGACTTTAGGGAGAGGGAAACCGACCTACTTTGGCCAGCCACTGCAGCAACTCCAGAGGTAATGCGCCAATTACGCAAAGATTGCGGCGGCTTGCTTTTCCTTGCAATCGGCGACGACGTGGGCGAACTTTTCGACCTTCCTTATCTCCAAGACCTACATACTAACCCTACAATCGTAGTAGAACACCCGGTTTTGGATGTGTTAATCACCGATGATTTACGGTACGACACCCGTAGCGCTTTCACCCTCTCACTAAACCACCGAGACACGTTTACTGGAATAACTGACCGTGACCGATCATTAACCACTCGCCGTTTTGGAGAATTGACCGGCGAACTAGTGGAAACTAAGGCAAAACAGGAACAAGCAATTACGGCACTTGGATTAGAATTCCGCACGCCTGGGCACATTCCTTTGTGCCGCGAATCGCCGGGAGGACTTGCTACGCGGCAAGGCCACACAGAACTTGCAGTTGCGATTGCTCGCTTGTCTGGAAACGTTGCTTGCACTATCGGTGCAGAAATGCTACAACCAAATGGCGATGGTGCATTGCCTTTTGAAGAAGCAAAGAAATACGGCCAAGAAAGAGGAATTCCTTTCGTCAGCGGAGCTGACTTGTTGGCAGCAATGGACAATCAATGAGTTGAAGTGGGGCGACTAAGGAGTTGAATTTGATGTCACGGGTGATGGCAGTTGGAGTGTTTGACCTGCTACATGCTGGTCATCTTCACTATCTTGAGCAAGCAAAGGCTCTTGGTGACCATTTGACAGTAGTAGTTGCTCATGATGAAACCGTCAGAAAAAGGAAGCATGAACCTGTAACTGGAATGGACCTAAGAAGACGTATGGTTGAAGGATTGAAACCGGTAGATGTGGCCATTACCGGACTTCCACCATCTGAATCAATGTTTGACATTCTTGATGATGTAAAACCAGATATTATCGCATTGGGATATGACCAAGACCACGCCGAAGAGTGGGTCAAAGGAGAACTCCTAAAGAGAGGCAAAGAACACATCCAAGTTTGTCGAGTTGAAGGACTCTTAGACGACCTTGATGGGACTCGCAAAATTATCTCCCGAATTCTTGAATTATCAGCGGTGCGAAAGCAGATTGATGATATTGAAGGGAGTGAGGATTAATGTTCAGTGGAATCGTTCAAGGAACTGCTGAAATTACTTCAGCCACCCAGCGTGATGACATCTTAACAATTGAGATAGAGTTAGGTGAAAACCTGATTGAAGGCCTAGAAATTGGAGCCAGTGTTGCAGTTGATGGAGTCTGTTTGACAGCCGTTGAAATCGCTGAATCATTGGCAAAATTTGACATTATTGAGGAAACCATCCGTTGCACCACTCTAGATATGGCGCGTAAAAACACTCAGGCAAACATTGAGCGCTCACTAAAATTTGGTGATGAAATCGGTGGCCACAATGTATCTGGGCACGTTACATCGGTTGCTACCATCAGCGAAGTCAAACAAGGTGTAAACGGCAGAACTCTACAGTTAACCAGTGAAGAAAAAGAAATTTCCTATCTGATGCCAAAGGGATTTGTTGCAATTGATGGAATCAGCCTTACCGTTGGTGAAGTGAATCGCTCAACGGCTACCTTTGATGTCCATTTGATTCCAGAGACAATCGCAGTCACGACAATTGGTGAAAAACAGGTTGGTGACCAAGTCAATCTTGAACTTGATTCAGCAACAGTTGCCGCTGTTGAATCGGCAAAACAGATGTTAGCAAACCAGCAATAAGGATGAAATCCAAGAAGCCTGCCGAAAAAAATGGAAGTGAAGAGATGAGCAACAACATCGGCATCGTTTGTGGGGAATTCCACCGCGCTGAAGTTGAGCAGATGCTTGCTTTCGCAAATGACACCGCTCAAGAACTCAGCCTATCTGTCACAGAAGTGGTTTGGGTCCCCGGCTCAATGGAAGCACCATTAGCAGCCACAAGACTGCTTGAGCAAGATGACATCGCAGGCGTAGCATGTCTAGGAATCATTGAGAAAGGTGAAACACAACATGGTTTGGCAATGGGTCAAGCGGTCATCAAATCACTTATTGAAGCACAACTCGCTTTTGACAAACCAGTTGGACTGGGAATCATTGGACCGGGTGCTGAACCTCAGCACATCGCACCTCGGCTAGAGCCACACGCTCGAGCCGCAGTAGTAGCAATCGCCAAGATGTTGAATTGAATTTCATTCTCAAGATTGATGAGGGGCCGACACCCCCGCCACATCATGGCAGATGTCCACGAAGTCATCATCATAGGCTCAGGGCCGGCAGGATACACAGCTGGTTTGTACACAGCAAGAGGGATGCTAGAACCTCTGATGTTTGCAGGATATGCTTCTGGCGGCCAACTGATGCTAACATCTGACATCGAAAATTTCCCGGGTTACCCTGATGGAATCGGCGGCCCAGAAATGATGGTCGAACTCCGCCAGCAAGCTGAAAGATTTGGTTTGAAAGTGGAAGACAAGAATGTTGAGAAAGTTGATTTTTCTTCCCGCCCATTCAAAATCACGGTAGAGGGAGAAGAACACCTTGCCAAAGCCGTCATCGTCACTACTGGAGCCGATGCAATCTGGCTCAATGCAGAAGGTGAAGTGGAGCAGAAAGGAAAGGGTGTTAGCACCTGTGCAACCTGTGATGGATTCTTCTTCCGAGACCAAGAAGTGATTGTGGTTGGAGGCGGAGATTCAGCAATGGAAGAGGCTCATTTCCTTACCCGGTTTGCCTCTAAGGTAACCGTTGTTCACCGACGAGAGTACTTCCGCGCCTCACAAACAATGTATGACCGTGTGGCTAACCACCCGAAAATTGAGATTGCACTACACAGACAAGTCAAGCGCTGGCTCTCTGACGAATCAGGATTATCTGGAGCGATTCTTGAGGACCCCCGAGATGGTTCAGAGCACGAAATAGCCTGCACTGGCGCATTCATCGCAATAGGCCACACTCCGAACACCCCATTCCTTGAAGGACAAGTTAAGACTGACGAGAGCGGATACATCATCCATTCTGAACACACTATGACCTCAGTACCAGGAGTCTTTGCTGCAGGAGATGTGGTTGATACACGTTACCGCCAAGCGATTACGGCGGCTGGCATGGGATGCGAAGCAGCCATGGACGCTGAAAAATGGCTTGAAGAAAATTAGTGGCAAACCGAATATGTGAGTGTCACCTCGGGTTACCTAATGAGCGACCTAACAGCAGATGAAAGAGGGCGCTACGCGCGCCATCTTATTCTACCTGATGTTGGTATTGAAGGCCAGCAGAAATTGAAAGATGCAAGTATCTGTGTTATTGGCGCAGGCGGCTTGGGCTCGCCTGCCCTTCTCTATCTTGCAGCCGCTGGAATAGGTCGCATCGGAATCGTTGATGACGACATTGTTGATTTGACCAACCTTCAACGCCAAATCATCCACTCAAACGCTGCCATCGGAGAGTCAAAAGCTGAATCGGCTGCTCGCAGAATATCTGAACTTAATCCAGAAATCACTGTTGAAATCCACAACTGTAGGCTCGGCATTGAAAATGCTCTTGAAATCTTAGCAGAATACCACGTCATTGTTGATGGAGTTGACAACATCCCAACCCGCTACATTATTTCTGATGCATGTGAGATATTAGGGAAACCTTGGGTCTATGGAAGCATTTTCCGATTTGAAGGACAAACCTCTCTGTTCAACCACCTTGGAGGGCCCAATTATCGTGACCTATTCCCTGACCCACCACCACCTGAGGCGGTCCCTTCTTGTGCAGAGGCTGGAGTTTTAGGTGTATTACCCGGTGTCATCGGGTCTATTCAGGCTACTGAAGCCCTGAAAGTGATTCTTGGAATCGGTGAAACATTATCCGGAAAATTGCTCATTTATGATGCTAAGAACATTGATTTTCAAACTCTTAGAGTAGGTGATTTACCTGCCCGTGAACCGGTAACAAAGCTCACACTTTTGGATGCATATTGTGAAGCAAAACCAGCGACCAATTCTGGCCCTTCCACATCTGACTTCCCAAGCGAGGGGTTAGGCTCTATTCGGCCAGACGAATTTGTTGAAAAATTAAATGAAGGTTGGGAACCATATTTCCTAGATGTCCGAGGAGCAAATGAAGCAGATATCATTTCATTACCAGGTACAGATGGACGAATTGAAATTCTTGCTTTGATGTCGCGAGTGGATGAACTTCCTAAAGACCGTGATATCGTTGTCTATTGCCGCACAGGTGCGCGCTCGCTTACTGCAACTCACGTAATCAAAAATGCTGGGTTTTCTCACGCCATACTAAATCTCAGCGGAGGAGTCCATGCTTGGTCAGACCTCTTGGATTCCACTATCCCGAAGTATTGAGGGCTGTAAGGTTGAAGGCATCCCGGCTGTACGCTCGTCTTGAATGCCATCTGTCATAGTAGCTGATGAGAACGAGGGGCGGCGAAATCTGCTTGCTGGTTCTATTGAGCGAGAGGGTTACGAAGTTACCCGAACTGCGACTCTTAGGCAGTGTGAAGGTACTGCTCTAGCAACCATGCCAGATGTAGTCCTGATGAACAGTGATTGGAAAACAGGTGATCCAGTTGACACCGCTAGTAAACTGACTACTGACCCAGAATTCGACTTGAAGTGCCGAGTTGTAATTATGTCCGGCGACTCTGGTCCTGAATACCTAATGTCTGCCGCACAAGCCGGTGTTGCTGAAGTCTTAGCAAAACCAGTTGATATGAGTAAACTACTCACCCAACTAACAAAACACGCTAACAAGTTGTTTGTGCCGCCGCCAGCAGATGTAAACAAAGGCACACAGGGCGGCTATTTTGACATCAAAGTAACTGCAGGCGACCCTTCTTGGAGCCTGCCAATACTTGAGCAACTACTCGGTGAAGATTCACTAGACGACGATTTTGTGAGTGAAATCATGACAAAAGTCGAAGGCCAGCTTGATGGCTTTGAAGACCTTGATCCTGAAACCCTGAAAACTATCCTCAGAACAACATTTGACGCACTAATTTTAGACGCAACTGAAGAACACGGTGATGGTGACGAAGCCAAGCGCATGAGCCGATTAGAAGAGGCTCTAGACAGGCAGGCCGAGCACATTGAGGAGGTCTTGGAGGCGGCACTTGACCCAGTGTTGAACGAACAACCAGACAAAGTGGCGATACTAACTGAGGAGACTGGCCTAATCCCTACAGACCCAGACGCACTCAACATGACTGTGCGCACTCTCGAGATAATCCATGAACTTCTTTGGGAAATTGGAATACCAGGGCGATTAGCAGATTCTACGCTAACACATCGGGTTGAAGACGCGGTACTTTTGGCCCAAGATGCAAAAGAAGCACTTGAGGGCTTCCTGCCTGAAAATGAAGATTAACTTGCGAATGAATTGAAGGCTGACTTCACCTCGCAGTAGTTAGGAGGAATGAGTTTGGGTCAATCGGATGGCTTACCACCAATTTGGGGTTCGGACTGGGAACCTAATTTTCACCTTGAGTTTTCTTCGCCACTTACAGTGGCGGATGCTCGCTCAATGATGATGAGTGAAGTCGCTCAACAACAAGATGGGCATCTGCGAGTTTTCGCCTTTATTTGGGATGAAATGACCACTGATATTGAGAGTTGGGATGGCAAAGAATTCAACGATTTTTCTGCTCAATTATGTGAACGAATTAGAGGGAACCTAAACCGCCGCTCTGAAGAAGATCTAACTGAGGCAGTTTCTGCTGATGAGGTAATCCCAAGACGCAGTGGAGAACTACACCTAATGCGGCGCACAACACGATTTGTAATTGACTTGCGGCTCGCACTTCGTAGAATCGCTCACCTACAATCAGTAACCGTTGAACAGCGGCTTGATTGGCAACGGTGGATGCAACGTACTCGAAACCTTGACAATCACCTCAAAGACCTATTTATGGATGGTCTTGAGACACCGGATGGTAGCAAATTTGGAGGCAAAGGTTTCCGCTCAACTTGGCAAGAAGCAGTGGTTGCTTGTGTTAGCGCATTGAATCGAGCAATAGACCAGCCACCAGGCCAACGCCACGCTGGTGATATTGTCGCACCAATGATTCGCGATGTCGGTCTTGCTCTAGCGATGGGTCAAACTCCAGCAGAGATTTTTGCCGCTCAGGCCGGCAAATCACAATCCTTGATGAGTGGCGGCCATGACAATGCTGGTGGACGTGATTTGCATATTGGCAATTGGCCGCTTGGGATTCTGCCACCAACCGCTCCTCTACCAATTGCCTCAGCCACTACTACTGGAATCGCCCTTGCGAGCCAACGAATGGAACTAGACCGCTTCCAACTAGCACCAGTTGGTGAAGGCTGTTCAAGCAGTGGTGAGTTCTGGGAAGCACTCAATTTTGCAGGCGCTAGAGGGTTACCAATAGCATACATGATTCAAAACAATCAGATTGCATTGGACACGTTTCCATCGGCTCAGAACAATGCCGAATTATGGGCTGATAAAGGTAAGGCAGTTGGACTACCGTCATGGACAATTGATGGCTCAGACCCAGCCGCATTCTATGCTTCTACCGCCACTTCTAGAGAATTCGCACTAACAGGTGGTGGTCCAACTCTCATCCACGTTGAAACAATGCGTGGCTGTGGCCACGCACACCATCATGATGACCTATACCTAGGTGCAGAAAGTGGCAATCCCCCTGGATATGTAAACCGGGAATTGTTAGACTATTGGGAGGCGAAAGACCCACTCCCAAACCATCGCTCTTTACTCAAGAGACTTGGAGTTGAAGGGGAAGAACTGGAGCGCATTGAACAAGAAGAGAAGACCAATGTTGATGACGCACGCAAAACGCTAGACGACATGCTATGGCCCGAAGGTGAAAGTGTCACCACCGGAATAACCAGTTTTCATGACTCTGACAGCCATGCTGACCAACTCTCAAGGTTAGCCGGAGGAGCAGGAGAAGAACCACTAGAAAATACAGTCTCCTCTGGTGAAACTTATGTTGAATTTTCCTCTGAAACTGGCTCATCTTCTTTCAGCCGAGCAATTCAGCAAGGGATGGTAGCCATTGCTGAGCGTTGGGGTAGCCGAACCATTTTCATGGGTGAAGATATGGAACTTGCTGGCGCTTTTGGGATGAATTTACCACTGAAAGCTAAAGGCCATGGTGATCTATTGCTTGATATGCCTCTGTCTGAGGCGATTATCATTCACGCAGCCACCGGCGCTGCTTTGGCTGGAATGAGGCCGGTGGCTGAGATACAGTTTGGCGGATTCGCGGCCTTAGCAATGAATCCGCTGATTAACAACGCCGCCCAACTACGTTGGCGATGGGGCGCAGATGTCCCACTCGTAGTTAGAATTCCACTTGGCGGTAAAACTCGCTCTGGACCTTTCCATGCAAACATGATTGAGTCCTGGTTCACCAATGACCCCGGACTGACAATTCTGTTCCCATCAACACCTCAAGATGCCTACGATATGCTAGTTGAAGCGGCAGCACTACCCGACCCTGTGGTATTCCTTGAGCACATTGGAATGTATGGGCTAAGAGGTGGATTGACTGGTTGGGGCGACAACATCAATCAAATGTTAGACAAAGATAGTGTGCTAAAACACCTTGATTCTGGCTCAGGACAATTCAAAATCGGTAAGGCGAACATCGTACGAGGTGGTGAAAATGCTACCATTATCACCTATGGGGCGATGGTTCACGTGGCCCTAAAAGCAGCACAAATCTTAGCCGCAGATGGCATTGAAATTGAAATTGTTGACCTGAGAACAATCTTACCTTTTGATGCTACTACTTGTGTACAATCGGTCAAGAAAACAGGGCGTTTCATCGTATTACAAGAGGCGCAATACACTGGTGGATTTGGTCACACGATTTCAAGTCGCATCCAAGAAGAAGCATTCTACCATCTTGAGGCAGCCCCAATTATAATCGGGGCATTGGATACTCCGGTACCGTTTTCACCGACTCTAGAAGACCACAGCATCCCAGATGTTGACTTGGTAGTTCAACACCTACGAAATCTCTGTTCAAATTAGATAAAGTTTAGGCGATAGTGTATTGGGGTAACGGTGTTAGCGCAGGCTAGGTTTGAGCCATGTCCGAGGGTGAGCAGAGCGACCTTGAGCAGCCCAGCGAAACAGCCCAAGAGGTTAGTCCTAGTAGGCCTGAAAAGAACAGTAAAGTCCGAGGTATTCTCTCCCTTTTCATGTGGAATCAAGTGCTGATAATCGCTTCACTGTTCCTTGCTATGATGGGTTTACAGACAATCACTGCTGGGCAGAACAGTATCCCCGGAATGGCTGTTACCGGTTTCCTTCTACTTCTCGCAATAGGACTTCTAATCACTTCAGCAGACTTCTTCGTTGAAGGCGCAAAAGGATTGGCGCGCCGGTTCGGAATTGCTGAAATCATTATTGGGCTGACAATTGTCTCACTAGGGACTTCACTTCCAGAAATTTTGATTTCAACTCAAGCAGCGTGGGAAGCACATGTAAATCCCTGTGTACAAGGCGCTACCGACTGTGCTACTGATTTTGCACTTGGCAACATCTATGGTTCTGTTTTAGTACAAATCACATTGATTCTAGGAATTGTTGTTATTATCAAGCCAATGAAGGTGAAACCAGATTGGATTAAGCGAGATGGTACAATGATGTTCGCTGCTGTCCTCCTACTTTCAATGTTGATAATGATTGATGGTGATTTGAATCGTGTTGAAGGTGGATTGCTGTGTCTGCTATATGTTTTCTATATTACATATCTAGTCCAGCACAGAGACGAAATACGAACTGAAGAATTTGAAATGATTGAGGACATACGTACCGAAACTGGATTTGAAATGAATTGGACCGGTGCAACATATTTTGTGATGCTACTCATTGGTCTTGGTCTGGCAATGTTTGCTTCTGCAAGAGTCGTTGAATCTGCGGCTAATATTGCAGTACAACTGGGAGTACCATCAGCAGTGGTAGGTACTACATTGGCTGCAATTGGCACATCTGTTCCAGAACTAGCAGTTGCAATTTTGGCCGCACGAAAAAGCACCGGAGTTGCTGTTGGAACTCTAATCGGCTCAAACATTACCGACCCTCTTCTATCAGTTGGCTTAGCTGCACTAGTAAACCCAATTACAGTTTACAACACTGAACTATTCTACCAACTCATATTCCCCGCAACCCTGTTTTGTACAGCACTTGCATTGGTATTCATGTGGACTGACTTCAAATTCAACCGCCAAGAAGGTGGGATTTTAATTGGTTGCTATGTAGTTTTCATATCGTTACTTTACTACCTTACCTAACATGAAACACTCTGTGAATAAATGCCAATAGTAAAGGCAGAATGGCCTCTCCCCTAAACATGGTCGAGTTCTCTCTGTCTGAAGAAGAAGAGATGTTACGTGACCTTGCTCACGAATTTGCAGAGACTGAACTTCGCCCCAACTCAGAACACTGGGACAATAATCGTGAATACCCACGTGATGCAATTCGCCTATGCCACGAAACCGGACTAACCAATTTACACATCCCTGAAGCCTATGGTGGAATGGGGATGGGAGTCATGGCAGAAGTGATTGTTCAAGAGGAACTTGCATGGGGTGACTCAGGATTTGCAACTGCAGCCTACGCCAATGGTTTGACCGGCGCACCTATCATAACTGGTGCAACTGACGCCCAAAAAGAAAAATATCTTGGAATGTTGATCGACGATGGTGCTCTTTGCTCGTATTGTGTTACCGAGCCAGTGGCTGGGAGTGATGTTCAAGGAATCAATACAAATGCAGTACTGAATGGTGAACACTACGTTCTTAACGGTACAAAAATGTTCATCACTGGGGCAAAATATGCGGACTGGTTTTTTGTTCTTGCTTACACCAATAAGGAGGCTGGTTACAAAGGCATGTCAGGATTCATCGTTGAGTCTAGTTGGGATGGAGTTAGCATTGGCAAGAAAGAAGATGTCATGGGGCAACGTTGCTCTGACACTCGCTCAGTTATTTTTCAAGATGTGAAAGTGCCAGTTGAGAACCTCATCGGTGGCGAAGAAGGAAACGGGTGGTTCAATGCAATGAGTGCTTTTGACCTCTCAAGACCCTGTGTGTCTGCACATGCAGTAGGAGTTGCTCGAGCGGCTTACGAACACGCACTCGCATACTCTCTAGAGAGAGAGGCATTTGGTAAACCAATTTTCAATCACCAAATGATAATGGCAAAACTCGCTGATATGAAGACCAACATCGAGGCTGGAAGATTATTGGTATGGAAATCTGCTTGGCTCGCTGATAATGGTCAGCCGAATACTGAAGCAGCGGCTCATGCCAAGAGATTTTGCGCTGACATGGCAACTGAAATAACGATTGAAGCCGTACAAATTTTTGGCGGATATGGATATTCAGAAGAATATCCGGTTGCTAGATTAATGAGGGCTGCAAAGGTGTTCCAAATCTACGAAGGTGCTTCTGAGATTCAGAGACTTATCATTGGCCGTGAAATCACTCGCTGAATAAATGTGAGAACACGGGTTAATATCCTCAAGCAGGTAGCCAACCCTCATGCACGAAAGCATCAATGTCCTTGGCACCGACCTTGCACCTTGCTCAATGGACCCTCTCACAGGTTGGCAACGTGATGGTTGTTGTAACACCGACAAGACCGACCGTGGACTACATGTTGTTTGTTGTATTTTAACCGAAGATTTCCTTGAATTCGCTCGCTCAAAGGGTAATGATTTGATTACTCCAGCCCCGCAATTCAACTTCCCAGGACTTGTCCCTGGAGACAGGTGGTGTGTGTGTGCCCAAACATGGATGGATGCAGCCGAAGAAGGAGTGGCATGTCCAGTGAGCCTAGAAAGTACCCATGAAGAGGCGTTGGCAATAATTCCTCTTGATCTATTGGAAGCACACGGTGAATGAGTGCGTGACATTCATGACCCTGACACCATTCAGGTTCATGGATGACCTATTACCACGAGTGTTCGCCCTCTCACTCGCGACGCTAATGCTACTGTCTGGCTGTCTCAGCACCGGCGACGACTCCACTACAGACCCTCCTGATGACCCGCTTGATGATATTCTTGGATGCATGAATGAAAACGCGACTAATTACGATTCAAATGCCACGGTTGATGACGGTTCTTGCGAGTTTGAGGAGGAAACTCCTGAACCGGGTTGCCCAGATGGCTTTGAGCCATACAGCGAAGATGAATTGGTAATTTACGAAGGATTTGAGGAGGTGGAGGGCGATGACCCACGAAACACCATTTTCAAGCGCTGGGAGGGGGCCCCAGAAGAAGGATACACCATTGTCACTGAGGTAGCTCGTTCTGGTGCCAAGTCGTTTAGGGTGAACATCACACCAGACGACCAAACTCAGGGTGGCTCCGACAGACCGGTGAAGAACAGGGCGGAGTTTGGTATCAATGCAGGACATGGTGAATGTATTGACATCTGGTATGGTTGGTCGTTCATGATTCCAGAAAACTACATCGTCAATTCAGAGAACGGGACTGGATTCAATGTGATTGCACAGTGGCACGATCAAACCGGTGACCCAGATAACCACTCAACAGCAAACCCACCTCTATCAATCGTCTACGGAAGTCGCGATGGACAAACGGGAATCGGTTTCAAGTATGGTTTGAATGATGTGAATCGTCACTTCATGGCTGAAATTCCAATTGACAAAGGAGTTTGGTATGATTTAGTCTACCACATCGGGTGGTCAATGGCTGACGATGGCTACACCGAGGTGTGGCTGAATGGAGAATCGATCACGAATGGCACTCTAACTACGGGGCCAAATATGCATAACTGGCGGCCTCACTATTGGAAGGCAGGACTCTATCGAGGTGAGGTGGGTCAGGATTCTACTTTGACGAACAATTCAATTTTCTTTGATGAATTTAGAATTGGCATGACATTTGATGCAGTATCTCCGTCATAGACAAGCATGATAATTCATCACCACTCGCTGGTAACTACATGTCCTCTTGGGATGTAGTGATAATTGGTTCGGGTGCGGGTGGTCTTAGCGCCGCTGTAGCCCTCTCAAATCTCGGAAAACGTGTACTGGTTCTTGAACAGCATTACCTTCCTGGTGGATGGACTCATTCATTCTCATTAGATGGGCACAAGTTTAGCCCTGGGGTTCACTACATCGGCCAAATGCAGAAAGGTGGCCCAGCAAGAAAATTGTTTGAAGGATTGGGGGTTGGTGGAGAATTAGAATTCTGTGAACTAAATCCGGATGGCTATGATCACGTGGTATTTGAAGATGAGACTTTTGACATACCTAGCGGACGAGAAAAATTCATGGCTCGCCTCATTGAACGATTTCCTGATGAGAAAAAAGGGATTGAAAAATACTTTAATTTGATGCAAAAGATGTATACTGGGCTGAATAGTGCAGGAGATGTTAACGGGCTATTAGATGGTGTAAAGTTGATTTTCAAAGCCCCAGTAGTTGTCTTCAAAGGGCTGACACCAGCCTCAAAAATAATTGATAAATATGTCAAGGACATTAAGTTGAAGGCAATTTTAGAATCACGTTCTGGTGACCACGGAATCTCGCCTGCTAGAGTGCCATTCGCACAACATGTTGCAATTGATGGCCATTATTGGGAAGGTGGTTGGTATCCAAAAGGCGGTGGAGGAGCAATCCCCAAGGCATTTATCTCTCGCTTGAAGAAAAATGGTGGTGAGATTCGTGTTAGGACAAAGGTTGAAAAAATAATCATTGAAGAAGAGGGAAAAGACCGACGTGCAGTTGGCGTACTTCTAGAAGGTGGGGAAGAAATACGTGCCCAGACAATTATTTCTAATGCAGACGCTTGGATTACTTACAATAGCCTTGTTGGCAAAACAAACCTATCTAAAAAACTGGCAAAGAAAATTGCTAACCTAGAACCATCAGTTAGCGCCTTGAGTCTATATCTCGCAACTGACCTAGATATTGATTCTTTAGGACTTGATTCAGGAAATTATTGGATAATGAATAGCCCTGATGTTGACGCAACATATCGTTTCGCTGAGAAAGACGAACTAGATGGTGAGGGAAAATTTCCCGGTGCATTTTTGACGGTCACAACAAAGAAAGACCCGAGCAAAATGAAAAATGGTATTCATACAATGGAGGCTTTCATTTTTGTATCTTACAAGCCGTTTGAACAATGGAAAGATAGTCAAACTGAAGAACGGCCAGAAGAATACTCTGCATTTAAGAAACGTCTAACTGAGAGAATGTTTGACACCATTGAGGGTGTCGTACCAAATCTTCGTGACCACCTAGTACTCTGTGAGTTAGGGACCCCGCTAACCAATGTACACTATGTGAATTCATATCGTGGAAACCTGTATGCAACAGCCAAATCAAAACAGCAACTCGGACTTGGTGCATTGCCGATAAATACTGAAATTTCAGGATTGTATCATTGTGGCCAATCTACTGCAGCACACGGCGTTCTAGGCGTGGTAATGACTGGAATAATGGCTGCGTCAAAAATTAGTGGCAAACAGATTGGTGAATTACTAATTCATGGCGATGAGGGCGAAATTAGATTGCACCCCTAAACCAAAGTTGGCATAATAGAAAATACCAAAAATAGAGTTTTTTTTAATAAAAAGGACCTGGGGATGTGTTTTTTGGGGTTAAAAATACCGAGCAAGAATTGAATCTATCCACCAAAACCCTATTTGGTGAGGTGGCAAATTCGCAACCATGAAGATAAGGGCCATACTGCTGTCAGTTCTGATGCTGGCGACTATTCCAAATCTGATAGTTAACCCAGTAACTGGTGGACAAGTTACTCATTTTGGTATGGCTGGTCAACCGTCCTCAGTTAACCTCACATTCTCCTCGGCTGGTTATGATATCAGCAGCAATTTCACTTTAGGCGCCAACGAAGTTGTTAGTTGGGCTGAATTAGATGTCAAAGGTTTGCCAGATAATCTTGGCAACACTCCCAATACAATTTCCATTGATGTAGGGGATGACCAAGATTTGGAATGGGCCTTCGGAGGCCCAGGAAATGGATCATTTGGTCATTTGAATGAACTTTCAAATGGCTGGTCAGGAGTTGGAGTTAATGTCTCAACCGGGTATAACACAAGTTATTCCCTACGCCTACCACTCAACGCAACGATAAATTCCGCCAGTGTCAACTTCTCAACGCTTAGTGAACTCACGCTCTCAGGTGCTAACATGCGTGACGCCTACATCCACAATCCAAATCCGACTTGGGGAAATGCAACCTACAAGGATTGTAATTATGGAAATTCAACAATAACTGTGATTGGAAAAACCGAATGGTCAAACTGGCATATTTATCGAAGTTTATACTGGTTTGACCTAACCCAACTTCCCTCTGTCACGGTACTAGACGCAAATCTCTCGTATTGGGTTGATGATGTTGCAAACAATGCAAATACAGGACAACCTGTAACCGCCCAACACACCTACACTGTTCGGCCACTTCTAAAGGACTGGGTTGAAGGATTGGATTACAACGTTCAGGTCACACAAGGACCTGGTGTTACATGGAATAAAGCAATTGACAATTTGACTGGAACTGATTATGCGTGGAGTTCTGCAGGTGCTTCAAGCACTCTTGACCGTGGTGCTACTGTTGCAAGTATTACTGAAAGTCCAGCCAACCTTGAGCAAACATGGATGGAATTCAATTCTCAAAGCCTAACAAACCTTGTTCAGAGCTGGGTAAATGGCAGTGTTACCAATCAAGGAATCCTTCTTCTCGGTGATGAAAACACCAACAAACCAGACGCTTCAATGCTCAAAATTATGTCCCGAGATAATTCAACCCATGGGCCAAAATTAGTAATTTTGTTTGAAGGAACTAATGATGTCACGGCTGGATTTGATGTTGGCAACGATAACAGTTGGGAGTGGAGTCACGCGGGAAACCTCAGTAACGCAACGACAATACCTGATTTTTCCTCAACGCTAAACTCATTATTAGCAAATGCAAGCGCAACTTTCACCGATGATTACGGTAACGAATTTGTTGACATCCCACTAAATATCAGTGGCAACGCAACATTAATTCTAGACGATATCGACATCCGTTATGATTGGCAACCAACCGTAACTATTTCCCCACACGGTGATTTCGTCAGTGAAATAAACCAGCATCTCTCAAATCTCACCCCAGACGCGACTGGAAATGTCAGCATCTCAATCAATGTCAGCTCTGGGTCCGCAGGAATTGTTGAATTATCTAACTTAATGATTAGTACAGGAGACCGCCCGCCTTCAATCGGTACAATCACATTACCCGCTGAAACACTGGTGCCAAACGGAGTTTCTCACCAATTTTCCGTACAGGTCACATCATACCAAGGATTGACAAATCTCTCATGGGTAGGACTCACTCCTCAACTGCAAAACGTGGCACTGCGGCCCACTCTATTGTATTCACTCTCTAACTCTAGCGTCTGGGTAAATGACCCGGGAGGTTATGTTGAAAGTTTATCTGGACAGTGGCAGTCTCTTAACTCTGACACCGGTCTTATTCAATGGGATTTACAAGTTGATTGGGCTTGGCCTCCTGAGAAAGATATTGTTTGGGAGGCTCAGGCTGGCACTGTTTATTCTAACCACACTGAACGCCTCTCAACTGATTCAACAGACCATGAAAGAAGAATGGAAATAACTAGTTTCCATGTTATTGATGAGACAAACCCAACTGATGGCAGCCCTGAAATTCTTGACAATGAATGGGTTGGTGGTGGCGATATATTGCTTATTTCAGGCGATGTTAGATTCCTTGATGAGTTGAGTTATCCATTACCACAAGATGTGCAAATTGAATTAATCAATATCACTGGAAATGGAACTGTTGATGGTACTGGCGCATTCTCAATCAACAGTCAAGCACCGAGTGAAAATCGCTATGGTGGGTTTACCATTGAAGCGGAAATTACAGGACCACTTGATGCGACTCCGGCGGGAACAAGTATTCTCACATTCCGGTTAGATAATACAATGCCTGGAATGGTACTTAATGCCCCAATTCTTTCAAGGATGATTCCTAGTAATAACCAACTGTTCAACATTTCAATCGCAGAATCCACTGACGCCAGTGGCATTGCTGAAGCAACTCTTCAACTCCGCTGGTGGGTTGAATCTCTTCACGATGATAATCAAAATGGAATTCCGGAAGAAGACGAGTATAGGGCTAGACCACTAGTACGACAAGGGACTGACGAACATTTCCACGCCACTTACGAAGACCTTCAAAATGTGCAGGGTGAACAAGTCTCACTCTTTGTTGAAGGGGAAGATAATGCAGGAAATCTGCTAAATGGTGGAGGAGCCGGCTTTGATAATGACTTGCATCACTACATATCTTTGGTGCCCGAACCAACAACCCTGACATCTGCAACTCTTGAATTCCCAGCAGGAATTGTGATTGTACCATCTTACGAGGGTTGGTTTAACCTCACCTTAAACGATGTCAATGGTGGCGAAGATATTGAGAACATAGTTATTGATATGGGCCAAGGAATTGAGTTTACTTGGCAACAAGGTGGGACCATTACCTCAAATAACAATGAAGTCTTAGTTGAGGGCGCATTCTTTGAGAGTAACGGAGATGTCGCTTATCTAAATCTCTCATTCATGGTGACTTCACTTTTTAATCCGGCTGAATCGCATGGTGAGTTTTTGATTCATATTACTGACACATCGGGATTGAATTCAATTTCAACATTCCTTGATTGGGAATTTAATGCAGATATCATGCTAACTGATTTTGGAATTTTTATCAATGACTCCTCAAATATTCAACTTCAAGACGATGATTATTTGAAATTAGAAGAAGATTTACTAATTGTAGGGAGAGTACGTTACACAGCAATTGACTTACCTCCACAAGCCGATTCATTTGAGGTAAAAATTGAGGTGCCACTTGATTTGCCTCTTGCAGTTAACCCGGCTCTTGATGGGACCTTTTTTGGCGAAATGAACGCTCATGGTAGTGGAATATTTCGCGTTTCTCTAGAAGTACTTGGAGGCAAGGGGATTGTTGCACCAACCACTTCTTCTCTCAGGTTACAGATTGATGACCAAGCCCCTTTAATCGTTGGTTCAAAACCTAATTTCATACCAGCAAATTCTACCAATTTATCCTTACAATTTGACATTCAAGAACAGGATTCTGGGATTTCACAGGAAGAAATCCTAGTAACCTGCAAAATCATGAGGGGATTCCAACCAGTCGGTACAGAAATACACGGCATTGCACTCATACAAAGCGCTGGAGTGATATCCCGTCATATCGCAAATCTGACATCAACACCTCTCCAAGAGGATGATTCCCTTGAGTGCTGGTTAACATTGGATGACCTAGCTGGTAATCAGTTGACTGGGGCCGGTTCATCACAAAACTGGCCCATCAGTTTCCCAGTTATTGAACTAAGGCCAGACCTTCACTCTAGTGATATTACCTTATTTCCCGAAACACCAATCTACGGGAAAGAAACCTTAGTGAACATAACTATAGTCAACCTAGGGAATTACACTTACCAACCATTTTTTGTTTCTCTTGAAACCTTAATTCAGCACGATGAGGAACTGCAGGGCTCGGAAATTGGTTTGCAAGAAATAAGATTCTTAGAAGGTGAAACTACCACAATTATTTCATTTAGTTGGGCTCCTGAATGGCATGGCGAACTTGATTTAATTGTAACACTTGACACAACAAATTTGATTACAGAGCGAAACGAAACCAATACCCAAAATTGGACCGTTTCTGTAGAAAAAACCTCACCTGAGAAGGGGTTCTTCATTTCTCAATCTATGCTTGCTTTAGGTGGACTTAGTATCATAATTTTCTTCTCGGTAGCAATGTTCCTTGCTATGAGAGCAAAACGTGAAGAGGATACTGAAGGAGAATGGGAAGAGGTTACTTATGACGGCGCTCCTGACCAGCAAATGAAGGGCAAATATGAGGACGATGGCCACGAATATCTTCAATGGCCAACCGGAAGTGAAGATTGGTGGTATCGAAATAATTCCGAATCTGAATGGGCTCCTTGGGAAAAGGACTGAATTTATTTCCAAAATTAAATTGAGGTAGATGAATATGGCCAAGCAAGAGCCTACAAACCGATTGTCAGAATGTACTTCGCCCTACCTTCTTCAACATGCATCAAATCCAGTTGCATGGCAACCTTGGGACGATACAGCAATTGAATTGGCTCGTAAATTGGATCGCCCATTGCTGGTCTCAATCGGCTACGCCGCATGCCATTGGTGTCATGTAATGGAGCATGAATCATTTGATGATGAGGAAACTGCTGCCTTGATGAATGAAAAATTAGTTTGCATTAAAGTCGATAGGGAGGAGCGCCCTGATGTTGATGCTCTTTACATGGCTGCTTGTCAAGTTATGACTGGGCAAGGAGGTTGGCCTCTCAATGCATTCCTCGACCCACATACACTGAAACCATTCTTTGCTGGCACTTACTTCCCACCTAAACAAGGCTATGGGAGACCGTCGTGGCCTCAGTTAGTTATCGCAATGAGTGACGCGTGGAGTGGGCAGCGAGATGGGCTAGTCAATAACTCAGATATGATAATCGAGCACATCAATAAAATGGCAGCCAATCCAACTAGTGATGAAGGTGACCTAAAAGAACTGATTGAGGCTGTGACCGAGGGTTCAGTACAACATTCATTGAAATTGTTTGATACAGAAAATGGAGGCTTTGGTGGCGCTCCTAAGTTCCCTCACCCGATGGAGCTTGAGGCCTTACTGAGATATGGCTCTGAACAATCTAAGGTGGCCGTAGAAATGTCACTACGCTGTATGTCTGAGCGAGGATTATTTGACCATCTTGGTGGCGGTTGGCACCGATACTGTGTTGACAGCGCTTGGGCAGTACCACACTTCGAGAAAATGCTGTATGATAATGCACTCCTCTTACCCATCCACAGCCGCGCATTACGAGATGGAGTCGGTGACAAATTAGTTCATCAAAGGGTTATCCAATTAACACTTGAATGGCTAAAACGAGAGATGCTTGACCCTAATGGTGGGGTTTGGTCAACTCTAGATGCCGACTCAGATGATGGTACTGGTCACAAAGAAGAAGGCGCATTCTATGTCTGGACTCCACAACAGGTTGAATCTTCCTTAGGGGTGCAAGACGGTGAACTGGCTTGCTCTCGCTGGACAATTACGAAAGCAGGGAACTTTGAGAATAGTGGAAGCAGTGTATTAGCAATTTCAGATGTTGAGGAACTTAGTGATGAGAAAGAGGAAGAATTACGTCTTACTTTGCTTAAAAAACGAGCAGAACGCTCTCGACCAGGCACAGATGACAAGGTATTGACATCTTGGAACGGCATGCTACTTGTCGCACTTAGCGAACTTGAAGGCGATTTAGCAAGTGAAATAGGTGAACATACCGTTCAAGGTCTCCTTGAACGTTCAACCAATGAAAATGGTTCAGTCTTACGAACTTGGCGTGGCGAAACGGATGGGGGGCCCGGTTTTTTGGATGACTATGCATGGGCCGCGCTCGGCTTGCTAAATTGGGGAATCGCAACTGATAACGAAACCTGTATCAAAAGGGCTCTATCAATAACCAAGCGATTATTGAAAGAATTCTCAGATACAGATGGTGGATTCTGGCTATCAACCTCCAATCATGGTGAATTACCAATCCGCCAACGCTGTGAAACTGACTCAGCTGTCCCCGGTTCAACTTCTATTGTTGTACGTCTTCTCTCAACCCTGCTTGGGATATGGCCTGCCCACGAAGAATCTGACTCATGGCGTACCTATGCCATGGATTCTATCTCTAAACTTGGTGAGGGGCTCAAGCAGCGCGGCCCGGCATATTGGTCTCTTCTCAACGCTTCACAAGATCTGCTTAGGCCATGGGCTGTATGGCATATTCACCATGACGGCACTGAACCAGAGGAATTGAGGCAACTACGTAATACTGCAGGTGACTGTCAACTTGTTATCTCAACACAGAGTTCTAGCGATGGAAAAGAGAGGGGCGATGCACCGTGGATGGCTTGGCTGTGTGAAGGAATGTCTTGTAAAGCCCCAATCACCAAACCTTCTGATTTAATCTGGTAATTCGTTGGCGATTTAGTGATGACCAATTATCATATCACTTTCAGTTATGTGACCGAACTCGTCAAGAACCTTCACCGCGTGAAACAGGATAGATGCAGCAATTCTACGCGGTTATTCTAGCAGCGGGTGCTAGTGAACGCCTTGGCCAACCAAAACCGATGCTACCTATCAAACTAGGAAATCGTGAAATTCCACTTGTTAAGTGGATTGTTGAGCGATTAGAATTCTGTGGAATCACACCAATAGTGGTCACCAATCAAGAATTACTGATTGATGTCACCTTTGCAATTCCGGGGCGTACTGTAGTGCTGAATCCAGCCCCCGAGAAAGGCAGGACAGGTTCAATCCAGTGTGGCCTTGCAACCATCATCTCCAATCTCAAGAGTAAGAGAGGGATGCAGGTATTGATAGCACCTGTTGACAGACCTGGATTCTCCAATTCAACTCTAGAAGTTCTTCGTCACACTGAATTCAGTGCGTGCCCTGCAAAGGATGGACGCGGCGGGCATCCAGTTTTGATTACCGAAGATGATGTTGAAAAAATCATGTTAGCAAAACCAGAAACATCACTTCGCGACTTAATTTCACCAATGAAAATCAACGTTTCTGACAAATTTCTTCATCTAAATATTGACACACCAGATGATTTAGAACAATTACAACAAGCTGCTGATGAATTGTAACCCAATTACTTGGCTCTGTAAAGCACGAATTAACCGAAGGCCACGTCTAAGACCATCATCACCGAGAATCCAATCATCACTCCCATAGTCGCAATATCCCCGTTGCCACCACGATGCGCTTCAGGAATCAGTTCCTCAGCAACTACGAAGATCATCGCTCCCGCTGCAAATGCAAGAGCATAAGGTAGGATAGGGGCGGCGGCAATCACTAATGCCGCACCTAAAACTGCAGCAATCGGCTCAACCGTAGCAGATAATTGACCCCAGACAAAACTCTGCTTTCGCGATAAGCCTTCACGCCTCAGTGGCAAAGATACTGCAGCACCTTCTGGGAAATTTTGGATACCAATGCCAATCGCCAAAGCGATGGCCGTACCAACCGTAGCGCCCGGCAATCCTGAAGCAGCTGCACCAAAAGCAACGCCTACTGCTAAACCTTCAGGAACATTGTGAAGTGTAATTGCTGAAACAAGTAACATACTGCGATGCCACGAAGTTTTGACACCCTCTGTCTCTTCTGGTGGAGCGCCGGGATGCAGATGAGGTAGAAACATGTCAATAATTCTCATACTTATACCACCCAGCATGAATCCTACTAAAGCAGGAAACCAAATTGGTAAGCTCTTACCCTCAGATAATTCAAGAGCCGGCGCGAGTAAAGACCAGAAACTTGCGGCAATCATTACGCCGCCTGCGAATCCAAGCATCGCATCGAGAACCTTTCTATTAACCTCCTTGAAAAAATAGACTAAACCTGCCCCTAAGGCGGTCATAAACCATGTAAACATACCTGCAATTAAGGCCTGCTGAATAGGGCTAAATCCCTCCATAAACGCGATTAAGCCCATACAACCAAATATTCTGACAAGACATTGGTTGAAGAACATTCTCAATATTTTTCACCCCTCCCAAATTCAAAGGGGAGGAACGCCTTCGCAAGTCTCGTGACCCACACCGTACTAGACTGGACTACCGCCCAACTGGCCAATGGCAGGAGGGTTGCTGTGGCTACTGTGCTCTCCTCTGGCGGTTCGGTTCCAAGGAAACCTGGCGCACGACTAGCGCTCTCAGACCTTGGTGAACTGTGTGGAACTGTAGGCGGTGGCGGCCTTGAATTAACAACCACCGAAAAACTCTCAACTCTACTTCAGGAAAAGAATGGTGAACAGGGGGGTTTTGTTGAGACTTTCCAACTTCAAAAAGAGGCAAAAGGTCATGCGGGAACACCTCTCAACAGCCTTTGTGGAGGGCGAGTAACGCTCTCCTTTGAGGTGATTCAGCCGATGCCACACATCCTTCTTTGCGGCGGTGGCCATTGTGGCAAAGCGATTGCAGACGCATGTGAATTACTTGACTGGAAATATTCCGTATTTGATGTTAGAAAAGAATATACTGACCAAAAAACCTACCCCAATGCAGTGGGACTTCACAACTCATCAGCATCTAATTTCTTGACTAGGAAAGGCGCTTCTGATTTAGCACAATATTCTGATATCCTGTTGCTTGGTCATGAATGGTCTGTTGATGAAGAATTATTGAAAGGCATGCTCTTTGCGCAACAAGAAGGCCCTGATGCTTGGAGAAGTCGGATTGGAGTGATTGGCTCAAAAAGTAAGTGGGAAGCATTCTCCAAGTCAGCTTTGAAGTCAGGTATTGAGCAACAATACCTAGACCAAGTTGACTGCCCTATTGGACTCAATGTTGGGGCTGAAACTCCTGCTGAAATTGCGGTTGCAGTGGTTGGGCAATTACTCGCCCGCATCAAATCCCAAGACCCCGAAGAGGCTACTTGGCGTGATGCTTGATTTCAGTCAACTATTCATTTAATGCTTCAAAGTCAAGAATCACTCTACCATGTTGATCCCATTTTACAATCGGCTTG
>DTUF01000011.1 GCA_012964335.1 Candidatus Poseidoniales archaeon | reverse complement strand
TTGGTTTGCAACCAAGAAGCCGGGGGTTCAAATCCCCCAACGTCCATACCCCTCGACATAGAGTCCGATGTTTACTCTTGGCCAAACTGCACTCAATCTTCAGCATCGTTGAATGGATTGACTGCTCTGGCTCGTCCACGTGTTTCGTGAAGGCCACGGCGTCCAGTCAGCAGCACGGCTCCCGTGATCGCTAGAACAGACAACAGTCCAGTGAATCCGGGAACCGAATGACCGATTCCGAATTCCTCCATGTAGTTTTCATCTCTATCAGTACATCTCTCATCATCGCCGCAAGAGTTTTCGTCCTCTACTTCAGTCATTGATTCAAGTGCTTCATACTCGGCTCTGAATTGCTCTTCAAGCTCCTCAAACAGAGCCTCGCAATCTGTCTCAACATCGTGCCTCAGTGACTCGAAGGCCTCGTCGTCAAGGGCATCAATCATGGCATCATATTGCTCGATGATGTCTGCGATTCTGGCATGATACACATCGTATACCCACTCGATTACCTGCTGCTCACTTTCCCTGAGAGATTGAATCTCTTGGATGATGACAGCAGCCTCATCCTCGTCCTCTGCTTCACTCAACTGAATCAGCAGTTCGTTGTACTGAACATCGAACTCATCGTAGCGGATGGAGAGGGAATCGTCCAGCCCCCACAGTTCCATTTCGATTTCATCCATCATCTGCTCTTCGAGACTCTCGACCATCATCATGTAATGCTCATCGAGTTCAGCCCATGCACGGTCGCACTCTTCCATGGCGTCTTCCCAGGATTGCTGCTCGCGCTCCTGAAGTTCGTCAAGTTGGTGATGGTAATCTGCATCTTCATCAGTGTCGTTGTGGTTGAACACACACTCGTACACATCTCGGGTTGAGACAACGGAATCAGTGTTGCCAGCGGTCCAGAAAGTGATTGTCTCGCGATTGTCACGCAGTTCAATGCTCTGAGTGTTCGGCCAGAACTTCTGGCAGTATTCGAGCTTGCGGTCGCCATAATCACTTGAGTACAATGTGCTAGGATGACCACCGGATACACCGTCTGGGTCCGTCATCCAGATACCGTTCTCGTTGTGCTGGTTGACCTTGCCTGGCCACAATGAGATGCGGGGGGTATGGTCTGTATGGTTGGTGTCGGAAGCTGTTTCATCGTCATGGCCAATTGGTCCTGTATCGTTAGTATCAGGGTCAGTATAATTGTCATGGCCAATTGGTCCAGTTTCGTTGATATCTGGATTGAGGCCATTGACATCTCCACCCGGATTTGTAGGATTGGTATCCAAGTCAGGATTGGTTGGTGAATCATCACCAGGGCAGGCGGTTCCGTTCGGGTTGGCGTTAAGAGTAGGAGTATAGTCAACTAGGCCGAGAGAGCTCTGGTCTAAAAAGTCGTAAACAGTAGCATCAATTATGTTACTGTCAGTTGTACCCCACCAGTTATCCTCAAAGTCAATGTTGATGTTATTAGTGTGCTGCACATTGATGTCAGCGATTGTGTTTGCACCCAATCCATTGTTAAGGAAAGAATTACCCCATGCGTGAGGAACAATGCCATCATATTGGCCAGTGATCACGCCAATCTCGGAGTTGTCCTGAATTACGTTATGCTCAAGTGCCCATCCCTCATAGAACGCTTGGACCCCTATTCGGTTGTCCTGAATTACGTTACAAAGTAGAACACCACGGCCGCCGTATGCAGCGATGTCGTTGTTCTCAAACAGGCTGTACCTGACGTCGGTTCGTTCTGCACTCGATATCCCGAATTCATTTCCTACGAAGGTGGAGTTGGAGATGTCTTTGTCTGATGAGGCAACGCCAACTGTGTTGTTCATGAAGACGACATTGTTGATGATGGCATCGTATCCAGCATATCCGTGGATTCCAACGTTGTTGTTTAGGAAAGTCGAGTCCTCTATCAGGATGGAACCTTGATGACAGCAGGCGATGAAAATCCCATTCATTGCGCGGGTGACGATTGCATTGCGCATCACGAGGTCGACATCGAAGTCATCTGTCTGGAGCTGGATGCCGCCCCACTGCGAGGTGGAGGTGGCATTCGCGCTGTCGATGGTGAACAAGACGGGGTCAGCTGCTGTGCCGAGCACATTGAGGTCGCCTCGAACATCGAGCCACCCGGTAGGGGTGAATTCGATAACGACTCCTTCTTCAATGGTAAGTGTCTTGTCAGGCATGATGACCAACATGTCATCAATAAGGTACGGGTTTCCTGCCGCGGTCCAAGTCTGGTCTGAGATGACGTGGGTTGGAGTCGTTGAAGCTGTGACACTTCCAACAAATCCTGTCATCGGTACAATAATCATCAATAAACAAGCCAATACAGGCCTGAGCACGTTTTTTCTAAATGTTGCCATGACCATCTATGGTTCTTAGAAGTATATGAATGAAAATTGGGATTCCCCATCGATAGTATCTATTTTTTCCTTGAGTATCATTGATACCTTTTGGAACCAACTGGATGTGAGAAACTAGTTTTTCACTTCAATCGTGGTATTATTGTTGAATGTAACATCATCAATTGTAGGAACTTTCACCAATTTGTTCAAGGATTCTCTCAAGCAATCTTAGAAGTCCTCTAAGAGTTACCTCACTAACGCCTGCAACTGCACAAACATCTGCTTGAGTTCTTGCATTGCCTCTCATTTGTGCAGACTTGTAGAGAATTACACCTGCAACACCACTTGGCTTCTTCCCTTGCCATTCCAATGAGCCACCAACTCGGTCCCAAAGACTGTTGGCCGCACCAAGAACTTGAGGTGGTAGTCCCAAATCACTACTGAATTTGTCTAGATATTCTTCTGGCCCAGTAATTCTGTGAGCACCCAGTTCTCGAGAAACAAGTCGAATCGTTCTCTTCAACTCCTTGAGTTTCATATCATCTTCCATGTCAAATGCTTCTGCGATGTCCTCAACTCGTCGAGGAATTCCTGCTTCTCTTGCTGCAATGTAAACACACGCGGCAGCAACACCCTGAATGCTTCGACCTGTAACTAAGCCCTTCTCTGCTGATTTACGATAGAATGATGCTGCTTCCTCTTGAATTTGTCTTGGTAATCTTGATTTATCTCTGATGAATTGCATTGCTTTAACCAGATTTCGAGCCCGGCTACTTCGGGTCTTTGATCTATCATCAATAACAGCTCTCCTTCGCCAATCTCTCAACGCTTTGCCAGATATACCATGAATCTTCGCTCGGGAACCCATTAGGTCACCTCTGCTGATGCTGGTGTTCAATCCCTTGTCAGATAATGTTAGAGTTGATGGGGCACCAACTCTTGACCTGTCAGGACCATCCCGGTGGTTGACCCATTCTGCTCCAGGGTCAATGACATCTCTCTCAACTACTAATCCACAGGATTGACAGACAACCTCGCCTCGAACAGAATCTAAATCCCATTCAATTGCACCACACTCTTCACAAGGTCCTTCGTGGCCTACAATTTTTCTTACTTGTGAAGGCCGTCTTGCAGAACCGATTACATTTCTGTTTGAGAATGCTCGTTTCTTAATTTCATTGACCTTCTTCTGTTCAATCTCTACTTTTGTTTTATCAGACATACTCTACAACCTCGGGTTACATAGTGAGTTGTTGCCCGGAGTATATAAACCTGTGGGCTAAAATGTGTGTGCATTTACTTTACACACGCACTCTGAACACAATTTTTGGGCCCCAACACGGGTATTACTTACCTGACACTATTTGAATGATGCAAACGCGTTGAAAACACCGCTAACTCAATGGGACATCCCATGACAATAATATTGATTTCCAATCCCAATATTTGGTATTGCATTACAAAAATTAATTCAGATTAATCAAACTAAATGAACAAAGTTTTCAATAATTTTCTGACTCACTTTTCACATATTTCATTGTGGGCAAGTTCATGAGGCTCTCGCGCTCCCGTTCACACCGATGCCTGCTTCAGTAGTGCTCGGTGCACAATGGGGTGACGAGGGAAAAGGCAAGTTAGTTGACCAACTGGCTCAGGAGTCAAACTGGGTTGCTAGATTTCAAGGAGGAAACAATGCTGGACACACTATTGTCCTTGGTGACCAAGTTCTCAAACTCCACCAGCTACCCTCCGGCCTAACCAATCCAGACTGCCAATTAGTACTCGGTGCTGGTATGGTCATTGACCCATGGGTTTTGGAAGAGGAACTTGACAAGTGGAAGGAATCATCTGGAGAATCTCCCGAAGGAAATCGTCTCTGGATCTCTGAAAGGGCTCATGTCAACCTACCTTTCCACCGCCTTTACGATGGCGCAGATGTCAAGATTGGAACAACTGGTAGAGGTATCGGACCTACATACCGAGATAAAATTGAACGAGTTGGCGTGCGATTCTGTGATATTGAACATCGTCGCACTGATGACGAATGGCTACGAGAAAACGCGGCTAGAATGACTACTCAACTGTCAGCGCAGGGTGTTTCAGCCTCAATTTCAGCCTCATCCCTGAAAGAATCTCTTGATTGGGTTGCAGCAAGATTCGGAAACGCAATCAAACCTACTGGGTTGATGCTTGACTTAGCTCTCCGCCAAGGCGAAAATGTCCTGCTTGAAGGCGCTCAAGGTTGTCTGCTTGACATTGATTATGGCACCTATCCATTTGTCACATCATCAGTAACAAGCCGTGCTAATGCAACCCACGGCGTTGGAATCCACCCCGGCCACATCGGCGAAGTTTACGGCGTGGTAAAAGCATACACAACTAGGGTAGGACATGGCCCATTCCCTGGTGAGTTGTTCGATGACGTGGGCGCTTACATGGGGAAGATGGGGCACGAATTTGGCACTACGACCGGACGACCAAGGAGGTGTGGATGGCTTGACTTAGTGGTTCTTAGGCACGCACAGAGACTGAATGGGTTCACTCAACTTACCCTAACAAAACTAGATGTTTTAGGTGGACTAGACGAATTAGAAATTGTAGTTGGGTATGACTTAGATGGGCAGTTCTTGGGCGAAATGCCCGCATGTTCAGAAGACATGGCGAAGGTCGAGGTCGTCACTGAAAAGGTTCCAGGATTCCCTCATATTGAGATGGATGAGTGGTTGGAAGTGGCCCGGGATGCAAATGAAAATGGCAAAGGCTACTCTGCCCTTCCTGATGGCGCTCGTGAATATGTTGAGAAAGTTGAAGCAATGTTGGGGATTCCAATTACATCGGTCGGTGTAGGGCCCGACCGAGAGGCAACGATCTACAAAGTTTGAGCGTTAGAATAAAGCGGAATGACCGAGAGGCGATGATATGGCAGGCCGACCACATAAGCGGAGAATCCCGAAACCAAAGGGTGCGAAACCAAAGCGTTTACGCTCCGCGGCTGCGATAGACCCAGAGGTTTCTTGCCATGTTCCTAAGTGTGCAGAATTCGCTGATACCGCGCTTGGTGGGCGTTCTATTGCCTTTGACAATGCAGTTGATGTGTGGGAAAATATTCCCGAAGGGCCTAGGCGTGTGAAGGTCTGCAGAACTCACTACAAAGAGTGGAAGAAGTCAAAGAAAGATGACGAAACCGAATGGTCCTAGATTTGTTTTGGACTTGTCACGCCCGAATCACTAATTAATTGAGATTATTTTGAGCATCCGAACGGATGATATCTCCGATTGGGGTGTCTGATAAATATTCAAAGGAATGAATGACGAAGTCTGGAATCAGATTCGGCGTTCCTTGTTCTTGAGGCGGAGGCCTTTGTAACTGCACTTACGGCACTTGATTGCCTTAAGCCCATTGCGAGCATTGCATTTCATGCAAATGCGCACTTCAAGCAGACGCTTCTCTGCCTCTGGGAACCTTGCCATTGAGGCGGCCGACTTGCTCCCGATATATAAGCCCAAACCCCCTGCCTGCAACTGTTCCCCATGCGAGTAGTCAGGCTCCCAGGCATCCATCACGATGCATCTTGCACAATAGTTTCGGGTGATAATGAGACCGTGGTAATTGACCCTGGAACTTCTTGGTACCAAGCAAATGTGGTTGAACGAATTGAATCTAAGTTGGATGATGCACCAAAAGTTAGCAAAATTTTCCTCACTCACCGCCACTATGACACTGCTGGAGCGGCTCGCCATCTTGCCGACCACTGGGAAGCTTCTGTCCACGCTCATGGTGCAGCCTCAGGTGCATTGGCTAGTGGTGATATGTTCACCACATGGGCATCTCGTTACAATTCCGATATGCCGCCAGTTGATGTGAATCCATTTGATGAAAGTGATGTGTTTGATTTGGGGAATGGCACTATTGAAGTCATACACACACCGGGTCATACCTCAGACTCATGTTGCTTCTGGATTGAAAGTCAAGGGATTCTAATTACTGGGGATTTAATTCCTAAGAAAGGACATATCTCAAGATGGGACTTACCAACGGGATGTTTGCCAGACTTATTGGAGAGTATTGAGTACCTGTTGAAAATGGAAATTAAACAGTTAGTACCTGGTCACGGGGAAACCATTGTTGGGGATGCTGCGGTGTTAGCGGAACTTGAACAGCATCAACAGGTGTTATCTGAAATTGTTGAAAACAAAGGGATCCGGCCACAAGATTGGCCTCGCCCGGCCCCAACTTGCAATTGGTTTACGCCCGTACCGCCTTTGGCAGAATGAGTTGCTGACTCACTCTTTTGGTAGGCGTAGTAGGTGGTTGGAACCAACGCTTGGCTGGACTAACTGCATCCCCATTCCAATGGCGGACTTCTCTTGTCCAGCCAGAATGAACCGTTAGAATTTCATCAGTTGAGTGAATTAATCCTACTGAGCCTTCAAGTGAAAATAGTTTCAATGAACCCGATGGGACACCTTCTCCTAGAGCATATATTGCCCCATCTTGTAATCCAGCAATCACCCTCTTACGCCCACCTGGCTCATGTAAAGCAAGTGCTGTAACTGGTGTTTTACCTAATTCATGGCTTTCAATAAGATTCAATTCGGGCAATGAAAATAGATGGACTGAGCCTTTTGCATCGCCGACTAATAGCCGAAAAACGATTTTTTGCGGACCATAACAAGCTAGCATTACTGTTGCTCGGGCCGCAATTCTAATCTTCTGTTCACGCCCCTTTAAAGGTCTGAACAACAATGTTCTATCTGCGTGTGCAGTGACGATTCCATCTGGCATGACTATACTTCTAACAACTGGTGATTGCATGAACCAAATGAAACACTGTCACACTACCTACTTTTCTAAAGGAGAGTGGACTGAAAGTGAAAGTGAATTAGGGGAACCTGTTAATTCAATTGACATCATGCCCTAGGCATGAACAGTCGGTTGAGTTCAAGTATCATCATCGCCGTCTTTCTTTCCTTTCTACTTGTAGCGTCAATGTCAACGGGAAATCTTCAAGATAATACATCAATTTCATCACAAGACAATGGAAGTCAAGATAACACTCTTGATTCACTACATGATAATCTGATGTCATCTGCCCGTTCATCAAACAACTCAACCTCACAACTTGCGTGGGAGTGGGCATCTTCAGCCGGTAGTTATCAGGACGACTCTGGATTAGATATTGCAACAGGCCCGAGCGGGGATGTGTATATCCTTGGGCAGTACAAAGATACAATTTCATTTGGCACTTTATGCCCAACACTCGGCACATTTGGTTCTACAATTTCAAGTATTTACGTAGGAAAATTCAACTCCACCGGCGAATGTAAATGGGTCGTTGAGGCAAATTCAACTTGGCACGCTGGCATTTATGGTGGAGGGATTTCTGTTGATTCAAATGAAAATGTGTACATTACTAGTGATTTTGAAAATAATGTGGTGATGGGGAATATATCTCTTAATAGAACCGGCAACCAAGCCTTCGTCGCAAAATTAGACCAAAACGGCACATGGTTGTGGGCAACACCGTTATCGTACAGCGGGACTGTTTCAAATGGAGGGAGGGGGCATGGTATTGATACCGATGCTAATGGAAACGTTTTCTTTGTTGGGAGAAGTAAAGGTACTGGATTTGACCACGGATTTATTGCAAAACTAAATTCTAGTGGGGTCATACAATGGCAAAATGAGTTAGGTGGTAACCAAGGAAGTTCCTTGAGAGGTGCAGCAGTTGACTCAAATGGAAATCTGTATGTAGCGGGCTGGTTCAAAGGTCCCCTTTCTGTTCAGATTGGAGGGACTAATGAATATTTTACATCTTCGCAGGGCACATCGGGAGCAGGGCACAGAAATAGTATGTTAGTTGGTAAACTTGATAGTTCTGGTGATTGGCTCTGGTTCAGAACAACAGAAAATGGGACTGAGACTGCTGAAAGTAACTCAATTGCCATCAATTCAAATGATGAAATTTATGTTGTCGGTTCATTCTATACTTCTCCGGAATTTGGACCATTCACCCTTTCGACTGGTAGTATTGAAAATGGGTTTGTCGTCAAACTAAATTCCAGTGGCGATTGGAAATGGGCAAAACACATTGATTGTGCCAGCGCAACAATCCCTTATGATGTAAGTACAGATACAACTGGAAATGCATATATCACTGGGAAATACAATGGTAACATCGTTAATATTGGCTCGGTTTACCTAAGTCCAGTTGGTGGAGGTCAAGACATATTTGTCTTCATGGTAGACGCTTCTGGAATCTCGCAGTGGGCACAAGGTGCTGGTGGTACTGACAAAGACATTGGCAACGCCATTAGTGTTGACCACCTAGGGAATGCGTACACTACTGGCAGTTTTGGAGCAACTGCTGATTTTAGCCAGTTATCTTTGACTACGCAGGGAGCTAGTGATATGTTCTATGCTAGATTATCTTCAGACTATGACGGTGATGGTGATGCAGATACAAATGACGATGATGATGATGATGATTACATCTTGGATGTGTATGACCTTTGTCAATTTTCAGAAATTGGATTTCGTTCAGTCGGTGCCTTTGACCATGACTCTGATGGTTGCCGCGACGCAGATGAGGATGATGATGATGACAACGATGGTCTCAATGATAATTTAGACAACTGTTCGCGTGGAATGACTGGTTGGATTTCTACCAACGTTACAGATTATGATTCAGATGGCTGCAATGATGCTCTTGAAGACCAAGACGATGATTCAGATGGAATTGAAGATTATCTTGATTTATGCCCCAGAAATAGTGGGAATTCAACCTTTGAATTTGAGATGGGTTGTGTAGATGATGATGGAGATGGGCGACCAAATATCCGTGACCCGTTCCCCCATGACCCTACAGAATGGTCTGACCTTGATGGTGATGGGACCGGAGATAATGCCGATGAATTTGATGCAGATTCCACTCAACAGACCGATACTGATGGAGATGGATACGGCGATTATGAATATGGCAATGGTGGTGACGGATGTCCAAATGTATGGGGTGATTCCCTTATTGATTTGCTAGGCTGTGTTGATTCTGACGGGGATGGTTGGTCTGACCAAGGGGATGCTTTCCCACAAGATAGTACCCAATGGTTAGACCGAGATGGAGACCATTACGGTGATAATGATGGCCCGAATGTAACAAATGTTGACGCTTTTCCAAGTGACGGCACACAATGGGCTGATGCAGACTTAGACGGGCACGGAGATAATCCATATGGCACCGAAGGCGATTGGTTTCCAAACGACCACACTCGTTGGGCTGATTCTGACCGCGATGGTGTAGCTGACGAGGATGATGACTTCGTGAATGATGCTAGTCAATGGCTTGATTCTGACAATGATGGCCATGGAGATAACCCATCTGGTAATCAACCAGATAACTTCCCAAACAACCCAGATGAATGGATTGATTCTGATGGTGATGGAATCGGGAATAATGGTGATTCATTCCCATTTGATTCATCTCAACAATCTGATAGAGATGGGGATGGTTATGGTGATAGCCTCGCAGGACGTTTGCCTGACCTATTCCCAGATAATCCAACACAGTGGGAAGATATTGATGGAGATGGACTTGGTGACAATCAATCTGGAACTCTAGCCGACCCATACCTGAACGACTATGACAATGATGGATACAATGACAGTATTGACATTCTTCCTAAACTTGCAAGTCCGGGTGACCATGACAATGATGGTTGCCTAGACGAGGATGACATATTCCCACTAGATTACAAGGAATGTTCAGACTTTGACGGGGATGGCGAAGGTGACAACGCCGATACTGATGATGATGGTGATGGATGGACTGATACTGATGAACTCCGCTTGAACTCAAACCCATTAAATTCCGCTGATTATCCGGTTGAAGGAATTGAGATTGTGATCCCATTCCCTGGTGGTGCCATTGGCCTCAGTGCTTGGGATTTAATGGGAATCGTAGTCGGTGTTCCTCTCTTCACTTGGATTGCTTTTGGCTTTGTAACACGCAATGGGCGCTGCCTCGGATTTGAGGTTATGTTGAGTGAGGCGCGTACCAAGCAAGAGTTAGAGGATATTGCGCTAAAGGCAGAATATGCCCTGATGCTCAGACTGCTTGGCCCCCATCAAGGCATTCGGCTAGAACGGCTTCGTGCCGAGTTAGATGATGCTCTTGATGGCGAGGGAATGCACTTCAATGAAAATCAGACCGATATGGTAGACCAAGAAATTGAACAAATGGATTTACACGAGGAAATGCCAGAAAAAGAATTGGCTGATAATCCAGAAGGCCCCCCCGCATCAATTGTTGCTGAAGGAATGACTAGCAGGGAAAGTAGTTCTCAAGCTACGCCACCTTCACTAAATGCTGTGGGAATCGTTGGTCAAGATGGTTACGAATGGTTACAACAAGGTGGTGCAACTTGGTATCGCGCTACAAACTCTGGCACTGATTGGGAACAATGGTTAGATGATTGAGAGGAAATCTCTCGTAGCCAAAAATCAGACTTCACCAAGCAGTTGTTCAAGCGCTGTCAACACTTGTAGGACTAACACACCATATTCCATAGGAATATTAGGGTCTTCTGACAACTCTTCTAACTTGTTCTGAGCCATGGCAATTCTAACATCCAAATCCTTGGATTTATTCAACAGCCACTTGTCAACTGCTTCTTTAGCGCCGGCACGAATATTTCGTGGCACCTTGGAATCATCTAACTGTAGAATTACAGTGGAAATCTGCTCTATTCGCGTCTCTATGGTCATATGAGTCAACCTCTGAAAGCATGCTTCTAACGGGGCCGAACCGCACCTCATTTATGGCACTTACCTGTGACCGAACCCGAAGGACATGGTGACACCCGAGCAAATCCTCACTTACGCGCGCATCGTTACCCTCGTTTTGTGCCTTGGTGGAGCGACCTATTTAGACCTCAAAATTCGCCGTGTTCCCAACGACTGGTGGATCTCTTGGGCAAAGCCTGCATTGTTCCTCCTTTGTCTTGAGTTATGGGCTTTAGAAGCAGACTGGACAGTTTGGCTTACCGCCTCAGCAGTCGTGGCATACGCTTCAACCGCAGTTATTGGTCGACCGACCTTGGATGATGTGCGAAGTGGTTCACCGGAAGATATTATTGTCAGCCTGTGGTATCTTGTCTCAGCCGTTGGTCTGGTATTCGGGGTACTGCGGCACCTAACACCGTTGATGGACGGGCTAGGGTTCGGTTCCCTTGTTGACTGTAATTTCTGCTCTACTACAGTTGAAATCCAAGCCTCTTACCTGTGGGGACAGATGTTGATAATTGGCGCAGTTTTATTGTTCTTCGAAATGTGCTATCAATTACGAATGTTGCATGGCGGTGCTGATGCAAAAGCCATGATGTTCGTTGCTCTATGTTTACCTGGATGGGGCGAGATTTCAGCCGCTGGAGACGCCCTGATGCCACCTGCAATTTCACTGCTTATTTGGGGGGCAATGAGTTTTCTGATTTTACCAATTTATGTGTTTGGCATGAATTTGGCTACCGGTGATGCTAGGAATTTGAAAATGGCTTGGCATGCCCGCAGAATACCTCTTTCTGATATCCCAAATCGTCATGTCTGGTTATTGGATGAAGTAATTGAAGGAGCAGATGGCGAGAAAAAGGTTGAAACTAGAATGCGGCCAAAGCGCGGTGGTCGTGCTGAAAACAAATTGCAAGAGATGCTCTCAGAACTTGAAGAACTTGGAGCAGAAAAGGCCTGGACGACAGAAAAATACCCATTCATGGCATTCTTGATGTTCGGAATTATACCGTTGCTTCTTATTGGTGACCCGATTCTATTCCTACTCAATTTTATGGGGCTTCCATGAAGCACAGACTTGATGATGGACACAACCTTCGGCAGGATAGGGAATGACGATGCACACGGCTCGCCAAATAACAAATTCCGACGGTGGAATGACTGCTGTTATTGAATTCCTAACCGCTTTCGTCTTATTTCTCATCATCCTATCAGCTTTCTTTTCACTTGCCGGACTTCAACTTGGCTCAAACCATCCAAGAACCGACCAATTAGATGATTATGCTTTGGAAAGTTTACAGCGATTAACAACTGATGCTGGTTGGTACACACCATACGATGAGTTTGGAAATCGCGATTTAGCAAATGCTACTTCTGAATGGCATCGCTACAATGCTTCTAATTTACTAAACGGCGTAGTTCAACCGGGATTAGCCGGAACATTGGGGCAACTCGATACCGAGCGACTTGATGGGATAGCCAATATCACTCAAGATCAATTTATCAAAGGGCTTGGACTTCCAGCTTGGGCTAGTATTAACCTCACAATTAGAGTCATAGAAAGTCCTGATTCTAACAGAAAGGGATTGATATTGTTTCAGGATGGTGCAAGCCGCGATGCAGCCGCTAATAGCGCAGTAGCGCACCGTTTGATGATGCTAAATTCAGAAACCCTTGAGATTATTTTAGAAGTTCATGACGCTGGCCGAATGCCGGCACACTTAGTAATCTCTGAATTCATGGCAGAACCAGAATTAGGATATCCAGAATGGGTTGAATTGGAAAATCGTGACGGTTTTGCAGCTAATCTTACTGGTTGGGGAATTGGACGCGCCTCAAGTGGAGGGGTTCACTCACTAATTGGCGACGGTGCTCTGGCAGGGGGCGATGTGATGCTGTGTTCTGGTAAACCATCTCTACAAGAAAATCAGGGTGCTGATGTTGTCCTTGACCTTGGACTTTCGGGGATTCTAGGGCGAGGAGCAGTTGATGGGCTCAACAAATTAGATGACACACTAACTCTCACATGGACTTACCCTGGAATAGCCCAAACTGAAACTAAAATGGAGGTTGACTGGGTCTCTAGTTGGAGCATTGACAGCGATATTGCTCTAAATTGGCTTGGTGGTGGGGCTTCTAATTCCTCAAATTGGGGCCGCTCTACCGGGGGAACTCCTGGAATCCTTTGAAATCAAATTTGATTAGATTCCACTTTGTTACATCCACGCCTAAAGGCGTGTTCATTTGGCAACGAGTTATTAGAGGAGGTCGGACTTTGCATCGTTGGTAGTCATGCAGGGGGGAGCACAATACACACGCGACCGTTGTGTCACTGGCATTCACGGATTAGATGAAATAACCCGTGGCGGGATACCCTATGGAGCAACTGTGCTGATAGGAGGAACATGTGGTTCTGGTAAAACTACGTTGACTATGGAATTCCTTGTTCATGGTGCCCAAATGGGAGAAGCATGTGCGTATTTCGCAGCCACTGAACCATCTGTAAAATTACTTGAAAATATTCGACAGTACACCTTTTTTGACATGGAAATGGTGGATAAAGGTCTCATCAATGTGTTTGACATGGATGTCGTTTACTCATGGCTCGGATTAACAAAGGCAACTTTTGACCGAGACGATATCAACTCACTAGTGAAAGCGATTACTGATATTGTCAATACCATCGGTGTGACTCGCCTCGTTATTGATTCAGTGACCACATTGTGTTACAAGATTCCAAATGACCAACTTATTCGCGACTTCCTATTTACTCTCGGAAAAACTCTGGCCACTCAGGGGTGCACATCGTTCCTAGTTGCTGAAATTACTTCTGCAGGTGCAAAGGCACACTGGTCTTCTTTCGGTGTTGAAGAGGCAATTTTAGATGGAATTATGGTGATGGGTGACATCGATAGGATGGGACACTTGTTACGATATTTGCAGGTTGTAAAGATGCGAGGTACTGACCACTCTCGGGCAAAATATGCTTTAGAATTGACACCTATGGGAGTTATGATGACTCCGATGCTGAAGTGGGGAGTTGACACGTAATGATTGAGTTAGACCAACGGATTGCCGAACAACTCACCGAGATTACTTTGAATTCTTCGCTACAAGTTCGTTGCGGGTCAAGTAACTCCTTTCTAGTTACAGCGTCACTCATTGAGCCGCTCATCAACGAATTTCAAATGGGCGGCGTTTACATTTCTGCAAGCCGCCCTGCACCTGAACTAATTGCCACCCTCCAGGAAATTGATATCCCAATCGAAGGAATTCAATTCATTGATTGCGTCTCATCTGCATTGTTAGGTGGCACTGAAAATCAATTCACCAATATTTCTTACATTGACAGCCCGATTATGCTTGAAAACATTCTTCTCAGGACCCTTTTTCATTTGCGCCAAATGCCTACAGAACAAAATTTCGTCATTCTAGATTCAGTAAACGCGCTAGCAATTTACAACGAAGAGAAAATGCTTGCAGAATATCTTCACACTTTCATCAATACCTTCCGTGCGCGTGATGTACTGAGTGCAGTAGTAACTGTTCCAGACCAAACTCCTCCAAGTGTTCTTTCGAACCTTGACCTATACTGTACTGATTTGGTAGACCGGGGACAGGTTGTTATTTCCTGAGGTGATGATAAATGGCGAGACGAATTGAATTTGACCCAGAGGACGTTGAGTTCTTCGGAGAAATTGCTAGCATCGGCTCTCCAAAATTTGACAAGATGATGAAGGGAGGAGTTCCTCGCGGTTTTACAATTCTTTGTATTGGGGAGCCAGGTGCTGGGATGGACTTGTTCATGAAGCAGTTCACTTCAGTAGCTGAAGACCCTGAAAACACAGTGTTGGTATCAACCGCGGAAAGTCAAAATGAGATTTTACAGGTTTTCCGACGCTATGAATGGCCACTTGACCTCAAGGTGAGAACTCTCGGAGAAGAGTACAATGAACAGGTACTTGAGAAGGACATGGAAGCCAGTCGATTCCGTCTTGAAGGCTTTACAATGCAAGATATTCAGAGACTTGCTCAGACCAGATTCGTTGAAGAAGATTCAACAGATTATCTTGTTGCGATGGCAAGTCAAATCACATCACTCGGACCATTCTTTAGATGCGCAATTGATAACCTTGATTTCTTTTTCCAAAGAAACGAAGCAAGAAGAGTTATCTCAATGGTCAGGGTAATGCAAGCACATACTCAACTAAATCGAGGAATATTGTTAGTTTCTGCTTCAAGCGGTTCAATACCAGAAAGTGTACAGCGAGAACTTTCTCTTATCTGTGATATCGTATTTGATTTTGAAGTCAAGATGATTGCTAATAATTTCGAAACTAGAATGGTGGTTAGAAAATTCCGGAACGCACCTGAAAACCTACGCGTTTACACCTTCCGTGTAACTGCCGAAGAAGGTATAACTCCAGAGACAGTGGACAGAGTTGCGTGAGAGGGGAGAGATGAATCGAGCAAGAAGACTTACGAGAGAGCCAGAAGAGGCGGTTTCTCCAGTCATTGCAACAATTCTTCTCCTAGCAATTACCGTTCTACTAACCAGTGCGGTCTACTTGATGATGTCTTCTGGTGTGCAAGCGCCAAACAAGGGCGTACCAACTGCTAAAGCTAGCGTTAGAATGCTTGATAATGGTTACCAAGTGGTCACAATTACCGAAATGAGTGCTCAAATTGAGACTTTCAAATGTAAGTTCCAACTAATCCCACCCGAGAGTGTTAGCATTATCGCAATTTCAGGTTATACATCTGATGCTAATGTCTACGGCGTGTCTGGCGAAAATGTCTCATTCCAAGACCGCGATGCTGGATTCACAGTCAATACCGGTGATTACTTTGTGATAGATGCCGCAACCGTTGGAAGTGATAGCGGAGATTGGACGTTTAGAATGCTGTTTGAAGGAAGTGGTGGCCGGAGTAATGGCGAAATATTCGCAGTTACCCTACCTGCAGCCTCCTGAAAACTTCGCGTGTGCGACGCAAAGGGCTTGAATGGCAAACCCTCTCGCAGGTTTGAGAAGAATGGGCGGACTTGAGGATTGGCAGCCGTACCATGCGGTTATCGGCAGAGAAGCGACTGGTGGTTCTGTCCCAATCGAAGCTCAAGATATTACAACCAAAATCCAATGGCAACTCGCACCATCAAAAAGTCACATGATTCGCTGGCTACTGCTTGCGGCTCAAGGCGAAAAAGAAGTCACGTTAAATTTCTCAGGAACACCTGGAGAAGATGTTGATTCAATGGCGAGATGCCTATCCCAACTAGGAGTTGCAATAGAAAAAAATGAGTCGCAATGGGTGGTTTCAGGAGTCGGAGTAAATGGCTTCAAACGTCCAATTTCAGTGCTAAACTGTGGGAATTCTGGAACTACACTCCGCCTGCTAACTATAGCCGCTGCTAGACTAAATTACCCAATAATGCTAGACGGTGATCATACACTGCGCAAACGCCATTCAGAAACATTACTGCACATCTTGGAGTACCTTGGTGCCCAAGTGAGTCATGGCACGGGTTTGGAATCTCTGCCCTACCTTGTACACGGCCCAATGGAGCCCGGAGAAGTGACACTTGATGTCTCCCGCTCTAGCCAACCACTCTCATCTCTTCTCCTCTCAATGCCCGCACTTGAGGGAGAAATTAGGGTCAACTTAGCAGGTCAAGGGGTTTCACGATTGCACGCACAACTATCTTTCGAACTTGCCGGAAAAACCGGCTCCGAAAACCAAATGGATTGGCGACCACATATCAAACTCAAATCTTGGGTTGTAGAATGTCCAGATGTTGTTGAGATTCCAAGCGACCGGAGTCTACAGGCTTTTGCAATTCTCTATCAATCGGTACAGGGGGTTGAAGTTGAAGTTACCAATTTACCATCAGATGAGGATTCTCTTGGGGCTGAAATCTTGGCCACCTGCGCCGGTGGCCAAATGCTGTCTGATGTTGAAGAATTCAAAATTGACTTACGTGACTCAAACGATTTATTGCCCCCACTAGCAGCAATTCTTGCTCTAGGAAATGGTGGCACAATCACCGGCGCTAGCCATGCCCGCCACAAGGAATCAAATCGAATTGAGAAGACTGCAGAACTGCTAGCACAGTTCGGATTAACTGCCACTCCAACAGAAGATGGGTTGGAAATTGCGGGCGGACAAACACCAAGTTCACCAAATAAAATTGTCAAAACTCACGCAGACCACCGACTTTGGATGACTGCAGCATGCTTAGCAAGCAAAGTCGGAGCAACTCTATCGCATCCAAACTGCTATGCAGTTTCAGACCCGGATTTCATCAACAAATTGAAATTCACTTCTCAGTAAACTGAAACCGAAATATTCGGTACAGCCAAGAAGCAAGATAAAGGGCAAATAAAATCAAAATTATGGTCATTACTATCTCTAGTGTAGTTGATTCGGGTTGATAATTCACAGTATTTTCAGATGTCACCGGATCACCTCTGCTGATGGTGAAAGTATCAACAACATCCCCATGTTCATCATCATAGAAAGTGAACTGAAGTGCGTCTTTGTTCAGCAACTCTAGAACCCCATATCCGTGCGTGGTTGAGTCGTATGCGGCCGACCATTCTGGCTCACTCGAATCGTAGCGATAGAGAACCCTCCCACCAGTTCCCACCACCAAGTGAATCGGTGCTTTAGGATTGACAAATTGGCTCGTATTTGTCTGGTAAGCTTGGCTTGAATTAACTGGGAAAGTGCGCTCATAATTATGGTCGTGGCCAGTAATAACAATATCAACTGAATGTTGCACTAAAAGCGATTCAAGGGCTGAGCGGACCTCTAAATCACTACCATGGCCACCAGATGTTGAGGAGTACATAGGGCGATGGAAAAACACCAACACCCAAGGGTGTGCCTCTCTATCCAATGTTGCCAATTCTAGGTCTTGGGATAACCATTGGTGCTGGGCTGAGCCATTTTCAAAATCATGCTCAGTTGAGATGGAAATAATATGGAATAATGAATAATTGAAGGAGTACCAAAATTCCGAGTTTGAGCCGCTTGCTGCATAGGGCATATTGACGCGGTTCAAATACGCTTGGAATCCACACCCTTCGCAACCATCCTGTTCCTCATTTTCATGGTTGCCAACTGCAAACATGGTTGGAGTGTTAGCGGATACTTGCTGGTAAAGTCGGCCCCAATCATCCCATTCATCTCCGTCAACTTTGTCCCAAAATCTCGCAGAATCATAAGCATAAGATAAATCGCCAGCAAATAATACAAGGTCGAGATTTTGGCTTGCCATTTCGCTGACAACATCTCTTGCGCCATCGGTTTCATCCATGTCGCCAATTAAGCCGATTCGGACCCGCGAATCGTCGGCTGGAGCAGTTGAAAAAGAGTAGACTGCACTCCAACCACCTACTTCATCACCAACTCTGTAGAAGTATTCAGTGCCCGGCAATAGTGGATCCATTACTGCATCATGAACAACTCCTTCCCAATCATCAGCAGTGTAGGTATGATTGACCCCTAAAACAGAATTATTGAGTGAGATTGCGGACAATCCCCATTCCACTCCGCCGCCAGTGTGAGAACTTGTAATCCAAGTCACAACCATTTCTGACGACTGTTCGCTCAGTGCTAAGTGAATTTGTTCCGGACCATCACTCTCAACCTCCCCCATAACTGGTACTGCCCACGAAACAGAAAGCAGGGAAAGGGTCAGAAAACAGACGAGAATACGAGCCTGCATAGTTGATTTCACCAATTGTTGACAGATGATGGTTCCATTCAATACTTCGCCCAAGAGTCAAGTCAACCGTGTCGGCCAAAGTGATGGTCAAGCGTATTGACATCTAATTTCATCACAGTAGGCCTGCCATGAACACAAGCCCATGGATTCTCAATGGTTGACATATCAGCTAGCAGTCGTCTCATCTCAGCAATTGACAGAACCTGATTCGCCTTCACTGCGCCGCGACAGGACTTCATGAAGGCGATCTCATCAGCCAAATTTTCAGCAACATTCAGCGGCCCTGCCTCACCAGATTCTTGTAATTCAACAATCAAATCAATGAGGAATCCATGCAATCGGGAATCTCCAGCAAGCATTACAGGAACAGAAGTTAAGGCGAGTTTTTCATCTCCGTCTGTGAACTCAAAACCAAGTTCACCTAGTCTATCTCGTGAAGCCTCAACCACCGAACTCTGAACCGCTGAAAGGTCTAGAGATATCGACTCAATGAGCGGCTGAGCCCCCCAGTTAGCCATACTGTTTCGTAGTCTCTCATAACGTACTCTCTCGTGCAGAGCGTGTTGGTCAACCACATACAAACACCCCTCACCTTGTGCTAAAATATACGAATCTGCAAACTGTGCTAATGGTTCCATTACTGGCACATCAGTGACAATTTCTTGCTTGGTTTCTAATTCCGGCTCATCAAGAGGGGAAACTGCTTCACCCGCCTTTGAGTGTCTGTGCAATTCTCTTTCCGCACTGCTTAACGCAGGTGATACTGGCGCTTCTTCTAGACCGGGGAGTGTCTCTTGTAAAACAGGAGAAGAGGAGGTTGGGCGTGGCTTGTCAACCTGTTTTGAATCTGATTTTGCACCTTGATAAAACGATGTTTGTGCTGATGAATCCGCCTGCGCTGGCAGATTTGGCAATTTGGCGCTAGTTCTATCCGCGCTCGGCTTAGCCCATGATGGGACCTCACTACTCACTGGTGTTGTAACCGTAACTTGCTCCTTCCCACCATCAACTGCCCCAAGTGGGAACTCTCGAGTTGGCGCTTCACCAGTTGGGACTTGTTTCAGCGTGTGCTTGATGGCTCTCTCCAATCTCTCTAGCACCCGCCACGAATTTCTCAGTCTCACTTCTCTTTTAGTTGGATGAACATTGACATCAACTTCGTCGGCAGGCAAATCGAGTAGTAAAACAACGACAGGATGCCTGCCGACCATCAATCTAGTGTGATAACCACGCTTGATAGACTGTAGAAACGGTTGTGCCGCAACTGGCCTACCATTGATGATAATGTGGACATCATCTGATTTTCCTCGGCTAATATCTGGTGGTGAAATCCACCCTCTCCATCGCTCTTCACCTGGTGCCTCGGAATCAACATCTGAGCATGTCAGAGGAATCATTTTCTCACTAGAAGCACCTAGCAAATCGTACAACCTGTCTCGCATATCCTCGGTTTCTGGTGTTTCAAGAATTGGCCGCCCATCTACAGTCAATCGGAATGACACTTGGGGATTACAAAGTGCGTGAGACACAACTACATCCACCACTTGTGCGGTTTCGGTCGCAGCCCTTCTCTGGAAAGCCAATCTTGCTGGTTGATTCGCAAACAGATTTCCGACCTCTATTTTCGTGCCATTTGCCATTCCTTCGGGCTTTGCTTCATGCACATCACCATCCTCAACAACAATTGCTCTACCTTCGCTAGATTCTGGCCTGCTTGCGACTTTCAAATGTGATACAGCGCCGATGCTTGCCAAAGCCTCGCCACGAAATCCAAGAGTGCCGATGGCTGCCAAATCTGATGCATCTGTTAGTTTGCTAGTAGCGTGACGGGTTACCGCCAAAATTAGTTCTGACTCTGGGATTCCATGACCATTGTCGGTCACTGAGATCAAATCAAATCCACCTCGTTGGATCTCAATGTTGACGCGAGTTGAACCTGCATCAACCGAATTTTCCAACAATTCTTTGACTACTTGAGCAGGTCTTTCAACGACTTCACCGGCCGCTATCAGCCCAATCGTTTTGTCATCCAATTGAACAATTGTTGGCGGAGTGATTTCCTCAGAAATGACCATCTTCACTCCTCCAACCATTCATGCTGACCTCTAAGAATTCCTTTCAATTCGTAAATCAAATCCATCGCTTCGCGAGGTGACATTGCATCGGGGTCCATTTCTGCTAACCTCGCTAGCGCAGCTGCTTCTGTCGGCTCAAGCCTCGCCCCCATTGGCACCTCTGCTGGGCCTTCTGTGTCTGCGTCCTCCGTTTCCGGAGTTGCGCCAACCACCTTTGGTAGCATCCAGCCAAACAGTGATGATTGGCCGACACCCCTTGAAAGCGGTGTTCCATCTTCGCCAGCCCGCGCTCCTTCAGCCTGAGTCTCCAAGAAGAGTAGTAAATCCCGTGCCCTTTCAACAACGTGAGCAGGTAAACCTGCAAGTGCAGCCACCTGTACTCCATACGAATCATCACATGGACCATCACCAACAGTGTATAGGAATTTGAGTTCATCCCCACTTTGTGCTACCTGAACATGGACATTGACCAAGCCTTCAATTTCTGCTTCTAAACCTACAAGTTGGTGATAGTGAGTTGCAAATAGGCATCTGCTTCCAACGCGGGTCGCTACATCTTCTGTAACTGCCCAAGCAATCGCTAACCCATCAAATGTTGACGTACCTCTACCAATCTCATCAAGAAGGACGAGCGACCGCGAAGTCGCTCGCCTGAGAATATGTGCAACCTCAATCATTTCAACCATGAAAGTTGAGCGCCCTCTGCGAATATCATCATGGGCTCCAACCCGTGTGAACACTCTGTCAACTAGACCTATTCGCGCTCTTTCTGCAGGCACAAAAGAGCCAGCCTGCGCTAATATCGAAATCAAAGCAGTCTGGCGAAGATAAGTCGATTTCCCTCCCATATTGGGGCCAGTCAACAACAAAAACCGGCGCTTTTTATCCAATGTCAAATCATTGGGCACAAATGATGCACTCGCTTCCAACACTGGATGGCGTCCTGCTTTGATGTCCAACTTCTCATCCTCACTCATCTCTGGCCTAGTCCATCCAAATCGACGTGCGTGATGTGCTAAGGAGCAAAGAACATCTGTTGTGGCAACCTTCCTAGCAATTAGTGAAAGTGCTTGGCAGTGTTCCTTCACTTGGTCTCTCAACTCCCTGAAAAGTGCATATTCTAATTCGTTTCCTCGGCCTTTTGCATTGAGAATCAATTCCTCTTTTTCCTTCAATTCCTCAGTGACGTAACGCTCAGCATTAACCAATGTCTGCCTTCTCGTATACTCTTCAGGCACCTTGTCTAAATGTGCATTTGAGATTTCAATGAAGTAGCCAAACTGGCGATTATACTTCACTTTTAGACGCGGGATTTCAAGTCGCTCTCGCTCTGTTGCCTCTAAATTATCTAACCACTCTTTACCTTCTGCCACCGCACTTCTGTGGGTATCGAGCTTTTGCGACCAACCTTGCTTGAACAGGCCGCCTTCTCGGATTGTAACAGGCAATTCATCGTTGAGTGCTTCTGAGATTAGAAGTCGGATTTCATCTAAATCCAGCAGATTTTCTGCACATTCAACCAGTAGTTCATCACTGCCTTCAGTAAGAATTGCGTGTAAAGAAGGAAGTCTTGCAAGTGCATCTGAAATTGCTCCAAGGTCTCTGCCATTGGCTCGACCGTAAGCGAGCCGAGTTGAGAGCCGCTCCAAATCTCTGCCACCTTTCAGCGCCTCGCGCAGATTTCGCAGTCTCCTATTTGCATTGACTAGACTGGAGACAGCGCCATGCCGCTTGGCTATTTCTTGACGGTCAAGAAGCGGCATCAACAACCATTGACGTAACATCCTCCTGCCCATCCAAGTTCGTGTAGCATCAATTGATGAAAGCAGACTTCCCTGCTTATCTCCACCCAATGTGTGAGTGACTTCGAGATTTCTAAGAGTTGTTTCATCCAACACCATGTAACGCTGTTCTTCAGCGAATTCAATGTCGCGTAGTGGCACAGTCGCTGTCAGATGGAGTCGCGACAAGTAAGATGTTGCCATTCCACAAGCCTCCATCGCCATCGGCTTAGAATCGAGGTCAATATGACCTAAATCAGCGACTTCTAAGACAGATTTCAAACTTTCAAGCCGCGCTTTGCGCGGCACTTCATGAGTTGAAAGAGTCAAATTATCAACAGATGCTAAAATTGATTTCACCACATCAGAAGATGCATCGTTACGACTCATCACTAACTCGCGAGGTTGCCATCTCAACAATTCATCAAGTAGCCTATCAAATCTGCCAGCACCGGTAAATTCGCCTGCCCAAGCACGCCCAGTGCTAGGATCTACAACCGACCAGCCCAGAGAATCAGACTGCAAAATAACTGCTGAAAGTAAAGCCGACGATTCTTCACCAATCAGACTCTCTTCGTAAAGTGAGCCAGGGGTGTAAACCCTAGTCACGACCCTCTGGAGTAGTTTTTCTCCGGGGCGAAGTTCCTCTTCTTGCTCACAAAGTGTGACCTTGTAGCCAGCCTTGAGCATTTTTTGCAAATATCCCTCGACCGAGTGCCATGGTACTCCAGCCATTGGAACTGGGTTGTCCGAGTTCTTCTCCCGACTAGTTAGGGTGATTCCAAGCACGTCACTTGCCAACACCGCATCATCGTGGAACATCTCGTAAAAATCGCCCATTCTGAAAAATAGAACGGTATCTGGGTGTTCAGCCTTGATGGCGTGAAACTGTTCCATCATCGGTGTTGACATGCTTACCCCTTCTTCCAGTGCAACTCATTGAGCGCTCCCGCCCTACGGGCGGAGTTTCAGCGGGTGTGTGACGCTCCATAAGCAAACCCCTTCAAATCAGCCTTCGGCTTCATTGGCTGACTGTTGAGAAAGTTTGACCCCTACTAAAATCAAAACGAATCCAATGAGAAACGACCAGCCAATTGATTCATTGAGTAATAATACTCCAGAAAGTATGCCAAAAAATGGCACCAAATAGACGTAAGTTGCAGACGCTGTTGCCCCTATTTTATCCACTCCATCCGCAAACCAAGCATATGCTAACACCGTTGAAATAGAGGCCAGATAAAATATCCAAATCCACCCTTCTGTATTGGGAATTGCGGCGCTACCAAAAGTGACTAAATCAAATGCGGCTAGAGGTGTCAAAAGTAGCCACCCTAAGAATGAAGCCCAAGCAACAATTGCTATTGGAGATGGCTTATCTTCAATGTCTTCAGATTCTAAAATTTGTTTCATCAAATTGGTTGAAACTGCCCAACTCCCAGCCGCACACATTATCAAGAAATCCCCGACTAATCTTTGATTCATTGGGATGTGTGTATTTGGACTCCAACCAGTAACAATTCCGACCCCTGCAAGACCAATAATTAGTCCAAAAACTAAATTCCGACTTAATTTTCTGCTTAGTAGTGGAATGGCTAGCAGTGCAGTAAATGCAGGGTTGAATGTTATCAATATCGACGCGTCGCCTGCAGCGGTTCTTTCCATTCCGTGCATGAAAAATAATTGATACAAAAAAGTAGAGAAAAAGGCGATCCAAGCCAACTTCCAAAACATCTCTCCGCGAGGAATAAATATTGCTGATTTCCCCTCTCTTGAGCCTCTCTCTTTGAAGTACATCCATATGAACAAAAGTGGGATGGTCATTGCGTATCTATACCAAGACACAATTGCTTCTGGAAGGGCTAAGGCTAACTCTCTCCCTGCAGCCCATGCAAGTCCCCAAGATGCCGCTACAAAAAGCAACTTGAGATGAATAATGGCGCCGCCGTCAAAGAAGCCGTTGGAAGCCTTGCTAATTCCAGCAGATACCCCATCACTCATCCTCATAGGCTACGTGCCGCGAATAGATGAACCCATGCTTAGTTACTGTAACATATCACGTTTCAGTTTCACCAAGGTTTGAGGTCATTAATATAGAACATATGCCCAATTATTACGAGGCAGGAGATGACTATTATCACGAACAATAAATCTCCAAACAATGCTAAGCTTTGGCTAACATCGTCTCTATCCCCTGGGTCGAAACTGAGAACACCTACGTAACCATCGACCCCAGTACCATAGAACTGAACTTCACCATCTGCCGCGGTACCAACTTTTGCATCAACTGCAACCGAGTCGGAAATCTTGTGAGATTCCAACTGCGCCCTATCCGAAGAAATACTGAAGAGTTCCAAAGAATCACCTCTTGCTAACCAGAATACTCCGTTTTCATCAATAGTTGCTGCTGTTGAACCACCGACACCTGGGAGGTCAATGATTGTCGAATCAGACAGCAATAACAAGGTGCTAGTTCCACCTGCTATTACCATCTCAACATCATCACCCCAAGCACCTTCATTTACGAAGTAAGCAGAGTGAATCGCTCCACCTGCACCATGGTGTAAAAGAGACATCGTGGGTGCTTCTCCAAGCACTGCGTCTGCACGAATAATCACCTCACCTGCAGGTCCGAAGGACGGATTACCAAGATTAGTGTCATATCCTATTACAACTGCTAAATGCCCTCTTTTTGAAAGATGTACACTTGTCATTACAGTACTATCAACAGGGGCAGGAGTTCCATCTGAAACTTCACCTTCAGTAAAAGTGTGTAATTGAGTTGAAGAACCTCGCTTTGTAATCATAAAACCCCTCTCACCATCATTACTAGCTACTGATACAATATCTGGTACATCCATGTCACCCCAATCCAGTGCAATAAGAGTAAGTGTGTTGCCGTTGAAACTTGCTAAATAGCCATCATTTCCAGACACTAACCATCCTGAATTAGTGATGGAAATATGGCGCGGAACAGAATTACCCGAGTTCACTTCTAGGATTCCCGAGGTTGTTGAGAATCGCAGTGGAGAATTATCTGTTCGCCCAACTAAAATTAGCGCCTCAGTTCCTTCGTTATTCCATTGCACTTGTTCAATTATCTCGCCCTCCCCCAGCATCGGGTTCTCTTCAACACCAGGAAGGGTCAAACTAGCCTCCAACCAGAATGCGCCAACGAGCAGTGTCACGATAAATACTGAAAACCAAAACCACTGCTTTTCACTCTCTTCTTGAAGATACTCGCCAATAGTGACTAGCCAAGAAGGTGCAAGTGGCTCCGCCATCAAGGATGCCAAGACTACGGCAGACTAAGTATTGACCGCCCGAATTGATACTATTCCGATGTGAATGCCGTTAAATATGGAAGGGCGGTCGCCGGCCCTGCCTAAGGCAGGGGAATGGAACATGGCAAGAAAACCCGCAAAGATGTACCGCAGCGCGAAAGGACAATCTTACACACGTCGTGAATACACCGGTGGGATTCCAAACAGCCGAATTACAAACTTCCACATGGGTAACCGAGTGGCTGGTGAAAAGCATGAATTCCCTGTTGAATTGACACTTAAAGTTGACAATGCTTGTCAAATCCGGCACACCGCTTTAGAAGCGGCTCGAATTATCGTGAATGCAACCATCCGTGCAGCAGCCGGTTCACAGGGTTACTCACTCCGTGTTCGTGTTTATCCTCACCAGGTTCTCCGTGAGAACAAACAGGCAACTGGTGCAGGTGCTGACCGTGTTTCTCAAGGTATGCGCTGTGCATTCGGCAAAAATGTCGGCACCGCCGCCCGAGTAACAAAAAATCAGAAGGTTATCACCATCCAAACATCTCCAGCCCACTTTGCTGCAGCAAAAGATGCTCTTCGCAAGGCAAACTGTAAGTTACCAACTACATCATCAATCGTTGTTGACCGTGGCCATGAACATCTCAAGGGACTCGTTTGAGGCTAGAGGATGTCATCGGCCCAACCATCCGACGAGCGGATAATTCGTTTGCGTGAAAGCGTTGTAAACTCAACAACAATTTGGAAAGGTGACTACGCTTACTTCATTCACCCTCTTTCAGACGGTGTACCTCGTCAATCCGGTGAAATGCTAGCAGAGGCACGTGACATCGTATTAGAGATGGTCAACTGGGATGAAATAGATTTGATTCTTGGAATTGAAGCGATGGGAATTCCATTAGCAGCTTGTATCTCCATCGCAACTGGGAAACCACTTGTAATCGGCCGAAAGAGACCTTACGAACTTCCCGGTGAAGTAAGGGTCGACCAATCCACTGGCTACTCAAAAGGAAGTATTTTCATTAATGACATAAATCCAGGTGAGCGAGTGTTTGTGATTGACGATGTCATCAGCACAGGTGGCACACTGCGAGCCGTTTTAACAGGGGTGGAAAAGGCAGGTGCAATTGTCCAAGATGTAGTTGCAGTCTTTGAAAAGAACAGTATCGTAAGTGAAATAGTTGCAGAAACTGGCTGGCCAATCCGCTCTCTTGTTAGAGTTAGAATGGACGGGGATGAAGTAATCCTACTTGACTGAGGTGAATGAATGGATCTTAACCGCCACGACTTTCAACTCGACGAATTAGTTGAGAAAATTCACACTGGTGACCATCGGCTTGTTGCCCTTCAACTTCCTGAAGGTTTGAAAATTCAAGCCTTAGATATGATTGACTCATTAGAAGCTAATACAGATGCACAAATCATTATCGCCGCTGACCCATGTTATGGTGCCTGTGATTTGGTTCACCACAAGATGAAGATGATGGGAGTAGATTTGGTAGCACATATGGGACACAGCCAAATGAATATTGATTCAGGAATGGAAACCCAATTCATTGACGTAACTTATGACGGGACCCCAGAATTGGCACCAGTCATCCCTTTCTTATCAACCCACAAAAAAATGGCTCAAGAACGCCTTAGTGAGACTAGTGTTCAGGAGATTGGCGAAGCAGAAGCACAAGAGAGATTCCTTGATGCAGTTGGCAGAATTACCCCTCTTACTGATGTTAAATTAGGGCTAGTGGGTTCAATTCAACACCTCCATTTGCTTGAAGATTACAAAGTTATGTTAGAAAATGAAGGGTTTGATGTCATTATTCCAACCGGTGGTGACCGACTCACTTTCCCAGGTCAAGTTTTGGGCTGTAATTACTCAGGTGATGACCCCTCAATCGGTCACTACTTATTCCTTGGTTCTGGTGACTTCCACCCTATTGGGCTAGTTCTCCACACCGGAAAACCCCTATCTATTCTAGACCCTTATACGAGTGAAGCTAGGGAAATGTCCTTACAACAGATTGAGCGTATTTTGAGGCAACGTTTCGGCTTAATTATGGCCGCTGATAAGGCAACTTCTTTCGGCATATTAATTGGCGAAAAACCCGGACAAATGCGCCGCAGCATGGCATTGAGATTGAAGCGACTGATTGAGAAACATGGCAAAAAAGGATATTTGCTGGCGCTGGAACATGTTGGACCAGAATTAATTGATTTTTATCCGGTGGATGCGTTTGTCAATACTGCTTGTCCACGAATTGCAATTGATGATTCTGTAAAATATGCGAAGCCACTTTTGACTCCATTTGAGTTAGAAGTAATTCTAGGCGAAAAGCAATGGGAAGAAGGCTATCAATTTGATGAAATCCCGTGATTTCAAAAAGAAAAATTCGGCGCTTACAACTCAAGATGTTGCAGCACTAGCCAGTGATTGGGAGACTTTGTCCAATCTAGCAAGGTCCACTGTCAACTTATTCAATCGAGACTCTGCATCATTGATGAATGGTTTAATCACAGCAAAGAGATCTCCATTTAGACTGTAGCGGTGACAAGGTCGACCACGACCGCCTCCGTTCTGGGCCTCACATCTAACCATGTCGTCATTGAGAAGTTCTTTCATAGCCACACTGATTTCTGGTTGGCGAAGTCCACAAGAGGATTGTAACTCCTTACTGCTCAAATTTCCACCTTCATGAAGAGAGACTAACACATATGCTACATTTATTGAAACACCAATATTATCCAGCATATCAACAATTAGATTTTCTGGTTGGGTTGAGGATGCTTTTGAGGTTACTGTTATCTGCGGCATGACACCCAGCCGACTTGTCAAGAATATAATCTCTATGCCGGATAGAAGTCAATTTTAGCCTTAGAGTAAATTTTTCTAATCAGAAAAATATAGCCATTTCACCTTGTCTAAAGTGAGACAAGTCGGAGATTTTGACCACTCATTACTTCAATGTAGGAGCAATTCATCTCAACTAATCTTTGCTTCAATCTACTGTCAACTGTCAACACTGGCCAGTTTTCCTGTGAAGCGACTATTACTAACTGGTCATCAGGATGGTTTGCCTCTTCTGGCCCCTCAAGAAAAACAGATCTAGATGTCAAGAAATCAAGCAGGAGAGGAGAAGTGGTTTTCTCCTGAATCATCTCCAATTCTTTCAACACTCGTTTCAATAAAACTGGCTCAAAGGTCCCAACTACATCAGCCATAGCCAAATCAACATTCAAGCCGCCTTCAATGATTGCAACCCAGCCGCAAGCATCAATCAGTACTTGGGTCATCTAATTGCCTCCAATCATTCGTAAGTTGCGGCTGGGTAAAATCCCTGCCGTCCAACCCCACATCAACTAATGGTAGCATAGCCAATCAGTCGCCATCTGGCGCCAATACGTCTAGAGAGAGTAATTCGCCCACCTTTCGGAGCACATATTGGTAGCCTAAGTGAAAGTGTTGCCTTTTTGCCCTTAACAAAAGATACTACACCCACTGAAGTTGCTGTTGATGCATTGACCATCAACATTTCATTTGGCTGCAAAGGCCGAACTGGGTCTGCTGAACCACCACCTCCGGTAACCATTTCCTTCAAGAGTGTTAGTTCAAGGTCCACCTCATTCCAAATCGGAGGTAATTCACCCTCACGCGCCACGACTTGTCCAGAGAGTTCGTCAGCCTTGGTGATACTTGGGTCTAGAGGAGTGGCCATTCCACATAGCCCACCTGCGTGCATTGAATCTAAGTCGTTGCCTCCACCCTTTAGGCTGATGATACGGGTATTGATAGGCTCCCATGTTGCCTTTTTTCCTTGTACTACCTTGCGACCTGGAGCGACTACAACTTTGTCGCCGACTTTGAACTTACCACTTACGATACTTCCTCCAATCACTCCACCTTTGAGTTCTGGTGGTCTTGAGCCAGGTCTGTTGATGTCAAAAGACCGTGCAACATGGAGAATACCTGCTGCTTTCTGGTCTCTATCAGGTGTTGGAATAAATTCCTCAATTGCTGAGATTAGAATGTCAAGGTTAACATCGTGATGGGCTGAGACAGGAATTATTGGTGCGTTTTCAGCGATTGTCCCTTTCAAGAAGTCCTTGATTTCATTATATGATTTCATTGCTTGTTCACGGGAAACGATGTCAATTTTATTTTGCACGACTACGATGTTATTGATGCCAGCGATTTCCAGCGCCATCAAGTGTTCAAGAGTTTGGGCTTGGGGACAATTTTCGTTAGCTGCAATTAACAGTAAGGCGCCATCCATAATGGAAGCGCCGCTGATCATCACAGCCATTAGCGTCTCGTGACCGGGCGCATCAACAAATGAAATCACTCGACAGAGTTCTTTTTCATTGTCCTTTTTTCCGTCTGGTCTTTTGCCAGTGGTGTAGTACTCACCCTTCTTGGTCTTGTAAAAAGCAGTATCTGCGTATCCTAACTTGATTGAAATCCCGCGCTTGCGCTCTTCTGAATGAGTATCTGTCCAAGTCCCGGACAATGCTTGTGTGAGAGTTGTTTTACCGTGGTCAACGTGACCTACTAATCCAATATTGACTTCAGGCTGGCGAGGTAACTTGCTCACCAGTTGAAATCCTCTCCTTGTACATCTCTATCACGACTCGTCTGAATCGCCGCCGCTGTCACCTAGAAGGTCAGCGAGAGACTTCTTGCCGTTATCAACAACCTTCAGGTTCAACTGACGGGTGTCTTGATTGATTGTGTTGCCACGGAAATATCTGCGCTTGCGGATTCCATCGTAGGTGTATCGGTAAGTATCGCCCTTCTTCTTTACGAGTTTTTGAGCCTTGTATCCAACACCTTTGGTAACTAAAACTGCTTGGCGGTTTCCACCAGCGATGTCGCTACGCATTGGTGTTCCTGTTTTATCAGAGCCACCAGTGATTTGCAGTTTGTATCCAAGAAGTGACTGGTCGCCTTCACCTACGAACTGTCCATCTACTACATCACCAATCTTCTTTCCAAGAAAGTGATTGTAATTTGAACCCTTAATCTCAACCGAATATGACTTGCCCTTACTTGCAGGGTTAGTGTCGTTCACCGCGGCCATAAATGAGGTGTCTCCTGTAACTGCCATGGTAATCAGCGTCCCGCCGACAAGAGACCCATATAAGGCAATTGCGCCCTGTAAGGGCTACGTCATTTCACCTCATTTGCCCTTTAGGGCACTCTCAAGCCGTTTCTCAACGGCTCCCGGTAGGGCCGCCGGCATTGAGATATGTTGGGTGCGGCCGCGTCCTTCGGAACGGCTAGATATATGCGACTCAATCAATTCTAAGTCTTCTAGACGCTTGAGATGCTTCCAGAAAGTAGTATGGCTACGTGGTTCTTCTTCATATTCTTCACAGACTACACGATACAACTTTTCTGCGTCACCAGTTGTCACTTCAGACTCCTTGCGAAGTCTCCGGCAAAGTGCTAGTAAAATCATCTGAGCGTGTTTGTTTAGATTAACAACAATGCTCGGTTCCACTGTACGACCGATTTCTCTTGCCAAAAATCGTACATCATTGGCGATTACCTCGTCTCGACCTGCTCGCTCAGCCTTCTTGATTGAATCCTCCAACAATTCAATGGCAACTCGAGCATCGCCAGTTTCAGCAGAACGTTGTCCTATCGTGCGCAATACACCATCAGAAATAGAGCCCTCATGGCATGATAATGCAGCCCGCTGTGTAGCGATGGCAGTTAATGCCGTTTCTTGATAGGCTTCAAGCCTGATGTGATTGCTTTGACCAAAACGCGACAAAACGGCCCCTTCTAACTGGTCAAGAACTTGCTCTTGACTGATGATTATTAGTGAAATCGTGCCTTTAATCTCACGACCTTCGTCAATCCGCAGAAGTTGATAGAGAAGGTCTCCCTTGTCAGCTCTCAGTAAATGGTCAACTTCATCTAAAATCAATAGCAAGTGTTCATTTCTGCCATGCAATTGCTTGCGTATTGATTGTAAAACCTCGCCGCTACCAAAACCTCGCTCCGGATGCCTAGAGTCAAGATTTGTGACAATACGCTGTAAAACCTGTGCTTTGGATGGAAAATTTCGGCAATTGACATGAACCAACTTGAGTGCCCTTTCCTCACCAAGATGCCTCTGTAAATCCCTTGAAAAAACGTGTGAAAGGACTGTCTTACCACATCCTACATTTCCGGTGATTGCTACGCGACAAGAAATTCGGTGGTCATTAATTTGTTGAAAAATACCAGCCATCTGTTGTAACTGCTCATCCCTACCAACTAATTCTTCTGGCACATAATCGTATGACAGGGGCTCTGCATCGATGAGAATCTTGCCCGCTCCAATTCTGTCTAAATATCCCGCCACTCGCTTGCCTCCCAATGTCTCGCTGACCATCCAACCTACAACCCGGTTTGTGAACCGTTTGCTTCCAACTTCCAACGTTCTTAGCAATTGTGGTCATTAACTAACTAAAATCAACATTCTCTTTTGAATTGGATTACCTTCACTTAGGCAAGGTGAACAACTGATCGTCTCCATGCCCATCTAGTAGTCCAATTCTTACAGCAGCATCAAGCCATGCGTGAGCATAATTTATCGCCCCAAAAGCCCTGACTAAATCACCAGTTTCCATGAAATGTCGCGCATCTGATGCATAATCATCACACATCCCCATCATATCGCTCAATTGCTTAGCCTCAGGGGTATCATCACTGTGTATTGGTGTTGCCTTTCCTTTAGCACGTGAAGTCAAATCAAGGTACTTCTCAACCAATTCTTGAGTTACTTGTGAGTTCATCAACCGGCCTCCTTAATGGCCAAAATTCGCCGCACGTCCTCTTGCCTACCTAGAGTATTGTACAATTCAATTGCTCGAGTCAGCATACCATTATCTTCAGCGTCTCTAGCCGCCTCAAAGATAACTTGGCGCTGCTCCCAGTCAATTCTTTGGCGCTCTTCTGTAACCAATTTTCTGAGAAATAAATCACGTTTTGAGATGAGTTTCGGTGATTCCCACCACCGGATTAATCCATCTCTCGTTGCAGTTGTAATTATATCAGACTCGTTGCTAGAAATATGTACGCCAGCTGGCCAAGATTCGTCTTCTGCAGGTGGTATTCTGTCAAGAGTACCATCCATTGACAGCATCCACCAACCATCCCCAGTCATTGCGGCTTCAAGTGGGTCTACTCCAGTTTCTATCAACTGTTCAAGTGAATCCCAACCAAATGGATTTGGAACTCCTTCGTGAATAGCCCCATCAACCGATTGTACCAGTAATTTACCATTTGATAGGCGGCTAGCCCAAGACCAACGCCTATCCTCAATAATTCTCTGAGAATTTTCACCAAATAGACGTAAGCAAGTGAGGTGTCCATCATCATTTATGGCAATTAGATGTTCTCTGTCAAGCCAGCCAATCAATTTTCTAATTCGCCCTGGTCGAAGGCGACGAATTCCCCTGCCTTCTCGATTGAACATGTGGATGTGGTCACCCCGGTCAGCCAACAGCCAACCGCCTCCTGGACGAGGCAAACAATCTCGAAATCCACCAGAAACAGAACGACCTTCCCCCAGAGGATTGCCGGTTCTGATATCTAGAAGATGAAAACCGGGGCCTGAAAGAACTGCCACACTAGCCCCGTCTGATACTAACCTGTAAACATCAAACTGAAAAGTTCGCTTCCAAATGAAATCGCCCAAATCATTGACTAATCTTACAATTCCACCAGTTGCAATGATGACCCCGTCGTTGAGAGTTGCAATTGCACCAACTTTTCCTTCAAGTTGATGACTCCAAGAAACTCGCCAATCACCAGCCATCAGAATTCGCCCCCAGCACCTAGGTTGATTAGGTGATCTTTGGCCGGGGAGCTTATCCTATACATGCGACTACGTCCTTGTTTACGGACAGTTAGAATGCCTGATTTTAGTAATCCATTGAAGATTTGTGAAAGCCGTGGACGGCCTACTTCTAATTCCTCCTGAAGTAAATTGTCAGAAGGAGAAACTTCTCGCTCAACGGCTTCAGTCAGAATCATTGTTTCAGCATTATTGAGGTTAGTTAGCGCGTTGATATCAAGCACAACATCTGGTTCCCGAGGTGGTGCAACTCGTCTGATAGAACTGAGCGCTGTAAGAACTTCTTTAGGAGTTGGTTCTGGTCTTTCATCCCATGATTCACTTTCCTCTACTGGAGTTTCATCTTGCAACTCTTTTGTCTCCTCAAATGGTGGAGTAGACTGAGGTGTTGCTTCAGAATCTGATATGTTTGTAGGAAGATTAGCACTCGGTTGCATCTGCTGTGGCTCTATGTTTGGAGAATTTCCAAAAGGTGAGTCCATTCCATCTTCAATCCAAAGTTCTGTGTTTTGGTCATTCGTTTTGATTCGGCGCAATTGGTTAGGGTCAGTTCCCACCTCGTTTGGCTTTCCTTCTTTAGGGCCTTGAGTTTTTCTTGGTGCACCTTTGTTTTCAGCAGAAATACCAATATTTGCCTTTTTATTGCGAGAAAGAAGCCCACCGAAATGACCACCTCCAAACGCTGGCGCTGTGCCTTCGGCCATCTCCAAAACCTCTGCACCACCAATTTCATCGCTGAATTCAGTTTTCCATTGTTCCTCATCATTCACTTCTGAACTAGAATCAACAGAGTCAGAATCAGATTCATTTTCTGATTCTGATGGGATTTCTGACTCTTCGTTGTCTTGGGTTGAACTTTCAACATCTGTATTTTCTTTCAAATCCAATTGTGGGCCATTATCATCACCAAAATCCTTCCACATATCTGCAGCATCTGATAATGATGGGAATAAGGTCTGGCTTTCATCAAATTCAGGTATCTCTTGTGGTGTTTCAATTGTAGTTGCTGATTCTAAGCCGGAAGGAGTATCTTCTTCTTCATCAGAAAATGGAATCCCCTCAGATTGTGTGTCAATTTCAGCGGTTTCTGAAACTTTGACATTTACTTCACTTAACGGTGGGGCGGCATCAACAACCCGCTGAAATGTAGAATCCTCTACAACAGTTGTAGGCTTTGGTGAAACTTCAACTTTCAAATCTAATTTGCGACCATCAATCAGCGGCATCCCACGCGTGTGATCTACAATATCTCGCAAAAATCTCATCGCCCTACCCACATGGCCACCACTTTCTTTCATTACCATATCAAGAAGTGCCTCAGGAGCCGTCCAAGATGAACGGCTCGCCTTGTGTACTCGCTTACCAATCAAGCGCGCCGTTTCGGCTCTTGTGAGCGATTCTAGAGGTGGTGTAACATCCATCTCCGAGAGTAGTTCCTCTGGGAACCCAGATTTCTGTCCTGGAGTGAGTGTGATGATGGTTAAAGCGCGTATTTTTGTCAATACTGGCATCAGTTGAGATAGCACTTCAGCAAGTACCGGGCCAGAGAGTAAAGAATGGTCAAAAATGATCACTGGAAGAAGCCCCGTTCGGCCAGCTAATTCTTCCTCCAAACGGTCAATCATCATACTATGTACAGGAGGGGTTTCAAAGTCCTTCATCAAGTCACAATACATCTGATGTAGAATGGTAGTAACTAGGTCTCCAGATGGCCAAAATACGGTATGGATTTGGTCGGCTGTTGAAGCCACACATTGGACTAATGATGAACGCCCAGAACCCTTCTCACCTACTACTGCCGCGACACGAGGAGAAGCGAGCCTGATATTGTTAGCTAAAGCGGTAAACACTTCATCTCTGCCAACCATCAACTCCAACTGTTCTCGACTTAGTGGTCTAGTGTCAAAAGGATTGGACCTTAGGGCAGGGAGATTCAACATCTCTAGTGCTGCTGATTGCATAATAGGAGCGAACTTGAAGTCCACTTAACATATTTACGCATTTTATGTTGTAAAAATGATGCGTTGCGAAGCGTTGAACAAGTCACGGAGTTGCCTTTTATTGGCAAAATCTCCCTTGATAATGGAATTCAGTTACCGCTTTAACGCGTTAATAACGCATCGAAAAAAGCGTTAACCCGTTATTCACTATGAATTAACGCTTTGTTAACGCATTGACCCTGAGATAATTAATAGGCCATTGTTCTGGAAAATGATATCATCAACAACACCCATACTAGTAATCTGAGTGTTTTGATAATGCTCGGAATGCTTTAGGGAGTCCGGCCCGGGCATCAAGGTTGAGGGAAGTCAATGCCTGTTGATAATAGCCGCTTGAAAGGTTTCTACAAATTGAGTGTAAAAGAACGCCGAGATATGATCGCTGAACTAGCTGGATTAGACCAAGAAGCAGTAGATGCTTTAGCAGCAATGGGGGAGCTTTCTGAGTCTGCCGCAGACCGTATTATTGAGAACGTTGTTGGCACCCTTGCTTTACCGGTTGGAGTAGCAACAAATTTCATCGTTGATGGCGACCATTATCTGGTCCCATTTGCCTTGGAAGAACCCTCTGTTGTAGCCGCCGCTAGCAACATGGCAAAACGCTGCCATGCGACCGGCGGATTTGTCTCCAATAACACCGAACCAATCATGATAGGACAAATACAAGTGGTCGGCTGTGAAGACCCATTTGGGGCCAAAGAAGCCGTCCTTTCTGGTGCAGATGAATTGATCTCCGCGTGTAACGAAGTTGACCCTATTTTAGTCAAATTTGGAGGTGGTTGTAAAGGCCTAGAAGCACGTGTTATCGACACTGACTCTGGACCTATGGTGATTGTCCACATATTGGTTGATTGCCGCGATGCAATGGGTGCAAATGCGGTCAATACAATGGCTGAAACTATTGCCCCAAAAGTGGAAAGAATAACTGGTGGTACAGTTATATTGAGGATTATTTCAAACTTAGCGGTTCATCGCCTAGCAAAAGTAAGTGCAACTTTCACCCCTTCAGAAATGGCCAATACCGGGGAAACAGTAGAAGAAGGTGCCAAAGTCATTGAGGGCATACTACAAGCCTACCATTTTGCTGCTGCCGACCCATTTAGGGCTACAACCCACAATAAGGGCATCATGAATGCTATTTCGGCTATCGCTGTGGCTTGTGGCCAGGATTGGCGGGCAATTGAGTCAGGAGCCCACTCATACGCCTCTCACGAGCGTATTTATGGCTCCTTGACACATTGGGAGAAAGATGGTGATGGGAATCTAGTCGGATCTATTGAACTACCAATGGCAGTAGGCTTAGTTGGTGGGGCTGTTAGAGTACACCCTACTGCAAAAGCAAATGTCGCAATAATCGGTGCAAGAACAGCTGATGAGTTAGCCAAAGTGATGGCTGCGGCTGGAATTGCTCAAAATCTAGGCGCTCTTCGAGCGCTAGCCACAGTCGGTATTCAGGCAGGACACATGAAGTTACATGCTAGAAACATGGCAGTTACTGCCGGTGCTAATGATGACGAGGTTGACAAGGTTGTTGAAATTGCTCGCGCATCTGGCAGGATTACTGCTACTGCAATTGAGGCGGCCCTTGAACAAGTCCGCCATAGGTGAATTTCGAGTGCCGAAGCACCATGTTGGGAGTATTGAACTCAATCGACTTTGCGGACATTGATTGCGTTTGGACCCTTTGGACCCTCACCAATCTCAAACTCCACATTGTCGCCATCTTCGATGCGACCTTCAACTTGGGAAATATGAACGAAGAGGTCATCTCCCTCATCTCGTTCGATAAATCCGAATCCTTTGCTCTGATTAAACCACTTTACTTGACCCTCGGCCATATTTCCACCTCGCCCAACCCATACTACTTGAATGCACCCTATTGAATGGCCATTAATAGCGTATGATTCTTAAAAAAAACGGCTTTCCGAACAAGAAAATCACTCTTCTTCGGAACTTTCCGCCAACGAACCATTCTCGTGAACCTCAAGTGGTATTTCCCCTTCAGGAGGGTCAAATTAAACTTCTTCACCATTGGTTTCTTCTTCGCCAGAAAGTGCATCAGCTAGTTGTGAACCTGTCAAACCTAAGCCCGCGGCCTGTTCTTTGAACCATTGTGCAACCGCTGCTGTCGATGTATGGGGGCAACCAAAGTATTCTGAAAACCTCCTAGTTGTGCTTAATCTACGTGTGTTACCATCTCGGCGTTTGTCGATTAGACCTAACTCCCTCAAATCTGAGACATGCTCGTATGTCACCTGGCCAACCATTTCCACCAATTTATTCTGAGCCATTGGTTGGTGATAGGCTATTAGTGCAGCAGTTTTAAGTAATCTCTTTGGAATCTCTGTCCTAGCAATCTGAGGGATATGATTGGCTAACCGTGGTTTTACTTCTAGTACCCAATAGCGATTTATTTCAGTTAGTTGAATCGCCGATTGTTCTCTATTTGAGATCAGTTGTTGCAAGTCTAAAAGAGCCATTCTGATGGTTGACTCAGTAATTTTGAATTGTTCTGCTAGTTCTGCTTGAGGTATTGAGCGCCCTGCGCCAAATAAAGTCGCTTCAAGCAGAGTTGTGAGTTCTAAATCATCACTCATGCCATCACCTCTGGTGCAAGATGTTCAGTAATTGCATCAAATGTGCCAAATTCTGGCCACTTATCTTGAAGGAATATATCCCCATTCGGATATTCTGTTTGCCAAATGTCTGTGTAACCTCTGTGAGTCAGGAAAAGTGCTGACACAAAACCAACTATTCCACCTTCTGCTTCCGCATCTTCAGGCTTCCAACCTGCATCAATTCCTTTGGCTTTCAACTTCTCAGTGACTGATTTCACTGTAACTGGTTCGCCTTCAGGTGATAACTCTCTAATTGATGCCCAAGTCGCCCGTATTTCTTCTTCCAAGTTCTCTTGGTGGACTCGCCCCTTAACATTGGCAATTGCATTCTTTACTTCCAATGCATACTCTACTCTAGCACTCTCCCTCAAGCGCCGCTCTTCCGCATCATCATGTGCTTCTGATAAGCATGAAAGTAGTTCTGCGAGAGTTACTGGGCGGCCGCCATCGCGCTTGATGCGACCATCGAACAATCCTGGTAATTCGTCGGATGCTTCACCAGCTAGAACTGTAGTAGTGAAGTGAAAGTCGTCGTCATCGTATTCAGTCTGCCAACTCGGAATGTAATCCCAGTCGTCATCAATATCTTGGTCGGCATTCTCCGCCCTCTCCAGCAGGTTTGCCGCTTGCCCATGCAAGATTTGCCAAGCCATCCGAATGAGTCTACCACAAGTTGGTAAATCGATGTTTTCAGCATCTGCAAGTCGTTCTTTGAACAACTTGATGAAACGATTTAGGTCAACATTCCAAGGGTCAAGTGTTGCGTCCTGAAACATCTGTAGAACTAGTGCAATACTTCTGTCAAAAGGGTGACTGAGAGCCTTATGCTCGGCTTCTTCCATCTCAACTAATTCTTGGATATGTTCGGCATACCTACTCTTGTTTAGAGGAAGGGATTCGTCATGGCCTATCATCTCAGCGATGATATCGTCTCGCAGAGTCTCTGAATCAAGACTACTCATTGAAATCACTCTCCTTCATCTGTTGTGAGCCCATCAATATCAAGATCGTCAACCTCTTCCTCAGCATCACGGGCATCAAGAATATCTCTCTGCTCCTGCTCAATTGGCAAGGCGACTTCGAGTTTTTCTTCCATATCTTCCCGGTAATCCTTAGCTCTGTCACCAAGAGATAACAACGTGTCATCATCCTCTGCTTCTTTGGCCAATTCAGCCTCGGCTTTCAGTTCTGATTCTTGATTTGCAGCCAATAAATCTTCGATATCTAAACCACCAAGGCTTGCAGGTGTAGCCATTTCTTCAGGTGCCTTCGGCATCTCTTCAACTGCTGGTAATTCATCAAGTGCTTCCTTTGCAGCCTTTGTCTTCTTAATTGCCTCAAGTTCTTCGTGGGCTGCGTCGCCAACTTCGATTGCTTGGTCCCGGTCAAAGTCAGTTATCCTTCTACTGCAGCCATCTCCAGCGTGAGTAATTCCGATGTGGTGGTCAGCCAATTGTAGGCTGACCTTACGGAGAGTAACCATGATGAATTGGGCCTGCTCACTACGCAATCTGCATAATGATGCGATGTTTTCAGCATTGAAGGTGTCAAGATTCTGGTCAACTTCATCAAAGTAGTAGAATGGTGATGGTTCATAATCCTGAATAGCGAAAATCAATGCCAATGCGGCCATTGACTTTTCTCCACCGGAAAGTAATCCCAATCCGCTCTTCTTACCTGGTGGGCTCGCCCACATTTGAAGTCCTCCTTCAAATGGCTTCTTTGGATTTTCAAAGCGTAATTCCCCACTTCCTCCTGGCTGAAGATGTTGGTATACTCTACTGAAATTCACATTGACGATATCCATCACAGTAGTCAAGCGGTCTTTGCGTTCTGTTTCAAGTTGGTCTTCTAACGAAATCAGACTTTGACGATGCTCACGCAGTCGCTTTGAGTCTGTACTCAAATTGGCACTGCGCTCCTCAGCCTCATCATACTGCTCAATCGCTCGCATGTTGACATCCCCAAGGTTGCTAACCCTGCGGTCAAGATTTCTAACCGATGCTTCAGCTTCTTGAACAGTCGGTAGAATTTCATCATCAGAGGCTGGCTTGATTTCAAGTTCTGACATTTCCGCATCCAATTCACGCAATGCTTCTTTCTTTTGGTGAATCTGAAGATTGAGGTCTGTAATTCGCTTGTTAATCGCATCACGGTCACGTACTTTTTGTTCCAAGCGTGTAGTCAGTTTAACACGGTCTTCGCGAAGGTCAAGTCTCTTGTCATCTAATTCCCGATACTCCTCGGTAATCTGTGAGTGCGCCTCTGTCACAGTATCAAGTTCCTTTTGGTAAGTTTCTATTTCAGATTCAGCGTCTGAAATTTTCTTAGTAGCCTTGTCTACGAGTGACTGTTGTTCATCAATACGCCGTTGCAATTCCTTGATTTGGTTGGTCAACAGAATAGACTGGTTCTCACCACCAGAAAGCGTTCCCTTTGCAGTAAGTTTTGCCCGCTCTGCTTCGTTGCGCTGCTCTTGAGAATCGCGCAGGCGCCGTGACAGATGTTGTGGACTGCCTTCTTGAAGTGCAGTTGCAGCATCGGTCTTTGCTTGCAATGCATTTTGATAATCGTTTTTGGCTAATTCAGCGGCGCTTTCAGCCTTATTCTGCTTTGCAGTTGCTTTTTCTAAATTCTTCAAGGCAACTGTAACTTTACTCTCAGAATCTTTGAATGCTGTCTCAGCACGGCCTAAATCTTCTTTCCAAGCCCGAGCTTCAAAAGCGTGGTCATCGTTTGCAAGATTGGTTATTCGTTGACGAAGTTGATGCTCGCTCTGTCGCAATTCAGCCAATGCCGCTCGCACAGTCTCGGCCACTAGGCTAAGGCGGTCAACATCTGCTTCAGCCTTCTCAACGACTGAACTACCAGCCATCTTACCGCCAAATTGTGGCCTATTTGTTCTTGTTGAACCTCCGACCATCGCCCCACTTCCTTCAACCACTGAGCCAGTACGGGTTACCATTCTGACGCCACCCATGTGGCGACGAGCAACATCCATTGATTCGACGATTAGAGTATCGCGTACTACATTGATGACTGCGAGTTCAATTGAATTATCGTAATCTAACAAATCAGAAGCGAATCCTACCACACCGGGTTGGCGCGAAACCATCACAGAACGGCCACCAGGGCGGCGAGACTGTAAACGATTCAACGGTAGGAAAGTTGCCCGCCCCGCTTTGTTCCTTCGTAGCCAAGAAATACACTGGGAAGCAGTTTCATCATCACGGACTACAATACTATTCATTCCGCCACCCATTGCATAAGCGAGGGCTTCTTCATCCCGAGAATCTTTTGGGGTACAAAGTTCTGACATTGAGCCGAGTATCCCTCTAACTTCTCCCGAATCTCTGAGGTCCAATACTGCCTTCACTGCGCGGGCCATGCCGGTAGTGCTACCACTGCGATTCTCAAGTTCACCACGAGCTCTGACCAAGGACATCTCCGCATCGCGTAATTGCTCCTCAGACCTTTGCACATCGTCAAGCAACCCGCGTTCTTGGCGTTGGATTCTTGCCAACTCTTGAGCCAATTTGGTGCGGTCCTGTTCTGGTGCATTAGCATCTAAGTCTTCACCTTGAAGTAAAAGGTCATCGCGATTCAATCTTGCTTCATCAAGAGCGCCCTCAAGGTCTGCAAGTTGTTGGTGCAAAAATTCTACATTCTGAGTTTCAGCACCCACCTTTAGAATTGTTTTATTCTCAACTTCTTGAGTCTTTTCAACTGCTTCGGTTGCTTTACCGAAAGCACGGTTGAGTTCGTGGACTACTTTATCTCCTGAATCAAGGGCAGACCGAGCATCTTCTTCAACATCCGCAGCATCTTGAAGGTCCTTTTCTGCCTGATTGAGTGCTGCTCTTGCTGAATCTAGAGATTCTTCATGATTGGTTAGTGCTTGTTCGGCTTCAACTTGTTCTGCAAGGAGTACTTCTTGTTCATCACCTGCATCGTCTATGTCTTCCTTCAAACTAGAAATACGGTCTTTCCTAGTTTCAACTTCAACTTCCAAACGACGCTGTTGGTCGCCTAATTTTTTGCCATCATCACCAAGCACTTCGTTCAATTGCCGCTGAATTTCAGCCAACTCATCATCAATCGACAATTCTTGCTTGTTATCAGCTTCAATCTCTTCACCAATATCGCTGAGACGGATGATGTAGTTGCCTCGCTCATCTGTAACCAACTCAATTTCTTCCAATCGGCTACGGTGACGAGAGTGCATCAAAGTTCTACGAGCGGTTTCCAAAGATTCCTTTAAATCACGATATTTCATCGCTTGCTCACGTTCTTTAGCCAGCGTTTTGATTCGCTTGTTGATTTCATCCTCTAACAGAGTAATCTGTTCTAGATACTGCTCAACCTTGTCACGCTGGCGGTTTGCCTTACGAATCTCATCGTCATAGGAAGTCACACCTGCAACATTTTCAAGCACCTTACGGCGGGCTCTATCAGTCATGGTAGCAAGGTGGGTGACATCACCTTGGAGTACGATGTTGTAACCATCTCCTCTAGCACCTGCTCCTGTCAAGAGACGTCGGAATTCAGTTGCAGTAGAAGGCCTCTCATTGAGGTAGTAAGCTGAGTTGGGATTGCCTTTACGACTTAACCTGACAGTTCTTGTCAGGAGAACCTCGTCGGTGTCAACCATCAATCTTCGATTTCCTGAGGAATCTTTTGGATTATCAAAAACGAGGGTGACTTTGCAATTTTTTGCTGCCTTACCGCGGTTACCACCATTGAAAATAAGTTGGCCAACATTTTCAGCGCGTAGGCTTTTCGAACTCTTCGCCCCCAACACGAACTGTAGTGCATCACCACAATTTGATTTGCCAGAACCATTAGGCCCAGTTATCCCAGTAAAACCGACTTCAAACGGTATTACAACTTCTCCTTTGAACGATTTAAAATTCTCCATTTCTATTGCTTTCAGATGCAAGTATCCCATCCCCTGCCTTTTGGCCGCGAAACGCGACCACGAATTCTTCGGGGGATTTCAAGGGACTATAAATGATGGTGGTCCGCCACGCGCGGCAGGGCGGTTTAAAGACCTCAATTTAAGCGCCGTCAAGCGTTTCATAGATTCTATCAACAACTGGCAATAATATCACGAGAAACCACTTTTCTCAGTAGTTCATTCTCACCCAACATTTGGTGTGAAGGAAATTAAATTAAATCTTGCTGGGTAAAACCACCCATCTCACATGAATTCGCCTTTGAAATCGCATTGTGTGCAACCCTGGCCATTGCAATAATGGCATGTGCGACCAACTGATATATCGTCATTAGTACTAGTACCAAGTTGAAAGATATCCTCGTACTGATCTAGTGAGAGTGCTGAACGAAGGTCACCGACGGTCATCACACCTCCTTTCTTGGAGCCTTTATCTTTCTTTTCAAGCGAGCCGCGGAAGTCACTAGCGCCCGCCATTTGCCATGGTTCAGTAAATTCAGACTTCGGCTTTGACTTAAGGCGACGTACAGCCTTTTTGATGACCATTACACCCAATATCAGGAGCGACACTTCAACCAAGAACGCAGGCATCGGAATCCCTAGAACCAGTGCCCAATCAAGAGGTTGTCCCTCTGTTGTGAGCAAACCAATCGCATCACAAACTGCGATTGTGATTAGACTAACACCTAGAACTAGACGCAGACGAGCCATATTTTTTGACCAACCTCTTGAAATTCTTAATTTGCCTGATTGCTTCAAAGCAGATATTGGTGCTGAAATTGAAAACACGAATCCAACTGCTGCAATAATGATATCAATGGCGTAATATGTTCCTAAAGGAGATAGGCATTGATTGCTTTGATGGTCTGCCAAATCAGCATTGATGACTTCCCTATCACAATTACCAGATATGATTTCAATGATCTCCATTTTGTAATGAATTAGTTGGTCTGGATACTGAAAGTAGTACAAACCAACTTCAACATTGTAAATCACAAATGACAGTAGAAGAACACCAACAATGGCGAGAATCAACGGCTTCGCCTTTGTCACAATTGATAAGGAGGAGCCGGAGATTGTTAGTAGTTTTGTAATACGGGATGTAAAACACAACTCTCCTGCACCTGAATATAGGATACCGAAGAGCAACCTTCAATTCATATGGGCTAGAGGCGATGACCCGGAGACCTATGCATGGTAGATGTAACCATAGTCGGCTCAGGTATCGCCGGTCTGTTCGTTGCAACTCGTTGTGCCAGAGCTGGTCAAAATGTTGCGCTAGTAACTAAACAACGGCTTTCAGACTCGTCAACCAACCGCGCTCAAGGTGGTATTGCAGGGGTTCTAGACACGGATAACTCAGACGCAGTTGAGGCGCATATTCGTGACACTTTAGAGGCTGGAGCAGGAATTGGCGATGAACGAATCGTACGCATGGTCGTTAATGAGGCAGCAGCCAGAATCCAAGATTTGGTAACTGAAGGGGTAAACTTCGACAAAGAAGAGACTGGTGCTTACGATTTAGCCATGGAAGGTGGGCACAAAGAACGACGAATCCTACACACAAAAGACGCAACTGGGGCTGAAATCGAACGCGCATTGATTGCGTCTTGCCACTCGGAGGCGAGGATTACAATCTACGAAGATTGCCTTGCTCTTGACCTTATTTTAGATGACAGAGATTCAGATGAAAGAAAAGTCGCTGGTCTATGGTGCCTCAATTCTGATGGTTCTGTTTTTACTCTACCAAGTCGCGCTGTTCTAATTGCCACTGGAGGCGCTGGACAGTTATGGCGACACACCACAAATCCATCGGTTGCAACAGGAGATGGAATCGCTATGGCTGTCAGAGCTGGCGCTGCTGTTGCCGACCTTGAATTTGCCCAATTTCATCCCACAGCATACAGCAACGGGGATTCAAATCCCTTCCTGATTTCAGAAGCAGTAAGAGGCGATGGTGCAGTCTTGATGACTGCAGAAGACCTTGACAACTGGTATCAAGCCAAGCAATCTGACTCAAACGCTGACCCAAACGATTTCTCATTTATACGCAAAACTGATGCTCGCGGAAGTCTTGCCACTCGCGACATTGTCGCTAGGGCAATTGATACAGAATTGAAACGCAGTGGCCGACACCATGTATTGCTAGTAACTGAGCATTTAGATGCCGAGCATCTTGCAACTAGATTCCCAAATATAGCAGGTAAAATGCTTGAAAATGGATTAAAAATTGGGGTTGATGCAATCCCTGTAGCACCTGCTGCTCACTATATTGTTGGCGGTTTAGCGGTTAATGAATGGGGGGAAGTTTGGCAACGTGACCTCAACTCCGATGACCCCACTTTCAGTGCGAAAAGTGACAGATTAGTTGACGGATTATTTGCCATTGGCGAAACTGCATGCACAGGCCTTCACGGAGCGAACCGACTAGCCAGCAACTCATTGCTTGAGGCGGTGGTATTCTCTCACCGAGCAGGGGTTAGGGTGCTTGAATGGTTAGCGACCGCGGCAGAAGAAAAAACCAACCTACCTGAGTGGCGAGCTGAAGGGCTTGCCGACCTAGAAGAACATGCACCTTTGGTCCACGACCGAGCACAACTACGCTCCACAATGAGTGATGACCTCGGGCTAGTGAAGAGTAACAGGAGAATGGAAAGAGCACAGCGGAGATTGGCTCTGCTCAATGAGGAAGTTGAACGCATTTGGCAGCGTTGTCTGCCTTCAAGGGAAATTGTTGAGTTGAGAAATATGGTGCAATTGGCGGGGATGATTATGTCTGCTTCTTTGGCTAGAAAGGTGAATGTTGGGCTTCACTATAACCTTGACCTTACCTAGAGGGGAGCCTCTGTTCCAACCCATATTAGGGCTTTAATTAAACCAGTGTTTCCATAAGTTTGAAACCACTGTTCTCATTTTAATTTCAGTCTATTGGATTCATGTGTCAAGTTAAGGTGAAAGTGACAAGAATGTGTTTGAGTATGGGCTTTGGGAGGATGCTAATCACCTGAGAGCAATTTCAAAATTGCTGTCTTCCCAGTATTAAAGTCCGGTTCTCAGATCACTTTTCTCAAGTTTGCCGGCAATCGGTTCCAAACTGCTGCGCAACGATTGAAAGCAAGAGGTGAAGCTGAGTGTGTTTCATCATTTCATCGTGCAAAGTCTCACCTACAACTGACTCTCTCATTCACTTTGTGCAGATGCCCAATCGAGGTATAGGTCGTATACCTCTCCTACCGATGCCAATTCCACCTGGCCAGAATCGATGTAGGGTTGGAGCGCTGTGAACAATCCATGTTGGAGTCCAATAGGGATATCTGAACCTAAACTCCAAACAGCGTTCATCGTGTTGAGGTAATTAGCGTCTAGATTCTCCAAAGCCAACTCAACCGCCTCAATGTAAGCGATGATAGTGCCGTTATTGTAGGCGCAATCCCCAGCAGGATTTGTCGAAAGGCAATGGAATGAACGCTCTTGCACACCACTCATAATGAGTACAGGATAAGCGCTTGAGTGGTTGATATTTGCCCAATCGACCCCACTATCAGGCCTGTAGGGATGCATGGAGTACTCGGGTGCCGCGTGGAAGGCGGTATCGTGACATTCAGCAGGTGTTGTGCAATTCAGTACATCTTCGTATCCAGCAGGTATGGTCTCATTGGTCATCGACATCATGCAGTATTCGACTATGCTCGTGATATACTCATATCCCGCATCGAAAGCGGCTTGGACCCAATCCACATCTGAACAAATACCGGAAACACCGCGGATAGACACGCCTTGGGCTTCACCCAAAGCCTTCATGTTGGTCAGAACATTTGTCATCGATTGAAGGGTTGTCCCTGGTGCATTGCCAATGTCTGCGTGAATACCAATTGTGTGCCCTTCCGCTTCCAAGTCCGCAAGAATAGTTGAATTCCAAGCAATTGCTCCCGCAATAAATTCATCCGGACGCACTTCGATGTTCATGTATGCACCATAAGATGCGAACAAGTCTGAAGCATTCTGGATGATGTTACTGTGGCGATTGAATTTTTCCTGATTTATATCTTCATTTGTCCATCCTTCGACGTGTAAGGTGAACGAGAGGTACAGAACGGGTTGGTCTACCTCCCCAACATCTTCATCACTGTAATTCGACAAAATATCACCCAATGATCGAAGCGGAACGCCTCGATATTCTAGCAGGTCAAAGAGGGCCTGAAGTTCGCTGACATAGTCAATGAATGTCTCATTCTGAATCACAAATCCGAGAATATCTGCATCCGTTGTTGCATTCAATTCTGAGTCGATGAAATCCAAGGTCAAATCATAACTAGTAAAGTGGACCTTGTATCCGGCTTTGGTGACCATCATTACGTCGTTTCCTCCATAGGTCTTCGTTTCGGGTTGGCTGACCATATCTGCCGGCACCTTGTCACCGGCTTCAGCGCTGTACAACAGTTCTGGATGCCAATCCGTTTCCCGCCCGTCGCCGGCAGCAGTGACTATTTGTCCATCGACTGGGAGTTGATTCATCAGTTCCATCAAAGCAGACATATTTCCTTTGTAGGCGTTTGGTCGAGGTGGGGTTGGTGAATTCGAATATCCGTCCCATTCAGTGGGGTGATCGCGTGAATGATGGTGCAATGCAAGCTCATGCCCATTTGTTTCCCAAATGCGAACTTCATTCAATCGAGTCGAATTAGCCAAGATGTTGGAAGCCCAATGGTGTGCAAAGGCGAGTGTAAGGTGGTGATTTCCAGCATCAGCTGAGGTGATGAAATCCTGTAAGTAAGGCCACATTTCATCGATTTGGGTGTCGGTTGCTGGTTCAAAATGAATGATGAGATATGATGCGCCGAGCGCAGAATTGTTTTCGACCACTTCAGTGGTTCCATTTTCAATGGTGGAGTTGTCATCTGTGGAATTGTCATCAGTGCCGTTATCACTCAATCCATCCCCGTCATCAGTGGTATCGATGATGTCAATGATTTGAGGTTCTGTTGTGCTTAAGCACCCACTCAACACGAGTATGAGAGCGAGTATCACTGGTGTTGATTTACGGCGAGACATAATACTTGGAGAATAAACTCATTCATAATTATTGCCAATGTTCGTGACATTTAAGCAGCAGCCACTGTTTGAGTTGAGCACACTGTTCCCATCGAAACCACTTATTGTTGAACCACTGTTTTCATCACTTTTACCCATTGTTGAAGAAGGTGAAATCACCTCCAAAACAGGGTCTTTTTCAGGGTTTGAATGGTGTACTGCTGTCGAGCACACACGCTAGGGGGTGAGCAGCGCCCCAGTCACCCGGTCTTTGTTGAATGCTCAATTCCTTTCACAAGCGTCAACAACTGTTGGTTCAACGGCGTTGGAATCCCTAATTCCTCACCCCGTCTAACAACCTCTCCACAAAGCGAGTCGATTTCAGTTAATCTCCCAGCCATTACATCCTGCAACATTGAACAACGGTTAGTAGCTGTAGCCTCAAGCACTCTTTTCAGTTCAGGTTCACAATCAAAGAAGGACATATCAACCCCTTCAGCAGTCGCCACTTGAAAAGCTTCCAACATTGCTGAAAGCGCTTGCTCATGTAAATCTGGCCGCGCCAACAACTCGCCATTTCTGACCCCACAAATTGCCGCCAAAGGATTGATTGCAACATTAATCAGAAGTTTTTGCCAAAGCATCTCAGCACAATCAAATTCCCATTCAGGATTCAACCCTGAAATATCCAATAAATTCAGCAAATCGTCCACTCTCCGGTCATCAGGAGTAAGGTCTGATTCATCAAGAGAAGCAAGGCGTACCGCACCTCGTCCAGTCCACTGTGCCTCACCTGGTCCATTTCTCATAGCCGCATGCGTTGTGCAACCAGCCAATACTCGGTGTTTGCCAAGCCGAGCCACCAACCTCTCCGCATGACCCATCCCGTTTTGCACACTAATCGCGATTCCATTCGGTCGCAACAGTATCTCTGCAGCGACAGCTAAAGCCGGTGTTGAGTTTGATTTGCCGCAGATGAAAGCAACATCTGCGCAACTGTAGAGTGGTTCAATTATTTCTAAATCAGAAACTACCCAGCGGTCTGGTTGGTGGTGCTCAACATCGCCATCAACAGTCGTTAAAATTAGGCCTGTTGATGCTAAAGCAGCACTCTGTGAACCTCGTGAGTAGAGAATTAAATCAACATCTGTTTTTGCAAAAGCGGCGGCAAAAACAGAACCAATTGCTCCGACTCCAAGTATTGCAACTCGCAAGTTCAAGCCTCCGGAATAATGCATTCAACTTGGCCATCATTCTGGTCAATATCAGCACCCGAATAGCACCATGAGCCGAAATTCAGCCTGATTGAATCGGTAACACCTGATTCTTCATGTAAAGAAAGCCAAGCAACTTGTAATACCTCGTTTGGGTCAAAAGATTGAGTCAAATCTAGTTGTATTGACCCTCCGGGTGGAATTGTTACGCCTGATGAATCAGCCCATCCTGTCTCTGTATCGTCTAGACCATGATGACTCATAGTGACAATTACAATTGAGGTGTTTCCAAGATTGATAAACTCCCATTCTCCACTTGCTAGTGGCTTGTCAACCCACGCCCAGGTGACTTCTTCTCCAAACCGCAATGCTAGGCTTGGTCCTGAAGCAGTAGTGAAGTTCACTCTTAAAGGTGGAATCATGTCACCATCACAAGCTGAAACTACACCTCCAATTGGGGGAATAAAGTACATTTGCTTATCACCATCAACATCTGGGATAATCACTTCTTCCCTTGTCTCTACGTTCCAAGTTACCTCACCATCTACTAGGCCTGGCTCACGGGCAATTTTGGTACAGACGTGTTCGCCTTCACCCCATGCTACATGACTTCCCGCTGACAACCAAGATGGGGTTTGCTCGGATTTACCATCTAATATCCAACCTTCATTTGGAATAGGTAGAGTATAGGTTGGATTCTGTAATCTCAGCGGCCATTGAGTTTCTTCTCCTTCATCACTAATGAATGATAGAGGTAAAATCTGGCCAAAGTCATCCGATTCGAGAACCATCCTACCGTGATTAGGGCCACTTACACAAATTTCTGGCTCGCCATCTGTTGTGAGAATCCCATCCGTTGGAGTCGTGACGCTCCAAAGAAGGACTGGGGTAGAGAGATTTCCTGTCATTTGTCCACCACTAAAAGTGAGATTCGTGCAGGCTAGGAGACCATCGAAAGTAGGCTCAAGTTGCCAATGTGCTTGAATAGGGGAAATCGCTGTTTCAGGGTTTAAAGTGATGGTTTTTACCGACCTTTCCGAGCCTGCATCAATGATGAATTGTAGCACAGTTGGCAACAACATCGTGCTATTGTTAGAGATTGAGGCTGTCAGAGTCGCTTCACCATCATTTAACAAATCAACATTGCCGACATCACATGTTGCGGGCAACGCTATATTTTCAGAACCGCACTCAATTTCTAGATTCCAATCCGGCCGTGGCGGATCAGCCCAAACCGATACTTGCACGAATCGTTGAGAAATCCCTACCATCTCGAAATCTAGTGTGTGTGACCATTCTTCGTCAACCTGTAATTCTAGTTCATCAACCCATTCAAGGGCCAATCCTTCCTCCCAATTTTCGTAAGGTGCAACTGCTGCAAATCCTGGGAAGGTGAGCATCAGAGCGAATGCGACACTGATGAAAACGCGGAATCCATATCTACTGTCTAATTCAGTTACATCATCAGTAATTAGGCCGGCTGAAGTGATCGATTGTTCGCTAAACATCCGCCAAACCCCAAGTGAAATTACGATTAACCAAGGCATATATCCTGATGTGAGTAAAATTATCACCGCAGCAAACAAAAATAAGCCATAAAGAGCTAACTCAGTGCCAGAATCAGTCATCGTTTCTCGCCCAAAAATTGCCCATACCAATCTGTAACCAGGGAATCCTGGGATAGGCAATAATAGAATCCAACCAAATGTCATCAGTGATTGGCCGGCTAATGCTAGCGGATGTAACCAAACAGTACGAACCGCGATTTCTTCAGGAGTAATGAAGAATGAAACTATGAGATTAGTGATTGAATTAAGTTGTATTATTGCCGGCATGCCAACGAAATCTACTGGATTATTTGCTGTCATGAGAATTCCAACAACGGAGAAAATTAGTCCTGATGTGATGAAACAAATCGGCGTTACAACGCCAGAAATCAACATACCCCGCCGATTTGACCAAGCAACAGTTTGCATGAATTTTTGATTCATGAAGAAAAATAAACCAAACGGCCAAATAATGACTGCTTTACTGAAAAACATGATTGGTGAAATCGCTACAAGAAAGTGGCCAACATCAACCCCATGCTTCTGAAAAATATTCTTTCGGACTACTGAGGTAACCCCTATCGCAGTCATCAACGGGGCACAGAAATACATCGCTGAAGATTGCAAGACTGCAGTATCATACCAATTTACACTGCTATCCTGATATGATATCCAAGTCGCACCAAGAGTGAGGCTAAACAGAGTTGCTAATACCCAAAATAAGGTTTGTACTAAGGGAGTTTGGTCAGGATGTCTGTCACTTGGTAAGTCAATGAGAGTTAGAACATAAGGTTCACCAACATCAAGCAAGGCTCTCCATCCATGCTCGTGTAAATGTTCATCCAATTGCGCAACTGCTTCACTAGCAGTGCCTTCAATGGGGGTTACCTGCCAAGATGGAAAAGGACCTAGCTCATCCCTCAACCGTCTGAAGTGGCGATCAATTATATGTTCAAGAAGTTCAAGACTGCTCCATGCTTTCTTCTGAAGCAAGAGTGGTTTGAGTTGCTCCTCATCCTCAGACATGCACTGCCTCCACACCACCGGGAAGGCTCATGCCGTATCAACCCTTGACCAATTAATCCACTCTGTAAGAGTGGAAATGTTTTCAAAAAATCGATTGCTTCTGAAGCGAATCACTTGTTCTTGAATCGCTTGAGACGGAAAGTTTCCTCTCTTTCCATTTCTTCAAGCCGAAGTTGAATGAATGACTGCGCTTCTAGCATCTCAGGAATCACCTTGAACTCAAGAGCGTTTACACGGCGCTTGGTTGCTTCAATCTCAACAAGTAATCGCTTGAGAGTAGATTCCATCTCTGCTGCCTTTACAATGCTCTCAATCAGAGTGCCATACGAATCTGCTGCCTCATCCAAGTAAGGTGAACCGCCTATTAATCCAAGACCGCGTTCCTGTAAAGATTGTGAGAGGTACTTGCCCTCCACTTTTGGGACCACGACACCCATGATGTTGTGGCGAATTACCTCCACCTCTGGGCTTTGTGCTACTGCGATAGCGGCACTCTTGACGGCTAAACCACCTTCAATTGAACTTGCCAAATTGATTGCCTGCTTTGCTTCGATATAGGTTGCAACAAGTGCTTGCTTAGCAGCAATCATCTCGGATAAAAGTACTCGGAACTCGTAGAACAAACCGTCTCGCTTCAACTTCAAGAGATTGTAACCATTCTCTGTCTGCTTAATTCGGCGCTTCAGGTTAATCAGTTCGCTTCGCGTTGGTTTGATATCCAATGCCATTTCCTAATCCCCCTTTACATCCGTTCTAAGTTAACATTACCAAAAATCACTCTTTCTTGTCAGTTGGATGATACTTGTCAATCCATTGCTGATCAAGCCTGACTAGGTACTTTGTCTCAATTGTAGCCATTAGTTCCCAGCACAAGTCAAGAGTTTCATCGATGCTTCGGTCTTCGTATCGACCTTGGCGCAGGAACTTGTCCTCAAACAATCCTGAGAAAGCCAACAGTTGCTTGTCACGCTCATTTAGTGCATCTTCACCGACAATCGCTACAAGACCGCGCAATTCGCGCCCTTGTGCATATGCAGCATACATCTGGTCAGAAACCGACTTGTGGTCTTCTCGGGTAGTCTTCTCGCCGATTGTACCACCCATCAGGCGGGACAAACTTGGCAGAACGTTGATTGGTGGATAGATACCACTTCCATGCAACTCTCTTGAAATCACAATCTGGCCTTCAGTAATATATCCTGAAAGGTCAGGGATTGGGTGGGTAATATCATCACCAGGCATGGTAAGGATAGGGAATTGAGTAATTGACCCCTTCTTCCCTTTCACTAGTCCAGCGCGCTCGTATAGCATTGCTAGGTCAGTGTACATGTAACCCGGGTAACCACGTCTTCCTGGAACTTCTTCTCGAGCCGCTCCAATTTGTCGTAGTGCGTCACAGTAGTTGGTAACGTCAGTGTAAATGACTAGCACGTGGTAATCTTGCTCGAAAGCGAGATACTCTGCAGCTGTTAGAGCAAGTCTTGGTGTGATAAGTCGCTCAACTGCTGGGTCGTCAGCTAGGTTGACGAACAGAACCGCGTTTTCTAGTGCACCAGTGCGCTCCAAATCGCTTCTGAAGAAATTGTATTCTTCTGCAGTAATTCCCATTGCACAGAATACCACAATGAATTCTTCATCGCTTGCAGTCAACTTTGCTTGACGAGCAATTTGCAGAGCGATGTCGTTGTGTGGAAGACCAGATGCGCTGAAGATAGGCAGTTTTTGACCGCGTACAAGCGTTGTACAGCAGTCAATTGCACTGATTCCAGTCTGGATAAAGTCGTGTGGACTCTGACGTGCATACGGATTGATTGCAGCACCGATAATGTCTGCTTTCCCTTCAGCAATAATTTCTGGACCACCGTCACGAGGGCGGCCAGCACCGTCTAGAATTCTACCAATTAGGTCCTTACTAACTGGGAGTTTGAAAACATCACCAAGGAACTTAACGCCTGTTGTTCTATCAACTCCTGCGGTCCCTTCGAAAACTTGTACAACCACCAGATCATCGCTAGTGTCGAGAACTTGACCGTTCTTCATGCTGCCATCGTTTAGACGCAATTCAACGATTTCTCCGAATGCGACTGGCTCTGTCTTGTTCAGGAACACGAGTGGTCCCTTAACGTCTGTAATGGTACGATATTCTTTTCCTGCCATCTAAATTCCCCCTTAATTCTCCTCCGCCGCAGCGGCAATTTCTTTTGTCATTTCAGCAACTAAGCCTTCAATTCGGTCAAGATAATTATCTTCAAATCTTGCGCGCATCAAATTACTACGTGCTGGAACGTTAACTACATCCTCAAGCATTCCACCTGCTTCAATAGCATTCTTGGCTTCACTCTGGAATGTCAGAATTGCCTTTGCCATGTGATATTGTTGTTCAACACCTGTGAAACAGTCAATATCGTGGAATGCATTCTGTTGTAGGAAGTATTCACGAATCATTCGTGCAACTTCTAAAGTCAATTGTTGGTCAA
>DTUF01000010.1 GCA_012964335.1 Candidatus Poseidoniales archaeon | reverse complement strand
CCGCGCTCTCCATATCGCTCAACTAGCGCAGCAGCCTTGTTCCCAGCCGCTAGATTAGCGCCAGCATCAGAAGCCATCACATCATCAAACAATCCAATATGCTCAGCAATTTTTTCGGCTACAGAACGAGTTGAAGCAGTACACAAGATAATTTCATCTCGCTTTTCCCTTTCAGCAGTCAACCAGGTGAGAAATTCTTGGTGATAGACCAATTCAGCAGGCTCAAATCGTAATTTACTAGCCAGTTTCATTTTCCAGTGAGTTCTCTTGCCCGCTAACTCTTTGAAAAGCACCCACGGAACCAACCATGGTCTAAGGAATAAGACGCGTTTTATGGTCACCCAACTCATGTCGGTAAGGATGAGCGTGCCATCCAAATCAACGGCCAGAGGTAGGGGTTTCTCCTCTTGTGTCACGCATCGGGGGGGTCTTGCATCTCCTGTCAATGCTTCGCTTGTGAATCGGCATGGTTGGGCACTATGGGCGGGCGTGGTTGAGCAACAGAAGCAAAGAGGGTAGGCTCTGTGCGCAAAGTCGGGGAAGTGGTCATGGGCAGTCAGGCAAGTCTTGAGGAATTGCGTGGTGAGGCGTGGTTTCCGGCAGGGATTGCCCAATCTGTTGAGCCAGCCGCTTCTCAAGTTCCAGAGGGATTTGAGTCGTGGCGTCTGCATACTCGTTTTGATAGCGTGATGATGTTTTTACCAACTGGTGATGTTGAGTCAATTGACTGGTGGAAGCGAGTGATTCCAGTTGGTGGTGGTGGTAAGCGCTGGGGCGACCCACCTAATGTTGAAGGTGGTAAAATTGAGTCAATTTCTTCGCTCAGTGGGCCGACATTTTTGTTGACTGAAAAGAGTGGACGAAAAGTGATAATTCGCTTGCTCTTACTTGATGAGAAAGGTCATGGAAGAACTCTCTCAGAGTTGGGTAGTGAGCATCTGAATAGTGCCTTTGGTGGGCTTCAGGTTGGTAAGCAAGATTTACTACTATTTTTCAGGCAAGATGAGGGTCAGAGAGCTGACGAACTTTTGAGTGCTGCACTTAGGGATGGAGATTTTGATGAAGGGCGAAAAATTTGTGGCCGAGTTGGTCAGGTTTTGGGCCGTTTTCATATTGATTCATTGAATAAAAAATCATTACCAAATGATGAGCGAAAGTGGAATGCTCGGCTCAAAAGTTTGGAGGATAGAGTGTTGTCAAATACGTTATGGCGAGCCCCACATTCATACAATACTTTGGCGACAATTACGCATCGGAATTTTGGATTGCAAGCGGTTTACATTGATGGTGATGATGCTGGAATAACCTGTTGTCATGATGGCATTCCTAATGCGATTTTACCCGCGTCACGAGATTATCCAGTGATTCGTGATTTGGCAGCAGCATATCGTTCACTTGCTGTTCTGTGTGACGAACTTGGTGTCAGTAGTGGAGACGAACTGACACTACGAAAGGCTGTGTTTGACGGTTGGAATTCAACTGCTCCTGAGAGTGCAACTTCCTCACGCGCTTTGGATGGTCACAAGGGTGGAGTGGCTATTTGGGAATATGAGCAGGTCTTGGAAGAGGCTGCAATTTCTCAGGCCTGGGATAGGCCTGTTGAGCAACGTACCAAGTGGTGGCTTGGTCATGTAAGCAGAATTCAAGCAGAGATGTATCGCTCTAAAACTCTCTCAGCAGTTTCCTTAATCTGTGCTGTTGGAGCATTATTTGTGCCTCTTACTTCACAGTGGATGGCTTCCTTGTCTGATAGGTTACTGTTAGCGGCGGCTTTGGCAGGTGCAGCAATCGGATTACGCTGGCTATATCGTCGCCGCGCTCCACCTCCATACTGATTCTGATGGTGAAAAGTGCATCATTTAAGTAGGGTCGTTATTTTCTTGTAATCCATGACAAATTGGATTCCTTTTCAACATAGAATACCTACCACTGCTGGTGTAATAAATAATCCTGGGTTATTGGTGCCCGGGCCAGAATGCCAAGGGGGAATAAGACCACCATTTCACATAATCCAAAAGAGCAATATTGTTTGCCATGAATGTGGTGAATTAGTAGATGCATGGGCTCCTCATCCCGATTTGTTGGATAATCCTGATGTTGCATCTGGTTTTTTTGAGGGAGCCGGAGTTAATGGAGGTGGAATTAATTGCTACCCAGGTGTTCCTGGTGGTGCTTGTTATCCTGTTTGTGCAATTCATGTTGATTTAACATCAGCTTCTTTAGGTGCAATAGTTCGTAGGCATCTTCGTTCATGTGGCGGGATAACACGTCATTTCATTATCATTGGTTTTTCAATTAATTCCTTATGGGAGGCAAAACGCAGTAATTTGTTTAATGCTATACGGGAAACGTATGAGTTTACTCATCCGGGTGAATTTAATTTTGAGTTTCGTATTGCTGATGGAACTCAAGTGTACCTATAATCAGATACGGGTAAAATTTCCGTTGCCATATTCGTATGACCTTGGGACGCCAGTTGCTATTTCCAATGAGAGAACTTCTTCTTTTGATAGACCTTCAATGTGCATGACAATCGAGCGTAGAGAGTTTCCGTGAGCGGCGACTAAAATCGTCTTTCCTGCTTCCAAATCGGGGATAATCAACTCTTCAAGGCAGGGGATAGTTCGCTCGGCACAGGTCTCCAAACTCTCTCCTCCTGGAGGGGGCACATCGTACGACCTTCTCCAGATATGCACCTGTTCGGCACCAAACTTGGCGCGAGTTTCGTCCTTGTCAAGACCTTGTAAATCTCCGTAGTTGCGCTCGTTGAGTCGCCAGTCACAAATGGTGGGGATTTCGCCTGATGCAGTGTTGTGACTCATAGCAATTTTAGCGGTTCGCTGGGCTCGCTTTAAGTCACTAGTATAGACGATATCAAAGGCGATGTCAGCAAGTTCTTTGCCTGCCTTCCCCGCTTCTCCTTCTCCTATTTCAGAGAGGTCAACATCAGTCCAACCGGTGAATTTGTTGGCCGCGTTCCAAACCGATTGTCCGTGGCGGAGCAAGACCATTTTTGGCAATCTTTCACTCTCCGGTGCGACGGATACGTGGTTCAAAGAAAGTTAGATCTAGTCCCTCAGTTAAGCCGATGATATCAAGCAAGATTTTCTCTCTTTCTTGTTTTTCTTCAACACCACCGCTGACATTCCAGTACAGATTGATTCCAATTTCAATTGAATCCTTAGAAATCGCTGACACGTGTGCGTAGGAATCATCTTCTTTCTGGGTTTTTGGATTCTTGCGGATGAGGTCTTCAATTCCGCGGCAGAATGCTTCTACAGCCTTTGAGTCACTTGCAAGGTCAAGGTACAGAGTCGGTTGGTATCTACGCCATCTGCGCTTGCCGAAGTTCTCAATGTTCTTGTGAACAAGAGATGCGTTTGGTAGAGTAACTACTGTATCAGCGCTAGTACGGATGAGGGTGGTTCGGATTCCCACCTCAATCACTTCGCCTTCAAGATTTCCAACTTTAATCCAGTCACCCATTTTGAATGGGCGGTCAAGTAGAAGGGTAACAGCTCCAAACAGGTTACCAATAGTGTCTTTCGCGGCAAAAGCAATTGCTAATCCACCGACACCAAGTCCGGCTACAATTGTGGTTAAATTGAAATTAAAGGCACTAGCAATTGCAAGAACACCGAACATTAGAATGACAAAGCGCAATATGCTTTCAACTGCGGAGATGAGAGTTTTCTCAGTTCCATCAAGAACACCATCATCATCCCACCAAAGGACAAGTAATTGAATTAATTCAACCATATACATCAGACCGAGCATTGCGCCAACCATGAAAGTCGTCTCGCCAATTGCAGTTAGCCAATATTCGTAAGTAGATGGTAGAGAGATAACAGAACCGGGTTCAGCCGCTTCAGCTGCTAAGAATTCAACTAATTTCCACCACACTAATCCTGCCGCAGATGCTCCGAACGGTGAGCGGGCGCTAAGTTCAAACTCGTTGATATTGTCTACATCCTTGGTCCATCGTGCCAGTATATGTGGCAGAATGTAGATCGTCAACTGCCGAGCAATCATTCCTACGATGAAAATTCCCAATAGAGCAGCAAATACTCCTGTTTGTACACCAAATACAAGATTATCCCAGCCGGGTACTAGTTGGATAAAAGCATCCATGAAGTGTGCCGGACGTCCATCATTTGAAAAGTCAACGATTGAGATTATATCGATATTTGCATTTTGAATAGTGCTAGAACCTCCAATTATTATCATCACATAGTGGCGGTTGCTTCAAGAGTGAAAGCAGGTTGGACACCTATGGTGTCAACGATGCGCAACGCTAAGGCAATACTCATCACTCTCCTTTTACTCAACTCGTTAGCACTGACCGGGAGCCTCGGAGCAATGGCTCAGGAAGAGGAACCGGTTGGTGAATTACCCGAAGATATCTGGTCAGACGATTATATCTACCAAAATTTTCCATGGTATGGGAACGATAAACTTCAATTCAATGAATATCATGATTATTTCACCATGAAAGCAAGAATGCTACAACTAGCAAACGCAAATTCAGACATCATGGAATTCCACGAAGGAATGCCTGGTGGAATCAACGACCGAGGTATTGACATGAACTCAGTATCCTACGAAGGGTCGTATTACCGACATGCTAGCCCATGGGTGAAGATAACCGGAGGTGAGCATGGAGTACAGGGTGGCGAATGTAACGACTTTGTCGGTGACTGTGGAAACTATGCTGACCGACCCGATGTAATGTTGGTAGGAAACCATCATGCAAGGGAATGGATGTCTTACGAAGTACCAATGTTGTTCCTTGAAACAATAGCGTATTATTACGGCATGGACGGAATTGACAATGACGGTGACGGCCTATACGACGAAGACCCTTGGGGAGATGCTGACGGCGATGGCGTGCTTGACGACGACGGGGACTGCTTGCGTCTAAATGCCTCCAATCAGGACTTCAATGGGGATGGTATCCTCTGTGGTCCTGGTGACCTCGGAGTAGACGAGGATTTTGATGAGGCTTGGATTACTGATTTAGTTGACACCCGCGAAATCTATCTTATTCCAATGCTGAATGTTGACGGTAACCGCTACGACCGTGAAGTGTTCTGTCCTGACCCTGCTTGGGAGAGTTGCTCTGGTGGGGGGTGGAGAAAGAACCTGCGAGATAACACGCTCACTGGTGTAACACCTCTTCCTGATGTTTCCGAAGATGTGGATGAGGATTGCGATGGGGTTGACCTAAACCGCAACTACCAGTTTGAATGGGGCTGGCCTTTGGGTGCTACTTTACCTCTAATTCCCGGTACTTGTACACCATCTGAAGATGAGCGGGCTGGGGTGTCCAATAACGATGTTTACACAGGTCCTTTTGATACTGTAGATAATGATGGTGATGGTAAAATCAATGAGGACCACGTGGATGGTAAGGACGATGATGCTGACCAACAAATTGACGAGGATTGGGATGGCGGAAATTCTGAGCCTGAAACTCTCTTCATCCAAGATATTACTGAGATGAACGACGATGATGGTGATGGTGCATCAGATTTCAAAGCGACTTTGACTTGGCATTCCTACTCTGAATTGGTATTGTATCCATGGGGACATTGTACCGGATGTTCAGCGCCGGATGAGGCTGAATTGATTTATCACGGTGCTATGATGGCTGAGATGACTCAATACCAAAATATGCAGTCAAGCGACCTTTATCCGACTACTGGGGATTTCTGTGATTGGCATTATGGCGTTCATCGCTCTTTCTGCTACACTATTGAAATCGGTACCGCTTTCCATCAAAAGCCAGAGGATATCAAGCACATTGCTGTTCGAAATCTCGGAGTTCCATTTTACATGATGGAGATGGCAGATAATCCGGTAGAGCGTGCTCAAATCGGAATTGAGAACGCTCAGCGAGCGCAATGGATTACATCACCAGAAAACATGACGATTCCAGAGTCTGGGCCGATTCCAATCAATATGTGTGTTTCAGATGTGTTCCCATGGTCAAACGATGTCAATTCTAGCCACGTGCGTTGGAGAATCGTGACCCCAACTCGAGTCCAATCGGATTATGGGCCAAAAGAATGGATTGAACAATCTTGGCAAGATTCAGAGTTTGTTGAGGTTGACAACGAGACCTGTTTATTGAACAATGGCGCTAACGGCACTCTCATTGTGTCTCACATTGATGTGCCTGACGACTTGTCAGGGGAACTGCATTACAAGGGAATGCTAGGTACTCAATCAGGAACCTATCCATTTGAATATCCAGCGTCAGGACAATACTATGCCGCAGCATTCCCATATCGTGCTCCATTTGGTAATATTATTGGTGCCTTCTTACTCTTTTTCATAGTAGTCGGTGCAGTTTGGGGTGGTCTTGGTGTGGCCTTGAAAATCATGATGGACAGCGGTAAAGACAAGCCTCAACTTGGTAAGAAAGAGGCACAAAACTGAGGTGATTCTCATGGCTAAAGGTAGTGATCAGTTTGGCAGTCGCGTAGGCTTGATTTTTGCCGCAATTGGGGCGGCGATTGGCACTGGAAACATTTGGCGTTTCCCAAGAATGGTCGGTGCGAATGGTGGCGGGACTTTCTTGATTCCCTGGCTATTTTTTCTATTCATTTGGTCTATTCCTCTGGTAATCGCTGAATTCGCAATTGGAAAGCGCGCTAGAACTGGAACAGTTGGTGCATTCCGAATTTTTGTTGGCCGTAAGTTTGCTTGGATGGGATTATGGACAGCTTGGATTTCAACCGCTATCGGATTTTACTACGCAGTTGTAGCCGGTTGGTGTGTCAAATATTTCACTCTTGGAGCAACCAATGGATTAGAAAATGTTGACACGACTGATGTTTGGAATGCTTTTCTTAATGACCCAAGTCAAGTCATAATGTTCCAATTCATAGTCATTGCAATTACGATAATGGCAATTTGGAAGGGTGCAAAAGCGATTGAATCGGTTAACATCTGGATGATGTGTTCGCTTTTCGTGATGCTCTTCACAACTCTTGCATTGGCTTTGTGGATGGACTTTTCAGATGGTTCTCTTGACGGAGCCACATTCATGTTTACTGTACAGTGGGACCTTCTAGCTGAACCTGAGACGTGGATAAACGGTCTTTCTCAATCTGCTTGGTCTTGTTCTGCAGGAATGGGTATGGCAATAACCTACGCGGTTTACATGCGCAAGGATGAGGATACCGTCCTAAATGCTGCAACAATGGGATTGGCTAACAACAGCATCTCAATCATTGCTGGGTTGGCAGTTCTTTCAGCGATTTTCGCAGCATCACCTGACCCACTTGCAGTAGTGACTGGTGGTAGTAGCGCAATCACCTTCTTGGCGTTACCAGAAGTTTTCGCCCAAGCCCCTGGTGGTGCTGGTGGTAGATGGCTGATGATGACGGCATTTTTCCTCGGTCTATCTTTCGCAGCACTTACCTCAATGATTTCAACAGTCGAACTTTGTGTACGTAACTTCGTTGACCACGGAATTGAACGCAACAAGGCAGTAGGATTTACCGCCGCAGCAATTTTCCTTCTTGGACTTCCAAGCACTTTTGTCTGGATAAAAATGGATGCAGAAGGAGTTGCCTTCCCTGAATTCCTTGAAGTGCAAGACCACATTTGGGGTTACGGTCTAATGTTTAGCGGGCTATTCATTGCTTTTAGTATCTGGAAGTATGGCTACATCAAGTGGCGTGGTATGATAGAAGATGGCGAAATTGAGGGTGGGTTGGCTTCATTCTTCAAGTATGGAATGTCCGGATTCAGAGACGATTTCATCAACACAGGTGACAATGATTTATGGGTTCCAAGAGCTTGGGATTTCATCATGTATTTCGCCTTCCCTATTCTCTTCACGGTTCTCATTGTGTCATACTTCGGAGACCTAATTTCCTCGTTTGACCCGTGGTATTCTGCGTTTAATCCTTCTAATCCACATGGGGCTGGAATCATCCTTCTCTTCTGGGGGGTGGTAGCAGCGCTATTCATCGGTTTCAATGACTATGTATTGACTCGTAGACCTGTTTATCTCGGTGAAGGGCATTGGATTACAGGATTGTTTGATAGAAGCAATTGGGAAATGCGAGATGCTCCACTATTCCGTAATGTTCCAGAAGGTGCCGAAGCATCAATTGAGACTTTGCCTGGTGGAGATGACCCCCAAATTGTTGAGGTTGGTGAGGTTCCTGAAGGTTGGGAAGATGTCTATGGCGAAGTCATGGATGCCGAACTCGCTTGAGTGGGTGCATTCAAGTCACATCACTGTTTGAGTGGAATTCGGTGAACCTGTGAGTTGGTTGCTAGATTGGCGTGAGGTAGCGGTCTTTGACGCCAACGCCGAAGCACTTGGCGCTAAAGTTTCAACTTTGATGGGTGCTGCCGGAAAAGCACTGGCCCGCAAGGCTGCTGAAATGGTTCCCAAGGGCGAGATACTGATTTTGTGTGGTCCCGGGAATAATGGTGGTGATGGCTTTGCCGCAGCGCTACAATTAGCTGAGATGGATGGACAAGTTCGGGTAATTGCCAGTCATGATTCTCAAAAAAGTGATGCGTCTACTTCGTTTCGGAAATCATGCAAGGATGCAGGTGTAAATGTCGAAATTTGGTCAAAAGAAATTAAGTTCAATTCTCCCGAATTACTAGTTGACTGCCTCCTAGGAGTTGGCCTTGATGGTGCTCCTCGTGGAGTGATTAGTGAGATAATTGAATGGGTGAAGCCCAACAATCCACCACTGATTCTTGCCTGTGATATTCCATCTGGTTTGGGGTCAGAAATTTTCTTGGCGGCTGATGAAACCCTGACTTTCCATGCTGAGAAACAGGGGATGGAATCACAAGATGTTGGTGAGGTCACTGTTGCACCACTTCCATTTCCCGCGGGAACTACAGATTGTGGGCCGGGTGATGCTTTACGCTATCCTCCGTTGGTTGCTAGCGCCCACAAAGGTCAGCGTGGTAAATTATTGATTATTGGTGGAGGGCCATACCATGGTGCACCAATTCTATCAGGTAGGGCTGCGGCAAGAACTGGTTGTGACTTGGTCCATGTTGCAATGCCAAGATTTGCTGTTAGCCAAGCAACTTGGCCCGACCATCTGATTTCAAAACAAATACTTGACGAGAATATTCTTGGTGAGAGAGGAACAGAGGATTTAACCAAAATAATATCAGAAGAATCGTTTGATGCAGTATTGATAGGGCCTGGGCTAGGACGTAAGCAAGAAACCATAGACGCAACTAGGGAACTAATAGAAAAATTTGCAGAATTAAAAATCCCGACAGTAATTGATGCTGATGCGATTTATGCTTTAGATGAAGGTAAATGGCCAAAAAATTTGCGTGGAGTTGCGACACCCCACGCACGTGAATTGAGGATGTGGTTGTGGGATACAAAACCGGAAGATACGCTCTCTGAGGTGGGTGTTTCGGGGGAGGACCGAGTTATCGTGCGGACTGGGCCGGTTGACCAATTAACTGGCCTTGATGGCCGCTATTGTGAGTGTTCAGGAGGTCATCCAAGAATGGCTACTGGAGGAACGGGTGACCTTCTTGCTGGGATGATCGCTGGCTTACTTGCTCAGGGGATGAATCCGTGGCCGGCTGCTCGGTTGGCTTGTGCTGTAATGCGTGAGTCAGGGGTACAAACTGCTCTTGAGTTTGGCCCTGGTCTTCTTGCTACAGACGTACCACCACACATTGCTCGCGTATTGACCAAGTGGACGGCTGATTCAAGAACATGACTTGATTCGACAGGCTATGCAGTTGAATGAGGTGACGGTGTGGGCCATCTTAGGTGCCCTAGTTGCCATCCCTCTTTGCTACCATTTTTGGCGCCGCTGGGACCGACCAACAAGAGAGGCAAAAGCGGAGCAAGAACGTAGATTACAAGAGCGCGAGACAAGAGAAGCGTTTGCACGTGAAGAGGTAAAAGTTCGTGATCACGAGCGACAACAATCTATGGTTCAGCTACAGGAGAGAAAGAAAATTGAGGCGATGTCACCAAGCAGTGCAGCAATGTCATACGCACTTTCAAGTCTTGAGGGGTCAAAACCTAGTGAGGGTGAGGTGACCTCTGAAGGTCCAATTCGTGGAGTCAATGAGGTTCAACGCAGTGAGGAAGAGATTGCTTTACTTGAGCAGATTCCACAATCAGTTGAAGTCCCAGACATCAAAGCAGAAGAATCGGTATCAGATATTCTCGAGGATGAAGGTCCAGTATTACTAAAAGTTTCAATTTCTCTTCCCGAAGAAGTCAAGCCAAAAGCCACCTCTGAGGAAATTGTCGACTACATAGAGTGGCCTGAGTGGGAGTGAATTTTGTGGGTAAACAGCGCCGCCTGACTCGTGAAAATGCTAAGAAAATAGTCTCAAAAACTGGCGCTGGTGCAAAGAAAGCAGGAGTCGGTGCTAAAAAAATTGGTTCTGGTGCAGTAAAAATTGCAATCGCTCCAGGCCGGAAAATGAAAGTCAGAATGGGTAACTTAAATGATAGAATGGTGGCAGTAAAATGGACACCTAAGAAGATGATTAATGAATATGTAAAATTCAATATTGTTGGTATATTCAATTCAATTTTTGCCTTCATTATCTACGAATTATTCTACTGGATAAACCTCTCTGACAATTATCGACCTCAAGCAGCCTGGGCTGCGTGTATACTGATAGGTCAGATTGAATGTCACTACACTCATTATCGATTTACATTTGGTTCAGCAGCGAATTATCTGCAGAGCCTTAAGTGGGCAGCCTCGATTTACTCGACAATTCTAGTGTTGTCTACAATTTCTTTCCATATTTTAGTTGAAGAATTACTGATTTACCATCGCTATGCTTGGGCAATAAACACGGTTCTGTTTGGATTTGTTAACTTCGCTTTTCTCCGTTGGCTAGCATTTCCTCCGGAATTGGACAAATCGCTACTTAGTGCTCTTGAGGAAGAATGACTCTTTTATTGCTCATAACGAGGGCGTAATTGAAGAATAATGGGCGTGCGGCTCGCATTATGTTCGAGCGAGCGCGTGGTACGCGCGATTTCGGTCCCGCGGAGATGGGACGACGCTTAGCGTTCGAAAAAATATGTGAAGAAGTAGCATCATGCTATGGTTTTCAGCGTGTTGCAACACCTACTTTTGAGCGTCTTGAATTGTTTACTGCTAAGTCTGGAGACGGAATCATTGAGCAATTATACGCATTCAAAGATAGAAGTGACAGAGATTTGACTCTTAGACCTGAATTGACAGCGCCAGTAATGCGAATGATTGCTGAGAAACGTGGTCAGATCCCAAAACCAGCTAGATATTCTTACTTCGGCTCGTGTTATCGATATGAGGAATCAAAGCGAGGCCGTTACCGCGAGTTTTGGCAGTATGGTTGTGAAGTAATAGGTGCACCAGGACCACTTACAGAGGCAGAAGTAGTTGCTTTTGCCTGTGCAATCCTGACAGCAACCGGCCTCAAAGATTGGCAATTGAAAATCGGACATGTTGGAATCCTAAATGATATTCTCAACAACCTTGGTTTGAGTGGTGATGCAAAGTCAGCTGCAATGCGCCTGCTTGACAAAGGAGATTTTGAAGGACTTGCAGCATCAGGAATAGATGGGGATTCAGTGAAAAACTTGCGGACGCTTTCACAACTTAACGGCGGGGCAGAAACTTTGGTTGGTGCCCGCAAAATTATCTCAAGCATGGGTGTTGAGTCAGAAGCACTGGACCAGTTAGAGGAAATGTTGAGCGCTCTAAGTGCGCTTGGTGCGAATCCTCCTTCATTAGTCGTGGACCTAACTGTCGCACGCGGTTTAGACTACTACACAGGCATGGTTTTCGAGGTACTAGTCGATTCCTTAGGTGGAGAAGGACAAGTGTGTGGAGGCGGTTCGTATCGCCTCTTCCACCTCTTCGATTTGGACGAACTTGACCCGTGTTGTGGTTTTGGAATGGGCTTTGACAGGGTGCTTCTAGCGTTAGAGGTTCAGGCTCAAAAAGAAGGGTCTGCCGAAGTAGTTCCAGGTGAAAACTCAGGTCCGGGTGTATTGGCGGTCATTCCTTTCAAAGTTGATAATTCTGAGGTTCTTCCATTAGTTGGAGAGTTACGCGCTGCAGGACAACCCGTAACCCTAGAGTTGCGTTCACGAAAGACAGGTAGGTCACTAGCGTGGGCTGATGCTTCTGGAGCGACTTATGTGATGGTGGTAGGTCCGAGGGATTTGGAGTCAGGAGACGTCACAATTAAGCGACTTTCAGATGGTGCAGAAGCAAAGTGTGGGATAAGTGCAGAAGAAATCAGTCAAACGATTTCATCGATGTGAAATGTTATTTCATCAACTTGAAATACCCAATATTTCAGTGCAGTAACTAGGCCATGAAACAGCATTAACTTCTGAGATCCAACTACTTTCGTCAGGTGCCATATCTCTAGGTACATATGCGGCGCACATTGTGATATCAGACATATCGGTAGTAGTAGTGTTACCATCGGAGTCTTCGATAAGGATACTTGTTGTTTGCATGAATAAAACATCACCAACGAATGAATAATTAAAAGTAGATACTGTTTTTATTCCACTCACAGCCATGCAATCATTCACGTTTTCAGCAGTGTCATTGATAATATTCCATTCAGTACTACAGACTCCATCAACTTCCATGAACAGCATAAGAGTTCCACCTATCGCAGTCCATTCTCCTGAAAATGGATGGTTTTCATCCACTTCGGAAACACAACCGGCAAAAGCAGGTGATATAATCATCAAAATTAGTGCTAAAACAATGGTTCGCATGATTCTCGGAAGAGTATGAGGCACTTATTCCTGTTTGCGAATGGCGATAGCAGCGATTCCAATTGCGCTAGCAGCAGCAAATATGCCGAATCCAGGCATCCCCTTATCTTCATCTGAGCCACCTTCATCTCCAGTGCCGAGGATATCTTCAGCAGCAGTTTCGTTGAGAATGGGGAAAGTCACAGTTCCGTTGTATTGAGCCTCTTCTTGGCCTGAGAAGTACATTCTGAATTCTGCGTCGCAATTGAAAAAGATACACTCAAGGCCGGATGAAGCATAGATTACCATCCTGACTCTAAGGGCAGGGTTATCGGTAGCATCATCCCAAACTTCCAGAGTCTCATTTACTGGGAAGGTGATAGCAATTTCATTTTCTCCTTGACTCATCGCGGTGTATTCATATTTGGCAACTTCCAAGCCACCTTTCATCAGTGAGATGTTGAGGTTTTCACAATCGCTATTGCAATTATTTTGACCATTTTCCCAATTACCACTTACATCAATCATTAGATGAATTTGGATTTGAGCATCAACTTCTAGGGCGAAATCATCCTTCAATTGTGGATCCATTCTACAGGTCCACTCAACTTCCATCTTGCCGTTTGCTTGGGTAGTCTCAGCATAGCCATCATTTGCACTACCATCATCTGTGTTATTGAAGTGACCCCAGCATGGAGTTCCAGAACTTTGACCCCAGAGATAGAATGTGTTGTTCTCGTGACTTGGTTGCTCACCGGTTTCTTGCATAATTGTCGCATCACCAACATCAGCCATTGTAGCGGGAATGGCCATCAAAAATAGCACTGCCATGAGCAGTCCGCTTGCCATCTTCATCTCGCCCATCAATCAGTAGGTGTAACCCGTCCCATTTCACCATTACCCTTCTTAGGTTTTGAGAAAATATTTATTTTTCCTTACTTTTTGTCACTATTACTGCTATAATACAGATTATTGTTAATCATGTAGGGGTACTCAAAAAATGATTTTTTGAACCTTGCGAAAATTGATAACGAATAGCATTGAGGACATGGTGGTAAAAATGGTAGACATAGGAGATAACGCACCTGATTTTGAACTTCATGATGGAAGTCGTAATGTTGTAACAGGAGGAGAACACAAAGGTCAGAATGTTGTCCTAGCTTTCTTTCCAGCAGCATTCACTGGGGTTTGCAAAACCGAGATGTGTGTGTTTGAAGATACCCTTCAATCATTGAATGATTGTAATGCAACAGTATTGGGAATTAGTGTTGATTCACCATTCTCAAACAACGCCTTTGCCGAAGCTAATGGAATCACCTTCCCGTTACTTTCAGATTATTCCCGTTCAACTGTTCGTGCATACGGAGTAGCATTGGATGACTTTGCTGGAATGACTGGATACACTTCAGCACAAAGAGCAGTTTTCATTGTTGATGAGAATGGTGACGTTTCTTGGAAGTGGATTGCCGACTCTCCTGCGGAAGAACCAGACTACGCTGAGATAGTGGCGTTCCTTTCAGCCTGAGCAATCTGAGATTAGTTTTTCTCAGGCATCGTGGTCTCTGAGTTTTGCATCTTCATCCTCAGGCGCCATAATGAAATTGTTGTACAATAATGAACATGACAAGGCGCCAATCAGTGGGCCAGCCCAGTACATCAATAGATGAGACATATCTGCCATATCGGTGAATATCCAGGTCCCCATCCATCGTGCTGGGTTCATTGCCGCTCCGGTAATTCCTCCACCCATCATAATGTCTACAGCAACCATCATTCCGATTCCCCAACCACCTATTGCTGGGGCCCGAGGGTCAACTGCAGTACCCCAAATTGCAAACAGCAGTAAGAAGGTGAGTACGGCTTCTACCGCAACTACGCCCATCAGATCAATTCCTGCGTTTGGTGCAGGAGTTCCCATTCCGTGACCAACGGCAACCATACTGGTTCCATCAAGTAGTTGAGATAGAATGAAGCCTGCGATACTTGCTCCCAAAAGTTGTGCTCCGATGTATTTCAATCCAGTATCGTTATCGATTTTTTTGACCACCATCATTGAGATTGTGACCGCTGGATTGATGTGACCACCTGAAATGTTCATTGTTGCGGTCACTACAATTGCTAGAACCACTCCATGGGCTAAAGCGACTGTTGTAAGGTCCCCGCCCATCATAATTGAACCGGCACCAATGAATGTCAAGGCAAAAGTGCCAATCAACTCACAAATTAATCTGCTCTCCATACTCACTTCTGTATCACTCATAATAATCGTCAAACCGCTCGGCGGAGTCTTCCATATTTCAATTGATGTCTGACAACACTTTACTAGAAAGCGAATCACAACAGTTTGGTAATACAGGGAAGCCTGAAAATTACTTGGTAAATCATTTAGTTTCGATGCCGACGGGAATAATTGCTCCGTCCGCCCCGACCCTTGCGACCAGCTTTACTTCCTTTATTTCCGCCACCGTGAGGGTTGCGGTCATGTCGGGCTCCACCATCTTTCTTGGCTGGTGGTTTTCCGGCGCCACTCCGTCCGCCACCGCCGCCACGGGAATTTCGGCCGCGATAGTTGCGGTTTTGATTCCCATATTTTCTATTGTAAGGTCGGTTGCCTCTATTTCGTCCGCCTCTGCCCGAGTCACTTTTCTTACGTGGTGCAGGTACATGTTTTACTTCGTAATATGGTAACTCTTTGAAGTCTGGTGGTCTGAAAGCAATTTTGATTCCAGCCTCTCTTTGAATCCGGCTGCACAATTTTTTCTGTGGGTGTTGAACAATACTGATGACTGTTCCAGTTGCTCCAGCCCGTGCAGTCCTTCCGCTACGGTGCTTGTATGCCTTGCCGTTCTCCGAAGGGTCATAGTGAACAACACAGTTGATTCCTTCAACATCAATTCCACGCGCTGCAACATCAGTTGCAATCAGAGCCAAACATTCTCCGCCAACGAAATCCCGCATAGCCCGATTTCGCTGACGCTGGTCCATACCGCCATGTAGGGTTGCGACCCCAACCCCTTCGTCCTCAAGTTCGGAGCCAACCCTTTCAACCCCTAAACGGGTTCTACAGAATACGATAGTGCGACCACACTTGCGAATTGCTTCTGCAGTGATATTTGATTTCATCTCACTCCTCATCAACCAGAAAAAGTGTTTCATGCTTTCCATGCTCACTTCTTTAGGTCCTACCTCTATGGTTACGGGGTTGTTCTGATACTTCTCAACCAAGTCTGCTACTTCATCATCCAAAGTTGCACTAAAGAGAATGGTTTGTCGGTCTTTAGCGCACTGGTCAAGAATTTTGCAAACCGGCTCCATGAATCCCATGTCGGCCATACGGTCGGCCTCATCTATCACCACGGTTTGGGTGTGCTCAAGGCTTAGCGCATCGTGTTCAAGAAGGTCAATCAATCGACCAGGACAAGCGACTAAAATATCCACTCCACTTGAGAGGGCCCGGCGTTGGACTTTGTAGGGGATTCCTCCATACACCGATAGGACATCAAGGTCGAAAGCCTCTGCAAGTGGTTTCATTACCTTGGCAATCTGCTCTGCGAGTTCACGTGTTGGAGTGAGAATTAATGCGGTAGGTAACTCAATTTTCGCTACCTCAGTGCGTGAAACTAACGGTAATCCGAAAGCGAGGGTCTTTCCAGAGCCGGTTGGAGCGCGACAACAAATATCGTGACCAAGCATAGCATCTGGGATCGCTTCGCGTTGAACCTCAAAAGGTTCAGTTATACCTTGTTGCTCAAGGGTATGGACTAAGGCAGGGTCAATGCCAAGGTCGAAAAAACTGACGTCCAACTACCTCATCTCCGAGTTGACCCGCCCGGCCCTCTCTATTTAACCACCCAAGTGTGAAAGTCTTTGACAACTTATCGCATTAAATTGGCCCGCGCTCAGCGATTAGGCTAAATTCACTCACACAATTCCTCTATTCTTTGCATTTTGAAGGTACTCAAATGTTTAGTTCTGAGGCGCGTGAATTTGAGATGCCGTAGAATTCCCGTAACTTGTCAATTTCAGCATCGGACAAAGCATCTTTATCGCCGCGAGCGGCTCGTTCCAACTCGACATAGTAACGAAGTTCGTCCATGCTGAGGTCCACATCTGAGTCGGTTGTTACCAAATTTCTCCTGTACTCATCAAGCACGCCCTTAGTAATATGACCTGGGTCGATAATGTTGAATGAGACGGTTTCAGTGACCGAGGCTCCACCCGCGTCCACGTAGGTCATCTCGAACACATAAGCGCCGGGCGTCATCTCTCCGGGAAGGATGTCCTGATTGGGAAAGGTGAAGACACAGTTTAGGAGATGGCGTTGGAGGGTTGGCTCCGTGCCGGCGACACAGCTCGATTCACCTGGCCATGATACAACACGGTTTGGGGCTCTCCAATTATTATTGCCTCCATCTGCCCAAACGGTTTCTCCATTGCGTTTCAACACCGAGCTAAAACCATTCTCATTTACAGGTTGCCAATCATCATCAGACACTTTCGATTTTATGCTGAAAGATTCACCTTGAGTAATGGTAATGGGTGTATTGGTACCACCAATTTCAGCCCATCTGCTTTGAAGCCCGAGGGCACCTGAAGTCTCAAGTTTGAGTTTTGGTGCTTGATTTGGAAGGCTAAATGATGTAGATTCAGAATAATATGTGTCGAATCCGTTGGTTGCTCGAACGCGGAATTTACTGTCTGCTCCTTGCATTGCGGATCCAGGTAAGGTACCAAAGTCGAGAATCTTACTGGTAGAATTAGTCAAACCACCAATTGGCAACCACAGCCCTCTTCCCCATGAATACTCTAATTGATACATAGTCTCACGATTAGAGGTGGGGCTTGCTTGTGTCCAACTTATATTGGCTGGGTTTTCTCTTGTGTACTCGGTTGTACCAAGTGGCAACATACGAATCGTTGGTGCCCCGGATGAGTAGAGATAGTCAACCATAGTTCCATTATTTAGTAATTCAATCGA
>DTUF01000009.1 GCA_012964335.1 Candidatus Poseidoniales archaeon | reverse complement strand
TAATCATTCATTGATATAGGGTCATATGTGCTCAATGTATAATGCACTGCCCATACTGTTCAAATGAGGTCGAATTTTCCGATACCAACGTGTTGGAACATTTGATTTGCGAACGCTGTGAAATGGTACTTTCTCATGTCTGTAAAGTGGACCGTAAATTCCGTCCTGATAAGGCAGCAATTGCAACTGTGCGAGGTGCATTAGAAGGCGTTGATAGAACTGATGATACTGCAGTTTGGGAGGCGCTGATTTCAGCGGGACCAAGCATTGCTGATGTACCAGCCTTGAAATCTAGTAAGAAACCGCTCAAACTTTCTCGCTCGAGACTCTCAAAATGGAAACAATATTACTCTGAATTGAAATCAAATACTGAGAATATTTCCTTCGAAAAATTACCTCTTCCCGGTGGAAAGGAAATGTTGGTAAGAACACAGGGAGATATTTTTGGAGAACGTAAACACAAATGGTGTCAAGAACCACTTGCTGACCTCTCTGAACTTTTCATCAAATCTGGGGGATCCACTACAGCATTCTCTGATTGGTTTGAGTTGACCCAACTTCTCAATGTTTCAACTCAATGTCTCATCAACAGTGAAATAGCAACTCATGCATGGTTTCAGAGTGGTTTTTCAGAATGCCTCCCCCCTCTTTTTGAGGAGGGGATTGATGAAACAATGTTCATTTTTGACCCACCATATGGAAGATTAGGAAGAAGCCATCCATTCATCCGCTACGCCGCATCTTTAGTTGACAATAATATCATGAGGCTTTTTTGTCAACCTAATTCAAAGGATTTACCAAAAATGTGGCTCAAAGCTGAGCGCCATCTCGGTGGCATCGCTACTAGTTGGAGAAAAATTCTTGATTCGGGTGAGGTGTATGCTCGAAATACTATCCAAGGCCCATCATTAGTAGTTTACAAACAGCGATTACACCTAGTTGTTCGCGGGCAACATGGTTACTCACTCAAACAATTGCCTCAAAATATGGATGTATGGCGTCATTTGCTCGTTTGGTCACTTTATCACCCAACTACTGAGCATAATAACTACTTGAGGGCAATTCAATGGGCAATAGATTGTGATGATGATTCTACTTCAATCGGTCCAAAACCAGAATTTAGAGCTCTTGCCTTACTTGCACAGACATACGAATCTTTGGGTGAATCGGTTTTGTTGTCAAAAAATGATGGATTCATCGTTGAGGGAACCTCTTCTCTCTGGTACTCAGTCCGTCCTTTAAGAATCACATCAGATTCAGCAATTGAAGTACACGGTTTTCGTAATAAGAAAGCAGCGAAGTCATGGAATAAACCTATCAAAATATGCATCCAGATAAATGAGAATACGATGGAAGAATATCCACTTGCTGACAAATTAGCAGCTTATCTACTAACTCTTCGTAATGACTTAGTAAGTTCCGGAAAAGTCACAACCCTACTCATGCTACACCGAACTTGGTTCGAAAACACCACTGGAAAAAGTGCCAAAGAATGGTCTGCTATGTCAAAAAATCATCCTCATGGTTTCCATGTTGATGATGATGATGAGTGGGACGATGAATGGGATGATGAGGTATTTGATATTGGTGATGAAACGTATCCCGAATTTGAGCAGGAATCAGAAGAACAAAATCGTATATTCAATTCTTGGCTGGAATCAGATGGCGAATTCTTGATATCTGTGAATCATGGTCCTGAAAACGAGCCACTAGAAGAAGAACAGACCACAAGTGAAGAAGATATTTGGAAATTTGAAGCCGATGCCAGAGGCGAACTCCATTGTATTCGATGTCGACCTTGAACATGTTTCTCTGAATTCGGTTGCATCCTTGAAAAAGGGTAACTAACATTTCAATTGCGAAGGGGATTGCCTTCGGTGAATTTGAGATGGATAAATGTATTACTTGTGCAGATAATTTGAGTTCAGAAAATATTGGCTGGTGCAATCGGTGTGCTCAGTTCGCGCCACTCCTAGTTGGTGCTGGTTTTGAGGGAAGGCCGTCTCTAGCAGCGAGACAATCCATCAATGCGGTCCTATCCCCGAATCGTCGTAGAACAGCCAGGCCCCGTTGGCGGGCAATACTTGAGGAATTTGATAATGGTGAAAGTGATTGGGCTTTCACAACCAGTCAAGAAACTCAGGATGGAAATGATCCATGGTTTGTAACGGATGAGAAAAGAGAACGCCAACTCAAAAAATTACGCAATAGTCTATGCATCCCAAACCGTGATGATGATGGGGAGAAAATGTTGCAGAAAGGAATACCACTTCCAGATGGAAGTCACCTCTCCATGATCTCTGATATTTGGGCCATTGACGGGGGGACTTTACCCGGAAGTGTACCATTTAATCATCTACTCAGAGCATTGACTGGTAATCCAAAAGAACGTGAGCGATTTGAGAATTGTGATTGGAAGTTACTACTCACAACTCTCCTAATTGTTACGAATAGACGTGTTGATAGACACAATGTGCGGGGTAATTATCAAAACCGTCAAATGAATAGGATGCAACGCATTATATTGCGCCGAGAACATCCCCCTGGCCGTGCTTTATTTGAGGGTGCAGACCTCTTTTTACGTTGGAATGCTGGTATGAACCGATTAGCTGCCCGTGCTTTTGGTGACCCGATGGAATATGGTTTAGCGGGTGGTTTTGGTCACATGATTAACGAAATTCGTGGTATGGAAGGTGATTGGAGCGAAATTGATTGGGATTTGCTTCAATCAAATAATCAATTGTGGGTCAAGAGGTGGCGCGAAGTAATGGATGGTGGCACGCCATTCGCTACTATGCGTAAATGGGCTGGACCTTCACTTCGCATTCATCAAGGAAAACTCCAAATTAGGACTATCAAAAGTGGCAAGTGGATATGGTCACAAATCCCCCCTTGGCCACGACTTTGGTCGCTTTTGACAAGTTGGGCTCTATCCCCTCCTTCCTCAGATGAGCATCAACATCTCAGGGCATTACAGTGGTGCTGGCATGAAAATGAGGGAGAGTTAATGCCTGCAGAACCAGAATGTCGAGCTTTATTATTACTGAGAGGTATTTGTGAATCTGATAAAAGAATCACAGTCTCAAGCGAAGGTGAATTTCACATTAAAATTGAAGGCACATCTGGGTTATTTTACGCGGTTGGCCCTGGTCCAGGTGCACATGGTGCTAGATTTACAGTAACTGGGTCAGATAGTTTGGATAATCTTGAGAAAGGAAGGTGTATGCCAATTTGCATCCATGAAAATGGAAGTTTCAAACAATTACCTGTTGGTGATGTGATTGCAAGTGTAATTCTTACATTGATGGATGATTTGACATCAGCTGAGAAGTTAGAGCCCCTTGCGAAATTCATTTCTGATAATGGATTGAGGGATGAGCCTCAAGGGGGTGATAGAATACAACCACATCTTGATGATCCTAGATGGCTAGAAATTCAGCGACGTGATTACAGGTTTGGCAGAGGTCGTCATCGTGGTCGCTGGCTAAACATTTTCCCAGCCGCCTTTCGAGTCATGATAAATATTCCAATAGGTGGTATTCTGCGAATCCCACGTGAAACTCCAAATGCAGTAACTATTGATGGTACAATGGTGGCTTGGGTAGTGCGTGATGTGGATGAGTTAGACCTTGTGAGAGGGTTAGCAAGATTGACAGGTTTCCGTAGAAGGGAAGATCAGGGAGGTGGTGATTTCGAAGTTTTCGAACGGGTATACGCCCCTGTTCAAGGGGTACGTAGAGAACTTGTGGAGATGTTAGGTCCGTATGAGCGCCGTCATGGACGCCCAGGTGAACCACCCTGGTGGAATCTCTTCCCAAATCCAATAGCACCACATCAACTACTAGATAGACTTCCAAACCGGTTGAATGTTCCAATTGAGGATGGAATAGGATACCATCATTGAATACGTTTACAAATCAAAAAACATCACTCAAGCAACCGTTGCCTTGACAGCGAATCGCTGTGTCGGATATTTCATGTCGGTAGGGAACTGGACCAAAATTGTGGTGCTGAGTATCGCATCACTGATGCTGCCAATGGCATTTGCTGCCCCAACTCCGGTTGCGTCAGCAGGTTACCCACAAGGAATATTTGGTGGCATTTCAATTGAGGTGTCTAACCTAACAAATGCTTCAACAGAATCTTCTATGGCAGATTATCCCTCTATCGCAGAAGTCTATACTGCGTCATGGTGTGAAAATTGCGTGCTTGCAGAAGAGGGACTATATACTGCGATTTCAGAGGCGAGTGGTGATACCATGACCCTTACTTTCCATCGTGCTATTGGTGAAGTGGAAGACCCATTTGGAGTAGAAGCAGCCGACCATCGCTGGGAAGCGAGATATGGTGATGCATCAAAGGATACTGTTAGCGTCAAGCGGGCACCACCAACAATAATCATCAATGGTGAAACAATGCATGCAGGGAGTGGTGGCTTAGACGGGGAGCAATTGAAGCCATATTACGCAGAGTCTCTCGCAAAGCCATCTTCTTTCTCTCAGAAATCAGCGACTTCATCACTTTCCTGGTCTAGTGAAGATATGGCAACTGGGACTCTAACATGGAATCTAGAAGCCGGTGATTGGCTACCAGAATCTACAACATCCTTGGTTTTCGTAGTTGAGGCATCAGCCACTTTTGAAGAGGGGTCTAATGGTATAGGTGATTATCTTGATGTGGTGCGTGACATGATTGAGTTGAACGGTAATTCAGGCTCAATGAACTACACTCTTCCCTTAGCATGGGATGGTGAAGACCTTTCTCTTGTGCTTGTACATCAGTGGGGTGAGCGACCTGTAGTGGCTTGCTGTGACGTTAGCCCACCAGAGGATGGTGGGTTGTTTGGCCTACCATCTATCGGGGTATTGTGGGTTGTAGTTGGTCTAGCAGGAGCTGCACTAGTGGCAAATAATCACAGTCGCAAAGAATAGTGATTTTAGTCAACTCCACAGTTTAACAGGTTCACATCTCAAGCGGTGTTTGCGTTGGCATTCCACTTCTTGATGAATTGCTTCTTGGTCATACCATGTTGCTCACTCTTGAGTCTGGAGTTAACTCCACCAACGGTAAGATTGAAAATGTCTTCAGCGATGCTCTTCTTGGTCATTTTTACTTCGTCAAATAGTTCAACTCCACAGATAGCAATCATTGCTAGAAGCATTCGCGCCTTTTCTTGTGCCATAGGCCCGTCACCATCTGAATCAAGCACATGAATTCTCTCAGTGAACCACTTTAGCAATTTTTCAGCATGCTGAATTTTGTGTTGCCTGATGTACTCTCTCATTTTTTGTTCAAATGCTTCAATAGTGTTTCGTCGTAAATTTTGCATCCCAGCTCGCGGGTCAATTGATGAAACACGGTCTCTGAAGAGATTGACTAGGCGGATCTTGTTAATCTTCACAGCCTCGGTAACATCATTTCTGTCGAGGCCGAGTCTATCAGCATCTTGTTGCCAGTACTGGTAGGGTATCCAACCAAGGTCTGAAAGTATTCTCATAATCGCTATTGCACTGACTCTGATAATGTACGTTGCATCCTTGTCCTTATCCTTTTCCTTGGACCCGATGAATCTCATTTGATTAAGTGGTAATTTACCGTGCCCATCTCCTTCCCCTTCTTTAGTATAGCATTTCTTCAGAATAGGGATGGCGGCTCTAGCAACATCATTAGAACCAGAAATTCTCTTGATTTCATCAAGGATATCGTTGGCTCTTACGTTTCGTTGTGAATGTGCTCTTTGGTCGGGTCTGATGATGTTCCCAAGACCATTTTTTCGCGCTTCTCTTTTGTCGAAATGGGTTCGGCGGGTGGTTTTTCCACCCACGTTGTCATTACGCTGAGCGCTCATGTGAGCATTTTCACCGACCTGGCCACTTGGGTGCCCAGTGTCAATCTGATTAGCATCAAGCACTGTCCCACAATCATTGCAAACTACTTCTCCCTGAGACTCGTCGTGCTCAAGGTCTCTGCTATCACATTCTGTACATTTTATTATATTATTTCCAGTCATATTCATATCTCCTTTTTTGGGCCAACCAATCATCTGGCCAAAAGTTGTTCAACTGATTATCCGTTCTTGTTAACGATAATTGATAATTCCATTATTCAATTTTATCGCTGTGCAGATGACGGATAAACGTTGTTTTTACTTCTTGGCTCCCGATTCTTAGTCTATTACCGCAGTGATAGCACACCCTCTTAAAGGCATCGGTTTCGTAACATGAATCATTCATGTTCAATAAAAGGAGTCACTCTTAGTATACGTGTAGATGGTGTGAAGTCTTGGTGGTTCTCGAATTCCCATTCCCCCTTAGAGCACTATACTCCTGAAAGTCAAGGTCCATAAACAGTTCGCAACTTCACGGTTGAATGTAATTTTCTTAGGGGTTTTTATAGGGGGATAGTCACGACAGAAAGGACTCGAGTAACATCGCCGGTTAATCCTTCAAGAACCGTCACACTCGCATACACAAGGTAGGGGGCAGAGAGTAGTGCAGGAAGTGAGTAATTGCCAAACAATTACGATGGAAGAGATTCCACCAGCATATACTCCCGAATGGTTAACCGCCCATTTTTTACTGCAAATGCAAGATCCACGCCCTCTAGACCGTGGGGGTCCCGCGCAACTTCTCACAATTCACCCAACAGAGTCTGCACGGCGAGCTACTTTGAACCACTTAGCAAAAGGTGGAAAGCAGGATGGTCCGATAGATCGTACTAGTCATCATACGTTGGATAGTTTGGTATCATCACTTCATGCAGAGTTACGCCTCCCTAGATTATTGCCTTCAGGTGGGCCATTCTCTATACTTCTACACGCGGAGTGTAAAAAAGCTGCAAGGGCTCTAAAATTCCCACTTATGCATAGTCTCCCAGACCAGCACTGGGGGCGTGGTAAGAGTCGTGACCTTGCCAACCTAAATCATAGTTTAAGTGAAGAATTAGTCACATCAAAAGCATCACCAGATTTGCTATCATTCCGAACATTACTAACGAAATTGTCTGGGCAATTAGGTGGTATTCATCGTGATGACCAACTTTCCTCGTTAGTTAACATATTAGAGACACTACCAATTTCTGAGGTTCCATTTGGTCTCTCAAGGATTGACGGTATTATTTTCCTTGACCATCCACCAACATTTTCTCCTCTGCGTGAGCGATTGATACTTTCCTTGACTCGGTTCAAGCCATTGCACGTACTCGCTAATTCAGGTAGTCATAGACTTGGATTACACGGATTTGTTCCTAATGACATTTCTGCAATCCGAGATAGTACTAATCTGCCAGATTGGGTCCCAAATCATACTCTTTTTACTCAAGGTGAACTCACTAACATTGAGGAAGGAAAATATCGGCCAATTAGAATGCTAGTGCCAAGGATTGAGAGGTCAATTCAAGCAATCCACGCATTGATAGATTCTGCAATCAATGCAGAATCGCCACCTGAATCAATTCTAATTATTGATCCATCGGCAGAAGCAAATCATGAAATCTGGTCTTCAATGCTCAATTCTTTCGGTTTTCATCTGCCTATTCGCTCTGCTCCTTTGAAGGAAAGTCCTGGGGTTCACTGGTTGTCGGCGATTACCTCTCTAGCCCATTTTGAGGACGCCTGGTCGTTGCCACAACTTCGGGCATTAGCAGTTCAGAAGACTCTTCAATTTGAAGTAGAATGGATGACATCTCATCAGCATCCTACAATCGCTGACTTAACCCCTTACCCAGATGTTGAAATTCTGGAGCAGGTATCTCGTGGCTTCCATTTGCTAGGTGGCCAAGGGGCGTTGTTCCGTTGGTTACACGCCTTGGCAAGAAAGCCGATTGCTAATTCCTACCAAAACGAGGAAGAGTTGTGCCGTCGTCATGAATCTACACAATGGTGGTTACTTTGTCTTGCAAACCGTTTGCGGCCATTGTTATCTTCTATTGACGTGAATGCATTAGATAATTCCTTGGTTTCCATCGGTTGCTATAGTGGTGAGAAATTACCTATTCCAGAGCCATCTCAAAGTGGTGATGAATGGCTCAGTCAATTTGGCAGCATGTTACATTGGCACTTGCTGACTAGCAATCTTGATGGTGATGTGAATCAAACAATTGCTGGTTTACAACAATTATTTGAAACACACTATATTCTTAGGAAATCTCAACGTTTGTTAGGCCATTCACCACCCCAAAGGGGACTTGATTGGGTTGATGAACTCCTTACTCTCATTGATTCTTCATCGTTGTCAGGGAAGCAAGTAGCTTCCTCAAAACTGAAACTTCTAACTCCAGGTGAAGCATTGGGTTGCCATGCAGAATTAGTGATTCTAACACATTTAGATTCAGAATCTTGGAACACTTCTCCCCCTTCAATCCCAGGGCTTTCCGAGTCTGAACGCTCTGAATTAGGTGTTCTAGCTCCTGATAATCATTTACGTGAGGCCCGTCACTTCTGGCATCACCTACTAAATTGTGGTTCTGAGGTTATCGTTCTTGATGCCCATGATGATGATTCAGCCCAACCTTCGACTCCGCTATCAGAATGGTTAGCAGGTACAAAATGGGATCCTTCCTCACCGCCAAGTTTGCCTGATTTCATTTCCTCAGCAGAGGTTTTCAGAATTGATGGTGACAAAGATTGTCGATGGGGTCTTTCTTTCATTGAGGGAGAGGGACCTTTCCTTTGCGCCCGACCATCAGATATTTTCAGTAGTGGTGACGGTGGATTTGAATTGGTAGTTACTGGTAGTCATCAACGTGATTATCGCCAACGAGATGGAATTGAAATCCATAATGCTAGATATCCAATGCAGGAGCCTCTCAATCCAAGTGCCATTACTATTCCTCTTGATGCAATCCTAATTGAAGATAGAATATCTCGCCAACCAAGAATTGGTAGTGAGGAACAACCCTATCTTAATAGTGATAGAAACGGTGAGATTGTAACCGTTGATGAATTGAAAATGACACCAACTTCTAGAGGTCCAAAGGTAGAACCACCACGCCTTCATCCTTCTTGGCCAACTATCGGTTTGAAGGTTGGCTCAAGCAAGGCGATGACGATTGATCCTCGCCCACTGTTGCCAAATTCAACTGGCATTAATGACCACGATTTACGGCATGGATTTATTGGAGGCCCATCTAGGAAAACCAATATTTGGTCCCCAAGTAGACTTTCCCAATGGTTATCTTGCCCACGAAAAGGATGGCTTTCAACAAGACTTCGTGCTGAAGGTGAAGATGACGAGGACGATGATGTTGATGTACGTACTCGGGGTTTGCTCATTCACGAAGTGTGGGCAGACTTCATTTGTGAATTCTTAGGAATGGAAGTTGAGATTGAACGTGATAATCTCACTCCACATTCACTTGGAGCGGCTGGAATTGATGAGGCTACTTTACGCCGACGGATATTGGAAATGGTCGATGAAAAAGCACCCTGGCTACGCCATTCTGATGCAATTGCAACAGTGCGCCGCCTTGACCTTGTTGGGCTTAATCTTGAACCTTACAAAGCGGCTCTTGATGAGGGTGGGGATGCAACTACAAGCGGCCGATTTGGTCGCTTGTTAGAATCAGAATTAGCGGCAAATGCAAGTGCATTACTAGCAATTGAATGGCCGCTGACGAGTGGTGATAAGAAGGGAGGAATCATGTTGGAATTACCTGAGTCAGGTGAAGCAGTGCCTTCCGGAATTCGTTTGAGGGGAACGATTGACCGAGTGGAAATAATCCCATTCCCCGAATTAGGTGGTGGATTTGTCAATGAATCTGGAGAAGATTCAGAATGTCCCCTTGACCTTAACTTGGATGAATCTTGGAATGCGCAACGCCTAGTGGTAATTCGAGACCTGAAATCACTCGAAGGCCCAGGAAAAGGAAAATCAGGAGACCGCCATCTGAGAGAACTTCTAGAAGGAGTGCAACTCGCTTTGTACGCACGAGCGTGGGAGGTGACACACCCTGGTGACCGAGTAATCGGTGTTGGTATCTCTGAGGTTGGTGAAGAAAGCGGTCTTTACATTGAGGCTGACCCAGAGTTCCAAACTCACCTTTCTAGTCTCGGAATAGGAAACGTAGAGTGTAGCACACAAACTCTCTATCGCCGGCCGAATGAGATTAGCGAACCTCCGACTAGTAATCCATTTAGAGCATGGATGCGGCACCGTTTGACCGCTGCATTACGTATTGGGGAAATGTCGGAAAATGGCAGAGTAATTCCTACCCCAAGCGGTCTAACATGCACATATTGTCCGGTAAAAGAAGCGTGTGGTTTAGCTCCGACTGTAGGGGGTGACCGCAAATGGAATTGAATCGTGGCCAGACACTCGGGTTAAATCTAGACATGCACATAGTCCTAGACGCTGGAGCTGGAACCGGAAAAACCGCTACAATTGTTCAACGGGTTCTAGAGCATTATCTTTCAGAAGACCAAAGGGCAACGAGACTTCTGCCCCCTGGTCCTCGCGAGGTTGACTTTAGCGGTGGATTGCTCCAATCTGCTTCAAAAGATAGGGAAGATATGGTGATGTGGCGTGGTTTGTTACCAACTGAAGTTGTGGTATTGACTTTCACCGTCAAAGCGGCAGAAGAAATGCGCGACCGAATGCGTACCGAACTTTCGCGCTTACGCGCAGGTCCTAGAGGTGAAAGAGATGGATTGCGCTATGAGCCACGTATACGTAACGAAGGTTTGGTAGAGCAGTTGACGATGCTTCTAGACGAGGCTCCAATTGGTACTATTGATTCATTTCTCAACCGTTTGGTGTCTTCCCACCGTAGTCTGTTAGGTGACAGACCAACTCATCAGCAGATGTCTGATGCCCAGCGAGCATTGTTGATGGAGCGGGCAATGAGTTCGCTTTGGCGGATTCGTAATGAGAAACATGCTGGAGATTTACGAATCCATTCAGTCACCCCAACCGAATTCCTTGCGGCTCGCAACCGACTTTCACACCAAATGGGTGGTCGCTCCCGCAGTCAAAAAATAGTCTCTAAATTACTCCACAATTCAATTTTCGTAGATTCTGTGCGTAGGTCATTGGAATCACATTCCGGCGTTGTCAATGCAGATGCACTCCGCCACAGCTTCCTTTCACATATTGAGGAACAGGAGATTAGTAATTTTGCTCAAAACCTCCATGCCATTGGTGATGATTGGATGGCTGCTGCAAAAGAGCGCTCTGCAGACCTAGGGTTGGTTGAAGCACTGCAAAATGAAACTAGGGTAAATGCTCTAGATACTCTGATTGCGGCAGGAGTACCTGATGATTTGTGGGACCAATTATTGTGGATTCGTCACTTTACTTTAGCAACATGTAGCATGGCCTCAATTGAAAAAATCGTCCCATCGGTGTTCTCTAGGAATCTATTGCCAAAAGGAGATGGTTGGCCATCGGGCGTGAATCCACTTGGTTCAATCAAAGACAAAGCAATTCGTGATGATGTCAAAAAGAGCATGGTTGATGCACAGAATCGGGCGAAAGCACTCTATGGTTCAATTGAAGGGATGAGGGTGCGCGCTTGCGCAGCTATTGCAGATTTACTAGACCCTAGAGCAGGTCCACCTTGTTGCCCCGCAGATTCAGATGTTCATCTACAAAGAATCTCAGATCCATTCCCAGCCTACGTTGGTGATGCACCGTTGGCTCTTGACGCTGATTGCGATGCACGGATTATTTCAGACCTACTTATTGTTCACAAGGCATCTCAAGATGTGTTGACTGAACTACGCCTTTTAGAGGGTTTACACGACCATTCTGACGTGTCAGAAGCGGCTGAGGATTTGCTCCTTGCCCGCTGTCCAAGGATTTGTGCAAAATGGTATCCCCGAGATATTGTCGCTGCACTAAATGCCATTGATGATGGTCAACCTTGGCGCGATGAGCATATTCATGCGGCACTAAACTTGTGTGGTAATCCAGAGCATGATGAAATTTCAGAAAACCATCAAGAATACTCAATGAAACTTGTAAAGGAGGATTTGGAAAGGCGCTACGCGGTTCTGAAAACAGTACGTAGACGATTCCGTGCATTCATTATTGATGAAGCCCAAGACAATTCAAATCAACAGTGGCGTCTATTATCACGATTGTGGGGGGAGAGGGAGCAGAAAGAAGGTGACCCTGACCCACCTAATTCGCCGTGGCAACCTACTGTTTGTTGGGTTGGTGACCAAAAGCAGAGCATCTACGGATTCCGTCAAGCTCAAGTGAGTGGCATGGCAAGATATACAGTACATCTGAGGGCTATCAATGAACACGAATATGCTACTGAATCAAGATTATTGATGAAACCATCTTTACGCCGACGAGATTCTGCTAGAGACCCGAGATTAGTGGATATCAGCAGCTTTGTCACCGGTCTTGAGTATGTCAATCATCGCCCGATTCCAGAAGAAGCATGGATAAAGTTTGATCGTGGAGATGACGATAGAAGGTTAGAGCATACAGATGTTATTCGCCGCACTCAAGGCCATGTTGACCTAGTCACAAACTACCGAACTTGTCGGGATTTACTGTTGACTATGAATGAGTGGTGGATTGACCTTTTCGATGGTCGGCACAATCTGTTCCCCGGTGATTGGTATGCTTCAGCCAAGGATTTACTGGCTCACAGAGTTGAAGAAAACGGCGGGCTTGAATGGTTGTTACCAATTGCTACTGAAGAAGCAAGCGACCCCAGTTCAGACTTGACAGTTCCACTAGACCCATTTGAGTTAGGTGCAGATGCAAAGCAAGTTCACCTTGAACACGAGTTGGTTGCGGCTCGAATTCGGGCTATGATAGATGGTGTATCTCCTTCAGTTTTGACAACTCAGAACGCTGATTCAGAGGCGTCTGAAGAAGGTAGTTTAACTCAAATGAATGATGTTGAGCCAATTGAACCTCGAGATATCATGGTATTAATGCCTGCAAGAACCCACATGTATGACCTCATTCGCCGACTTGATGACCTTGGAATACCAGCTTTAGCAGACCAAGACGGTGGTCTACTTGAGCAACCTGTGGTGAGTTCATTATCGGCCCTTCTACACCTGTCTGCTAGGCGAGGTGATGTAAGCCGAGCAGCAACACTTGCTAGAACACCCCTAGTTGGATTCAATGATTCCCAATTAGAGAATTTCATTACAGACCGTACAGGCTCTTCTGATTTGTTAGAACGACTACAATCTCATGCAGTAAGCGATCCGCAAAGAGCACTTTTTGAGCGCTGGAAACAGCTCGCTGATTGTAATAGAATAGTTCGAATGTTAGAAGAAACAGTTGACCACTCAGACCTTTTGATTGCATACCCTGGTCAAGTGGATAGACAATATGCAGAGCAATTTTTGGCTCTTATTCGTTCACAAATGGCAGAAGCAGGAGGTGACTCAGTACTCTTGGCAGAACGAATCCGTTTGCTATCATCAATCAAAGGAAAACTGATTCTTGGCGAAGCGATGCCTGCTTCAAATGCCGTACGAGTAATGACGATTCATGGTTCCAAAGGATTGCAATCCAAAGTAGTAATTGTTTGCGGGTTATTCTCTGAAAACCAGAGTAATCTCGGCCAATCAAGACGCGATAACATCTTGGTATCTGAACAGATGTTTTCACCACGTCCTAAACCATGGAAAAGTAGGGACGCAATAGATAGTGGAAGTTGGCGTCTTTCAAGCGAAGTTCTCACTTCTCAAGTGCAGGCAGAAGCCCGTCGTTTACTCTATGTTGCTTGTACGAGGGTGAAGGATTTACTGATTCTATCAGGTGCACCGAAGAATTCTACAATCAACCAAGAGGAAGGTGAAATTACCATCTCATGGGGTCACAAGCCAACTCCAAGATTTGGTTGGATGTGGCTTGAAGCGATTCGCCAAGCCGCTAGACGGGATGGTTTGCTAACCGCTCCTTGGTTAATCGATGACGACGACACTCTTCCAGTGCCTTTGCCATTCCGAGCCAAGGGCAAGGTGATAATTTCACCCAGTGAGATGATGGCCATGCCATATTTGGCACCTAATGTACTACCATCATTGAAAATCTACCACCATCCAGATTACATTTTACCTCAGCGAGAACACATCTCGCCATTAGTCAAGTACACCCGTCTCCAACAGAGCGCCCGCTTAGTGAATCCTGTGACTATTGACCTCGCTCCTCCTAGAAGAGCACAACGAAAGTTGCGACTTGCACCACATACACTTGATTCGGCAAAGTCGTGCAAACGTCGTCATTGGCTCAGCCAATATGTAGGGATTTCAAGCGAGCCGGTGAAGTTACCATTTGTTCCTAAAGACAATGCAGAGACATCAGATGATTATACTCCACTTGCTGCAAACGAACTTGGTTCCCTTTTCCATCGCTTGGTTGAACTTGGTTTGCCTAACCCTGGTATCTCAGGCGATAAACCTTCAACTCCACTTTCTGAACAATGGGTCTCTCCAACACCAAATCTGATGCTTGACCCCAGTCTGATTTCTCAGGTGCTTGACGAACTACTCCCAACCTCTGCGAATAGAGATTTAGCGTCAGGAATGTTGAAGAAAATGGCGGAAATTCTACTTGATGGTAAATTAGGAAGACTCGTTCAAGGTACAACAATTGATGGATTATATGTTGAAGGCTTGAGGACAGAGTGGCCTTTCTTAGTAAATATTGAACAACCACTCAGCGATGTGATGGAAAATCGCTGGAGTCCTTTTGGCAACCAAATAGTAGAGGAAATAACCTCATTGACATTCGAGTTGGATGGAATTGCTGATTTGGTTCTGTGTCAAACTGATGGTCAATCCTACAACACGATTCGAGCGATTGACTTGAAAACGACTGGAGGCCTCTCAATTCTCAACCCTCCAGATGATATTGAAGGAACAATCTTTGAGATTCCTTCAGACCCTGATGATGAAATCATTCGCACCTCGGCTGAACTAGAATTATTGGATCATTACAGGATGCAACTCTATCTCTATCATCTATGCTTAGTGCGCCAAGAAGCGATGAGAGAAACACTTGGAATGGCTACTAGAGAGGTGCTACGCCCAGCCATTCTAGTTGCTTCAACCGGTAGACTAATCTCATGGACAGAAGAAGAATTTGAGCAAATTGGCCAAGAATTTGATGACCTCATCAAACAGTTGGCGTTGGTTGAAGTTAAGGAGAGAGGCGATGAAGCCAACTTCCCTAGATTACCGATTGAAGAGGAGCAAACATGCCGTCAATGCCCATACTATCGCGGCAACATTCGTCTCTGCGCCCCAATTGGTATTGCTTTAGGGGCGGCAGAAGCAGATGAAATTGAATTGGAATAATTGCTGAATATCAATTACACCACCCAACTTTTGAAAGTTTTTTCAACCGATGATTCAATGGGTATCACCCTTTGGCCGAAGGCATGAGCGTGACCGATGCGATTGATTGGGATAAGATGGCGGAGTTCACTGAAACAGTGTGGGAGGAATCAGCACTACCGAGTTTAGAAGAATTCATCAAGATTCCAGCGCTTTCACCTGCATTTGACTCAGAATGGCAAGCAAACGGCCATTTAGACAAGACAATTGACCATTTTCTTAGTTGGCTTGAATCTATCAAAATTGACGGTTTAACAGCAACAGTTCACAGTTTAGAAGGCAGAACTCCCGTGTTACTGCTCAAAGTCGCCGGTACTGGAGACGGCGAAGTTCTGTTCTATTCTCACTTAGATAAACAACCAGAATTCACTGGCTGGTCAGAAGGGAAAGGGCCCTGGATTCCAGTTCGTGAAGACCCTTGGCTGTTTGGGCGAGGTTCAGTAGACGATGGCTATGGTGGATACTGTGGCCTCATTTCGTTGATGGCATTGCAAAACCAAGGTCTTGCCCACCCTAGTTGCACATTTCTAATCGAAACCTGTGAAGAGAGTGGTTCACCTGACTTACCCTACTACCTAGACGAATTACGAGATGACCTTGGAACACCAGATTTGGTGGTGGTTCTTGACTCGGGGCTGGGCGACTATGACCGTATTTGGGTCACTGAGAGCCTGCGTGGATTGGTAGGCGGTACTCTGACAGTTAGAGTGACTTCAGAAGGTGTGCATTCTGGTATGGCGAGCGGAGTGATTCCATCGTCGTTTAGGCTCACTCGCCAACTGCTTTCACGTTTAGAAGATGAGGAAACTGGTGAATTAATTCCGGAATGGCTACACATTGACATATCAGACCAGTTGCGCTCAGATTCTGCCGAAATTGTAAGCGTTTTAGGCGAAGCTTTGGTTACAGATTTCCCATTTTTAGATGGTGTGCGGCCCCAACATGAAGATTTGGTTGAAGCACTGTTGGCGCAAAATTGGAAGCCAACACTTTCGATAACTGGTGCAGAAGGAATGCCAACGCTTGCAAATGCTGGAAATGTCCTTCGTACTCATACATCTCTAAAATTAAGCGTACGAATTCCACCTGGAGTTGAATCTGAAATGGCATCTGCTAAATTACAAGAATTGATGGAGTCAAATCCACCATTTGGTGCACATGTCACTTTTGAGCCTGAGACGGCAGCAAATGGGTTCGCTGCGCCGCCAATGCCTGCTGAAATTGATGCGGCGTTTAGTGAAGCGAGTTTGAAGACCTTCGGTGCTAGTTCAATGCCATTTTACGAAGGGGGAACAATTCCATTTTTGGCGATGATGCAAGAGTCCTATCCAAGCGCTCGTTTCTTAGTCACGGGATGCGCAGGTCCGGGTAACAATGCCCATGGTCCTGACGAGAAGTTACACATCCCAACAGTCAAACATCTAACTCAATGTGTTGCTGCCGCTATAGCATCAATGTCAAATTAGTGAATGAGCCAATATTTGGTATCTTTACAGCCAACACTTAGCCGCCCCTATGGGGCGGCGGATATATCAAGGGCAAGCGAGTGGGGGTGGTTAGTGGTCAACATGTCAGAAGACAACGAAGGTACGATTACTCCAGAAGTTCGCATCCGCCAACTGGATGAGGAATTGTTGCAACAGACAGAACGTGTCACTAAGGTGTTTAGCGCCTTTGAACAGGCAGAAAAGGAGATTGTTCAACTCAAAGCTGAGATTGAAGTCCTTGAAAAAGAAGTCATTGACAAGGAAATTGAACGTGAGGGAATTGAGCAATTACTTGGTGAAAAAGACCACCGAATTCGTGATTTGGAGTTGACTGGCGCCAAGAGAGGAAAGCAAGTCGATCATCTTGAGCCTGAACTTGAGATGATGGAAGAGAAATTCACCAGGGAAAAAGAACGTCTTACAAGAGTATTCGAAATCGCTGAAGAGTTGGATAACGACCTTCGTTTAGCAGTTGCAGAACTCAAAGCTCGTGACGATTGGTACGTTGACCACATGCGTGTTTTTGAGGACCTCAACAAGGCTATCAAGAACCGTTACGAAATGATTGAAAACGCTGTAGAAGCAGAGCGCAAGAGTCAGCATATGCAGAGGGCAATCAATGAAAAATTGCAGGAAGCAATGGATGCTCGCAGTGAAGAGGCAGAGGAAGATGCAGCTGCAGCAGACGCAGCAGCAGAGGTTGAAGCCGCAGTTGAAGTCAGCGAAGAAGAATGATTCTTCTCAATTTTTTGATAGCATAGGCTATTCAGAGTGAGTTCGATTTACATCAACATTTTCATTCTACTGGGATTTCTCCATTAGCGCGTGCATCCTCTTCTTCAGCGACACGAATTCCTTCCTCAAGGTCAATCCTACTGGTTAGATAAGTACCCATGAGAATGACGACGGTAACCGTCAAAATCGCTACACGACTTCCGGCAGCAGTACTGGCAATACCGTAGAGGAATGTCCCAATCATTGC
>DTUF01000008.1 GCA_012964335.1 Candidatus Poseidoniales archaeon | reverse complement strand
ACTATTACAGCGAGCGAAAGAGTCAGACTGCGAATTTTGGAATGGGCTTTGAACAACTATTAGTCGCTCATATGTGGCTTGAAAAGCCCTCAAATCATGATGGCGTTGAGGTTTTGTGTTGCGTAGTCGGGGCTAGAAAACCTGACTGTTGCATCTCGTTGGACCCATGTACGGTCATGAGCAGGGCAGAATGAGTAAGACAGATTCAGCAAATCCGTTACTTGATGATTAGATTTCAAGTGTGATTTCAAGAATATCACCTTCTAATTCGAATTTATTGCGGTCGCTTTTCAGCGCTTTTATTAATTCAACTTGACGACTTTTCCCATTCGCTTCCACAAATAATTCGCCATCACTAACACGCACTGACAATTCATCTCGATTAACACCTGGAAGATGCAATTGAACGGTTAGCCGGCCTGACTGAGTGGTTTGATGAAGCCCCTTTCGAATTGAGAATGGAATACTAGAACCAACAGTCTGCATTTCCATTCCTTCAGCTGGCTTTGCATGTGGCCCATTGATTGAATTTCCAAGACTACGAAGTGAATCTAATCCATGAATATCACTGGCTTCAAGTGGGACTTCAGCAATTGGAAGTGGCTCAAAACATTCCTTCAAACTTGCAAGATGTTTTTGCTCAATTTCTCGCCTTTGTTGCAAGAATGGATGGTCAAGGTCGGGTGTAATTCTGTTAACAATTACACCATTGATATCAATTCCATAATTAGTCAATGTTTCAGCAGCCCGAACGGTTTCAGCAACCGCCATCTGTTCGGGAATAGTCACTAATGTGAACGAAGAAACCCATGGATTTGTCAGCACTCTTCTCACGTGTTTAACCCTTCTTTGGAATTTGTCCAATTCTTCTCGCATTGCCCTTTCTTGGTGCCGGCCCATCAGGATACTCCTAACCCCCCCAGTCAGTCTCGCCAAACGGATGATGCGACCAGTCCAACTATCGAGAATTTCGGGTAATCCAAGGAACCTCAAAGTGTGTCCAGTCGGTGCAGTATCAAAGACAAGTGCATCGAATCTTGGGTCTTGAGCGAAGGATAGTAATTGGTCAAATGCCAAGGCTTCATCAAGTCCTGGTAGCAGTAAGTCAGCCGACTCTAGGCTCCCCATTTCCTCTGCAATACCTTCACTTGCTTGCGAGCCGAGAATGTTACTCATGTTGCCGCCGAGACCGGATCTCAACGCTTCTGATAGGCGTGGAAGTAATTCGTCCATTCTTTCAGCCGGGTCTAATTCTAATCCCCATAGATTTTCCACTCCTGTAACTGGAGTTGGTTCTGAACCCAATTCTACTTCCAAAGAATCACTAGTACTGTGGGCTGGGTCGCTTGATACTAGCAGAACTTTGTATCCTGAATCAGCGAGCCAAATAGCGGTTGCCGCAGCGGATGTGGTCTTGCCGACACCACCCTTTCCACCAAACAAAAGCAACCGAGCCATCGGCAAGGCGAGGCGCCCCTCCTTCAAGCCATTATCGGGTAATTAATAGATGCAAATTTAAGTCGCGGCTTCAATGATATCGTCGGCTATTTCTTCAATAATATGTTTTCCCCGTGGCCAAGCCCAACCAATAGCTGCTACTACTAAACCGATAGAAGCCCAGCCATAAGTTGACCATTCGTCAACACATTCAGCATCAACAGTTAGAGTGCCTGTTGCACATGCTTCGGCTTCCCCGTAAGATGCGACTGCAGGAACTAAAGTTGCTACTGCAAACATTAGGATAGATGTAGCCATCAATGTGGCCCAAACTTGGCGCGAGCGCCCAGGATTCAATTGTGTACGCTTGTTTCGTAGAACAATAACGAATGGTGCGAGGCAAACAGCAGCGATTACTGGACCCCACATTGCATCAGTAATCTCAGTGAAATTATCTATGGTCAGTATGATTGCAGACGAGCCCATCGCCACTAGAACTGCTGGGGCCAAGTGTCGGCGATGAGCCAAAGCAAAACAGGCAATTGGGGCAACTATGAATTGGGTTTGTAGCATCAATGCCATCACCGAACCAACAATCGGTTGCAAAGGTCCCAAACTGTCTAGTGCAGAATCGGTTCTCGGATCATCCATTTGCAGAAGAGCAGCCACTAATGGTGGCGTCACAATCAACAGAGCAATTCCCCAAGAAATAGGGTGTTGGTGAATATCTTGTTCAATAGAATCTTCATCCATAAACTCTTCAATCACATCTTCGATAATGAATTTAGACACAAAATTTCCTCCTTCTTAAGAACCAATCAAGGCAGGGTTTTCGTCAAGTTGTTCAAGAGCAGTCCACAGGTCTTTGTTGGATAGATAACCCGCAAAACGGCCTTTCTCATCTTTGAGTAATATTGCACTTGGCCGCTTGGTTGTTACTAATCCCCACGCTTGAGATATATTTGCAGTCCACTCTATTGTCGCAATGTTTGTGTTCATCACATCAACAATAGTTGCTTTGTGAATACTATTTTTCCATTTTTTGGGAGGATTACCATAAGCAAGATGAAAATCATAGAGGTAAAATGAGCCATGAAATTTGTCTTCATCTCGGTTGTAAACAAGCAGAACATCATCCGGTCGCTCAGCAAATCTAGCAGCGACTTTTGGCAAGGGTAAGTCAAGGTCTACAACCTGATATTGGTCATGGTGTCCAACTTCTTTGATGAGTGGTTCACCTATTGCCATGCTTCCAACCTCATTCATGAAGTGACCAGTAGTTCACTAACAAGCCGATTATAGCAAGTAGATATAGTGTTATCCTAAATCACCAAAGTCAATTATTTATGGTCGTTGATGAATAAATGGCAACCTTCGATTTTGAGGGTAAATCAAGTGATAGGTCTAATGATTTAGTAAGTATGATAATTGAGCATAATTCGTGAATGATATTTTATTGAATTAAATTCAAACCACGCGATAATTTTACGCCGAACAATCCCTTCAATGTGTGATGAAAGAGGTTACCAAATCATTTGAGCGGGACAACAGTTATCATCGCGCGGTAGTGTTCCCAAAAGGGGATTTGGGGTGTCGGGACCTACAGTTTCATTGCTTGAACTCAGAGATGAGTTTGCATTTGTTCGCAATGATGCAAATTTTGCTGATGTGGCTCGTTCTCTTGGCCAATCTTCGGTCAAGGTAGTTTTAGTGCGTGGAAAGAAAAACAAAGGGGTGGCAGGAGCTATCTCTCAAACCCATTTTCTCAAGGTTTGTGCTACGGGAATTGACCCAGTTTCAACGCTTGCTCGTACCAAAATGCAGACAGACTTGCTGAGGCTGCGGGATGATACTCCTCTAGACCATGCTGTTGAAGTGATTCAAGAGAAGGACCCCGATGCAGTTTTGATTCTTTCAGGTGAGAACAAATTTGTCGGCTATCTAAGTCCCGAAGATTTCAGAGAGGTTCAATTAGCCCAGCAAAAAATGGGCGATAAGAAAGGCGTAGGGCCATCCATCCCTCCTCCCGTGAAGGAGGATGTTTCTCACTCACTAGACTTGGGTGACGAGTTTGTGTTTGTCCGTAATGATGCAATTTTCTCTGACGCATCAAGGACGTTAGCTCCTAGTCACGTAAAGGTAATCTTGGTTCGGGCCAAGAAGGACAAGGGGATCGCCGGTGTCCTAACCGAACCTGAATTCCTGAAAGTGTGCGCCACGGGAATCAATCCGAACAAGACACTGGTCAACAAGCACATGCTCACTGACATCCTTCGCATTCGCAGCGACACTCCTCTCAAAGAGGCAGTGAAGATCATCGAAGAGAAGGATCCGGATGCTGTTCTGGTCCTCTCAGACCTGAACAGGTTCGTCGGATATCTAAGTCCGGCTGACTACAATGAGGCAATTGAGTTACTCAAGAAGAAGAAGATTGAGGTCTTTGATGT
>DTUF01000007.1 GCA_012964335.1 Candidatus Poseidoniales archaeon | reverse complement strand
CCAAAATAAATCTAAGGAGATCTTCTGAATAGTCTGATTGGTAAGTGCTTGATTCCGTAGGGACTGGATTCATGCCATCCCGCTCAATGTAGGCGGTTGGTCCCTTAGTCACATTTTCTTGACTCGTCGCTGATTCAGCATTCCAACCGCTGATGGGCACTGCTAATCTAAGGGTAAAGTTGTCTTGTGGCATTTGAATAGGTAACGTATCCATCGTCAATGTCAAAGTCGCATTGACTTCCATCAAACGAGATGCAATTCCTGGTACATGAGAATATGTCCATGATTCGCCTTGCTTGAGATATCCATCCCAATCCTCTGTCACTCGTTGTTGTTCCCAAGTTACTTGCCAAGTCCGAGTACTGACATTGATTTGGAAGGCCTCACGCGCTGACGCACCGCGGTCGTCAGTAACTACGACCGCTCCCTCAAATTCACCCGACTTGTTGAGAAGCATTGTAATTGATGGTGCACTTGAGTCAACATCGTTTCTAGAATCACCATCACCATCGGAATCATCGCTTAAATCCAAATCCCAAGCCCATGCAAGAACTCCTCCTTCTGGGTCAGATGAACCCTCAGCATTGAGTGTGATTGACTCACCTACCTTGGCCATTGGCTGAGAGAGAAGTTCAATCACCGGATATGCGTTTACATGAATCGTCCAATGTGTTTCATCGGTTCCTCCTCGGTCATTCTCTACAATCAGAGACGCCTCGTAGGTACCCGGTGTTGAATATACGTGATTGGTCAATCCTTGGGTTGTAGTTGTTTTTGAGCCATCACCAAAATCCCATGAAAATTGGGTGATGACTGTTGCATCTGGAGTTGAAGATTCCCGCGCATCAAAATTAATTGGCTCGCCAGAGTTGATTTGGTCAACATCAACTGTCAGTGAGGCTGTTGGCTCTGGAGGACCGATTGGGTTAGTGCAGCCAGATAGGAGTACGCTTGCTAACATAATAATCGCAAGACAGTAAGAACGCGCTGCCATGCTCCTCTTCTCGCCCCTCATAATTTCGCCACCAAAAACCATCGTTTAACAGTATGACGCTATATTGTCCTACTTTTTTAGTAATCAATGATGATTTCCAAAATGCCAGATGATTTCATTCATCTGTTTTATGCCACTCTATATCATCATCCAAAACTGGAACATCTACCTGCTCATAACCACTCAAATCTGAATTAGATGCTGCAGCCTCAGCCAAGTGTCTATCTGCTGTCAGCGGGTCAACAGCATCACCTTCAGCCATTGTGTAATGATCTTCCATGGGAGATTCAACTAGCAAATCATCAGCTTCAGCTTTTTCAACATGAAAATCTACAGGAACTTTGCTCTGCTCAACTTTTGGCTTCGCTAAGGTATCATCATCAAGTTCAGAAAGTACATCACTTTGAGCATCAACATTTTTTTGTGCATAATCTTCTGCGATTTGTCCTTGAACCTCTTGTTCTAGTTCTTCAAAGGTCTTAGGTTCTTCTTGAACTGAGCCGGACCGCCCAAACAACCGACTTAGCCATCCCATGCATGGCAAACTATGCACCCCCACATAGGCTTCACCCATCCTTGACTCACTTTCCACAACTTCAAACGGGGCAGACCCGCCCGAGATAGTATATGGCACACGACCCACTTGCTGGATGTCGCGTAGTTGGATTTGATTTGGAAACTACTGGTTTACACAAGAAAAATCATCGCATCATTCAATTTGCTATTGTTGGTAGCGATCATGATGGTTCCTCAATTCATTTTGAGTCATTAGTAAATCCACAACGAAGCATTCCCGCTGATTCTTTCCGAGTTCACGGTATTAGTGATGCAGACGTTAAGCATCAGCAATTATTTGGACACCATATTGAGCAACTCAATGAATTATTCACAGATTCTGTTGTTGTTGGTCATAATGTCAAAGCATTTGATTGGCCTTTCATGGCTAATGAATATCTTAGGTTTGGCAAAACCATGCCCCAACCCCGAGCAATTATTGACACCCTTCAAGTTGCGAGGAAATTGAAATTACCTAGGCCTCATGGATTAGGACCGCTTTGTGAGAGATTTGATGTCAAACTAGAGAACGCTCATGATGCTGCGGCTGATGCTGCGGCTTCTCTACTTCTTTTGTGGAAAATGATGGAAGCAAACCCTAAACCATTTCGCCGTCCACTTGAAGATTTACAAACTTGGTTGACCGCATCAGGCCATGATTCCTCGGGTAATTTAGGACCAGGATATGATGACTTAGAACCTTTTGATTCGGATGGGAAAATCCGCATCGATGGAGATAATCTCATCATCGCTTTTGGACGACATCGCGGCTCAACTCTGAATCAACTCGCAACAAATGATGAAGGTTACATTAACTGGTTGCTATCACCAAATGGACCGTTTCAAGAGGATGATAGAAACAATATTCGCTCACGGCTAAACAAAGCGAACGGATTACCTGACTAACTGGAGGCAGCGGATTGAGCAATGTCAAGTTCGGCGCTGATGCGTGGGATGCTAGATTCAGCGGGGATGGCTGGGCCTATGGCCGAGAGCCAAATCGCTGGCTTGAAGAGAGAATATCCCCCCTTACATCAGGCAAGGGATTATTTCCAGGAGATGGCGAAGGACGGAATGCAGTTTGGGCAGCGACAAAAGGTTGGGATGCTCATGTCTTTGACCTCTCGGTTGAGGGTCAGAAAAAATGTGTGAAACTAGCAAACGAAAATAGCGTAACAGTTACTTACGACGTAGATGACCTAGAGACTAGAGACTTCAGCCCGCAAGAATACGATTTAATTGCCTGTTCCTGGTTCCATGTCCCGTGGAGCATATTTACCACTAATTACCCACGTATGTTAAATTCACTAAAAGTAGGTGGCCATTTCATCACCGAAGGATATCACACAAGCCAAATTGAGATGAATAGTGGTGGGCCAACATCACTTGACCTACTTTGGAACTTAGATGAAGTGATGGAAGTTATTGGAGATGGTTTTGAAATTGTTCACGCTGCGGTTGAATCTACAATTCTTGATGAATCAGATCTACACCGAGGTAAGGCAAATGTGGTACGAATTCATCTTGTAAAGTTGAACTGAATTTTGCTTCATTCACGCTCAGAACGATGCAGTGGTTTCCAAGGTAAAATATCACACCAGTCCCCCATCTTCCAACTTGAACCAGCGACATTAACGCTGCCAAGTAATACCGGACCCTCCCAAGCAATGTCAGACAATTTCTTGATGTTTTCTTGAGCATATCCAGCGAAAACTATCCCATATTTTTGTCCGGTTGGAACCATCTCTCCATCCATATTGTTAGGCCGCATGATTTCAACCAATCCAACTGAACAATCGTCTTCAAGCCGAAGGACTTTCACCACATAATCTCGGAAAGTTCCGTGTGATTCCATTTCCCCATTAGCACGTGACCAAATCCACGACGGACACCATGCTTTCCATTCGCAGAAACCACACGCCTCACTACTTGGAGTTGCATCAAATGGTTCAGGAGTTAATTTGCTTGCTTCCCATGCTGTAAATGCCTCATCCAACACGTTTGGTCCTTCGGCTACATAAATTTCAGAAGTCTTGGTGTACCAACCTTCAGCGGTTATTTTTGGGTGATTTGGATTATTAGCGATAACCAAATCTCGATACATTCGTAGCTGTCTGCTTACTGTATCGTAAAGTTCACCATCTGGTGGTTTTCCAGTTTTCAAATCAGCAACAATCCAACCAACTGTATTACCATCCTCATCGCGGTCAGCAATCAGCAAATCAAGTCTACCCATCAATCTGCCACATGAGGAGCGAAGAGTACCTTCTGCTGACAAAATCATTTCCTGAATATCTCGCCACTGGCCTACAGTGATAGATGTCAAAGAAACCTCGGTGTATCCAGCCTTCATGAAAAGTATATTCAAAGCACCAATCAACTGCTTTTGAGCATGTTCAAATTCTTCTTCCTTCCATTTTGGATGGCGAGCTGTGTTGAAGAATTTCTCTCTTTCATCATCCCATTGCCTAGTGAGAATTGATTTGGCTGTTACAGGTAGCCAACCATCCTCTTCAGCATCTCTTCCGCTCAGATCAAGATTACATAAATCCTCAACAGAATCGTGAACTGCCGTGCCTAAAGAAGCCGCCATGCCAGCCTTCCTTGGCAAGCGTTGACGTGATAGCCAAAATTTTCGAGGACATGCCTCAAAATTATTCCATGCAGAGGGAGAAAGTGAGTGGGTTCTTCGCCTATTTACCATATCCAATTCACCTTAGTCTAACAGGTCCGACTAACTATCTGCGGTGTGCCCCAACCATTAATGCCATCGGCGGTAACGGGTAATCATGGTTGACCTACCTTTAGTCAAAGTCGATGAAAGCATCGATGTGAGCGGGGCTATGGTTGTCTCTTGTTTTCCAACTGTAAGTATGGTGTCAAATATCGTGGCCCATTATTTGGTTGAAAGTCTTGATTTACAATTTGTCGGTGGGGTTCGAGATTCTAGACTACCCGCTGTTTGTTTAGTTCAAGATGGTGAACCATTACCACCAATCCGAATTTATGCAGGTGAACCAAATTGCACAGTTGAAGGGTGTGACAAATTGATTGTTGTACTGTCAGACATTCAAGTTCACGGGCGCTTAGCGCTACCACTTACCGAAGCCCTGTTTGCATGGAGTAAAGAGGCTAAAATCAGTTCAGCAATTCTAATCGATGCCTTTGCTCATGGAGTTGAATCTCCTCACGAACTAGTTGATGATGATGATACTGATGAGACTTTACTTGGCATAGGTGCTACCGAGTCCACTCGTGTAAAACTCAAGGAAATGGGTATTCCTCTACTAAAACACGGGGTTATCGGTGGGATGACTGGAGTAATGATGGGTGAAGGGAGACGCCGCGGAATAGAAATTAGTGCAATTATGGCTGAAGCAAATCCTGCCTTTCCTGACGCTATGGCTGCGGCTAGAATCATTGAGAAACTCGATTTGTTATTCCCTGCAGTCACACTAGATGCAGGACCTCTCATTGAAGAAGCTGAAAGAATTGAGGAACAAATTAAGGAAATGTTGAGCCACAATCTTTCGGCTAAGGAAGAACTAGGTGATGATGGTGAGGCTTCTGCGATGCTTTACGGCTGAACTTAGTTAGAAATCAGAGAGCGAGGTTTGTCCATTGTCGCCTTGGTTGTTTAGGCCCTCTTCTTCATCCTCAGGTTGGTCAACTTTAGGTGTCTTTTCTTGGTCTACCTCTCCAGATGGTGGAGTAATATTTCCTATCATGTCATTGAGTTCTTGCTCGGTCAATACTTTCACACTCAATCGATTAGCTTTGTCAAATTTTGAGCCAGAATTTTCACCTGCTACCAAATAATCTAGTTTTCCGCTAACCGAAGTAGTTGTTTTACCACCAACCGATTTAATTTGTAATTCAACTTCTTTCCTAGGCCTACTCAAAGCACCAGTCAAACAGAATGTTAACCCTAGCAGTGAACCAGTTGCTACTCGCTTTTCAACATCTGATATATTGAGTGACTCATTGAGCCTAGTGATTACTTCTTTCCGCTGTGCAAGTCCATTCAACAGACGCTCGGCTACCGTTGAACCAACGCCATCAATTTCAATCAAAGATGCTATGGCGCTGTTATATTTTTCTTGATTACCATCATCATCAGTTGCTGGGGAATCATTTCTATTTTCAACCAATTCCATCAATGATCCCAAACTACCAACATTTTCAGCAAATGCCTCAGCCAATTCCGGCCCGATTTTTGGTAAGCCAAGAGCTGCTAAAAATTGTGTTAATGTCAAACTTCTTGTTGCCTCAATTTCCGCCAACACATTAGAGGCTGACTTCTCAGCCATGCGCTCAAGTGCTAGCAAATTTTCCATATCTAGATTATACAAATCTGCGATTGAATCTACTAAGCCCGATTCGGACAACTGTTCGGCTAATTTCACACCAATTCCATCCATTTCCAACGCTCTACACCAGTAAATTAACGAGTGTACCTGACGAGCACCACAAGACAAATCCAAGCATTTGAGGAAAGCTCCATCAACTACCAATTCATTGTCACATTTGGGGCAGTTTTTGGGAATCATTATCGCTTCTTTTGATGGCAATTTACCAACAAATTCTGCGCCATTAGCATGCTTCCTTCCAACTAAATCGGCTTTTCTAGCACGACCTAAGGATTCTATCACTTTGGGAATGACATCACCTCTACGAACCACTCGAACTTTGTCACCGATATTGATGCCTAACCTCTCAACTTCCCCAGCATTGTGAAGGGTCGTTTTTTCAACAGTCACTCCAGAAACCACCACTGGAGCAACATGTGCTACGGGTGTTACTGCACCAGTACGACCGGTCTGCCACTCAACCCCCATCAACACAGTAGTTGCCTGTTCTGGTGGGAATTTCCATGCTAGAGCCCATCTTGGATGGTGGGCTGTCATACCTAGCAATTTTCTCTTTTCAAAATTGTCAAGTTTGAAAACAATACCATCTATTTCCCAATCAAAATTGTCACGGTTTTCGGTATAATCAGAAGTTAGAGAGATCATTCCTTCACAAACATCTTCAGCGTTCTCAGCCTCAATAACAGTGTCTCCTGCAATTGTAATTCCTTGTTCTTGCAACCATTTTGCTGCTTGCGAATCTGATTTCATAAATTCAGGTTTGGGTGAATCTGGATGGCGTAAATCTGCGCTTACAAACCTTACATCATATGCATAATATTCCAAATGTTTTGCATCTGCTTTGCCTTTCTCAATATGCTTCTGACGCAGAGCACCAGCCGCCAAATTTCTGGGATTAGGAGCCACTTCTGCATATACATCACGAAATGTTGCCAGTGGCATCACTACTTCGCCGCGAATGTGGCAATCACCAGACCAGGGAATTTCAAACGGAATGTTTGGTATTCGCCTAGCATTTGCCGTCACATCTTCTCCCCTTTCACCACTTCCTCTAGTGGCTGCTCTGACTAATTTCCCTCGTCTATACTCTAGTGACAGTGCTGAGCCATCCAGTTTTGGTTGGGCGATAAATCTCCTTCCTTGAGCCGTAGTCTCGGTGACAAAATGGCAAATCTCATCTTCAGTGGTTGCCTTATCCAGACTACGCATTGGAAACATGTGCACCACTTTGACTGAACCAGGGGCAACATCAGCACCGACCCTGCTGAGTTGTGGGTGTTGAGGGGAAATTCGCTTCAACTCGTCCCATAATTCGTCAAATTCAGCATCCGATATTTCAGGTGCTGCAAGGTTGTAGTAAAGATGAGAATGGTGAGCGATTTGAGTTGCTAACTCCTCTATTCGAGCCGTGAGGGAACCAACCTCAGATCCACCCCCGGATGGACCACCATCACTCCCCTCTCCGGCCATCATACAGCGATGAAGGCGGACCCTCTAAAACTCACGGTTTGAAGTGGCTTTTTTACCAAATTTAAGTGCTTATTACACCACTTTTTGGTCTAAAATTACTATTCTTCTGATTCGTCAGCAAATAGATGCCATTCATCAGTTTTCAAAGCCTCAATTCTTGCCGCTACCTGCTCCAAATCAGCTAATGTACCACCAATTGGAAGCGGCGCAAAAATCCACCACCCTTTGCGCTGTAACACAATTCTATTACCTCCATTCCAATCAACCCACCTCAATGATTCCCATGGATATTGAAATCCATCGGCGAAAAGGTGCGTTCTGCTGACAGCATAACGCTTCGTCATCATCAACCAAAGACAATGAATTCCGAGAAAAATATCAAATAATACGACTGAAATTACAGGGCTACCACTACTCTCAACAAACGGCCACGGTAAAACCATCATTACCCCAAGTGTGACTAACGAAGTACCGTTTCTCATTATTTCACTTGAAGAATCTGATTGCCATGCATAACCACCTGAACCAAGTGCCCCCAGTGAACTAATTTCCTCTTTGGTGCGTAAAAGACGGTATCCATCATACAACACAATTGTTGCTACTAAACAAACTACTGACCAAGCCACGGCTGTGGATTGGTCAAGTACCAAATTCCCACCTCAAGCGTCTTCTTGGCCACCAAATTCTGAACGTGAACCACGCAAGAAAATGACTACTACTACTATGATGAGAACGAAAATCGGTAATATCACAGAAGGTGAAAGCAAACCGCTGCTCTCAGAGGTTCCATCAGCACCAGTTATTGATGGATTAAGTGGATCTGCATCCGCACTATCCAATGTGCCATCGTTGTCATCATCATCATCTTCAATCAAATCAGTCTCACAATTTGGCAACAATGAATTTGGCATTCCATCCATATCATGGTCAGAATGTGCACAAGGGTCAGTCGGGAATACATCTCGGCCATCAGATATCCCGTCATTGTCATCATCATCATCATAAATATCAGGGCCGCAGGGGCGGTCTTCAATCAAATCATACCAAGCATTTGGCCCATCGATTAAACAGGTGTCTATGAAATCGCTATCAGCATCATCTAATACAACAGTAATCGTAATCGCATCCTCACCGATTCCACCCCAGCCATCAGTAACTTTCACGGTCACAATGTATACTCCAACCTCACCAAGACTGGTGACTGTCCCAGAACTTCCTGTGAAAATTTGCGTACCTGGAGCATTTTCTCCTTGAGCCCGTAAGTACCACGTGTAACTCAATACCTCACCGGGTGCACTATCTGAATCATACCCACTTGCACTAAAGTTGACCACTGTGCCCTCTTGAATATCTTGATCTGGAAATGGCAATGTTATACTCACTTGTGGTTCGAGATTCTTTGTCAGTTGAACCACAATATTGCGCTCTGAAAATTCTCCTGGAACAAATGAACCCTCGCCCTCAACATACGAAGGTGCATTTGCCCTCCAAACAGCTACACCGGCAGTGCTCGTGCCTGATTCTGTCCAACTTTGGTAGATGATAGGAATCATCGCACTTCCAGAACTAGTGTCTGCGTTAATGGTTTGATCTTCCACGGCGCCGTCAAACGACGAGACTGTAACTTCAATGGATGCTTCAGTAAGAATCGTGCCGGCATCATCTGTTACTGCTAATTGCCAAGTTGAGCCAACAACAACTGCTGCTACCTCACTAACAAATACATCAGATGAATCCATTGATACTGGATCCCAAATTTGAGATATAAATTCCTTGCTTCCTGATGTTTCTATTCCACCTTGTATTGTTTCTGATTGAGAAATAAAGGCCAAGCCATTTGCGACGTATGCTGTTATTGAATCGTGTGTATTACCACTGAATGTAGTCATCGGCATCTCCAAATCACCCTCCTGCCCATTCAGAAGAACTGAAGTCTCATAATTATCAAAACTACATTCTGAAATCAGGGAAGCGTCTGCTCTTGCACCTGTTATTTCCATTGCAACACCATCCCCATCGCCATGAAAGTTGACATTACTTATCTCAACAGTACTGTGGTCAATTATCATCCCTGGAGACCCTTGAATATCACTATCAGTGAGAGTGAAAAGGTCCGACCACTCTACTGAAATTGCTGGCGTCAATGTGTGTCCAGACAAGTTAACTCCAGAAACCAAAAGGGATGAGTCAACCATTTCAAGGTGAAGGGCTGGCCCACTTCCATCGTGGTCATTACCAACAACGTCAACTACAGAACCACTGCTTCCCCGCAGATGAAGTCCCTTCTCATTTCCACTTCCAAGTGTGATGTTGCTGAAATCAATTAACGATTGGGTCAACATTGCAGCTGATTGACTACAATCTTGGATAGTGGTGCCGCTTACCGTGATTTGGCCACCGTTGCTGAAAATACAGTTGTCGGCTTGATGCAAAAGTGAATCTGATAGGGAAATAACTCCAGAGCCACTAACAAAAATAGGTGTGTTTGAGAGAATCATTCCTTCGAGGTTTGTTGATGATGATGATGGACCGATGGTTAGAGAACCGCCCATGATATGGCTATCTGACATTACTGCTTCCCCACCTTCTAACAGTGACACTCCGTTCCAATCACTACCAATAATACTGGCCTGTGTGGCTTCTAAAACGCCGCTAACAGAGATACCTCTGTCAGCCTTCACGCTGAGTGATGAATAAGGGAGAATTGTCAATGTTGTTCCTGTTGTAATTGTAAGATTATCATCAAGGTAATATGGTGTGAATGCCGCATCAAGACGCAACCATTCTGCCAAGTAACCACCATTCACTGTTGACATCATAACATCAAGTGAAGTTGGTGATGTTGGGTCCCAACTTCGGGTTTGACTATGGCCATTCCTTTGCACATAGACTTGTAGAAGTCCTGTGCTTGAGTCTGAAACTTCAGTAACATTTCGGTATGTTGCTGAAAACAGTACAATACCATCTTGGTTTGTATTCAACTGATTCCCTTGCACGGCGACTGTTGCGCCTTCAACAGGCTCGCCGAAATCAACTACTCTGATTTGAGCGGCATTGCTGAGAGAAAAATATCCACCCATTGAAGGATGAATGGTACCTAATACAGACCCATCATAGATATTGAGCCGACAAGTTTGCTCTAGGTAAAAATCTCCTTCAACATGCAAACCAGACCAAACATGCTCTGTGAACGAGCACCCGTGATGAACATCGTTCAGCACAAGTAGGCCAGCCCCAATACCTTCAATTGCATGCCCACCAGTAGTTCTGACTACCGCATCGGTTGAACCGTTTTCACCTATCAGTTGGCCACTGCCTTCGACTACAATGTCACCATTCGGCACGGCTAAATGTGCATTCTTCAAAGTAAGAGAAGCAGAAGTTGAAATCGTTACATCGCCGCCAGAAGGTGCTGTGTAATTGTTACCAATCAATACTGCGTGAACACCGATTGGAATAACCCATGCCCCTGTGGTTGGAATTACTGGCAATTGTAGATTACCACCTGGTGGTGAAATCACATCTGTGACACCATAAACACCGTCATCAGCAGAAACATCGCTTCCACTAATTAACAGTGGCAAGTCAGCCTCACCGTTAGAATCTGTGACTTCAAAGAATCCATGCGCCTCTACATTGACGCCAACAATTGCGATATCTGACAAATCTGTTACGGAAATTGTGGATTCTGTAAATTCATCTGCTTGAGCCATATTTACACGTGCATTGGAGCCGCCGAACAGAAGCATTCCATCTCCTTCTGCGTCCCAAAGTCCGTTTGAGGAGTAGGCTGGAAGATTTCGTACAATAGCCATCTGATCGATGTTTACTAAGAGAGTTGAATCACCATGCCCTGTCCCTGTCCAGTCAGATACGTGCAAGTCTCCATCCAACACATGAACTCCGTGAAGTGAACTACCTGTACTCAGTGAGTCAAGTGTAACCGAACCACCATCAATGTTAATCCCGCTCCCAGACTGCACACCACCCATGGTTACTGTGAGAGAAACACCGCCTAACTCACAATCAGTACGGCACTGTGCTCCATCTGACCATCCTGAAAGGGTTAATTCATCAGCGTCGACAACTGCCCATGTAATCGCTAATCCAAATGATGACGTGTCTGAATAAAGATAATCTCGGGAAATGCTTGTTGTGTCAAAAGTATGTTTTCCACTAATCAATTCCAAACCGTTTGAGGTTGAATCTGTAGTTAATATTGAATCATCCCAAGATGAATCAACTCCTGAAAAATAACCTAAATTCGAGGTTGATGTGAAAGTGGAGGATTTAGCTTCAAAACTGCCTGTTCCACTGATATCAAAAACTGACCCGCTGGTTGAAATGGAACTATCTTCAATAACTTGTAATCCGCTGCCAGTAAATCTCAATCCACTATCAAAGCCATTTAGTGTTGAATTACTGAGAGTGAAGGAGCCGGCACTATCAGCCGCTACCAACCAGCCGTTAGCACCGCTCCCATTGATTACAAAATTTTCAAAACTGATATCACCCATACTGCTACCAACAACCAAACGGTCGAGATTTTCACCTACCACGTCATCAATCTCTAATCCATCACTGTTAATCGCATCTAGCAACAAACTTGAATCATCAACGCGCATTGAATCAACAGTAAATGAAGATACTCCCCGACTGAGAACCGCAATTGAAACATTGTCTATATCAAGATTAGAAGCGCCACCATTTGAACCATCAAAAATTAACAGACCAATACCAGATTGAGAAACTTCCAAACCATCTAGTGAGAGCGACCCACCATTTTCAACCCCATTCCCTGAAGCCGAAACTGAAATCGACTCCGCTGACGCACTACCACCCTGAAGAACAGAGAGGCAGGTAAAGTCTACATTTGCACAACTCAACCCAGTGATAGAAGCACTACCACTTACATCTGCACCGATAAACGAATACTCAACCGTGGTGTTGTCAAAAGTTGCTGAACCTGCAACATCAAAGATTGTCCGACCTCTAGACACAGTCACCCAAGATGCATCAATATCACCGCTTGATGAGACGAGGAAACCATCCCACCACCCAGTATTGCTGTTGAATCCGCCTGGATTGTTGTTATTCGTAATTGAAACGGGATTAGTTTCTGTACCCAAAATATCTACAGTGCCATCAACTGTAATGAGGTAGTCACCTGTTACTGTAATCTGTGTTCCGGCCTCAATTGTCAAGGTTCTAGACGCTGTGACTAGAACATTATCATCAATTGTAACTGAACCAGACCAATGAGTATCTGCTGAAATGACTGTTGCTTCTGTAGCAATAGGAAATACTGCAAAAAATGAAGTTACCATCAATAAAGTCAGAGTCATTGCTCTCACTGAACTACCGCTCATGCATCTCCGATGAGGTGCACCCCCTATCAATCTCTTCGGCTCACCGTCTTTTCGCCTTTTAGCGAATTTAGATTACCGCTTTGGCTTCTTTGAGGGACGCAGACCAATCGTTCCACCTGCTTGTTGGCTACTTGAGGTCTGATTGCTCAATACGATACTACGCTGTTCTTGTGCTGTCATCAAATCTGCGTAAGCGCCATCTGGTAGTTTTCCCTTGTCATTGGCCTTATTCAATTCCTTCCTGATAGTCTGTAAATCAACATTTGATTTTGCCTTCTTGATTCGAGCCAAGAATCTCTTCTTGAGACGCTTTCCAGACCCACCAGTGACTCCGATTACTCGGCTCGCGCGCCAAGCCCAACCAATTCCACCAAGTATCATAGAAACAGTTCCTGCACTGATGGCATTCCCTATGCTGATGCGCCCAACAATTGGAACACTTTCTGCTAATGTCTCATCCAAGAATGGGGTACAACCCTGTCTGTTAACTTCATCTCTCTCTGAGTGAGGGGTATCTGGGCATTCATCTTCCTCATTTATCACACCATCTCGGTCAGCGTCAAATTGGTATGCGGCGCATCCAACTGAATTTACTTCAGCGCCTACCTCCGTATCAGAACACTCATCATCATCATCTATCACTCCGTCTGAATCGCTATCTGTTGTAGCATCACTACCACTATTTGATTCGCGTTGACTGCTTGAGCATCCATCAGCATCTACCTCTTCTTCTGCAGGTGTATCAGGACATAAATCATCATCATTCAGGACTCTATCCCCATCAGTATCATTCTGAGTTTCAGAACAGCCAAATGAATCAACTGAATCCCCTGATACTGTGTCTGGACACTCGTCATCATTATCCTCTACTCCATCGCCATCTGCATCATTCTGAGCAGACACAGGAACAGAAAACAATGCTACTACAAGTAGAACCGATATCAAAATCTTCAGCGACTTCGCAGTTGATGCCATGTACAGGTGATTGTGGGGTACTACCCATGAGTGTTTCTGATGAACCTTAACCCAACTAATATACGAAGGAGAAGAAGCAAATCTGGTGGGCCCGTCCGGATTTGAACCGGAGTCTAACGGCCCCCAGCCGTCAAGTATTGGCCAAGCTAACCTACGGGCCCGGTTCTCATTCAGGGTTTGCGGAAAACAGTGAATGGAGCGACTTCGTCAATCAGTTCTACGTGTGAAACAAACATTCTGCGACAGCAGTATCTCTCCACACCAAGTTCATTCAGAACCTCACTGGCATCTTCGCCATTGTCTATTCTTAGTTTGTAATCAGACCAATGTTGGCCGATAACATTTCCACAACTGAAACATCTTACTGGAATTAACATATTTTTTCACCTCATCTATACGACTTCTGCCACTTCTTGCGAGCACCCTTACCTTGTTGGTGTTTCGGCTCTTTGCGCCTTGGATCATTGACTAACAAACTGCGGTCAAATCGCAAGAACTCATCTCGAAGTTCCTCATCATCTCCTTCAGCGCCGCCATTGTACTTGACCAAACCACGTGCGATTGCAGTGCGGATTGCGTCAACTTGACCCATCACACCGCCACCAATTGTGTTGACATTGATATCGACGTTGCCTTTTCCAGACTCTTCACCAATTCGCTTCATTGCTTCAGCGATAACCAAAGGTTCCATCGCCTTACGACGACCAAGTTCTGGTTCAAAAATTTCAATTGGTTTACTGTTAACACGGACTCGGCCTTTACCTGGCTTTACAGTCGCCCGAGCAATTGCAGTCTTGCGCTTGCCGCTAGTTTCTACTGATAACTTCTTTTTTCTTGCCATCAAAAGTCACCTCCGACTCGTCCTACAGGAGCACCCAGATTCTCGGATACCTTGCCTAATCGCACATACCTTTGAGGTAGTGGTCTAGTCAATTTGGCCATATCTGCTCTCTCATGACCTTCGGGGAGTTCCCCTGTCACAAGATGGTTCGGGCAGCCAATTACCACACGCAAGTTGCGCAGAGCAGCACGTCCACTACTCTTTTTCTGGTAAGGAAGCATTCCTCGCACCGTTCTCTTTAGAATCTTATCAGGCATACGTGGGAAGAACGGTCCCTTTCGGGCGTGGTTCAACTCGTACTTCTTTCGGTAGGTTGCAAACACTGCCTTCTTGGAGCCAGATACAACAGCACTCTCAGCATTAGTAATGATCACTCTATCTAGAGTACCATCCTTTTGGCCGTTAAGAAGAATCTTTGCTACATGGCTAGCCAAACGGCCAATTACCATGTCAGTAGCGTCAAAAACGTAGGTTGTTGCTTCCTCATCCAAGGATAAACACCCCCGTTCCTTTTGGATTCTTATCCATTAGTTCAGCGATCGTCATTGTTTTGCCGCCAGCAGCCTCGATTTTTTCCCGTGCTTGAGCACTGAAGCTGAATGCGGCTACAGTCTGCTTCCCACTAACCTCGCCACTACCAAGCAGTTTGCCTGGAATGAGAACAAATTTCTCATCCGCTGCGTACCTGCTTAGGCGACTTAGGTTGGGTTGCGACCAATTGCTGCGGCTTCTCTCAAGCCGCAACGCCACATCTCGCCACAATGCTGCACCGGTGTTTCGAGACTGAACCTTTAGCTGATCAATTAGATCAATCAGGGCTTCGTTCGTCTTCACTTTTTGTGCACTCATAGTAACTCCCTCGATGTATTGGGCGACTCGGCGACCGGCCGGCCCGTTAAGAACCCACCGCGCGGGTTTGGCAAGGCCCCTACGGGGCCAATGGTCAATGCCGATCTGAGGCGCTTGGGGAAATGATTGAAACATATGGCCGGAATCGGAGAGCGATTGAAATGGCAGACTGGCGTGAAATCATCAACGATGCACTAGAAGATGGAGAAGCAGATGCCATCACCTTATTCCGCAAATATGAGGAGGCTTGTGAAGCCGCAATTGAGGAGGCCCAGGGTCGTTTAGATGACTCATGGACTGAGCCAAGTCAAATGATGGAAACAGTCTATGGTGCAATGGTTGCATACTCCAATCAAGTGCTGGCAAGGCGTACGGCAGAAGATGTTGAGGCAGGTAGTTTAGACCACGCATTTCGCACTGGACAAGCGTACGGTGTTTCGTGTGTGTTGAACCACATTATTGACCGCCTAAGAGACCCTTCTAAGACTAGCCAACTCGCCGCGCTTGACGAATTTAGTGACAAGATGCATGATGACTTGCTCAAGGATGTTAATGACATCGGGTTGACTATTGAATTATTAGATGCAAAAGGGCGAGTCCTGACCGACTGATGTCTGTTGTATCAGTAACACAAAGCGGCCCATCAAAATTATCGTTTATTTTCTCAACCCCATTCCCTAACGATGTAGAAAGGGAGGGCACTTTAATTCCCACACCCTCCGAGGTATCATGTCTCTTGTTGAATGGTTGATCTGTGTGATAGGGGATTATAACAGTAAGCAAACAGCACTTGGGTGATGGACAACTGGGAGTTCCTGACACTCACCTTCGTGCTCATCACTGGTATCGGCATATCTCGCCTACTCATTTCCTTTGGAACGATGGTTGAAGCGCGTGCAATTCTCAAGCCTGAGAAGCGCCCGAGATTCCATTGGCTGCTCCTGACTTGGATGTTCGTAACTGTTGATGTGATTGCACTCAGTTGGTTGATGTTCTACAAGTGGAACCTCTTGTATGAGGACCCAAGGGCAGTACTTTCACCCTTGACAACACTACTGCTCCTCGGACTCGCTTCAAGTTTCTACATCATCATGGAGTTATTGAGCCCCGAAATCTCTGAGGAGGGGGATCTCGACATGAAAGAACATTTCTGGGCTGTTCGACAATCTCTCGCAATCTGGATATTCGCCTCCCGCTTGTTCATGCTCCTTTTCTATATGTCAATCAGCAACGACATCGAGCAATCAGAATCCCTCCTGAAAATATCGGAAACCTACCCGGTCATGCGTTTCATTGGTTTCAACGTCATCTGGATGGTTATCGCGGCTGGCCTTTACTTTGGAAGTACTCAGTTGTCCCAAACGGTGCTCGCAAGTCTATCCTTAATCGTGGTTTTTGGTATGATAATCGCGATGCCGACTTTCTCAATGTCTATTGATGACCCCGATTTCGATGGCGTCTATTTCAATGCCGATATATGCCCGGATTCTGATCAGTACTTCTGGGAGGAAGTGGATGTGAATGGGTGCACATTCAGCCAGTATGATGTCGATGGTGATGGTGATATTGACAACGACGATGACGGCGTCTTCGATCTCTTGGATAGTTGTCCCGAAACCGATATTTCGGCAAGTGTCGACGAACAAGGTTGTCCTATTGAGGGATGATGTTCGTTCTACTCCATCGGAATCTTATATCACATCAAAATTATCGTTTATTTTCTCAACCCCATTCTCTTACGATGTAGAAAGGGAAGTTACTTTAATTTCCACACCCTCCGAGGTATCATGTCTCTTGGGGAATTGTAGATGGGAGAAATGCTGCATAGGTTGCATGTTTCTCCCTATCCACCCGAAGAAGAGATTGCCAACGCCATCACCCATGGGCTGGGCGTCATCCTTGCTGGAGTGGGCTTGTACTTCCTCTTGATTGAGGCGAATCTTACGGAAGACCCGTGGAAATTATGGTCGAGCGTGGTGTTCGGACTGTGCATGATTACTTGCTACCTCTTCTCCACTCTGTATCATGCCTCTACGAATCCTAGCTTCAAGCATAAGATGAGAATTGCAGACCACATTGGGATTTATTTGCTGATTGCTGGCTCCTATACCCCCTTCGTGCTAGTGTGCCTGAATGGTTGGATTGGTTGGACTTACTTCGTCATAATATGGGGCTGCGCTGGGGTTGGAATCACCCTTAGAATTGTGAATATGCGGGTTCCTAACTATGTCTCAGCTGCACCTTATCTCATCATGGGCTGGTTGGCCGTTATTGGAATTAAACCACTGTTTGACTCAATGGGATGGGATGGTTTGGGCCTAATTCTACTAGGAGGTATTTTCTACTCAATCGGGGTTGGGTTCTACTTGTGGAATAGGGTCCCTTTCAACCATGCCATCTGGCATCTGTTCGTGCTCGCTGGAAGTATCAGCCATTACTTCGCAGTGTTGTTCAAGGTAATCCCTTATTGAAATCCAATCTTCAAAAAGTCGCATGGGTA
>DTUF01000006.1 GCA_012964335.1 Candidatus Poseidoniales archaeon | reverse complement strand
GTGGTCCACCGCCTTTGCTAGGGGGGCCACCTCTACTTGGTGGTCCACCGCCTTTTGGAGGGCCACCTGGGCCACCGGGCCCACTTGGACCGCGACTTGGAGGGCCGCCTCTACTTGGGCCACCACTTGGACCATCGCGACTTGGACCTCTTGGAGGACCTCCTCTGCTAGGAGGGCCACCTGCCATCCCATCTTGATCTTCATCGTCATCATCATCTTCGAACATTGCACCGCAATGAGGACAAGCTGGGTCTGATTCCATTACCGGGTAATGACCACAAGCCTCGCAAGCGAATTTTTCTTCTTCGTCTTCAGCCTCAACTTCTTCTTCATCTGGCGCATCGCCCCAAACATGAGAGACTTCACCTTCGGTTGAAGAGAATAGTACAACAGACACTGAGAGTTCAAGTCCTTTGAGAGCAACCTCGGTTTGGATTGCGTGTGAAAATGCGTTTGAAAGGTCTGATGGAGTGTCTAGAACCCGACCGTCATCAATGTAAGTCACATTGACTCTAACTAAATCATCCTCCAAGGAGATTTGAGGAGACTCAACTGCTACACCTCGCTTTCGTGCCACTCGGCGAACTGCTACCTCTGCCATTCTTCTGAGTAAACCAACTGAAGGACCATCCTTTGGGTCTGGTGGCGTATCACCTAATGCATCTTCTAGAAAACGAGCCGCCCCTGATTCCGCAGTGTCTTCACGGCGTAGATGAGCTGGTAATTCAGCGTTAACTTGGGAAAGAACATCTGTTGCAGTCTGTTGATTCATGGTGAGCCATTCGCTGCGAGCTTCTGATTTTTGTTCCTTCTCAACTACAGCCATCCGGTCAACAACTTGGTTTGTCCCAGTAATCGCTCCATCAAAAGCATCAGAAATATCGATTGGAGATTCGGCACTTGGCTCGTTTTCCCCAGTATCAGCGCTTTGACCACTTTTCATCTGGAAAGCAAGCCGATTAAGAGTATCAACATCCATCGCTTGGTGTTCTTGTTGGCCACCGCTTTCCTCTTTGTTAGCAGCCTGAACTGCTTGAGGAGTGACAACGCCAAAAGAGCGCCCACCTGAATTTGACAAATCTTGCCTTGCACCACATTCGGGGCAGAAAATTGAGTCGTCAGGAATCTCATCCGCACATGATTGACAGTCCATGGTTTAACCTCCCTACAACCCTTCGGGTTGGCCCTCTCAGTAAAAACGGTTGCCGCGTATGGATTAAATTATACCCGATTTGTTTGAGAGGAGAGATTCGCAAAAACCAATACTTCAAGTCAATATTAGCAGGTTCCCATTACTTTACCAATGTACTGTTCTAGTAAATATTGAATATTGTCGCAAGATAGAAAAAGTTGGCAATATTAGGCATTCCGATTGGTCTGTAGAAGTTTCAAACTCTTCTTACGAGAGAACATTGCCCAGAGGGTTTTATTCTTCAACCGCTTTATTTCTGGGCGTAATACCTTAACCCGATTATCCCCATCCAAAACATTTTGAGAACCCAGTAATGTCAGAGTTCTCTGACCAATGAGGACCGGTAACATACAGGCAGCCCGAAGTCTAAATTGGCCCCTTGGCAATAACCCAATATAGTCAACTGCTGCATCCAAATGTGCCCAAGCTAAACCAAGATGAGTGTCAAAGAGTGGTCGGAATTTCCCCATATTTTGCAAGTCCTGTAAATCACTTGGAATTAGATTAGATTTTTCCATTGAATCTATTGGTATGTAGCACCTTCCCAAAGCCAAATCTGCAGGGATATCTCGTAAGATATTGATCAGTTGTAACGCCTTCCCAAAACGTACACCTCGCTCAAACATGAGTTTCTCCGTTTCTTTATCGACATTGATACAATGGGCCAACGACATATGTGTCCAAAATTCACCTACACAACCAGCCACACGGTAGGTATAATCATCAAGTTCCTCATCATCTGATAGAGGTGTTATTGTGCCTTTTTCAACGTTCCCAAAGCGTTGTAAATCAAGCGTTTGGCCGCTAACAATTGTATCTAAACAATGCCTTATTCTTTTCTGGTCAGCGTCAGAAAATCGACTTAAAGAATCAACAACTTCTCTAACGTTTTCCAGCAATTTAGCCTCATCAGGATTAGTCTGAAGTTTTGCCAATTCACTCAAGTTTGGTGGGTCATCAAGATTACCTTGTGCATATTGATTATATCCCTTGATATTGTTAATTAATTGGTTTGTATTGCCACTCGCAGAATCTGCAATAGTATCAGCCAACCGAGCCAGCAAATATAGCAACCCAATTTGACCGCGAATCTTTGTTGGCAATACCTTCAAAGTTAGATAGAAAGAACGTGAGGTCTGCTCAAGAAGAGAGTCAATTTCCGGGCTGATAATTTTAGCCATGACTCTACCTCCTGTTGACCTGTGAGTAACCTGTTCTTGCCCCGGTATTAATCTCTTTTCAAACGGAGGTGCACTTTGAAGTGCTCAATCATGGTGTCCGGCCCTAAGGGCCGTTGGGTTCATTAAGAGATGATAAACACACTCTCAACGAAGCACATGTCAGGAACAGCGAACATCGGAGATTCGCATATATTTGATGGTGTACCTGAAAGCGCTTTGAACTCTAACCAACAAGAACGATTAGAACACATTCGATCAGCAGTTGAAATCTCTCGTGAAGCTGTAAAAGCGGTCAGTATAACAGCGATAGATTTGTTGAAAGATATTCCCGCTTTCATGGCTGGTCTAGATTTTGAAGCAGAGTTAGTCAATCCATTTGCCCACATTGAAGCACCCATTTGGGAAGAAGAAAATGTGCCTGCTGAAATGATGGAAGCGGCATATGCATATTGCGAACTACTAACTCGTAAAGAAGCAGGTAACTTTTACCACTCGTTCAAGTATCTCCCTGATGAACAACGCAAAGCAATGTGTGCGTATTACGCATTCTGCCGCAGAGCGGATGACATCGCTGACGGTGATTACGTCGATGTATTCCCTGGTGGTGAGGGGGCTCTAGACCCTGAAGCAAAAGAGTACCGTGAAAGCCTTGAGCAACTAACTGGGGACAAGAGTGTGTTGGATGCACCAACATATCGAGACAAACTCGCCCAACTATTCTTTTTCAGAAAGAAGTTGTCAACCGCTTACAATTGCCATTCATCTACTGACCCAATATTCATGGCTCTCAAAGACACCGTTTCAAGGTTTGAAGTGCCAAGAGAGCACCTAGATGACCTAATCTCCGGGATGGAGGATGACCTATACACGAACCGTTACCGCACCTTTGATGACTTGTACAAATACTGCTACCGCGTTGCTTCCACTGTTGGACTCGTCTGCATTGAAATTTACGATTACGATGACCCAAAGGCAGCAGAATATGCTGAGTCTTGGGGGATTTTCATGCAGATGACAAACATCTTGCGAGATGTTTCAGAAGATGCAGGGCGCAATCGAGTCTACTTACCTCTTGATGATTTAGAACGGCATGGAATCAAGCCTAGTGAATTATCTGGTGACTTGGCCAATGACAAACGCTGGCACGCCTTTTCATCCGAGTTCATTGGGAAAATAGAGTCGTATCATGAGAAAGCACTCAAGTTACTGCCACTACTAAATCGTAAAGCGAGATATTCTCCAGCAGCGATGATGGCTTTTTATGGTTCAATTTTGAAGAAGATTAAGAAGAAGGATGGTAACATCTTCCATGGCCAAGTTAAACTTTCAAAAGTAGAGAAAGTGACTCTGGCAGCAGCCATTTATGCCAAGCAGCGGTTTTTCCGCCTGTAATCAAAAACGCCCCATCCTAAAGGATGGGAGCGTAAGCATGAAACAATGAACCAAGTCCGAAAAGAATAGAGGTGAGCAAATGAGAGTCGCAGTTCTTCTTGATGACAGATGTCAACCAAAGAAATGCGATGACCAATGTCACGCCTTTTGTCCACCTGTTCGCAATGGGCAGGAATGTATTGTTTTCGACGAGAAAACAAAAAAGCCAATAATTTCTGAACAACTCTGTATCGGTTGTGGAATCTGTGTCAATAAATGTCCATTTGACGCGCTAGTCATCCACAATCTGCCTGAAGAATTGAAGTCTGATATGATTCATCGTTATGGAAGAAACGGGTTCCGGCTTTTCCGCCTCCCTGCGCCACGCGAGGAAAAAGTGGTGGGGATACTTGGCCAAAACGGGATGGGGAAATCTACTGCACTCAACATTCTCTCAGGCTCGCTAACCCCTAACATGGGGGACTGGCACATTGAGGCTGCAGAGTGGGACGAGATTCTCACAAGTCTGCCTAAGGGTGAACTGCGGGATTACCTAGGACTGGTGGCTGGGACTGGTGTTCGTGTGGCTCTTAAACCACAATATGTAGACCATATTCCGAAAGCTTTCAAGGGTCAAGTCGGTGAATTACTGGCTTCTGTTGATGAGCGAGATGCATTGGTTGAAGTCACTACTGACTTAGGAATTGACCATTTGTTAGAACGGAATTTGCCGCAACTTTCTGGCGGCGAATTGCAGAGAGTTGCGATTGCAGCAACTTTGTTGAAAGATGCTGATGTGTATTTCTTTGACGAGCCGTCATCTTATCTTGACATTTTTGAGCGCATGAGAATTGTCAAAATTTTACAGAAGCTATCAGAAGGCAAACGAGTCATCGTGATTGAGCACGACTTGGCGATTCTTGACGTGTTATGCGACCTCGTTCACATCGTTTATGGAACCCGTGCAGCGTTTGGGATTTTTACACCGGCCCGCTCAACTCGTAAAGCAATTAATGCGTATCTCGACGGTTTTTTGGTTGAAGAGAATATCAGAATACGTGACAAACCGATTTCTTTTGCCAGAGGCTCTGTCCGCAAAGAGGCGATTGGACATCCTATTCTAGAGTGGGGAGATCTTGAGAAAACACTCGGAGAATTCAAACTCACAACTGGTAAAGGTACGCTCCACGAAACAGAAGTGGTTGGAGTTGTGGGACCCAATGCAACCGGAAAAACCACACTAGCAAAGATATTTGCAGGCGAATTAGAGATGGATGCAGGATGGTGCACTATGGAAGCAAAAGTTTCCTATAAGCCACAGCACATTACTGCAGAATTCCCTGGAACTGTTCGAGAATGGTTGGATGCTGAAATCGGAAATTCTTGGCATGTAGGCCAATTTCAGACCCGAGTTGTAAGACCATTAGAGGTTGATAAATTGTTAGAGATGGATGCAACTCGGCTTTCTGGCGGCGAATTACAAGCCGTTTCAATTGTCATCTGTCTTGGCCGAGATGCGGACATTTATTTGCTCGATGAGCCTAGTGCTCACTTGGATGCAAATGCTAGGATGGAAGCGGCGAAAGCGATTAGAAGAACCATGGAAGCAAATGAAAAGTCAGCTATGGTGATTGACCACGATATCTACTTCATTGACATTGTAAGTGACTCTTTACTTGTCTTTGAGGGTGAAGGTGGAACCTCAGGGACTGCGATTGGACCACTATCATTGAGAAAGGGAATGAACCGATTCTTGAAAGGGGTTGGAGTCACCTTCCGACGAGACCATGATTCTAAGCGACCACGGATTAACAAAGAGTCAAGTCAGAAAGACAGGGACCAAAAAGCCCGAAACGATTACTACTACAGTTGAGTGATTTAATGCCAGTTGTACTTCCCCCAGGCGCAGGATATCTTGGCAAAAGTCGACGTCGGATTTCAGCAAGTGGCCTAGTCACTTGGGAGAGGTGTCCTCGTCAATGGCATTACCGCAGAAGGATTGGACTGAATGATGCTACAAATCCTGAGATGATTATTGGATTAGTGGTTGAAGATGCTCTTTGTGGGCTTTTCATGCAACGTTTTCCCGAAAACGCAACACCAATGCCCGGCTTGGTAGAATGGATAAATTTCAGCCGTCAAGAAAACGGATTAGGAAAAATTAGTCCTGATGGTGAGGTGATTATCTCAGACTTAGAATCAATCTCACAGTGGATGGAATTAGTTACCCCATCACTAGTTGAGGAAGTTCAGAGACTTTTGCAAGCCCGTTGGGACGCAACTCAATGGAAAGCCGCAGGCAGGGATATCGCTGAAGTTCAAGATGCGCGGATTGAGAATTTAATAAGTGGTGGAATCCAATTACAACTAGAAGAAGTTGAAAACTGCCTCCAAGCCAGCGGCGGACCTCATCTCAATTCCTACCGAGCCGCTGGTGACCCTTTCACTGTTCCAGCTCCTTGTTGGGACGAAGAACCGGTCAAACCCGGTGAAGATTCCAATCGAACAAAGGCAGATGGATTTGAAACATCAGGTGATGTCACAATCTGGGAAGCTTGGGAAATCTCTAGACCTTGGGTTAAAGACCCAAGAATTGCTGCCCCACAAAGACTCTTTCACCCGGACGGATGGGCTGCTGGGGAGATGGACTTAGTTCACAGATGGGATGGAACTGTCAGAATCTGTGACATAAAGGCAAGCGCTGGAACGAGTGGATATTCTGCTGGATTAGCCAATCAACTACGTTTCTACCAATGGCTCTGGAGTATCACTCGCAGCCACCCAGGTAGACCAAAAACAGGAGAAAGTGGTGGTGAACTAGCCGCTCTTGAAGGATGGTATTTGAGCGGTCCACACCGGAAAATCATTGAATTACTTGACGATAAAACTCTCGAGTCTGAATCTACTCGCTGGAAGAATGTCCACCAACAAATGACCCTCTCTGGACTGCACCCCACTCACCTTGCACCTGCCGATCCAGCACCTTGGGTGAATCATGCACCGGGTGGAAAAGCGCTACCCGTTGAAGATGAAAATAAAGCGAAATCTTTGACCTGTGAACGCTGTACTGCAGCCGCATTTTGCGATACCTCTCCCAAAAAAGTACAAGCAAAGGCACTTGCGGCATTGACCCCGCCTGAACTTGGAAGTCCGGAAAATTTGGTTGCGTCTTTAATACCAAAAGCACCCTGCACTATGATTTCTGATATACCTCGACGGCTCAATGTTAAGGGAGAGGTGAAGGGACAATGGGGCCCACTATCAAACCACTATGGCGAAGAAGTTAGAGGAGCAACAATTGTTGTGGGAAGTACGAATGTCACTATCGAAGAGATGGGTGCAGAATCATTCGGCGAAATTCCATCAGGCACTGAATTAGCTTTGCTTGATGTCGCACCAGGTGTTTGGCGGCGAATGACAAGACTGTATCTTGATGAGCACAGCTCTATCAAGCCAGCAAGTGAACTAGAAGATACAGAATTCACCAGACTTGGATTAATTCCAACCAAGGCAAACCTGTCTGGGCAGATTGTTAGCCGCGGTGGTCACAGTGGTGTAAACGCTAGAGGTAAGCCTTGGTCAATGTCAACTTGTCACCTATGGGACGGTGAATCAGTTGTTGAAGTGGTAGCATTTGGTTCAGCTATCACTAGAACTTTCCAACAGTTGGAAGTCGGTGATTTTGTTCGAATTCTAGCCGCTGAATTAGGCTGGAGAGATGGAGTTCCTCAAATAAGAATTGACCAACGTAATACTAGACTTGAAGTCAAACAGTAATTATCGGGGAACTCTTGAAGAACCTTGGCCGCTAAGAGGGAATGATGCCGGTCTTAGACCCACCAAGTGAAGACCCTGTGGGGCCTTACTCTAGGCTTTCTCACACTCAAGCCGATATGCATCGTCGTTGTCCAAAAATGTGGTACCAGAGATACGTTCTAGGATTGCTTGGAGGTTCACCACCTCTATTTGCCATGGGTCACGCTGTTGAGGGGGCATTGAACAGAGTGATGCGAGATTCTCCCGTTTTGGTTACTCATGACGCGACATCTGAAACTTTTGATTCACCTCTAGAAGAGGTCGACATTTCAGGCACTGGCAATCTAGTCATACGGCCATCAACTCAATCTAATGCAAGTTGGCCTGGACTAAACCTTGCAACTCTTGATGTCTCTGAATGGCCACGAGAACGTCTAGAGATTACAACTTGGGCAAAAGCAAGAGCGCGAATTCACTTTGAAAGAGAATGGTCGCATGCAAAGGAAGAGTGGTTAAAAGATCCTAACCGAGTAGGTGATTGGGATTCTTTTGAGGAAAAAAGAAAGGAAGAAGCATGTCAAATGGTATTTGCAGGAATTGAATTTCATCTCGATGAAGTAGAAAATTGTATGAAAGAAAATGGCGGCCCTTCATTCAACGACTGGCGGGCTGGAAAGAATCGGCCAAAATGGCCGTCACCAGACGGCTTTCCTTACACCCATACAATTGCTCACCCATGTGCAGAATCATCAGGTGATATCACTTTGGTTGAAGCCTGGGAAGTAGCTAGGCCTTGGTTTTGTGACCCCGATGCAGGACTATTTGCTCTAGCCGCAATCCATCCTGATGGTTGGTTACAAGGTGAATATGATTTAGTCTATAGATGGACTGGCAGCCCTAGAATTCATGATGTAAAAGCAAGTGTTGGGACATCTGATTTTTCCTTTGGATATCCAGAACAATTAGCAACATATGCATACCTTTGGTGGAGTACACACAATAAACAGGAATTAGTTACTGAATTAGAGATATGGTATCTCGGGGTTCCTGTTAGAAAAAAGATTCACTTACCTGATGAAAAATCTTTGTTGAGGCTTGAAAACCGCCTCAAACCGCTACACAAGAAACTCAAGATGTCTGAGCACAACCCCGAAAATGAGTACCCCGGAACCCCGGCACCAGTCAGGACTTTTGCACCAGGAGGTGTTCTAACTGACTCAACTCCTTTGACAGGAATGGCAAGATGTAGTTCATGTGAGTACCAACTTGTTTGCAGTGATTCACCACTCAAGGAAGAATTAGCAAAAGGCGGTGCAACTAGATTTTCACCAACATCAGAAGCAAAAGTCAATTGCATACCCATTGGAAATATTGACCCATTTGTGACAATCAGAGGAACTGTTCGGGAGCCAAATATGGTAAAACAATGGCCGACGTTTGAGAAAGAATATCTTGAGTTCTTCATTGACCTAGGCCCAAGTGAATGGTTGGCTGTAGTCATCAAACAAGAAAATCCAAAAATTCCGTTTGGATTTGAGCATGGAGCAACTGTTCGAATCAGGAATGGCATCATTGCTTCAGGTTGGAAGAAAAATTTAGGCGCTCACAAGCGACTTGATGTTTCAGCAAGTGGAACTATTGAATTAGCTCCAACTTCGTCTGAAGATGATGCAACATTTGCTAAATTAATTCCCGAGGAGTACAACATTCAGGCACAAGTATACAACTTTAATCACCAAGATGGAAAGTGGGCTGTTAAACTGATAGATAATACTGGCTCAGCATCATTTCAAGTCTGGGGTGGCGAGGAAAAATCACGAGCAGTTCTTGAGGGTTACAACCCAGAAAGGGGTGACGAAGTAGTACTCGTTGGGGCTCAGGCAAAGGACCAGTATGGGAAAATTGTACTTCAAGCAAGAGTTACCAAAACATTTGCAACAAGACTTCGTCCAAAACCATAGTTTTCACAGACCTCTAATGATTGGCGCCGAGAGAGAGATTTGAACTCTCGCGTCACGAGGACAGTGGATTTCGAATCCACCGCGATACCGGGCTATGCGATCTCGGCTAGGTAATCCGTCCGAACAATCTGACTGAAATAAGCGTGGTGATGAGTTCAAGTGGGGGTGGCGATTCGCCAAACCATGCGAGTGTCAATAACTCACGACGATAAGTCACAATCAATTGAGTGTGATGAAGGTGTGACTATCAGAGAAGTACTGACCAAACTTGAGATCCTTCCGAGCACAGTCTTGGCAGTACATGATGGCACAATTATCCCGCATGATAGCCAACTCAACAGTGATGTAGCCCTTGAACTCATCACAGTATCTTCAGGTGGATGATTACAGGCTAGTCTAACGCCAAACGGGTTAGGCGTAGAATCTTTCATCAGGGTGGTCTGCACTCTCGAAGTCAAGTGGCATTTCAGCGATTTCATCTAAGTCGAAAAATGCGTTCAACTTCTCAGCAGTTGCTTTCGTGTTATCGAGTTCAAGACCTAAATCTAGTTTGAATGAATCCTTTAGAAACGCCACCATACGGTCGGCTGCTACAGAATCAGTACTAGTACCAACTGTTGCAGCGATGACACATGCTGATGGTTGGTTGAAGATTGGGGCCAAAGAAGATACCATCCCTGTCATTCCAATAATTCCTGCAGCGGGATGTTCTTTGGAGACTTCAACACCCATTTCAGTAATGGATTTGACATCATCTTCACTAGCACAGACAACATGAACTGCATCATTCCCCGGTTCTGAAGAGAGCCCAGCTAAAATCAACAAACGACCTACTTTTGCCTCCTTACAACATTCTAACAATGACGAAGCGACTTCATACTGCCCAGCAGGTGTCAGCGGTTGAAAATTACTTGAAAGGGTCAATATTTTATTTCCATCAGGCAAATTTACAGAATGTATATCGAGAGCAGGTGGTGTCAATATACCATTCTCATTAAGTGTCGCATGTGGTGGCAAGTCAGGGTGAAGAATTCGGGCGACCAGAGTACTATCATGCGTATTTACTAGGCTATCTGTAACCAATTTGCCGACATTCCCAACACCTGGAACAGCATGTAGCATCAAATCATTTTTTGGGAACTTCTTTGCCCCACCGTACCACACAATTCGAGCCCGGCTCACTCCTCTTCCTCCTTAGGGCTAGGTAGATTTTGAACCCATTTTGGGTCAGTCACATTCTCATACTCTCGCCGACGTTTTGCCTGCGGGTCTTGAGGTGAAAACTTGAGTGGCCCTGCTGCCTGTGCAATTCCACCGCACTTCTTGCAAGTAGTGCTAAGGCTATAACTGCCACAATCTCGGCATTTCTGCATTCTTGAGCGTGCCATCTCAACACCTTCCATTCAATTGTAGTGGGTACGGTTCAAAGCGATTGCCCAACGAACCTCTGCTTCAGGATCTCTGAGCAACTACAGTACCACCTGCACTTTCTACCAAAGGTATTGCTGATGCTTCCGCTGCCTGCCAAGCAGTTTCTGCTGATTTGTAATCTGGCGCCTTGATTTCAATTCGGTATCTTGGCGCCCCATCATAGTGACATGTTACAATGGTCTCTTCTTCAATATCTGTCCCTGCTTCTTCGGCTGCAGAAAGTGCTTCTCTTATCACTTCAATTCCATCCTCTGTTACAACTTGAATCTCAAAGAAACCTCGAATGTTGACAAAAGGTGGAATGATGTTTTCAACTGCGAGTTCAATGAAAACCTTGCACCAGTCACCTTTGAATCCTGAATCTTTGAGAGCGGCTTCATCAATTGCACATTCTTCAAATGATGTGTACAAGTCACCAAACGATTCCACTAGTTCATTAGACATTTCAGAAGTTTCTGATTCAGACCACTTTACACGGTCACCAACAATTCCTAACAGTTGTGTTGCTCGGTTCTCGTTTTTCCACTTCTGCATCGCCTCGCGGCGACGTTCTTCACTGACAGATTTGAGTGACAATTCAACGGCTTGACGGTCTTTTTTGACCTTGATGACCTTAGCAGCCACTCTCTGTCCTTTGCGGACAAAACCACGTATGTTCTTGACCCAACCTGCAGCGATTTCACCAACGAAGATGAATCCCTCTTTGTTGCCATATTTTTCAATAGTGGCATATGCACCATTCTTTTTGACTTCAGAAATAACACAGACTACGATTTCGCCTTCTTCAGGCCATTCATCGTTTTCTGCTGCCATTAGTTGTTCACACCCAAAGCTTACTCTAGAATTTCAACCACTGCAGCGCTGACAAGTTTAGCCTTGCCGCCTGCTGGCTGAGTTAGAGTAGCCCCACAGATGTTACACGATATCTTTGTGCAAGCGCGCTCAAAGATTACCTGTTCATTTCCGCAATCACGGCAAGATACACGTACGAATTTTCCTGTCACTGTATTCACCTCAATCATCGGTTAGGTTGAACTTCTTTGCACGGTAGCACTTTGGAGTGTGCGCCTTACCAGTTTCAGTGCATCGGTATAGAATGTTAACTCGGCGAGTTGGCTTCTCTCGACCTTCAGGCTTAGGACGTGGGAAACCACGGTAACCAGCAGTAACCCTGCGGAATCGGCGTTGACCCCACTTCAACTCACTTGCACGGCGCTTTTTCACACGCTCAATCGTATGCACTGTGTGGCGTCCAGCAGCAGGGCTGTATCGCTTTACTTTTCGTGGACGATTGACCATGGAATGTACCACCTACGCCCTTAGGGCGACTCGCCCACTGACGACCCCTATTTGAGAGTGTCGTGTTAGGTCGCTTAATTTGGAGTGCTAGAAATGGCGTACTCAAAGTCAATCTTCAAGGTGATAACCCCTCTCGCGAGGTTGGTTGAGATGCTTGCACCAACACTCATTTGGCAGTATTGGCTACCTGTGTTCTTACTCCCACTTGGCATCGGCCTAGTGATTGCTAAAGAATCCAACCGGCGACTAGCCGGCAAGGTACTACTTATTCTACTCGCAATAGCAATTATCGCTCAACCAAGTCCATTGGATACATCAATTGAAGGGTGGTCGTTACACCTTTTGATTTCACTTATTGGCCCAATCGCCGCAATGCTATTTGGGGTCTGGTTCACTTTGTTCTCTGGACCGATTCCGGTCGCACCACTGCCGAGGAGTGTGCGGCCGTTTGGGTTTATCTTGATGATATTATCAGCCGCATGGTTCGCGTGGATGCTGTTTGAAGCCAGACCATCAATTGACGGGGTTGGGAACCCCTGGTGGCAACACTTCGTTACTAGTTTTCTAACAGCACTTGTTGTCGTTGCTGGCTTTGCTACCGCTTTCGCCCTTATTATGGGTGATTCAAGGTTCAAAGAAGCATCAGTTATGGCTTCGATTTCAATCGCTTCTTTTATTCTGCTAATCTATCTCTTAGCAGAAGGAACAACATCAGACGACCCAGTATTTTGGAGAAGTGCGTCTTGGGGTGCACTTGGTGATCTTGGAGGGATGTTGTTTGGAAGTGGACTAGCCCTAATGCTCTTCATCACTTTTGTTTGGCTTGGAGAAAAAAGGATGGGTGTGCCGGACCCTGTTGAACCTTTAAATGAACAAGAAACTGCCATTGTTAGTGATATAATTTCAACCAATACGGGGGTGGACGAATGAATAATGACGGTGATGTTGTTCGTGACTGGCGTACCCTCACGCTAGTAGTTTTGACTCTCACAGTATTGATTTTCATCGCTAATATCCATTTAGAAGTTCGTGGCGAAGTTTCAGATGTGGATATTTTTTCAAGATTCACCCACTCTGCCCTCATTAGTTTCATCTTCGTAAATAGCGCTCTATTTTTGATAACTCTAGCCTTATCACATAAACATGCAAAATTGATTGAACAAGCACTTGGTACACTTCTAGCTGCAGTTGTTGCTGCATTGTTGTTCGGCTTACTCGTTGAATCAGGAATTACAGTTACCGGTGTAGCAACTGATGTATGGTCACAATTTGCTCTTGGTGCTATTCGTATGATGACCGCTGATTTTGCAATTCTCCTTGCACTAGGCACTAGTTTTGGTATTCTTCTGACCCTAGTAACAGGCAGAGAAACACCATCTGACCCTCTACTTGAGTTAGAAACCACCTCTTTTGAGAAAGAAGAGGAATGAGCAAGCCTCATAATGGGTGGGTCGGTCGGGCGGCCTGCAAATAGCAGGTGGTGAGTGATATGAGTAAGGGTACGCCAAGTATGGGTAAGCGCCAGAAGAGCACTCACATTCTTTGCCGCCGTTGCGGGAAGCACTCCTATCACAAGCAGAAGGGCGTTTGCGCTTCATGCGGATATGGTGCAACTGCTAAGCGCCGAGGATTCGGCTGGGCTAAGAAAAACCGCCGACCGAAAAACTGAGTAATTTTTTATTGTCAAGAGATTGACGATTGTTTAGTTGAATACAGCCCAATGTGTGGGGGCATTACCAAATACCTACGGCGGCGGGGCACCAAACAGGGAACGGAGATGTGTGGCATCATCGGCATCGCCGGTCAACCCGGCTCGCATGTCAGTAAGATGCTATACGACGGGCTTCTTGTTTTGCAACATCGTGGCCAAGATGCGGCTGGAATTGTCACCTGTGACGATGACCATCTTCACCTTAGGAAATCGAACGGCTTAGTTCGAGATGTTTTTCACGAGCGTCACATGAAGCGGTTGAAAGGCTCAATGGGAATCGGCCATGTTAGATACCCAACTGCTGGCACATGCTCATCTGCAGAAGCCCAGCCTCTCTATGTTAATTCGCCATACGGAATCACAATTGCCCACAACGGCAATCTAGTAAACTCAAAACAACAAGCGCGACAACTCTATCTCGATGACTTGCGACATGTCAATACTACTTCTGATTCTGAAGTTCTTCTCAATGTCATCGCACATGAGTTACAAAAACTCGGAAAAAGGCAGTTGAAAATTGAAGATGAACTATACTTGGATGTGCATCAAGTTTTCAAAGCGGTCCGTGAGGTTCACTATCGATTGAGCGGTGGTTATTCTGTGGTAGGAATGATCAACGGGTATGGTCTCTTTGCATTTCGAGATCCTTTCGGCATTCGCCCTCTTGTGTACGGCAAAAGTGTTGACGAGAATGGTGTCACAGAATGGGCAGTAGCCTCAGAAAGTGTTGCCCTTGACACTCTTGGATTCGAAGATGTTCAAGACGTTGCTCCTGGAGAATGTATTTTCATCTCAGTTGATGGCAAGATGTATCTTGAGCAATGTCACTCTTCCCCTAAACTGCAAAATTGTATCTTTGAGTATGTTTACTTCGCTCGCCCTGATTCTGTGATAGATGGAATGTCTGTCCATAAGGCGAGATTGAATATGGGCGAACGTTTGGCTGAAAAAATCATGCGACTGAAACCAAATCATGGGATTGATGTGGTTATGCCAATACCAGATTCTGGCCGCTATGCAGCAATTCAAACTGCAGCACGCCTTGGTATTGAATTCCGTGAAGGTTTTGTGAAAAACCGTTATGTTGGCCGCACCTTCATCATGCCTGGGCAAGCCCAACGTAAGGATTCGGTGCGAAAAAAGTTGAATCCTCTTCCTGATGAATTCGCTGGCAAGACCGTCTTGCTTGTCGATGATTCAATTGTGCGCGGAAATACCTCGCGAAAAATTGTTGAGATGGCTAGGCTAGTCGGTGCAAAGAAAGTCTACTTTGCTTCCTCTTCCCCACCACTTTTGCATCCAAATGTGTATGGGATTGATATGCCCGCTAGGAGCGAATATATCGCACATGGGCAATCTATCAGTGAAATTGAAAAGGAAATCGGCGCTGATTTCTTGGTCTATCAGGACTTAGATGACCTAATCGCTGCTTGCACTATTTCAGAAGAAGAAGCGCATGAGTTTGACACTTCTTGTTTCACTGGAGAATACTGTACAGGAGATATCACCGAAGAGTATCTAAAGTTGCTAGAATTACAACGAAATGATTCAGCAAAAAACGGAAATGGTGATGCTGAACCTGAAGAAATTGACTCAATGGACATCCACAATGAAGATTAATGCGGAAAAGTCAGAGCCAATTTACGGGGTGATATGATGCGCTGGATTATTAGAATGGGCGAAATCATTCTGAAATCTCGTCAAGTTCGTAGATTTATGCGTAAAGCATTGCAAAAACACCTAGTCATACAAGCACAAGTTCGCGGTGCCAAAGTCAAGGTATCCCCATGGCAAGGAATGCTATTTCTTGACTTGATAGAAGGAGAGGAGTCAGCCGCCGAAGATGCGATACGGCATACCTTTGGATTAACCTCAGCTGACCCCTTGACATCAGTTTCAGTCGACGCTGAGGTAGTTGCAGACGCAGTGATTCATCTTGCACCGACCGAGAAAGGTGCAACATTTGCGGTTCAGTGCAAACGACATGGCGAGAAACAGGAATGGACAAGTCAGACATTTGCTGGTGCAGTAGGGGCAGCCATCTTGGCTCGCGCCCCACATCTAAAAGTGAATCTCTCGAACCCTGAATGGCCAGTTAGAATCGCTCTTATGCCAGAAGAAGTTGGAATACTTGGCACGAAAATCGTATGCCAAGGCGGATTACCTACTGGAGTACAAGGATCTGTCATCACGGAATTAAACAATGAACGAGATTACTTAGCTGCATGGCTAGTAATGAGACGTGGTTGCCGCTTGATTGTTTCTTCCGATTCTAAAACAGAACTTCTTGACTTAGTAAAATTGTGGGACCCATCTCAAATTAATGATGATTTGAAGTCCTATTTAGCAACCGCCCCAGGGCCAGGATACATTGGCGCTGTGTGGGCAGTAGTAGGTGATAATCTTGGCTCACAAACATTCCAAATTGATGGGAATGTACCAATGGCAACACTTGAACCATTGGTGGGTTGGAGTGAGGAAACTATGGACGAACTGAGACGTAGAGCCGAAATTGACTCGGCGATAGCATGAAAGCAAAGTTATTCCCTCTTGATTTTGATAGCGATGCCACTCACCATTGACCCTGCCAGTATCCTAAAGCCTGAATCCCGCGTGACTGCGGTTTCTTTTTCTGCTGATGGGAAGTATATTGCTTGGGGAGAAGAAGGTGGAGAACTAACGATTTGTGATATAGATGGTGAAAACAGATCTGACTCAAAAACCATAGAAGGCGGCATATCAAAATTGGAATTTGCCCCAGATGGAACCATAGTCGTGGGCAGTCACTCAGGAGAATTACATGGTCATGAAAGGCTTGGAGGCCATCGATGGAGCCATCGTCTTGGGGGTGGTTGTGACCATCTAGCAGTATCTCCATCAGGCGATTTAGTAGCAGTTATTGATGGGGCTCGCTTACTGCATCTTCTTTCTTCTAGCGGCCGATTACTAACTCATTATGAATCTGGCGAATTGACTCGCCTAGCAGTTTCACCAAAGGGAGATACTGCTGCAATTGCCGATGATGTTGGAAATGTGACTATTATTGACCGTAATGGAAATGTTCGGTTCAAACGTGATTCACGCGGTGAGCAAGGCGAGCGAGTCACAGCGATATGTTACTTGGCTGATGGCCACCTATGTATCGCCCGCGAGGCTCTCGATGTCACGATGGGAGATGAAGAGGAAATTGTCCTTGAATGGTGGACCCCTATGGGTCAAGAGGCCGCGAGAGTTACCCTTAGACAACGTTGTGAAGTTCTTAGCCCCACGGATTCTGGAGTTGTTTGCGGAATGTTTGATGGAGAAGTCATTGAGTTTAACTCAGAACGCTCTCAAATTACTAGGTTCAAGTCACCTTACAGCATCAACGGACTAATTCCTATTGGTAAAGACCTACTTATTGCAACCTGGTTCCAAGTTCACCTAATTGATGGTGAAGGTGTGGAGAAATGGCAGGTTGAACACACTGGCCTCACTGAGATGGTTATGGTTAGTAATAATGGCAAATTAATTGTCGTTGCAGGTGATAATCAGAATGATTACACCCGAGATAACCAGATATTAATTCTGAATTCAGAAGCCGAGACATATTTGATGCAATCCGGAAGCGATATTGATTCTGACTTACAAGAATATTCAACTGCTTCTCCAAGTGAACGGGTTGCAAATACAGTTGAAGCATTATACGGTGGAGAAGATGACTATTCAGAACTCCTTACTGAGGCCGAAATGACTCAACTTTCTAGTGGTAGTTCAACTTCTGTTGGTTCGGACGATTTGATAGGCTTGCTAGAAGCCGAAATAACTCTAACAGATGAAACAGAAAAGGAAGAGTTTGATTTTGATGCCGCTCTTTCTGGAGCCCCAGATAGAATGAATGTGCCTCCTGTAGCCAACGCTGGTGAAGATTTGATTGTTCAGGCAGATGAAGATGGTACATCCGTAGTAACTCTAGATGGGTCGCGCTCTTTTGATGAAGATGGTGTAATAGTTGATCACACTTGGAGAGACGTCACTAATCGAGTGATTGGCGAGGTGCCTATTATCAAGGTCAAATTACCTAAAGGAAATCACACTTTCACTTTAACCGTAATCGATAATGATCAGGCGAGTACTTCTGACACAGTTACTGTTCAAGTTAGAGATTGAAGGACATTGGTTGCCTAGCCACTTCCCATCCCATGGCCCTTACTCTAGCTGTTTCAGCAGATGATTCATCATGCAAAGGATTAGTATGATTGAGATGGATAAACACCACTCTGGGGTCACTTGGGCCCCTTCTTCCAAGTAATTCAAGGGTCTGTTCTACCGGAGGGTGGCCAATTTCCTTAGCATGCCCACCTAACTCTTCACCTGACCAAAAAGTCCCATCTAACAGTACGATATCAACGAATAAAGAATGTAACCAAGCAAGAGGGTTATCAGCAGAGTGAAGTTCCAATGTCTCCATCCAAGAGTCATGGTCAGGCAAGAATAACAGACGTTTTGACGGCCCTTCAATTAGGAATGCGTGGGTATCAGTATGTTCGTCGCGGTGTGGTACTTTCACAGGTGTTATGCTCAATTCTTCAGTTAACTGAACCTTTTTACTTGAATAAAAAGGAGTTGGGATGAGATGCCCGTTGTCAAAAAGTGGCGCGAGAGGAGGACTTGATTCCACCACTCTAATCATTGATTCTGATGCGTGAAGAGGTATTTCTTCTACACCCCATGCTTCGCATCCAAACAGCCCTAACCCATCAATGTGGCCTAAGTGCCCATGGGTAAGCCATATTGAATCTAGCTTGTTGTTAGGTGCGCCATCTACTGTTGACCAAAGAATCAGTTGGTCTGCTAAGGCCCTACTAGCCTCAATGAGATGACGGCTGCCATCTGCCGCTGTCAAACCAAGTGCAACAGGATTACGATGCCTTGTTGGGCCGCCAAATTCATTCATACAACAAGATTTAACACAGCCCGCTTGAGGCACTCCACCATCTTGGGCGGTACCAAGTAAAACCACCTTGACCTCTGCCATTATCTACCCGTTGTCGCTTCAGCCCATGAGCAAATCGGTCAGTCACAGGAAATCACAGAGAGGCACTAACTGATGATATCCTTACATCTGTTCACGAAAAGTGCATAAGAGTAAGGCCGGGGGCGATGCCCTTTGGAGATAGTGATGGGTGTCCTAGAAACAGTGGTAGTGGAGCCAGAGTTGGAACATACATCAACAGTTGTTTGGTTACATGGCCTAGGTGCATCTGGACATGATTTTGAACCAGTAGTCCCAATGCTTGAATGCCCGAACACTCGCTTTGTTTTCCCTCATGCGCCGATTATGGCCGTGACTATCAATATGGGAATGGAAATGCCTGCCTGGTATGACATAAAATCCCTTGACTGGGAGTCGCCTGAGCGTGAGGACGAAGATACGATTAGGAGTAGTGCAAAGTTAGTTGTTGAGTTACTTCAAGAAGAACATCAAAGGGGAATCGCGTACGAAAATATTGTTCTTGCAGGATTTTCACAGGGTGGAGCGCTAGCCCTACATGTTGGGTCTCGCTTTCAAGAGAAGTTGGCTGGGATGATGATACTTTCAGCATATCAGGTCTTAGCAGATACTTATGATGCTGAAGCAAATGACGCGAACCGCGAAACTCCAATTCTTTTTGGCCATGGGGTAGATGATGACATGGTGCCAGTCATGATGGGAAGAGCTGCGCTTGAAAGCATGGTTGCTGCTGGCAATCCTTGCGAGTGGAATGGCTATAGAATGGGACATGAGGTCATCATGCCAGAATTAATTCGGATTAAAGATTGGCTAAATGATTTGCTAAATGATTAACCAATGTTCATTCATGCTTTCACTTCATCATTAAGAAAATTGCATAAGGTGAATGCGGTAGGGTTGGCAATGGAGTTGCGGGGCACGGTTAGTAGCGGGCTTGGCAGAGCACACATCTTCATGGCACAAGCACATTACCAAGACCAATTCAAACAAGTTCTCGGAGTCACTGCTTGGCCTGGGACTCTCAATGTCAAAGTTGAAGGACAATTTTTTGTTCGTTACCTCGCCATGAGAAACGCGGCTGGCATTGAAACCTCTGGAATTGAGGAGAGTGTTAGGCAAGCCGCTGATGATATTGACATGACTGAAATAATGATCCATCGGATTCAAGGATTTGAACGCGAAGGGCGCTCATTTGGAGGTGCAACAGCAATTCTTGCCTCCATAAATACAGCAGGCGGGCACGAAGCTGCAACCATCAATTGTGCCATTCTGATTCCAGACCTAACGCGACACACAGATGTGGTAGAAGTGATTGCTTCGGCATTTCTTAGAGAAGCATTAGACCTAATAGATGGGGATCAAGTTCTTCTATTGTATTAGAGATAAGAAAGCCAACTGTTGAGAAGTAATTGCTTTTGTTCATGGTCTGCAGATTGCTGCCATATCTCAAATTGCCTACCATTGATACCGACCGGCGGTGCAGAGAGGTTTTCAAAAAAGTCACCGGATTTGTCAGTGAAGGATATGTCCTCATACTCTATTGCCCAAAGTGTTAGCCACTTTGAAGGTCCTAACCCAAAAAATGGGGGTTGTTCACCTTTCCCCAGTGCTTCCTGTATTACTTCAATAGAACTAGTTCCTAGAGCTACCTCGCTCATTGCCCACGCTATTCTTCGTACTTGGTTCCAAAGAAATGACTGGGCGGCTATTTCAAATCCTACTAGCCTACCATCAATACTCCACGGCTTACAATAATCAACAGTTCTAGTGGTTATCCTCCCTTCTTCAGGTCTGCAATAACCAGTAAAATCGTGGGTCCCTTCAAACAGTTTCATCATTTCAAGAAGTTTACCTTCGTCATGAGGTTTGTTGAATTGGCGCATGGTTTCCAATCGAAATCGGTATACTCGGCGGGATGCCATTCTTGGATTCCAATCCTCACTAGTTTCTTCAGCGGCCCAAACGACTACATCTTTGAGATGGTCATTTAGAGCGCGCCGGAATCTCAAATCACCCATCTTCTGCCAAACCGATTTCTTAACCACACAAACTGCGACATTCATACGAGCTGTCACCCCCGCATCAGTTCGACTAGAAAATCGAAGTAATGGATTTGAGCCAGCGAATTTTGCCTTATGGAAGGCTATCTGCAAGTCTTTTTGGACAGTTCTTACTTCTGGTTGGATTTGACTTCCATGAAAGGCATCTCCAATGTAAGAGAAAGCAAAAGCGATGCCGACCATCTCGGCCATATGCTTCACTCTTCAGTCAATAATTCAGCAGCGTCCTCAGGAGAGTATCCTAAGCCGCCAACGGACCATATCAATGCTTGTTTCAGCCAAGGAATAACCATTGGATTTGATTTTTCAGGGTCAATTACCTCAATGGTGTCAACAATATTTCTAGCAGCATTGTAAAGAATGTCATCAACTGGAATATCTGCAAGTTCAAGACGGCGGCTATAGCGTTGAAATTCTTTCACAGCAATTGGTACTCGTCTACATTCTAAAGCAAATCCTGCGAAGTCAGCAATGTACTCATCTTTCTCTTCGTCGAGTTCCATAGCCTTCTTGTAATTCATCATTATTTTCCCACCAGGAATGATGTCATCTTGAGCTTCTGTGTTTAGCATATTTGCAAATTCCGCATATGTGTGATGTAAATCAGCAACACCGGGGTTTGATTTAATTTTATCATCAAGTTCTGCAACCGCACCCTCCAAATTACCTTCTCTGAACATCTCAATTGCTGATTTCATTAATTCCTCACTCATACTAAGCCCCTCGTTATAGCACCCGCTGACAGCAACTCATCTATGAATCAAACGCTTGTGGATAAACAATTCTAATTGAGGTTCATGTCAGCATCAGGGCTGTCAAGAGCATCGTCTGGTTCTGCGGCTACCACCTCTTCTTGAATAGGCTGAACCGGATCAGCAGCACGCTGCCCTGTACCTTGGCCAGTAGTTTGGCTTCTCATCCCCTCTTTCAGTTCATTAACGAGTTTGTAGACTTCAGAAGGCTGTCGGATACCATACATGCAATCCTCAGGCTCGGAAGTGTTCATCTCTTCTCTAGTTCTTTGAAGAGATACCATGAAAATCAAACCTCGGAATAATTTTCTAACAAAACCGACATCATCAGAAATTGCTGATGCAACATCACTAATACCGCCTGTTGAGACTGAAGTTGTGTGTTCTCTTACTCCAAATCCACTACCTGTCAGCATATTAACGGTACCAAAACCAAGTATTCGGCCATACCAAGGTTGGCTCAATTTCATGTTGTCAATATCAACCATGTCGATTTTATGCATTGTGTGAGTTAGCATGAAATCCTTCTTCAAGTATACTGCCCTATCAGATATACCGTATGTGAAGGACCTACTATACCATGTGGTCAAAATGAATAATGCAGCGGAGTAAACAATACCCAAAATGAGATACCAGGAATCCTTCCAGTCAAAGGGAATAACTCCTGAGAAATCGCTGCCAAACCAACCCATAACGGTGGCTATCACATTGTCTGCAACGAATAGACCTGGCGTGAATGTTACAATAAGCAGTGAGGTTGTATACCAAGTTCCACTTGATGACCAATTCATGAATCTATTGAACCAGGTAACAATCAGCATAATGAAAACGAAGCCAGTGATGCCGAGAAGATTAACAATTGCAACCAGCATTTGCAATAATCCATTGGCATCATCACCAAGTCCATCAGATGTATTTACCCACCAAAACAGTAGGTGAACTATTAACACTAGGGCACAAAGCACATATTTCGCTAAGAATGCAAAAAACGTAGGTCTGCAGAAATAATATGCAGTTTCGTACGATGTCATATCGAACCTTTCTTGAACTTGCTCTGGATCAATTTTCGCTTTCATTTCCTGGACAATACCTGCTTCTGACATGGAATAACCTCTTTGGCTTCAAAATCTTAGGGGAACCGGCTGTATATGATTCTATTCACAGAACTACGGACTAGTGTAACACGCCCCAACTATGCTCTGCGTTTCCATGAAGCCATTCCCAATCACCCAGTGTACGAACGCCTTTCTCGTCCAACACAGTGATTTGTTCAACCTTTAGTGGATATTCATTGTAGGTGAAATGACTTGTCAGATGCGCTCGGGTTGGCTGGTTAAATGACCAATGGGCCCTACCTACGGCTCTCACTACTAATCCAATTTGAGTACGGCCATTCCACATCCTAATGTGAAATTTTGGCAGGGGATTATTATCCGAATCATATTCTGCATCATCCCCTTTTGGCTGGATCAGTTTGACCTCGCAGCGTTCAAAGTTTTCAGTTCGTTGCCGACCGGCATCTTTGAACATACCAGCACCAGCTAAAGGTAGGCGAGTGAAATCTCTCAATTTCCATGGATCAGAATCTTTCGCTGTTACGGAAAGTGAAATGTGAGGTAACCACCAATCTAGATATGAGCCATCATCAAAATGTAGCATCCCCCAAAACCACGGAATTGATGGGGCCTGAACCGTTACTTTTTGGAAATATGCAGTCCCTTCTACTTCTTCGCCATCAATTGTTCCACTGCACTTAGTCCCATGAATTCTCAAAATATCATAACCCATATTTCCGGCGTATACATTGTGTTTGTATTCAAGAGCTGAAATTTCTCGATTCCAGGGGGTCATTTTCAAATCAAATTTTTCTGGAGAACCCTCTGATATCGCCTTCTCATCAGAAGTTAATTTAAGCCAAAAATTGCTTCTATCAGCCGCTAATCCCATTGATAAGTCATCTTCTAGAATTGGAATTACAGCACCACCGCCATCTGTCTCTTTTGCGCCCCACAACGGATGGTCTGCGCAAATTGATGCCATCCTCGCCTCTCTTAGCACGAGTGGTTCAAACACCTTTTCACCATCAAACCACCAAGAGGCCACCATACCTGGGAAAACGATTCCTCCATCTTCATCAGTATGAGTTCTGCCACCACCCTCCCAATCGAATCCGCTGACATCAATACGCTCACAATCACGGGTTGACCAAAGCACCATCAGCTGTTTACTACGTCCTGGCCTTTCTTTGTCAGGAATGAGAACTAGCCACCACCACCACCACCATGAAAGGCGTCTAAGTGGCGGCAGAGTGTCAAGATTCCAGAATGAAGAAAAATCACCTTCAAACTTCTCTAGTTCGCTCCATTTCCTTGAAGACTCTTCGAGATTAGGCTCCAACATTTTGAAGCCTCAATTTAATTCCTTTCGCTTAAGGCTAGACTGACCAATAAAGAGAGCGAAAACTGTGAATAATACCAAGACAAGAACTGAGATTAGTAATGAGGCAAAAGGACTTCCTGCAATTACACTTGGCGGACTATAGAATCCTGCTAATGCAGCCTCACTACCCCAATCGTTATTCATGTTAGCAATTTCTATCAAGTAACTTTGGTCTGGATAAGCTAAAACAGATGTACAATTGATAATTTCAATCCCCCAATGTGAAACCGATAACCAAGTAAGCGGGAAATTTGGTGCACCGAGCGATATCATCGCCATTGCAAATTCCCACACACCAAAGCCAATTGCAATCCACAAACCAAATTTAGGGCTAACAACCCCTAATGTACAGAAGATTGTGCCGTATGCTAACATCACCAGCCAAGAAGCTAACAATACCCCTAGCCAAGCTGACATGTCATGGAATCTGAATATTGAATCTGAAGGAGCTAGGAAGCCTGTAACAATAGCAGTGATGAGTATTAACACCGTGACGTAAGGCCAAACAAGAGCAATATATCCTAAAAGTCGGTAAGCAAGAATTTCAGCCCGTGCTATCGGCTTACCCATGATATAGTGAAGTGTGCCTCTCTCCATCTCGTCGCGGACCAACCCTGTTGCGAGGAAAAGAGGAACGAAGATTCCAATTAAGAATGCGAATCCAATTTTTCCAAACCCTAGAACGAAAGCCCTGTGAAGTGATTCTTTCAGAAATGCCTCATCATCTGGGTCTTCATCAACATTAGGATCCGCATTTATCATGTAGATTGTTTGGGTAGTTGAATTCATTGTATATCGAACATTACAGTTAATCCCGTCACGGTTTGTATCTTGGTTGTAAGGAATTTCAAAAGATTCAGAATCCACCCATCCCTCACCTGTGCAATCTCCGTCGTCATCATATCCTTGATTAGAGTTAGAATAATCACCATCCCAATCAATTCCATCTTCGTCTATCCATTTTTCAGGGGGGTCCGGTGCAACCAATTCAGGGTCGGGGTGGCTATTTTCATCCCATGGATTTGTGCCGTAAATTCTCTCTTGCCCCGTTGGGTAGCCATCTCCATCATAATCGTAAGAATCGCCATCATTGTCAACAGAATCAAAACCTGATGACATCGCTTCACCATAAAACATCAATATCATGGCGACGAACACCATTCCGATACCTAGCACAACCCAAGTTGAATTCTTGGTTCTGTACTGACGCAATGTGAATTCTGTTACCGCTGTAGCCTTGCGGTCTAACTTACTCCAAACAGTATCTGTCAGAGGTCTCATTACCTGTGCAGCTTGTGCTTGAACTCTCTGAATCTGTGCTACAGCGGCCCCAGCCGCAGCAGCGGGCATACTCTGTTGAGTTGGTTCTGTTAACTGAGCCGCTTCAACCATCTGTGCATTTCTTGCATCCTCAACCTGCTGCTCAAAGGTTTGAGGAATTGATTCAGGCTGAGGGGATTCCTCGGGTACCTTCGGTGTCCTAATGAAATCAGTTGGGTCGTCTTCCATATTCATGACCTCCCCTCAATTAGATATCCAAGTAAGGACTCTAAGTTATCATCTGGATTCTCAATCGCAGTAACTCTGATTCCACTCTCATGACAGATACCTGGAAGGGCTTGATGCACAGAAGAGAGGTTATTGGTTTCAACCACTAACTCATCACTTTTTGGGAAGCGAACTCCATACACATCTTCGTGAGGAAGGAACGCAGTACCTAACCCTCGTGGGTTATCAGTTCGCAAAAGAATACGGTGAGGATGTTTGTCAAGAAGTTCACGAATCGCGTGCAGGTTTCCAAGAGCCAAAAGTCGCCCATTATGAAGAATCAATATCTGTTCAGTAATTCGTTCAATTTCGGAAAGTATGTGGCTACTCACAAGCACAGTTTTCCCCATCGCCCCAAGTTCACGTACAACGTTCATAATCGTTGTTCGGGCCAACGGGTCACATCCTGCTAATGGTTCATCAAGAATAATTAGGTCCGGCTCATTTACGAGTGCATGAGCGATTTTCACCCTCTGCCTCATCCCCTTGCTGTATTTCCCAATCTCCTTGTTGACGACGTCCTCTAAACCGACGAACTCTAGAACGTGCAGTGCCCGTTCCTTCGCCTCATCTCTAGTGTATCCGTAGAGGCGTGCAAGAGTAGCAACGAAGTCAAGTCCTGTCATCCAATCATACAGGTGTTCCGATTCGGATACATAGCCAATCCGAGAATATGGAGCCGGATTTTTGAATGGATTGGTACCAAACAGGTGTACATTTCCAGAACTAGGTCGTAATCTGCCTACAATCAACTTGAACAGGGTGGATTTGCCAGCGCCATTTTGACCAAGGATGCCAGTCACTCCTCCTTTGATGGCTATACTTACGTCATTCAAACCCATCACAGAACCATAGGTTTTGGTCACATGGTCAAGCATGATGTGTGGGGCTTCAGCCACTGGGGCCCACTCTTTGGTTTCGCCAGTACCAACTTGAGAAAGGTCAGGAATCACTCACGCGTCACCTCCAGTGAAGAAACTCTAGCCGATAGAATGTAGAGGGATACAGCATTCATTGTAATCAACATCACTAGACTCCAAGAAGCAGGATGCTCGTAAGTATGGTTCAATCCAAGCATCCATTGCCCCACATGAGCCAAATTATCATATGGTGAAATTAGGTATATTGCACTACTATCAAACAATGCCCATATCAAGAATGCAACCATTTTTGTTCCCAAAATCAATCCAATGAAGGCTACGGCAGGAAAGAATTTTCCAGAACTAACTGATGAAAGGGCAAGGCCAATACTGGTGTATGTGAACACAAGAAGAGTGCCAGCAGCAAACGCCCCAAGGAACAATAATCCCGTGTCCATGACGTAGGACCACCCTTCACCACCGACTAGAATTGCCCCAAGGTAGTAAGCAGATAGAGTAAACAATACGACAACAGAGAGTATAATTGCAACTGATAGAAACTTCATCGCTGCGTAATCTCGCCTATTAATTGGACGTGAAAAATAGAGTGCAGAAGTCCCGTTTCGTCTATCTTCACTTATCATCCCTCCAATAATTAATGCCGTTACTATCGGATAAGTACAGGCATTTCTGAACCAAAATGATAGGACATGTCCATACAAATTACCTCGAGAAATCCCAGCTAAGCGTTCAATTGCTTCAACCCCTGTGGCAGCCCCGACTGTAAGCATTAACAAATCACCAATTGAAGTGATTAGAACTCCGAAAAGAACTAATTTAGTCATCACCGGCCACGGTTTATGCCCCTTTGAGAAAAGTCCGTAGATGTGGTACCGCAGAATTGCCCAATTTCTAACCCAACGGCTGTTCAATTCCCCACGCCAAGGGCGATACACTTGGTGAAAGATTGTTCCAGTTTGCACTTCAGATGATACTTGTGCTACTTGTGCGGTTGCTGTTTCATCACCATCACCTGTACCAAAGGCTGCCTCCATACGTCCTCTCCCAGTAACTACACCTCCCTTTTCACCCATGAATTCAGCATCAGCGGGTAGAATTTCTGGTTCGGGTAATGCCTGTTCAACTGCCATCAAAGATTCAATATCATCATTTTCAACATCGGGTTCAGGGATTGATTCTGTGCTTGGTTTAGACGGTAGAAAATCATCATCAGGAAATAGGTCATCAACAGATGGTATGTCATCTTCCATCAAAAATTCCCTCCTGGTTGTGATGGAGAAGGTGCAACGGAGGTGGTTGGAGGTTGTGACTGCAATAAGTCAGCAGATGATTTCACACCGTATCCTAGACGATCCATTATTACTAGGAAAAGGTCTTCAAGAGAAGGTTCGTAATCTTCCATTCTGCGAATCTGAACCTTTGCCTTGGCCGCTAATTCTAGAACTAAGTCGTAAGTGGTTTCATCCTGACGTACAACTCGCATCACTCGACCGGTTCTGCGTGGTGTTAATCCAGCATCTTTCATTGCAGTTTCCATTCGCGAAGCGCCACCCCAAACCCAAATCTCAATTTCGCGGTCAATTGCTTTCAAATCCTCAATTTTTCCTTGAGCAATCAGTTTTCCTTTGTGAATCATAACAATGCGGTCGCATATTTTTTCAACATCATCCATTAAATGACTACACATTAAAATTGACCTGTCCCCTTGTTTTACCACTTGAAACAATGTATCAAGCATAAAACCACGAGCCTTCGTATCTAAGCCATTGGTTGGTTCGTCACAAATCAAAAGTTCAGGGTCATGAATTATTGCACATGCTAACTTTGTCGCTTGCATCATTCCAGTTGAGAAACTGGAAATTTCACGATAACGCTGGTCCCTTAAACCGACGTATTCTAGAACCTCATGTGCCCTTTGCATTGCAATATTGGTGTTCATCCCAGTTAATTCACCGCAATATTTCACTTGATGTACCGCATTCATCTCAGGAGTCAAACAATCATATTCAGGCATGTAACCAATTCTTTGGCGGATACTATCCCCTTCTGTTCGGATGTTGTATCCTAATACCTCACCATCCCCTGATGTAAGTTGGATTAATCCTAGGAGTGTTTTGATCATCGTACTTTTACCTGCACCGTTAGGGCCAAGAAGTGCCGTTGCTCCACTATTGATTTTCAGACTCATTTCGTCCAATGCGACGTGAGGCCCGTACATCTTGGTGAGATTCTCTGTTGCGATAATTGTCTGCAATGTATCGCCCCCTCACTGTGTGAGGGGAAGATAGCCCTTGAATCAATCCCCTATCGGTATCCAACGATTGTAACGATGAAGGAGATAGTAAGCACAATTGGTTTGAATTCAATTGAGTGGGATTCCACCGCGAGTTTTCACCGCAATTCCTTTGCCAAAGGCAAGTAATTCACGTTCACCACATTGAGCTATACCGTGGGCAACTAATTCACCTGATTGATTGACAATCAAGCACGCCATTCCAGTTCGTAACAAACCTTGGTGACCAAGAATGAAACCATGCATTACATTACGGCCATCACGAACAAATGGTTCAGCATCTGAATCAATGATTACTTCAGGCAGACCAACATTTTCAGAATCTGCAACCATCAAACTATGAATCCACTTAGCACCATCTGTCGTCAAACTCAAGCCACCGTCAGTTAGTCTCTGACTGAAAATATGAACTTCGTCGAGTAAAACATTGTTCACTCGCCGAGTACGACTCATTACAAAAGTTAAGTTGGGCGCTATAGAATGTGTTACATCGTAGCCTAAACCTGTGAAGAGGTTAATCTTATCACAGATAGCGAAGCGCTGATGATGGGTCCTGACGTCCGCTCGTTTACCCTCGCCAGTAGGCATTTTCTCACCTAGCAAAGTAGTTAGTCGCTCAAATAATTCCTCTTCTTCATTTCTAGACCTATGGAGGACTATTCTTTCAAGATTGCAATCAAGTAATTCTTCTGCTAAAGGCAAAAAATACTCTTCAACTTCGTTTTGATTATCAAATTCTGGTAATGAAGCATCCCATAGAATCCCAGGTCCTAATACATGTGCAAACGGATTTAGATCTTCAAGTTGGAAAGGAATTAATCCAATTGGGGTGTAAACTAAAGGCACAATTTGAGGCCAATTGCGCACCATCTTGGAAATAATACTGCCATCAGATTCACGCCAAGGTCCAGAACTGCCGTGAATAACAACCACGAATCGATCTTCTAGATTGATTAAATTACCAATATGGTCACATGGAGGAGGTACCCAATCAATCCAGTGTGAAGCGTGTACTATTCGTGGGTGCATGTCAATATCGGTTGACCATTGAACTCCTCCAGCCCGGCAAGGAGGGGTGTTTAACACAAGGTCAACAGGCATATTTTCGTAAAGCCAAAGGGTTGCTTCCCTAAGTTCTGGGTTAGCGTGGCTTCTCTGTTCAACTAAATTCCATAACGTGTTATTGCGAATTGCTTCGCGACAACGTGCAAGTTCTGCAGCTGTGACATGTAAATTATGACGAGCCAACAATTCAATTTTCTCATCTTTTGGTAGGTTTCTTACTTCTGATGGAGTTATTGAAAAAAGAGCAGGGGAGAGATGTGGCCATTCTTTGATTTCATCAAGTTTGATTGTACCAGTAGGGGTTAGAAGACGATTATCCTTTGCGAACAAAGCATACGCTGCTGAATCGAATAAATCAATTCCAAGCGCAATGCAAATCGGGAATAATATTGGATGGCCACAGCCAAACAAATGCACCGGCCTTTCGGGTGTAAGTTGTGACTTACTAGCAACTATGAGTTCAACTAGTTCGCGATAACGTTGGTTTTCCATCAATGGCACCACGCCACCAATCGGATGCACCGCGAAGTCCATCTCTGACATCATGAAAGCGGACTTCTCTCGTAAATCTGAGAATGTCCCACCTTGAATCGGACCATTCAACAATGTTTCACCTGCCGCTTCCAATGCCGCAGGACCTCTTTCTGCGGTTACTGCAACTGCATCCTCAAGTTCCTCTCTTGTCATATCAGGACGGCCAAATACATCCATCATTGTGGCGATGTCAACCCCTATATCCCGTTGAAATTCAACCACTTCTACTTCGCCGATTTCAACATCGCCATACACATATTGCTGGAAAACTCCTGAGTCTGTCATTACAACCCCTTGATAATTGAGAAGTTTGTGCACTCCTTGTTTTAGGGCCTTTTCTTTGAGTTCCTCACCCTTCCAAATGATGTATGAATTAGTAATCAATGCTTCAAAGCCGATGTCCCACATTTCACTAGGGGAAATAGCCTGGATGTTCGGATTTACGACGGGCAAAAGAGTTGGCGTAGATAATTTGTGAGTATTTGTATGGAACAAACCTAGGCGAGCCCAGCCATCACTTGACTTGACTTCGAATTTACCGTGATCTCCGTCTTTGCAAGGGGACGCAATGCGTACACTGTCACTGCTCATGGCCTCACCTCAAGAAACTCGGGGTCGCCTCTGCCTTTTGTTGCCACCGGCTCAGCCAAAGGCGGCTGAACTCATCAAGATTCGCCGCCGGGTGGGTCGTTCCTACCATCTTCCATATGGCCAGACTTGTAACCATTCCATTCAGGGTTTACTTGGTCATAACAATCGCCATCCTCTCGGTCAGTCAGTCCGTCATTGTCATTGTCAATTCCATCACCACAATTACCACCGCCGCCGAATAAGCCGCCACCGTCACCATTTGCACTATCTCCTGAAAGCATGAACCAAGACCCAACTGCGGCAACGACTAGGAACATTCCAATGACTGTCCAAGCCGCTGTTCCAAAGCCTTCCTGCTTGTGCACAACTTCAACAGTAACTGTCCGATTAATGCCATCTACTGATGTATCTGCTGAGGCGTCAGCAATCGCCGATTGTGCTGCCTCATCTACTGTCATCATGCTTGCAACGGTGGCACCTCAATATCAAACCCCCGTAGAGAGAGCAATTCAATACAGAAGGAGATGAATTTCTGATTCTTTGAGAAGAGAATGCAATTCATCATCAAATTCTCGCTCGCTTGGTGTGGCAATGATTTTGATTAATCTCCCTGAAGCATTTTCATTTACCATTGAAATAAGATGTTCACTCATTGACATTTGATGCGCAGTAACCACCACCGCTGCATTGTGTCCATCTGTTGAAATATGGATTATCCAATCATCAAACGGCCGAAGAGGACTCCACAGTAATTCATATTCATCTGGAAGTCCTATGTCTGAATCACCTAATGCAGATTCTAAATCAGCGTGCCAAGAACTAGCTTTGGATGGGATTACATCACCTCATACAAATGTCACATTAGCATGTGATTGCAAGAATTCCGCAGTTAAATCATCAAAATAATCTAGCATTGTTGCACTAAAAGTAACCGCAGAGACCTCCTTATCCATCAATAAATCATTCTGGATTCCTTGCAAAGTACCGGGTGCCGCTCCACACGCCACACAAGCACCATCAAGGTTCAATTGTAATTCGAGAGATTGTGAACCATTTTGTCGAGTGATTACCTTGCCGTAGTCAACCACTACTGCACCACCATGGCCAACAAGCGCCGCTCTTACCTCACCAAGTCTAACCATGATAGCACCAACCAAATCAGGGCCACCACCTGCTAAAACTAACTCTACGAGGGAGAGGGATGCGAAGCGTGCTTCCTCAGCCGGATTTACGACTTCAGCCATGCGAGATTCAGCCTCTGCTGACATGCTCGCAGCGACTTCTTGGGCATAGGAATCAGTTAGGTCGTCGTCAGCCATTGTTCAGCCGTAGCCGGCCCACCTCTTTGACTCATTGCTCGCGGTCAGTTTTACTTCGTAAACATGTGAAGATTGATTGTTAATAGGGAAACAAAACCAGATGTCGCATGAAAGAAATGGACACGCCTTCATAAAGGCCGGCCAAACCACGATAATTGTGGAGGAATTGAGATGAGTGACAAAGGCGTGGTGGAGATTCATAATCTGCACGTATCCATTGGTGACGAGCCAATTCTCAATGGCATCAACTTAACCATGAAAAAGGGTGAAATACATGCCCTAATGGGGAGAAATGGAAGTGGGAAGTCAACCCTAGCAAAGGTTTTGATGGGCCATCCTGAATACGAGGTTACAGATGGAACCGTAACTCTTGACGGAAAAGATCTCCTCGCTCTAAAACCATGGGAGAGGGCCCGACTTGGGGTCTTCTTGTCATTCCAATACCCTCAATCTGTTCCGGGTCTTCAAGTTGGAAACTTTTTGCGTAAGTCGGTGGCGGTTATCCGAGGTGAAAATGCACCAGGCGCTCGAGATTTTCGTAAGGAATTGAAGGACTGTATGGAACTATTAAGCGTGGATAAGAAATTTCTTGGCCGATATGTAAACGATGGATTTAGTGGTGGTGAAAAGAAGCGCCTTGAGATTCTGCAATTGATGCTTCTCAAACCTCGGTTAGCAATACTTGATGAAACCGATTCCGGACTTGACATTGACGCCTTGCACACAGTTGCAACCGGAATAAATTCTTCAGTCGGTGATTCGGCTTGCCTAATCATCACTCACTACCAAAGAATCCTTGAGCACGTCAAACCAACCTATGTTCATGTCATAGTTGATGGGAGAATAGCGTCCTCGGGTGGCCCAGAATTAGCACTAAAATTAGAAGACAAAGGCTATGAGTGGCTAGAACAGGGGGCTTCAGCGTGAGCAGCGATGCACGAGATGCGGTTGGCGACTACAAGGCTGGCTGGCACGACCCGGAACAAGCGACCGTCCGATTCGACGCCGGCTTGTCAGAACAAGTCGTCCGCGACATCTCGGAACTCAAGGGCGAGCCGGAGTGGATGACCGACATCCGAGTGAAGGCGTACCACCACTTCATGGCGCGACCGATGCCGACTTGGGGCTCTACAGAGTTACTCAACTCAATCGACTTCGACAAAATCTGCTACTTCCTGCGGTCGGGTGATGGGACCAAAGGAGAATGGGACGAAGTTCCAGAAGACATCAAGAACACCTTTGACAGGCTCGGAATCCCCGATGCAGAGAAAAAGTGGCTCGGTGGCGTAACAGCTCAGTACGAAAGTGAAACAATATACCACAGCATCCGGGAAGACTTGGAGTCTCAGGGGGTCATTTTCCTCGACATGGACGCAGGCCTGAGAGAGTATCCGGAAATCGTCAAGAAGTACTTCTGCAGCATCATCCCCTACCAAGACAACAAGTTCAGCGCCCTCAACACCGCGGTCTGGTCCGGCGGCTCCTTCCTCTATGTTCCAAAGGGAGTTCACGTCGAGTTGCCAGTCCAAGCCTACTTCCGAATCAACTCGGAGAACATGGGGCAGTTTGAGCGCACCCTGATAGTTGCTGAAGAGGGCTCGTCCGTGTCATACATCGAGGGCTGCTCGGCGCCTACCTACTCAACAGATTCGTTGCACAGCGCCGTTGTGGAATTGATTGCAATGCCCGGCGCATCCATCCGCTACACCACCATTCAGAACTGGTCGAACAACGTCTACAACTTGGTCACCAAGCGGGCTGTCGCACATGAGAATTCAACCATCGAATGGGTTGATGCCAATGTCGGTTCGAAACTCACCATGAAGTATCCTGCCATCATTCTGAAGGGCGAAGGTGCCCACGGCGAAGTCATTTCAGTAGCCTACTCCGGTGAAGGAATGCATCAGGACGCCGGGGCGAAGGTGCACCACCTCGCCAGCAACACCACCAGCAAGATCCTCTCCAAGAGCATCTCCAAGGACGGTGGCCGGGGAAGCTACAGGGGCATGGTGACGGTGAGCAAGAAGGCGGACAACTGCAAGGTGAATGTCGTCTGTGACGCACTCATTCTCGACGAAAAGAGTCGCTCTGACACATATCCCACGATGGAAATCAAAAACTCATCCTGCCGCTGCGAGCACGAGGCTTCGGTAAGCAAGGTGAGCGACGACCAGATCTTCTATCTGATGAGCCGGGGCCACTCAGAGGATGAGGCATTGGCTCTCATCGTCAACGGATTCTTCGAGCCCTTCGTGAGAGAACTGCCTATGGAATACGCGGTCGAGTTGAACAAACTGATGGCACTGGAGATGGAAGGCAGCATCGGCTGAAATCGATTTCTATTTCTATAGAGCCTGTATAATAGTGGTGATTTGATGTCCAGTGAAGCAGAATACCTTGCTCTACCTGCACCTGACCGAGCCCAGCATTTGTGGCGATACACTCCTTGGCATCGTATCCATCCTACTGGAAAACCTGAAGAAATTCCTAGTGAAGTTTCGCCAGCAGTAGTTTCCTTTACCTTGTTAGACGGAAGTGAACTACCGAAGGGGGTTTCAATTTCGGCAATTGATGGGAATATTACAAGAAACATTGACTCTGATGTTGGAGGTGCTTTCATCCGCGCCCTCTCTTCAAAGGGTGCAATAAAAATCACAATTGATGATGGCGTAATCATTGAGCAACCTCTCTTACTCACACTTGAGAGTACAGGGAGTGTAAGTGGAATCCAAATTGATGTTTCAGTGGGTGCAAATTCTCAGAGTGAATTACTGACATTAATTGAAAGTGGTGCCGACTGGTTCGGACTTCTTAGACTAGGGACCATCAATGATTCTGCAATCTTCAACGATGTAGTAGTAAACCGTCTTGGAGCAAGTAAACTTCTACGAATTGAGGAGTTTACATTACTACGAGATGCTCAAGTAAAACTGGGAACTGTTGGTTCTGGTGGAGTTCAAACCAAAGGCGATTTGAGGTACATTCTACAAGGACGGGGCGCTAATCTTCAAGTCAATGGGTCAATTCTTTCTGCAGGAAACCAGCATAATGACCATCACGTCGAAATCATGCATCAAGAATCTGAAACTTTCAGCCGCTTGAAATGGCATTCATCCTGCGGTGGAAAAAGCAGAACTATCGGTACAGGTATGCTAAGAATCGCTCATGGGGCAAAGGGTTCGGATTCCGCCCAGGTATTCAATAATCTACTACTTTCAAAAGATGCTGAGGCTGACTCAATTCCTGAACTAGAGGTATTGGAAAACGAAGTGGTTGGATGTGGCCATGGTACTGCTAGTGGGCCGGTCGATGAAGAGCAATTATTCTACTTGAAAACCCGAGGATTTTCAGATACCGGTGCACGTGGGCTTCTAATCACTGCATTCCTGAATGCTACTCTCAATGAGATGGGCTCAAAACAAATCCATACTTGGCTTGACCATCTAATTTCAGGTGGGCTTTCGTCTTTATCTTGAATCCACACCGTAGGTGTGATTTACAAAAAACATGGATTGATAATGTGGCGGCGGATGGCATAACTCAGGGAGGCGGCAAATTGGCACTGAATCTACCTTCAATTCGCGCTGACTTTCCGATTCTATCAAGGATTCTTCCGTCAGGATGTCAGTTAGTTTATTTGGATAATGCAGCCACTACTCAAAAGCCAAAAGCAGTCATTCAAGCGATGACTGACTACTATGAGAATAACAACAGCAATGTCCACCGAGCGGTTCACACACTGGCTGGTGAGGCTACTGCATCTTACGAGAAAGCACGTCAAGACATTGCTGACTGGTTCCACGTTGACCGTGACCAATTGATTTACACAAGTGGCACAACTGAAGCAATAAATTTGGTAGTTCACGGCTGGGGGCGAGCTAATCTTGAGAAAGGTGATGTTGTCCTTATTACTGAAATGGAACACCACGCTGACATTGTCCCATGGCAACTAATTGCTAAAGAAAGAGGAATAGAAATCCGCTTTGTCTCAGTTGATCCTGATACATATCGCCTCAACATGGATGAATTTGAGGCCTCAATTGATGAAGCTAGATTTGTCGGCTGTGTACACACCAGCAATGTGCTTGGCACTAGAAATCCTATTGAGGAGATAATAGAAATGGCCCATAGTCGGGGCAACCACGGAAAAGGTGCTAGAGTACTCATTGACTGTGCTCAGGCCGCACCACATGAGCGGCTAAACTTAACAGAAATGAATGCCGACTTTGTTGCAGTCAGTGGCCACAAAATGTGTGGCCCAACTGGAATTGGCGGATTAATTGTCAAGCCAGAAATGCTTGATGAGATGCAACCTTTCATGGCTGGCGGTGATATGATTGAGGAAGTATTCCTTGACCATTCTACTTTCCAAACCGGTCCGTACCGGTTTGAGGCTGGTACCCCAAAAATAGCAGAAGCAATCGGTTGGGGTGCGGCAATCAACTATCTTTCACAATTTGACATGGACGAAGTCCACCAACACATTCACGATTTAGGAGCTCACACTGCTGCTGGAATCGCAATAATCCCAGGAATCAAGGTTTACGGGGACCACACAGACCCAACCTGTTCAGGAGTGGTGTCTTTCCTTCACGAAACCATCCACGCAGAGGATTTAGCACACTTCCTTGACCTCGGTGGTTTTGCCGTACGTACCGGGCACCATTGTGCTCAACCTTTGATGCGAAAACTTGGCATTACAGCAACCAACCGGGCATCATTCTACCTTTACAATACAAAAGAAGAGGCAGACGCCTTCATTGCACACCTTGAAAGAGTAGTGGGGAGATTGACTAGGTGAGAATATGCTGTTTGAGATACATGCTAAGAGCAATTCTAATTTTGAGGACACCGTTGAAATCATACGCGAAATGATTTCAGAGGCTGGATTTGGAATTATCAGTGAAATTGATGTTGCAGGAAATGTCATGAAATCTCTTGGAGAAGTTTATCGCCCATATCTGATTCTTGGCGCTTGCATGCCTGAGCATGCTGCGCGCGGTTTGGAAGCAAGGCCAGACCTTGGGGTATTATTGCCTTGCAATGTTGCGATTCATGTTGAAGGTGATGATGTCATTGTTTCAGCCATGGAGCCACGAGAGATGTTAGCAATGCTAGATGACCCTATTGTCAATGAATTGGCTGAGGATGTGGGCTCACGTATTGAGAAAATCATTGATGAAATACCAACTCGCACTACTCAAAAGGTAGTAGAGGCTGGCGAAGCAGCAGTATTTGGCGCAGGTAATTGGCCATCATCACTGCAAGAAATCATTGATGAATTCTCAGAAATAGATGACCCGATGGAGAGATACGAAGTTCTGTATGACTGGGCAACAGAATGCGAATTGTTACCACCAGAAGAGTGGAATGAAGACAACAAAGTTCACGGTTGTCAATCTGAAGCGCATGTGACCTGTTCAATGGACGATGAAACTGGTTTCAGAATGCTTGGTGGAGCCGATGCACAAATTGTTCAAGGCTTGATGGCGATTACTCAGAGAGCAATCAATGGACTGACTGCTGAAGAAGTAGCTGATTTCCCAGCAACGTTTGCTAGAGAACTAGGGTTCTCAGAAACCCTTACACCAAACCGGGCCAACGGGTTCCTAAACATGTTCACTAAAGTGCGCAAAGAAGCCAGAGAAATGATTCGGTGATTGAAATGACGGTAACTAAAGAATCGGTTTTAGCAGCAATACACCCTGTTGAAGACCCAGAAATGGAAATTAGTCTTGTTGAATTAGGACTGGTATATGATGTACGTCTTGAGGAGAAAGATGACAGCATTCATGCCGAAATTGACCTTACATTGACTTCCCCTGGATGCCCAATGGCGCCAGAAATCATGGCTTCAGTGCATCGGGCAGCTTTGACAACAGAGGGGTTGGAAACAGTTCACATCAATTTGGTTTGGTCACCACGCTGGGAGCCCAAAATCCATGCTAGCGAAGATGCGCTGATGGATATGGGTATCTTCTAATTCAATTCTCTAGAGCACAGGGTGGCCTATGCTCGACCTTATTCTAGATAATCAGCATCATAGCGAGAAAATGCAGCATAGATTAAGCAAATTAAAGGTAAAAGTGTACCGAATCCAGGAATAAATTGGAATTTCTCATCCCCTTTTTCATTCAATACACCTTCCTGTATTGTGAATTGGTCCCCGATTGTTTCATCTGTACGATGAAATGTGAAGGATAGGCTCCGAGTTCCTTCATCATAGATTATTTTCATGTAACCAAAAGTATCTACTTCGCGATAAGCAGACCAAGCAGGTTGAGGTTCATCCATCGCCGTATACGGGGTTCTCCCAGCAGTACCAGCCACGATATGAATTGGACCTAGACCCTGACCAAAGAGTGTACCATCCTCACCCCCAAAGCTTTGAGGTTCCTCTTGGAAAACTGGCCAAGTCCGCTCATAGAAATGATCATGGCCAGCAATTACCAAATCTACACCATGATTTTGATATAACTCTTCTACCGCTTCACGCAAAGCAATTTCCGAACCGTGGTAATCATTGCTTGAATACATCGGCTTGTGAGCGATTACCACAATGAAAGGGCGTTGTTCACGGTTTGCATTAGCTGCAGACAAATCAGCCTCCAAAGCAGCATATTGAACACTTCCTAAATTATAATCATGCTCGGTTGACATGAAGACCATATGTACACCTGGAAAATCTCTGCTATACCAAAATGGCTCCGTTTCCTTCACCTCGTCTGCATCAAACCGATGAGCATAGGGCGTGAATTCATAACCCGGCTCATTTTCATGATTCCCAACCGCAGTAACCCAAGGAATACGGGTCATACTTGCCTCTTGATTATCGAACCAATCATCCCAAGAGGATTGTTCCCCATCTGCATAGGATATATCTCCAGAAATCGTCACCATTTGCGCGGTAGTGTCAGCTATAATCGCCTCACTCACATCAAGAGCCTCTGACGAATCACCATAATCTGCGATTGCAATCCATTCAAACCGGTTGGCATCTATATCAATAGGGGTGAATTTGTATTCCTGTGACCAATCATTCCCATCACCAACTCGGTAAGTAACCTCTTCCCCAGGAGTTAAGTCAGTCATGGTTGCCATGTGAAAAGCCATGTCGTGATTATAACAATATGAGTCTCCATCAGCACTTTGCCCATTCCATTCAACCACGGCATTTCCTCTGCGTGCGGTGGCCCACATTACTACCACTTCTGAGGGTGTATCAGTTAATTGTAGATGGATTTGACTTGGCTCTGTACTACCAGTAATGGTACCAGGGCATTCTTGCAATGCCTCACCGATGCTTTGGGCTGAAGCCATGGGAGCCAGTAGCAGTATGATGAGCGAAGGCAGTATTATCCGCACTGACATTGTTAATCGACAATATGGAGGGATATTTGTGCTTATCTAATCAGAATCCTTCAGGCATCGTTCACCACTTTACTCGGGTGTCTGCCAACTTCTTCAGAGTTGCAGGGTTGCCGCACTGACAGTGTTGCTCATCAGCATGGCAATAGTCATTGGCCCAACACCACCAGGGACCGGTGAGAGGTAGCCTGCAACATCTGCAACATCAGGATGAACATCGCCGGCCAAACGGTAGCCTTGCTCGCGGCTATCATCATCAACTCGATTAACTCCAACATCAACAACTGCTGCTCCGGGCTTGACCCAATCTGCCTGCACCATATCAGCCCGGCCAACTGCTGCAATCACGATGTCTGCGGAGCGGCAAATTTCCGCAATATTTGGCGTTCTTGAGTGAGAAATTGTAACTGTTGCATCTACACCCTTACGACCCAATAAAAGTGAGACTGGAGCACCAACGATTCGTGAACGTCCTATCACTACGGCACTTTTCCCCGAAATATCTACTCCGCCCCACTCAAGGAGGCGAACCACCCCAGCTGGTGTACACGGGACTAGCCCATCTATGCGTCCTTGTACGAGTTTACCGAGGTTCACCGGATGGAATCCATCAACATCTTTGGTAGGATCTATCATGTCGGTAATCGCCAACTCATCCATCCCTTTAGGAAGTGGAGACTGAACCAAAATCCCATGAACTGAGGGGTCAGAATTGAGTTTTTCAACAACTTCTACCACCTTTGAAAAATCACTATCAGCAGGTAAATCAATGCGGGTACTATTGACACCGACTCGGGCGCAGGCGCGTTCTTTTGCGCCGACATAAACGTGACTTGCTGGGTCATCACCAACAATTACTACTGCTAAATGGGGAGTGATTCCACGTTCATTCAATACTGAAACTTTGGCTTTTACTTCTGCTTCAACTTCTGCGCCACACGCCTTCCCATCCAGCACTATTGCGCCCATTTCAATATCTCGTGTAGGCCGTCCATTCTTGACCATTAGGGCGATGCCCCGACTGTGATATTCAAAACCAATGGGCGTGTCGGGTTGCTTAGCGCCAACGTTGCATAGCTGGTAGTGCTCCTGATTTGTAATCAGGTGGTCGGGAGTTCAAATCTCTCCGTTGGCTCCAAATTCGCACTTTTCCCGCCTTCAAGGTAGGTTTTTTTTCTTCTTCAAATGCAGAGAAACACAAAATTATTTCTGATAATTGGAATCTTGGTGTCCCTGCTGATATCCTTCCAAACCTTGCTGAGTTTGACCTGCTTGTTGCATCTGTTGCTGCTGCCACCAAGCAATCTGTTCAGGAGTCCATTGTTGCTGATTTTGCATCCCTTGAGCCTGAGATTGTTGCCACTGTGCAATCTGCTCTGGTGTCCATTGCTGATTTTGAGTAAATTCAGCCTCAACTACAGCAGTCGCATCACCTTCCTCGTCAATCCAATCTTGCTTGGGTGCGCCTCCAGCCCGCATTCCTATTACAACAACAGAACCTAATAAAATCAGCAAACCACCAAGAATTACTATCCATTCGATGGAAAATCCTTTCTCGTTCAAATCTGCGAGTATCCCTGTATCAGCTGGTTGGGTCACGGTAACAACGACCCCTGTTGCAACTTCGTTATCACCCATTATTACCACTATGAAGTAATGACCTTCACTCTCGGGCACCCAATCAATTTGTGCTTCGCTAGAGCCACCTGGGTCAACTCCAACAGTTGCGTATACTGGTGTGATTACTCTGCTCACACCTTCCGAATCAACCTCGTTAAGAGTTAGTTCTGCGACCCCATATACCTCACCTAAATTATGAACTAATACAGTGACCATGACTGTGTCACCTAACTCAATTTCACCGCTTCTTGAGTAACTTAAATCAGAATCTTCAACCAATAAATCGGCTTGCAGTTGCTGTATAATCCAAGACGCAAACGGACTGCCTGCAGAATTAAATTGAACATCGGAAACCATCTCATTCCCAACCATGTCTTGACCAGTAATCCAGACATGTAAAGTGAGTTCTTCGGAAAGCATTGCTGCTGGTATCACAGATTGTAACTCAAGTGTTGCTCTTACCGGAATTGCCTCCCCTGCAGGGTTGTGTGCTGGTAAGACTACTGTGCTTTGGCCGCTGGCGATTTCATCACCGTAAGGATTTGAGCCATGTGTGACTACCCAGTTTAATCGAAGTGTATCAATGTCGAGTTGTTCATACTCTTTTACCTGGATTTCAACCACTAAAGATGAGAGGGTAGAGACTTGAATCTCACTTCCAATCCTTGGACCTACCACCTCTATTGGGATTGGCGGAGTGTGATCAACGATGATGTAAAGAATTGTCAAACCTGTATCTGTAACATCTCTTGCTTGAGCAGGTATTTCTGTTAGTTCAAAGGTTAGAGGGATCGCTGAACTAGCCTGCTGGGGTGCCTTCACTGTTGCACTCCACCAACCATTTTCTGTACGAACTGTTGGGCCTTTATCGTCAAGCAGAACTTTGACTTTCATTTCATCTGTGGGTAAATCACCAGTGGGTGAAAATGAAACCCTTCCTGAAATCGTAATATTACTGTTTGGTGCTACCCAAGCGCCGCTTGCTGACCTTGTACCTTCAGCTAATTCAACCAAAATGCTATCCGGCTCAACTTGCAAATCAGTGGAGAAGCGCCACCGCAGTTCTGGGAGTGCCAACCAATCTCCTTGTCCAGCACGGTCAACTACTTCGATGTCTGGCTCTCGCCTCAAGTCACCCTCGTCTGGTAAATCCCATCCAAGTTTGAAGTCAATTTGAATATACATATCACTAGTGAATGCAGTGAGATTTCCTCCACTCGCCCGCACATGACAATTGATTAACTCCATGTGAGGACTAGATGTTGTACATTCACCACCACTAGCGTTCCAACGGATTTGAAGTTGGTCTGAAAGTGAGTTACCACCCAAATTAAGGGTGATATGGTCAATATCTGAAAATCCGTTTGCCTCCTCAAATGGAATAATTAGCCCATAAGTCGGCGAAGGATGAAGCCAATCTCTCGGACCATCAACCCAACCAGCGCCGACCCGAGTTATGCTCGGTGCTTCATCAGTCATTAGTTGATAGACAAATAAATGGCTATCTGATTCTGAACTACCCCCACCTATAATGCTGTTACCAGCAGGGTCAGAACCGGTCAAATAACCAGCAATTAAATCACCTTCAAGCCCAAAGGTATCATCAAATGTAAAGGAATAATTGCCTCTATTTATTGAAAGATTATCTGGAATCATAACGTTTTGTGGTTGGAATTCATTTGCATCAAATTCACCATCCCCATCGCTGTCATCTTGCCACTGGCGCCACAACATTAGGGTGACATCTGTAGGTAATACTGGCATGTCATACAACTCAAAGGTCAGAGTTTGAGAAAGTGAAGGCTCGAGATGGTCATGAGCTTTCACACTTTGATTGATCACTTGAGGTGATATTGAATCAATTTCAAAACTGCGGTTGAGAACTATTGTAGTCATATCATCGCCGCCAACTAATGGCGAGAATTCTACTGCATACTCAATATCACCAGTAGCCATTGGAGTCCTTGTGGTGAAAGTCGCAACTCCTTGATTCAACTGATTCGTTTGTGCCTTTACAATCCCATTCTCAAGCAATCTGACCTCAATGTCATCACTTCGTGGTGCGAACATTGACTCTAATCCATCAAATCCAAATTCAACTTCAACTGAAATATCCGAATCTGCCTTTAGATAGGATGTCTCATCAGCAATAGCGATTCCACGGTCATTCAGAACCCTCCAATCGGTGATTTTCATGTCATTTTCAACGCCTTGAGAGGGGCCAACCCCAAACATGTGAACCCATGGTATACTGATCAATCCGTCCTTCATTACCCCGCGGAAGGTCAAGGTCACCAGTTCTTCATCATCCCATGAAGCGTTCAGTGAAAAGCGCAGGGTGGGGTTCAATTCACAACAAATTCCGGGCCCGCTTGCACCAACTGGAGTTGAATAAGCACCTGTATCGAAAATTGCAGGTAGTATTATTGCCGAACCATCACCCTCTAGAGTATCGGCTGGAAGTGGTGATGCACCAACCCAAACAGTGTAGGTGACAGCATTATTCACTCCCACCAAGTCGTATCTCAATGCTGCTAATTCGCCGCTATTTACTGTTAAATTGTGTTCGAATTCAAACATCTGCCAAGATGGCGTTAATGTCGCTGATAGGTTAGCTGCTGATTCAAGTGAAATTGTTGTGGCTAAACCTGTATTCAATTCCCTCAAAGTGACCTCCATTGAACCAAGGTAGGTCCAACTCATTGACAACGGTAGAGTTACCCACCCATCAGTAGCAGTCATACTTCCAGCAAGATTGTTTAGGCCGAGAATGAAATCTGATTCCGGTTCAAAATGTAATGTTGCTGATGGTGAATGTGGAATCGCAATTCCACCGAATCTGACCCCACCAGTTAAGCCATCCAAAATCATTTCTGCGGCGACATATTCTACTCCACTTTGACTATACACGGGTTGTGAAGTCGCTAATTCAGCAACTAAATTTGCTCTGTCTGCCTCTTCAACCTGTAAAGTGAGGGATGCATCTCCACTAGCAAAATTCCAGGAAGAAATCACATTACTTCCAATCAGTAACTGGATTTGCAAATTTGAGACCCCGGTGGATAATTCCGGGCTGATTTCAAAGGTAAAATCTCCGGATGAATCCTTCGGAATCCATAGCTCAACATTATGCTGGCTTGGGAATTTCAAATCTGTTGAGCGATTTCCATTTGCAAGAACATCTTGCCAACCCCACGTGCCAATTGAATCGTTGGTGAGACCCCACTCCTCATTACCGTCATTGCCCAAATCAATGAGCGGTGATTCTGGCAGACCAGAACCATGCAGTTCAACCTCAAACTTTTGTAAATCAAATGATTGACCTTGCCCAATCCATCGGAACTGAATTGAATGCACCCAACTGTCTAGGTTCGTCAAACCACTGGTGGGAATCGTTACCCAAGGGGCACCATCAATGGTTGCTTCCAGGTGGCCTCCACCAGTTACCATCAGCGCCGTTGAAATTCGGCTAATTGGCCGCCGAGATAGGAATATCGGCGAGTACGCCTCGCCATCGCCAACTATGCTGTCGCCATCCCAACTACATGCTATCAGACTCCAATCTGAAGGGTTGTCATCAAAACTGTTGACAAAACGCCCTTGAATGTGAACACCATTCACTTTGGTAACAGAACCTGTACCCATTGCTTCCAAAGTCACTTTGAGACGTATTGCAGGATGCTTTTGCCAGTCAATCCCACCTAAATCAGCCCAGACACCTTGGCGCTCGGAAAAACCATCAATCGGTGTATCATTTGAACCATCAAGAACTGACCAAGTCACAGCATTTGATGGTGCATCTGTGTCAATACTCATCACACCATATGGGCCAGGAAGCGAACGGAAATTTGCATTGCTAGCATTTGGACCAAAAGCCGGAGTCGTCCAGTTACCTTCCCCACCGGGTTTGGTCAGCCGTACATCGTCAACAAACCACCAATCACAACATGTGCCTGAACCATGTGAAAGTCTGAATCTAAACTTGAAATTTGAGTGGAATGCATCATTTGGTAAATTAAATGCGACGTTTCTCGGAGTGTAATATGGATAACCAAGCCCAGCGTTGAAGTAGGTGATTTGCCCCCAACTCCCACTTGATTTGATATATTCAACAAACATGTGTTCGCTACTGTCAGGATCCTCACCACATCCGGACTGACCTTCACGCATCCAAAAGGAAATCTGACCATTGGAAAGAGAAGAGAGGTCTATCGTATTAGAAGTGACGCTCACAGAACCATGCCTAACGGTTAGTGAACGCGAACTACTTCCATTGGTTCCGCAAGACAAGGTGTTTATTCGTCCATAATTTGCGTTTGATGAACTCCAACCAGTTGGCAGTCCGCTAGAACCTTCAAAACTCCAGTATTCATCTATCGCTGAAACCTGTAACCCCGACGAGTTGTAGTCAACACCTTGGGCTGTGGCCCCAGATTGATTGAAGTCATTAGGGGTAGTGAAGGATATTCCTTCGCTACGAGGTAGGGCTGTGGGTGAAAGCTCAAGACTGAGGTTTCGAACCGCTTCGCCCTCTGGAACTTCAATTTTGAAAGAATTGGTTACTGCGTTGGGATGGCTGTTAATCGTCACCACTTCTGTTGAATTCAACGATGCAAAACCATGAACGTCATTTTTCTCTAGTTCTCCTTGCTCTGTCGACCTTCCCGAAAGATAGGGAGTGAATGCAACTAACGATGAAGTGAACATTATCATTATTAGAACAATTGCACAACGCTTCATAGGATACCCTCCCCTCTTCTGACGATGTATGGCCCCTATAGTCAACTTTGCCCATAGGGCAACACTAGGGAAAGGTGTTGAAAAGTCAATGGATGGATTCTTAATTAGATACCTGTAGGATGGTTCGGCGGCGGGATTCTGTCGCAGTTGTGGTTGCTGTGGATTTAGGTCGCCTTGAGGATACCTTTCTCCCCCCAGAGAGTAAGAAAAAAATTGGTTCTGACACAATTTTTGCTTGGTATGGCAGATATCTGCAAGCCAAGGCACTCGGTGAACCTGCCATTAACGGCACCATCGGAAGCCTTCTCGAAGATAATGGGGCACTGGCAGTCAACAGCGTTGTAATGGATTCACTTCGCAAACAGTCTGATGTTGATTTTTCCTCGTATGCACCGCTTGCTGGCTTACCTGATTTCAAGAAATTAGCGGCTGAACTTGCTGTTGGTCCTCGGCTTGCTAGCCTACAAGATATCGGCCTACACAGCGACTCGGTTGCGACCCCAGGTGGAACTGGTGCACTCTACCTCTCTGCAAGAACAATGCTAGCTATTGGTGATAAGATTTTATTCCGTTCTCGACGCTGGTCTCCTTACGACACTTTGGCAGCAGAATGTGGATTGAAGATTGCTGAATGGCCAATTCTCAACGATGGTGATGGCCACGAAAAAGTAAACTTGCCTGCTCTTGAAGGAATGCTAGAGGATTTAGCAACTTCTCAAAAAAGAGTGCTTTCTTGGCTTAATGATCCTGCTCACAACCCAACTGGAATTTCACTAGATTCGGAGGGCAGGGATTTGGTTCTAGACGCATTCCTAAATTGTGCTAGAAATAACCCCAAAATTGGAGTCACACTATTTCTTGACACAGCTTATGCTGTCTATGCAGACGAACCATACGGTTGGTCAAAAACCATTCACAAGAAGTTCTCATGGGCGGAATGGCCAGAAAATTTGCTTATTTGCTGGGGTTTCTCGGCTTCAAAATCACACACGATTTATGGTTTAAGATGTGGAGCAATTGTATTCCTACACCCTTCCGAGGACTATGTACACCGGCTTAGCGAGGTTTGTGCTGTTACTGGACGAGGGACCTGGTCTCTCGCTCCCCGACTACCACAGTCTGCACTCATCTCAATTCACAATAGTGAATCAGAGGCTCATGCGTGGGGAGAAGAAAAAACTAGATTGAAACACTTGCTTGCTGAACGGAGAAGGATTTTCAATACCGAAATGGCAAAATCAGATTTACCTCTGATGCCATCTGATGATGGATATTTTGCTTTCATTCCTTGTGATGACCCTGTTGCAATGGCTGAAAAGGCATCTGAATCTCAATTATATGTAGTCCCACTTAGAGGGGGAGTCAGAATTGGTATTTGCTCTATTAGTAGCAGTCAGATTGAGCGGGCAGTAGAAATCCTCATTGATGCGTGGCACAGCCTTACCCAATGAGGTGAAGATGTGGCCGGCAACACTCGAACTAACATGTTCATCTCGGCTTGGCTCTGCTTGATACTTGCATCAGGAGTGATATTCGCAAGCCCAGCCTACATTGCAATCGGCGCACCAATAGGGTTAGTAGGCGCAGTTCTGTTTCTGCTAGCATTCGCCCGCGTTGAAGAACCTAAACCAATGAGCAAGAAGGATATTCGCGACTGGAGTCCTGATGTTGGAGAATTACCTGAAGGTGCTGAAGGGAGTATCATGTACAGAATTGATACTACTTTAGACGAACCTTTTCGGACCAGTGTTTTGTGTGGTAAATGCGGTGATTTAACTTGGACGGAGGGCAAAAGGCCTCAATCTTTCATTTGCCCAAGTTGTGACACGTTGTTGTGGGACAAGCCCGAAGATGACGAAGAAGAGGATTCTATGGTTTCCCTAGATGAACTCGATGCTTACCCAACAGCCGAAGAAGAGTGAATAATTACCTTCTCATCTCCAATTGATTCAAGGCATTCCGGCTTTCCCAACACATTGGAGGGAGCCGTGTGGAGTTGACAAACAACGAGCGAAGAATGCTGAAAGCGATGCTTACTGAGCCTGCGCAGGTTTGGGAATTAGCACCTCTTCTCGAATCCTGTGGCTGGGATGACCAAGCCCACGTTGCTGGTGCAGGCGGCTCACTTGCTGAGTATGGCTTAGTCAATCAAACAGAAGAACGAAGCAAAATTTGGCGGCTTGCCCCAGAAGGTCAAGCCGCTGCTGAAAACGGCCTGCTTGAACAGAGAATATGGGATTGGCTATCACAACAAGAAGGGAAAGTTGGCATGAAAGAATTGCAATCATCTGACGTCGTTGAAAAGCGAGAGTCAGGAGCCGGAATCGGCCTACTGAAAGACCTTGGCATCCAATTAGAACGCGGCCAATTTGTGGTCCCTTCAACAACAGGTGCAATTACTGCAACCTTGGAAATGCGTGCTGCCTTTATCTCTCAACTTTCTGATGTAGGTGGAACTGGCACATTAGAAAACGACCTAGATAATTCACAAATTGATTACTTCGCTGCCCGAAAAGGAATCATCAACTCCTCGGAAGAGGTTGTCAGGACTTGGAAACTTACCACTGAAGGCAGAGCGGTAAAAGAATCAGACCTTGAGGAACGGCTTTTGGTAGCTGACATTACACCTGAACTTCTGCAAGGCGAAGAATGGCGCTCAGCCGACTTCAAGCCATACGATGTTAGCCGTGAAGCACCAACACCACAAGTTGGAAAGGCTCATCCAATGCAAGCATTAATCGAGAGAATTCGCGCTATTTTCCTAGAAATGGGCTTCACTGAAATTGATGGCGATTACGTCACAACCGCCGGCTGGAACATGGATGCATTATTCATTCCTCAAGACCATCCAGCAAGAGAAATGCAGGATACTTTCTATCTTGATAACCCTAAATCTGTACCCATTCCTACTGAAAGGACCAATCAATGGGCTGATGTTCACGAACACGGAGGAGAGACTGGTAGCACAGGCTGGGGCGGAGAATTTTCATCTGAAATCTCAGAGAAAGGAATGCTACGCACACATACAACCGTCAACACAGTACGACATTTAGAGGAGAATCCCGACAAACCTTGCCGCGTTTTTAGCATCGGCAGAGTGTTTCGCAAGGAGAGTATTGACCGTACCCATCTACCGGAGTTTCACCAGATTGAAGGCATCATCATGGAGCCAGGAGCGAGCCTACCGATGTTGGTAACTACGCTCAAAGAGTTCTACGCCAAAATGGGTTACCCCGAAGTGCGCGTTCGCCCGGCTTACTTCCCATACACCGAGCCGAGCATGGAGGTTGAGGTCAAATGGCGTGGCCAGTGGCTTGAGTTGGGTGGCTCAGGAATTTTCCGCCCCGAAGTGACTGAACCTTTAGGAGTGAAATGGCCTGTTTGTGCATGGGGAATGGGGCTTGAGAGATTGGCTATGTTGGTGCTTGGTTTAGACGATATACGCCAATTATACATCTCTGACTTAGAATGGCTCAGTCAACAACCTGTTCTTTGAAACGCCTGTAATATTCATTTGCGGCGGATTGAACCCCAGCCAGCGAATACTAATGCAATTAGAGTCAAGGTAACGGTCAAATCAACCAACATTGGAACTGTCTTGTCTTCTATTGGGTGCTCAACATATACTGCATGATGACCAAGAACTTCACCATTGAATTCGTATGACCTACCAGGACCGGGTGGCCCTTGGCCACCACCAAGAGATTGGCCACTAACATCTGCAACTCCATGATAACAGATTAAGAAGTAAGGGAAACCTATCATCCCAACCGTGTTTCCATTTGTATCAGTAACCGATGTGGGAGAACCTGAAACAGGAGTACTGACGTAATGGTAAATTCCTTCAGGGAATTCAGGAGTAGGGCCAAAGCGACCGTTGCATTCGTCAAGATCTCCGACACCATCTACATAGTTCCAATCATCAATTCCATTGTAACCTTGGTCGCCTCCATCTTGGGTTCTCTCAATCACATATGATGAACTGATAGTTCGAATTGTCTGTCCGTCAGCGCCATATCCATACATCCCATAGATAGGATATCCATCAAATGCCCAACCTACGATTGGGCTATGCTGGTCGCTAGGAATTTTTGAGAGTGAATAATCACTCATATCCTCGCCTGTTTCAGGCTCCCAATAGATGCAGTTTGCATCATAGTGGTAGTGGTATCCGTTTGGCCCCGCTGAATGACCTGCACACCATCCAAGTTCAATCGGTTGGCGGTCTTCGTTGAAATAATCAAAGTGAAGAGCGACTGCATCTCCACCTGGGCCTTCTTCAGGCCCATAGATTGGGACACCATTTACTCCAATTGCGACTGCACCCCGATCAGGCGCACATTCCCACCTTCCAGCGGCAGCTGGGCAATTGGTTGAAGAATGGCCTCCAGTGGTATCATTCACTGGATTCATAGTGATATAAGCCGTGTAATCCATCTCATCAGCACAGCACCCAAGTGTGCTCAAAAAATCATGATTTGGGATTCCGTTTGATTCCATTACCATCTTGTTATTCTGCTCAGAAAAACTGACCTCGCACTGGAACCAAGGCCCTGAACCGCCACCGCCAGCGGAACTCACACCGTTGTTGTTGGCCCTATTACTGCCATAGTATTCCTCATTGAAATCCTTGACCCAAGGGCCATTTCCACCTGTACAAACCCAACTATCAGTCTTGTCATATTCGTTAACCTCACACCCAACTGAGTCAACTATCGTGCCAGGTAATGTGTTTGGACATTGGTCAAGGGAATCTTGAACCCCATCACCATCTTGGTCTTTTTGAGAATCAGAACAACCGCTTGCATCTGCCACTTCAGTTATTGGTGTGTTAGCACATTGGTCACCAGCATCAGAGATACCGTCTCCATCAGCATCTTTCTGATTATCTGCGCAACCATTCACATCGACAGAAAATCCAACACCTGTATCAGGACACAAATCCAAATCGTCTGTAACTCCATCTTCGTCTGAATCTAGTTGTGAATCTGTGCATCCATCTGGCCAGACTGGCTCATCAGGAGAATTAGGGCATTCATCATCAGCATCAACAATCCCATCACCATCAGAATCTGTAACTTCATCTTCTGGAAGTTCCTCAACAATCGGTAATTGATATGAGAAGTTAGCCGCTGCAACATCAAACAAGCCACAAGTAGCCCATAAAACACCAGAATGAGAAACGTCCTCCTCGTCAACTGGAATTGTATAGGTTGCATTTACACCGTTGACAACGCCCTCAAGAGCAGACTGACCTTCTGGCCAAAACTCAACTGTGCAAGTTCCGGGGAAAAGGTGAATCAAATCCCCAACTAAAAGTCCAATTGAATTATTCTCCTCAGGAGAAACATACCGAATTGTTAGGCGAACTACCTCCTCATTTGGTGGTAAGAGTTCGACGCCAACCATTTCAGAGGAACTACTCAATCCTTGAGCATCTGTTGCAACCACCTCAACAACCCATGTATCTGGCTCTTCATAGGGTAATGTGATGGCCCAAACACCTTTTCCATCGGCTGTTACCTCATCAACTATTGCTGGAGTGCTTAGAGAATCTTGGGAGAATACTTGGATTGATACAGTTGTGGTGTTGAATGATTCATCGACTACCCATCCAGAAATAATGATTGGTTCTCCATACAAGAAGGATGCTTCAGCGACATAGAGCGTTGGTGCTCGGTTTCCCTGTGTAGTTTCATCAAGACCATTATTAGTAGAATCATCGGTATTATCGTCGGTCCCATCATCCATTTGACTGGCAAAATATACCGCTAGACCAGAGGTCATCATGAGTCCAGCCAACAATAGGCTAGCCACTACCAACTTTCCATCCATGTTATTGCAACCGCAAGTTCACCTTATGAAACAAACGATGACCCATGCCTACGTAGTAAAATGTTACAAGTTCAAACTCTTTGAACTCAACGCTTACAACCAAGAAATGCGAAAATACCGCTGAGTTATTGATATTACTCTAGAGGATAGATTGGATGATACGGATACCGTGCATCCCTATCTGATTCCATCTGTACAACATATACTCCAGAAACCATTTCTGAAATGAAAATGAAGCCACGCGGGTCGTATGCTAAGCCCCAGTTAAATGGAATCATACAAGATGCCCAGCAATCAGCCATATCGTACTCAAGAGTCTCTGGTGCATCATCTATCCAATCAGGTCCAGTCGCAAGGAAATATCCGATGGTCCTAGTTTCAGCCAATTGTGAAATTGCCTTGAATCCTCTTTCGGGTTCAGGAACGCCATTCTCCCAAACCAAATCATCCCATATTTTGCCGTGGTCGGTCACCCATGCACCAGCGTGATAGTGAGCCCAGTAGACTTCGCCGCCTGTACCTGTGTCACCATTGTGTGGGCTGTAGATGTACCCGCCAGGAATGTAGTGCTGCGGGTGTTTTGAGCCATTCTCGAGAGTACCTTCACCTGGCAATCTCCACTTACTAACAAGGAAAGGTTTTGTCGGGTCTGTGGTGTCAATTGTCCAAATGTATCCGGTGTGGTTTGAGTTTGAACCGTACTCAGGAGCGATGATTGTGTAATGTCGCCAATTTCCCCCATAAGTTGGGTCTAGAGGACCAACCCCACATGATTTAGGATAGATTGCAACTGGATCAAGTTCACTAATACCACTACAGACTAGATGGTCGTAGGGTACTGCATAGTGGATATTGTCATTGCCTTGATTAGAATCAAGCCATTCGTCAGCTGTCATATCAGCATGACCTCCGCCCTCTGGGCCATACCATCCTTCATCTGCTGTTGGGCATCCCAACCAACGGCCGATTTCGTTATTTTGAGGCCATGAAATCCCTTCAGGGTCAGGGAGTTGAGGTGGGTTTGAGACGTCAACAATTCGTAGTCCAGCACCCCAGTAAGAGATGTAAAGTAGTTTCTGACCAGTTATTGGGTGCTCTGAAAAGACGTGGTCGTGATTGAATACCGAGCCACCACAATGTGTATCCTCTTGGGGAGTGTAACCCCCCCATCTAATGATTTCACGACTCTGATTTTGTTGCTCATCACTTTGGGTAGGCAACCATGATTCAAAACCGAGAGGAACGTAGAAAATTTGTGTGCCTTTGTAAAAAGTTCCTGTACTGCCCTCAACTAATTCAGGGTAAGGGTCAGAACCGTATAGGAAGAGATGACACTCTTCACCCGACCAAAGTGGATTTGATGGTTCCCAGTCACAATATACGTTGAGGTCTTGGTTGTGGAATCCTGCTGGAGGGTTATTCCACTCTGCCACCTTAATTGGCTCAAGTTTGTTACCAACATAGAGGACGTCTAATCGGTTGGTACCGCTGTTGGCATCATCGTCATTTGGAATTGGGTCCAGTTCACTGTTCGTCAACTCATGATTGATTAGAACCCAATTATTGTCTTTGGTCACCTTGATGTCAATGATTCTAGCAATTTCAGCATAATATGTTGAAAGTAATGTGATATTATTGGGCCTTGAGATGTCAAGGATTTCTATTTGATTGTATGATGACACATATGCATAGCAGCCCCCAGTTCCATCGGGATATTTTGCGCAATCATCCATGAAATTGCCTTCAATCGAAATTTCAGAATTATCACCAGGAGTTGGGGCTGTGTTCTTGTATTCAGGGAAACAAGGTCGGCCAGCCACATTATCAAGTTCAGGCGGTGGTTTGACATTCCCATCACAGTTGAGGTTGTGGTAGTCAATCAATTGAGCGTTTGGGGTGCTCATCTCATGATCTATCAAACTGTTGTGACTATGATTCTCATCCTCAATCTCTATCACCGGGTCAATCCAGTTTGCAGTTGGGTCTATATCAATTTCACCAGGATCTCGACCCCCTAGTGCAAACCAAGCAGCGGTTGAAATCAAACTAAAGGAAATTAACCCAACAATCGCATAAACAATCATCTGTTGCTGAGTAGCAGCAGACTCGTCTAAAAACGTAATTCTTCGCATCAACTTTTCCTCAGCCGCCCTACGGGCGTGTGCCTCGCTCTCAACAACCATTGATGACTATTCCCCCTCTTCGCCTAAAGGAATTAATTAACATTTTAGATGAAATCAATCTAATCAAAGTTGGCCGAATGTAGACATTAGTAATGGAAGAATGCATCTAGCCTTTGTCTAATTTCAAGAAATGAAATCAAGCTAGGTTGCAAGTCTCCAGCATCCCATAATGGCACCTGTAAATTCATGGCAGTTAGAAACCAGATAGATACAATCAACTACGTAGATTGAGAACTGAATTCCCCTTCATAGGGCTTATCAATATCTAACTGCATCACATACATTCCTGTAGTGATACATGAGGCGAAAATGTAACCCTTATGATATTCTGCACCCCAAATAAACGGAATCCATTCAAAGTCGTAATATGATGAATCGAGTATGACGCCATCTGCACCGCGCGGTAGATAATAGCCAACGGTGGCATCAAAGTAAACCTCAGTTTTGTTACGATTATCTAGCCCTTCTTTGAGAAGAGTTTCAACATCCAAAACCCACACACCACTATGATATGAGGCCAAGTAAATACGTCCATCCCAAGCCCCTCCAAGAGATGTGTCTGGCTTACCTGGTAGTCCGGTTTGGAAGATTTCCAAGTCAGCATTGTGCGGACTGAACAATAACCATTCTTCGCCACCAGGAATGAAATGGTCTTCAGCGTAGGGAATCTCCCAATTGTGGATTAATCTAGGCTTGAACGTTAGTTTACCACTCAACATTTCGTAAGGTGTTGTATCTAACAAGTAAGAAAGTCCAGTTCCAACAGTTGTGTCTAACACTTCAGTGGCTAAGAAAGTGAGGTGCATTTTTCCTGATGGATATCCAAGGTGACTTGCATCCACCATCTTATCAAATGGTTCTGCATAATGGATGTATGAGGCTCGGCCGCCATTAACATTTGATGACCAACTTGCGTCTGGCTCACCATCTTCGTTAAGGTCTGAGAAATTCATCCACTGTCCGACTTCAGGCGCTCTCCATAGACAGCCTGCCTGACTTCCACCAGATGCTCGACAAAGCGAGCCGTGCCACAAATATTCAACCAAATCGTGCTTTGGATGTGGTACATCGGTGACATCAAAAATTCGCAGTCCAGCCTCCCAATATGCACCATAAATGAAAGTCCCGCCATACCTTGGGTCGTTGGTATCTTCTCCCGGCCAATTTTGAACAGTCATGTCATGAATGTAAATCCAACCACCGTTGGTAGTTTCCCAACTGACTTCTGCTTCACCAACTTTTACGATGCGTGGTAAATCACCATAGGCAGCAAAATTCAGATGTGCTATTGTAATACCTCCACAAGCGTCCCCAGTCCCAACATCACATTGGTCGTAATCAGGATTAGCAACAAAAATGTACCATTCACCATCAATCATCTGAGTGTACAGATTATGAGGACCGGAGGGATGGTCTACATCGTACCATGAATCAACATATTGCGGGTCGGTTTTGTCAGTCACATCAACCAGTGTTACGCTCACTTGGGCAGGGTCTTCCCACTCCCCAACATTAGGGTCAGCACTCCCAGGGTCAACTATCTGATTTTGTAGGATTATGTATTCACGCGCATTATACTCTAGATATTTCACATCCAACACTTGGGTGTTTGGGTCATAGTACACGCCTACCACTGTGGAATTGTATGGGTCTGTCACATCAATGATATGCATCTCTTTCCAGCCTGCTTGGTAAGCATAGGTGTTGCCATCCGGGCTGTCTGCAATGGTGATTTCAGCGTTGCCCGGTTCTAACAATGGGTTGAATCCAATGAAATCAATGTTGGGGGTACCAAATTCGTGTTCGGTTGCGTTTCGATGATTGTGTGCTTCGTCTTGAGTGAGAGGGTCTTGCATAGTCCATGACTGATTTTCATCAGAATTTATGGTGAAATTTATGGCCAGAGCGAAAAGACTAGCAGAGAAGACGATGAAGGCAAAGAAGGCGGCTAGGCCAACTAGTCTCTTATCCATCGGGTCGTCCACTTGAACTGTTACCTTTTATTTATGGGTGCACCGCGCCCATCGACTAATGACAAAAGGTGGTTCCAGACAAGTGGTTGCGGGGATTCTAGTGATGGCACTAGTAGCCTTATCCACAACCATGTCAGTTACAGTAGTTGCTGACGCGGATGTGCCATTCTCAGTGAACCTGAGGTCAAGTACATTACAACCAATAAATGTCAGTATTGAAGTAGGCCAGTCAATCTCTTGGAGAAATGTTGATTCAAACGAGAATATCACTCATCGTGTAGTGTACGATCATGATGGAGACGGCATATACAACGGTTCAATGGATTGGGATTCAGGGAATCTTTCACGTAACTGTGAACTTGATGAAAATGGCACTAGAGTTGATGCTGATTGCGAAGTTGTTTTTGAGATGCATTTCAATGAAACATGGGAAAATGGCAGTTATAACTACCAAGATATTCTGTCAAATGGTACAGTAAATAATGGCACAATACATGTACACGGCCAAGACCATCATATAGGCGATAGTGAGCCAAACCCACCGACGCATATCCATGGAGTTGATGATGAAAACCATGACCTTGAGGGGCAGGTAGGCGACAGTAATTCTCGCGACTGGTTACTATGGCTTGCTGCTGGTTCAGGCGTCGCTTCGGTTCTACTCTTGGGTATTTATTGGAGCAGTACCAAAAACGAAAACTCGGCGTTTGGTAAGACAGAAGAAATCGATGTAAAACCTGATGCTGACATTGACCAAATTGTCGAAGAAGAATAGTATTCTCGGAGAGTAAAGTGAGAAACTTATCACTTTACGAAACTAGAGGATGCTGATTAGTGTTGCTTTCAGGCGCTTGAGTGTTACCAAACGCTCAAATGAGAATCGCCGGTCGGCGGTTCTACAAGGGCGTTTAGCTCAGCTTGGAAGAACGCTTGGTTTGCAACCAAGAAGCCGGGGGTTCAAATCCCCCAACGTCCATACCCCTCG
>DTUF01000005.1 GCA_012964335.1 Candidatus Poseidoniales archaeon | reverse complement strand
TAGTCCCTTGGGTGTCCCTCGGTGAAAATGAAGTGAATCGATTCTGAACCATTTGATGCGTATTTGACATACGGTCTATGCCCAGAATGCTGAATTAGTAATCCAATTGTTTCCCAACTATCGCCCATGTCATCAGATATCATAATCGATGGATTGTACGAATTATTCAGCCCCCTGAAAAAATTGTAAATCCGACCCTGGTTTGCGTTTTCATCTTGTAAATAATGAAGATTTGAATACGAGACTCTTGAATTGTTACTTGGTACGAATGTCAATTCGGGCCCCCAAGATGTGCTATCATACGGATTAACCGAAATACGCCAGTGTATTGTATTAGACAGAGGATGTGTTCCCATGTGACTAGAATAAACAGCGATATATCTCCCATCTTGACGTACAAGCAATGCTGGGGAATTATGGTCATCATATTCCAAGTTGTTATGTAATTCTGAAAGTTCTACAACTCCTGTGAATAGGTTGTAGGTTACAACTTCAACATCACCTGTGCGGTTGGAATCCATGCCTCCACTTGCAATAGAACCAACAATTATTTTGCCATCACTTATTATTGCCCGTTCATCTTCAAACCAACTCCAGGCACCATCATCATTGAAGATTATTAATTCACCAATAATCTGTTCTTGACTTTGAGATACTTCATCACTTCCGAAGCATCCCGATAATGAAGAAGACATGAGCATCATGGAAAGAAGAAAAATGCTAATCAACTTTGAACTCCACATACTCATCACCGGTTGATTTGGGCTGCTAGGGATAATAAATCAACCCATTGATGAATCCTGAGTAATCCATGGGGTTTCCATCGGTTACAAGGGTTGAGCAACCCAATCAGAGGGTTATCGCAGTGACTACCGCCTGAGTCACTCGTTTTTCTTGGGTAGGCGGTATTTCCGCTCCTTCAAGTCATTTTGGTATCTCGTGCCGAACTTATCTCCGTTTTCAGCAATCCACTCCGAGAATTTGAGCACCCCAAGCGGCTCATCATCAGATGCCATCAAGCCGCGTTTCAGCCCCTTAATCTCCGCTCTTGTGATAACTAAATCTTGCAAAATCACCCCAAGGAATTTTCCAAACATCCAACCAACCATTGACGGCATTGGAATTATGAGACGGCGCAAACCCATCGATTTCACCATTAAGCCGATGTACTCTTTGTAGCGGAAAGTTTCAGGGCCCGTAACATCTATTGTCACGTTTTCTCGCAACTCTCCTTGCTCTACCGCAACCCTAGCAACATCCTTCACGTGCACCGGTTGGATAGGATAGTTACCCATGCCAAACACCCCGAACACCGGGAATTTTCTAAGCATCCACGCAATATTGTTGATCAGCACATTCCTCCCCCCACCAAACAATACGGTTGGCCTGAGAATAGCGTATGAGTGACTAGATTCGTGGAGAATTTTTTCCACCGCAACCTTGCCACGAAAGTAAGTCCAATCTGGTGCTTTATCCGGATGGGCTACCGAGAAATGAATGATTCTTTCAACTCCAGCTTCGGCGGCAGCAGCGAATAATTTCCTAGTATTCTCCACCGCAATTCCATGGTCAAAATTTCGGCTATGATGGTTGTACCGAACCCAGTAAGTGTTGTACAGCACTTCTGCTCCTCGCAGCGATTCAACCATTGCCTCATGGTTTTCAAAGTCAATCGGATGAACCTCAACCCTGCCATCAAAAGGGTCGTCCCTGCCTATCGCGTTGGTCAGAGTTCTCACACGCACACCCTTCTCAAGGAGACGGTGAGCAATCCATCGTCCAGAGTAACCAAAAGCGCCGGTCACGACATGAAGTGCCTCAGTCATTGAGGTTGGCTTCACCCCATGAGATAAAGCCGTGATGTCTTAATCAACATCAACTGTTGTCATCAAGCCATTCTTGCCCGTAGTAATTCCATTGCTCTTGAGTCCACCCTGCTGGAAGACCTTCGGGAGGGATTGCTGGAGGGCCTTGTGTTACCGGCTCTAGCACAGGCGCTGGAGGTGGTGGGGCTTCCATCACAGGAGGAGGTGTGGCAACCATTGGTGGTGGAGGAGCGCCAACCATTGGTGGTGGAGGTGCGTGGAAAGCATCCATTGGAGGCGGAGGCGCTTGGAAAGCACCCATTGGTGGTGGAGGTGCATCCATTAGTTGTCCAAGTGCTTGTGGTGCATCATCTGACTTCCTGCGCATAATCATGAGCGTAGTCACACCAAGTAAACCTGCAATCAGTAAGGAAAGGAGGATAATCATTGGCAGTTTGCTCTTGATATGCCGCTCGGCATCTTGTGGATAGTAATCAGCCACGTCAGACCAACCATCACCATCGGTATCAACGCATCCTAGTTTATCTTTTGTTGAGGTGCCCGCTACTTCTGGACAATCATCGGAGAGGTTCGTGCCTAATTGGTCAGAGTAAGTATCGCCATCAACATCTGTCCAGAGCAGTTTGTGATTTGGATAGACATCAGCCTCGTCAGACCAGCCATCCCCATCACTATCTACACAACCTAATCGGTCTAGAGTTGAGTTACCCCAGATGTTCACACAATCGTCTGGTGTTATCGCTGGTGCGAGATTATCGCCATATCCATCGGAGTCTGAATCTAACCATTGAGTTGGGTCGTTCTCAAAGTCATCTCCTTCATCGGACCAGCCATCATCGTCTATGTCAGGGCATCCTAGTCTATCCTCTGTACTAGTGCCATAATCTGTTGGACAAATATCAGCCATATTAGCGGGTGCGGGGTTGTCACCGTACCCATCTAAGTCAGAATCATTCCACTGTGAATCATCACCAGGGAATGCATCAGCACCATCATCTGTTGTCCAAACCGAAGATGGATTGGAGTATCCATCTTCATCAGCATCAGGGCATCCAAGCCGATCAATTGTTGAGGAGCCCTCTTGCAAAGGACACATATCTCCATCGGTGCCGTCAATATTGTCGCCATAGCCATCTTCGTCGCTATCACGCCATTGTGTAACATCAGTAGGATAGTCGTCCTCTATGTCTGCCCAACTGTCACTATCTCCATCTGGACAACCTTTGTTTTCACCTGAAGTAGCTGTACCAACCAAGTTAGGGCAGCCATCTTCTGAGTCACTAAATCCATCATCGTCATCATCAGTATCTTCACCGTTGTCTTCACAACCATCACGGTCAGCATCGTTAGTCGACGATGATGTGAATGAAAGAGGACTTGTCGGACAGCGGTCAAATTGTGGCCATCCTACCAAACAACCTGGAACCGCAGTTGAGCCGTCGCAGATGTAATCATCGTCATCATCAAAGTCTTCCGTAGAATCCCGACAGCCATCTGAATCGTAGTCTGTTGAGGAGGAATCACTTATCCATCCCAACTCTCCTGTTGAGCAATCATCCATTCCGTCGCTGACTCCATCATTGTCATCATCTTGGTCTTCAGGTCGGTCGTCCTTACAACCATCTCCGTCATGGTCAGTTGAAGGACTAGAAATCCAACCAGTTTCTCCAAACGGACAATCGTCGGCGTCACTCAAGTCTGAGAGGATTCCATCGTTGTCATCGTCTGGGTCACACATATCACCCATTGAGTCGCCGTCATGGTTCTCTTGACCAGGATTCGCGATGTCTGGGCAGTTGTCAAGGGTGTCGCGTGTACCATCAGAATCTGAATCGGGGAATGGGTCTAGTCTTACCACCCGATTCAAACCAGCATCAACATACCAAAGTTTGTCATTTGGTCCGACTTCAAGACCCATAATTGAGTTAGCATTTGTGTCAACCGTTTGCATGTGAGTGGCGCTCTTGCCATCAGTTGCTAGGTCAAAAGCACTAATTTTCCCGTTCCCGTTTTGGGAAACAAAGAGGGTATCACCATGAAGAGCTATTCCAGATGGTGATGAGAGTGTGGTTGCAAGAACACCCCATTCAACACCTCTAATTTCGCTGTATTCAGCAAGTGTAGAGTCCATTCTTGTACTAGAACCCATGATGTTCGTTGAAGTGGTCGTTGTGTCATCGGTGTTTACCCATAGGACACGACCAGCCCCTGTATCAGAGATGTACAGAATGCCATTTGCTTTGTCTAAAATCATGTGTCCTGGAGTGTTTGCACTTCGAGTTGGTGTGATTTCCACGTAACGGCGTACAATTCCATCATCATGGTCTTCTCCACCTGTGTCGTGGTCAGATTGGAAGTTGTAAAACACCAACTCTTCGTAATATCCGTCATTGTACCAATAGGCGTTTCCAGAATCGTGAGCGATACCCATCCCATTCGGACTCTCATGAAGCATGTCGAGGTGACTGCCGAGCCCACCGCCAGCCCCCTGATTCTCCATGGCGAAGTGAGAGAGCGAACCTGGCCACATTGCTGGACCCATGAAATTATTTGGATCTGATTGTCCATTGTAGGTATTCCGAGTTTCCTGAGCAGTAGCAAATATGTAATCGAATTCAGAATGTGATTGACCAAAAGCAATTGCTCCGACCTCTTCCATGAAGTGGTAGCCGTATGCGTCCTGTCTATTCTGACTTGACTGGCCTGATTGTCCTGCATTGGAGATGATAGTGATGCTATCTGTAGCACGATTCACAACCCACAATTCGTACGGTCGTGCTGAATTGGGGTGAAATTCAAGATCTCGAGGGACGTTAAGATTGTCACTTGTGGTAGCGATAACAGTTTCATCAAATCCGGCTCCAAACTGCTCGACATTTGTGTGTGAGTTGCGGGTTTCACTTACTGCTATTGTAGTTGGAATCGTTAACACCAAGATACTTGAAAACAGCATCAAGAAAGTTAACGCAGTTGCACATGTTCGGCCCATAACATTCGAATTCATACATATGCCGCACCACCTTCCCCTTTATTGTGGCTACGCACATTAGAATCAGTACTATATTTTAGTAAAATTTCGTTGATGTATCGGGCATGAAGCGATATGTGAGAACCTCCTCTCAGTAATAGCCGAAAATCCGAGGTTGGTGAAATGGGACGAATTGGGAGAGGCATTGACGCCAGCGCGAGGTGGCTTCTCAAATGGCGAATAATCCGGGCACCAGCGCGTTTCATTGCTAACTCAAGATATGCTTACAGTTTCATTTCGCGTACAGATAGAATCAGAACGAATCGATTACGCGACCGCCTCAAGCGTGGAACAGTCCCTAAACACGTCTCAATCATAATGGACGGAAACCGGCGCTTCGCTTGGTCCAGAGATATGGAAAAAGAAATAGGACATCAACATGGTAAAGAGAAACTCAAAGAAGTGATGGACTGGGTGCTCGAATTGGGTATTCCCTACCTCACAGTTTATGCACTTTCAACAGAAAATGTCACCGACCGTGCCACCGATGAACTCAACTCGCTCTACGAACTCTATATTGCTGGGTTTGATGAGATTCGGACTGACCCAAAAATCCATTCGAGACAAGTGAAAGTTCAGGCTGTTGGCCGCATTGAATTATTACCTGACGAAGTACAAGCGGCAATAAAAAGGGCTGAATCAGATACAGCAGATTATGATAAATTTCTGTTCACTGTTTGTCTTGCTTATGGCGGGCGGGAAGAGATTGTAGATGCTGTACGTGAGGTTGCTCAAGAGCACGCTAAAGGTGAGATTTCTCTTGAAGATATCAATACTGAAGCAATTTCAAGCCGTCTTTACACCGCTGATCTTCCCGACCCAGATTTAGTGATAAGAACAAGTGGGGAAGAGCGGATTTCCAACTTTTTGTTGTGGCAAATCGCCTACTCAGAATTACATTTCACTGATGTTCACTGGCCTTCTTTCAGCCGCCAAGACTTGTATGAGGCGATTGATTCCTACCAGAAGCGTAAGCGAAGATATGGAGGCTAACCAATGAACGATGGCCCATGTCCAACTTGTGGGACCTACCACAACCCAGCATTGACCGTTGATGCGGTAGCAGTACGAGGTTCGGGCGAAGAGAGCGAGGTTCTCCTAATTCGTAGAGGGCAGGAACCGTGGAAAGGCTGCTGGGCTTTCCCTGGTGGATTTGTTGATGTTGGCGAGAGCCCTGAAGATGCGGTAGCGCGTGAATTATTTGAAGAGTGCAACATTGTTGGCAAAGCAAGTGAAATAATTGCAGTGCGAGGTGAGCCTGAACGTGACCCGCGTGGTCACGTTGTCTCAATTTTCTATCGTGTTGAGGTTGATAGAAACTCTGGCGAGCCGCTCGCTGGGGACGATGCGGCTGAGGCTGAATGGGTCAAACTTTCACAAGTTGACCTTGAAAAAATGGGCGCTGACCATGCTGAAATAATTCAGTTACTCTAACGGATGAATAATGCAGGGCAAAATCCTATATTTAAGAGCCAAACAGCATTGGTTATGAGCGAACTTTTCACGATGGATAGTTATTACATACAAACCAAATTTCTGAGAATCTTTGGTGGTGCGTTTTGGTTCAAAGATTCCAATGACCAACTTATCGCTTACTCAAAACAAAAGCGATTCAAATTAAAAGAAGATATTGTTCTTTATACTGATGAATCATGTACTCAGCCATTGCTTGCAATTAAAGCTAGAAGTATCATTGATTTTGGAGCAACATATGACATTGTGGATGCAGTTACTGGTGAAAACCTCGGTGCAGCACGAAGGAAAGGACTCAAGTCTATTTTCAAAGATACTTGGAAAATTCTCGATGCGAACGGAAATGAATATGCTGAACTTGTCGAAGATAGCGTTGCAATCCTAAGGAGATTCGTTCCTTTTATTCCTGCAAAATATCACTTCAGCGTTCAAGGTCAGCACGACATTATGATGTATCAAAGATTCAATCCAATTATCAAAAAGACTGACATATTGATTCCAGAAGGGCATCCACTGGATCGCAGGGTAATTGCTGCAGTCGCCCTATTAAATTCAGTGATAGAAGGCAGACAGGGCTGAAGCACTTTGATTGCCTAGGATAATCAAAAATTACTGAGCATTTGTTTCAACTCGTTGTAGCAATCGCTCCAACCAACTGCCAAACCATCTCCGCGCCGCCGCATCTGTACAGCTTCACGCCAGGCGGCGACCTCATTATTCAGCACTGGACCCTTTACTGTGGAGTCTATTCTAAACAACAAACCCCCGCCCAAATGTTGGTCCAAAAACCCTCTTTGAGCCTTGGAAACAAGCAATGTTGGAACTCCTAAGCTGACCGCTTCGTGAGCCAATGTCACCGATTCTGACAGCACTCCGTGATACTCTGAAATCGCTTGAGGGAGTCCCCACGGGTCGTTGATTGACTGATTTTCAACAACCGTCGTAACCTCCATGCCTAAGTCGGAAATTAGTGGTTCAGCACTAACCAACTCATCCTTGTCGTGCACCCCTCCACCCTTCAAAGAGCGGTGAAAAATACGTGGTACTACACCTTCTTTCACATCTCTAATTATACTTGGTTGAGAAAGATAAACATGTGGGAGTTCACCAATCAACTTGTGAACCTTAATGCCGTTACTATTGCAATCGTCAATAAATCCTCCATCAAGGTCTTGCCGCCAATTTGGTGTTACAATAACGTCGGTTGCTGAAGATAAGGCGATACTGTGAGCAAGATGATTTACCTCTGTATCTGTGATGTAAATTCGTTGAGGGATGTTGGCTTTTTTTGCAGCGCTGATTTCTAACGCCGCTCCCTTGACAACGACTTTTTCTATTGGTTTGCCAGTTAAATTTCGGCGCTTTAGAAGTGATGAAACAGACCTAATTCGTCTCAATGCCCGTATTTCCCGTTGGATAGGTAGTATTCGTCTGCCGACTGGACGTTTGACTCTGAGGATATGACGCTTAGGTAGAGGCGACGAGTTACTGTCAATCATCGCATCAATCTCAGCCCGCTTCGTTGCTACAATAATGTCAACGGGACTGCCGTTTTGAATGAACTTGTGAAACAGTTGCATGTGGGCAGGATGGTCGAGCACCCAACAGGTCGGACTCTCTGCCATGATTCTCGCTTAGGCTTGCGGACCATCAATAGAACGGTTAATTCCTCACTTGCTGTCGCAGGTCACATGGGCAAGGAGCGCATTGAAGTAGAAGGCGGCAATACATACGGGCCATATTCTCCCGGAGTAAAAGCGAATGGTGTCATTTGGCTAGCCGGTCAAATTGCAACGGAAGCCGGAGAAGATATTACTTCACAGACTGCAGCGAGCCTTGAGAAAATTGATGCACTGCTCGCTGCTGCTGGTGTTACCAAGAATGAAGTCTGTTTTGCTCAAGTTTTACTTGATGACATTAATGACTTCGCGGCCATGAATGAAGTCTATTCAAAATGGCTTGAGGGTGTTGAAATCCCACCTGCGCGCGCCGCATTTGAAGCAGGCGCACTTCCACGCGGAGCAAAAGTCGAAATCGTCGTCCAAGCAATAGACAAAAACTGCTGTTGACATTTGGCAGTGGCGCTTTTAGAGAAGTGACCGGTCGGCTAAACCGATGGAGTGCGTTGAATGGCCAACTGGTCTTGATGTTGAGAAGGCTTCAGCCGCCTTCAAAGCCTACGATATTCGCGGCATTGCTGGAGACCCACTTACTCCAGATTTCGCTTATCGCCTTGGGCGCACGCTCGCTACTTTCCTAGATTGCAACTCGCTTGCAGTAGCCCGCGACATCCGAGACTCCGGCCCCGAACTTCATGCCTCATTTGTGAGTGGGCTCAACGATTCTGGAGTCACCGTCCATGACCTTGGCATCATGCCAACTGGTGCACTTTACCACGCCACAGTCACTCTTCCAGTTGATGGTGGAGTTGTCATCACAGCCAGCCACAATCCACCCGAATACAACGGCTTCAAGATGTGTCGAGGCTCAGCCGCAATGGCTGGAGATGAATTACAAGATTTACTACAAGTTTTCCTTGCTGGAAACTTCAAAACTGGTGCAGGAAAACACATCATCATTGATGATTTTAAGCATCAATATTACGATGACATCATCGCTTCAACTGGCCTACCGGCCCGAACCGTCAAAGTCGTAGTTGATTCTGGAAATGCGGTACCTGGGCCATTCATGAAAGACATTCTCAAGATTTTACAGGCTGACGACACCTGTATTTTGTGCGAATGGGACAACTCATTCCCTGTTCACCCTCCAGACCCAACTCGACCCTCAAACATGGAGTTACTCGGTCAGACTGTGCAAGCAGTAGGAGCAGAGTTTGGCATTGGTGTTGATGGTGACGGAGACCGCATGGGAATGGTTGATGAGAATGGTAACTTCATCCATCCTGACCGGCTTCTCGCTTTGTTCGCCGCCGACATCCTGTCAAGAGTTGCTGACTCTGCCTCTGATGCGGCGCGTACAATTTTTTACGATGTGAAATGTTCAATCGCCTTAGAAGAAACGATTGCTGACAACGGCGGAATCCCACATATGATGAGAACCGGACATTCGTTCCAAAAACTTGCACTGAAAAATTCTCCAGAGACCCCACTCGCTGGAGAAATGAGTGGCCATTTCTTCTTCAATGACAAGTGGCCAGGATTTGATGATACGCTGTACTGCACTGCAAGAATGCTTGAACTAGTGGGGCGCGACCCTTCACCCGAAAATGGTGGTATCACCTTCTCAGAAAGGCTCTCAGCTATCCCTACTTACCCTAGTACCGGAGAAGCAAAAGTACCCTTAACTGGTGGTCGAGAAGAAACTATGGAGTTCGTTGAAAATGCTTTTTCAGAATATGAAATGGTAACCGTTGACGGAGTCCGAATCCGGCTTTCTGGAGATGACTGGAAAGGTTGGTTCTTGTGCCGTCCTTCTAACACCGAACCAATTTTGGTTATGCGCGCTGAGGCAACTACCGAGGCTGGCTTGGCTGAAATTCGGGCTTTAGCCCACGAAAAGATTGGTGGAAGGATTGACCTGAAAAAATTTGATGAATCCTAAATCCAAGGATCAACATCAACTGAATTTTTAGTCCTCTAAGTGTCTAAAGATTCATCCTTTGACTCGCTTTCTTCATCAACTTCAGAACCATCACTACTACCAAGAAGTGACATCGCCAAATTTGTGTCCATAGAATCCATCACTTCTTCATCCCCGGTTTGCAATGGCTCACTAGGTGGTTCCGGAGCTGTAGGAATCTGAACTGAGGCACTGGTTGACAAAGTATTGTCCGCTGTCGGCGGTGGTGGGGCAACATAACTCGTTGTCGAAGGTGTTGAGTCATCCGTAGCCGTAATCATTTCAGCCCCTTCAGGTGGTGGTGGTGGAGCGGTTCCATGCTCTTGCCACGAGCGTGAGATTTCTGCGGCTCTGCTGGTTCTATCCTCATCATCTTCAGTTTCTTCTTCATCTTCATACTCTTCATATTCGTCTTTCTGGCGAAATTTGAGAATAATGATTACAAATACCATTACAAACATCATCGCAATCAAAGCGCCGAGACCAATTCCTGCTGCTAATCCACCATCTGATGCTGCAGAATTAGATGCATCAACCACATGGGATTGATTCCATCTTGCCGGGTCTGCTGGGAATAGGTCTGCACCTTGTGATGTATTCCACGGATTTGGTGACAGTGTGTCCATTGGGTCAGACCAGCCATCAGTATCAGTATCAGGGCATCCAAGTCTATCATGTTCAGAATCGCCACGTATAGTAGGACAGTCATCGCCATTCATACCACTTGGTTCATCTCCAAATCCATCGCGGTCAGTATCACGCCATTGTGTTGAATCATCCTTGAAAACGTCGTAATCGTCGGACCATCCATCTCCATCACTATCTAGGCAACCAAATCGGTCTTGCCATGAATCGCCAGCCTCTTCAGGACAATCGTCCCAGGGTTCTGCACCATTTGTTGCATTCTCATCTTCCCAGCCATCAGCATCCCAATCAAGTGGGTGTTTGTCCGAATTTGTACCACCAGGAATGAACTCTCCGGGCCAATGTGGTTTCCTAGTTTCATTCCAATGTGGATTTGCCCAATTATCTCCCTGACCATCTCCATCACTGTCTACCCACTGTGACCAATCTGAAGGAAAAGCATCACCCTCATCCGAAGCCCCATCGCCATCAACATCAGGACAGCCAAGCCGGTCCCGCCATGAGTCACCCCACACATCAGGGCAAGCATCACCATTGTTACCGCTCAAATTATCGCCATAGCCATCGCCATCTATGTCAGTTTGTTGAGTTTCATCTAGTGGGAATGTATCGGGATTATTCCCTTCTTGATTATCCCCCCAACCATCACCATCTTGGTCTTGATATTGAGTTTCGTCAAATGGCAAGTAATCGCTTTGAGTTGAACCAGCAGAGTGGTTATCCCCCCAACCATCACCATCTGTATCCAGATGTTGGGTTGGGTTGTTGATGAAATCATCAGTCACATCTGACCAACCATCGCCATCGGTATCAGGACAACCAGGATTGTCAAATGTGTCTACCCCCGGAAGGGTTGGACAATAATCCATATTGACTGCTCCAAACACATATCCTCCAAGCCCAAGACTTTGGTATGTTGGCGTCAATGCCACATCATCCCAATTATCGCCAAATTGGTCACCATCACTATCATTCCATTGAGTTGGCTCAGTTGGGAAAGCATCTCTAACATTAGACCAACCATCACTATCACTATCTACACAACCTAGAAGATCAATTGTTGAGGTTCCATGAATTGTAGTGCAGTTATCAGCAGCAAAACCATCTGGATTGTCACCATATCCATCACCATCTTGGTCCCGCCATTGAGTTGGCTCAGAAGGATGTGAATCATCAACATCGGCGTACCCGTCACCATCTGCATCTGGACAACCAATGTAGGGAGAAACGGTTGCATTACCCCATACTGTTGGGCAATCATCGTCCTCGTTAGCAACTCGGTCATCATCATCATCCTCGATGAGTCCTTTCCAAACAAAGACATCGAAATCTCCGGCACTAACAATGTCATCTGAACCAAATTCTGCTGGCCCACTCGCTGTTCCTTTGAATCTGCCAGAAGTAATAGTCACATTTTGCGAATCAACTGCAATTGCCCATGCGCGGTCGCCACCACTAGGTCCACCAGCGACAAAGACATCTTCCCATTCACCAGTAGCTGCTGAAGAAACCGCAACAAAAGCATCTGAGGCCCCACTTGTGTTGGCCATTCTTGTTGTAGCAGAATTTTCAAAATTCGTCATGCCAGCAATTTGTCCGGCAGTAAACACCGCGCTTTCATCCGCTGAAAGCGCAATCGAGAAGCCCATATCATCTGATGAACCACCACCTTTCTTGGCCCACAACCAAGACCCTCCAACGTCAAGTTTTCCAGCCCAAACATCTGTGCCTCCGGAGTTTGCAGTTAATCTGTCATTTCCATAACTTGCCAATACGCCATCAAATTCCCCAACTGCATAAACTGAGTCATTCGAATCCACTACAAGATTACGCAGAACATCTTGGCCGGTTCCCCCACCAGATTTAGTCCATTGCACACTACCTCCATCATCAACAAGCATCACCCAAACATCTTGAGAACCTCCACTTGAAGATATTGTCGCTCCACCTGGAAATTCAACAGTACCAGCGAAATTTCCGGCAACATACCAGTAGTTTCCAGTCGGAGAGGGTGCAATTGCAGTCGCTGAATCAAATTGGGAATCTCCACCCCAAGCTGCTGTTGATGACCATGCACCATTTGCTTCTAAGAAGCCAAGCCACACATCTGAAGTGCCTTGGGTACTCTCATAATACCATTCACCCTGAGAATCTGTGTGAGCCCAAAGTTTGCCGTTGTAAGAGCCAGAAACTGAAACTGAATTATTGAAAAATTTGATGTCTGTTGGCATGACTTGACCCATTTGTTCTTCATAAGTCCAAGTGTTTTCATTTAAAATTTCAATTTTCTTTGAAGTTTCAGCCCAAAGGAAGTTTCCATTGCTATCCAACTTTGTTATGAAAATATCGTAATTTGACTGAGCATGTGCTGAAAGCGTGGTAGAGCCAAGGGTCACCGAAGGACTATTGGTTGACTGGGAATCCATGAATGGCCCAGTAACATACACATTGCCTTGGGGGTCAATGTCAATGCCAAGCCCCCAATCTTCGTAACCACCAGCAATGTGAGAAGCCCAAACCCAATTTCCTGAAGTATCCATTTTTGCTACGAAGCCATCAAGTCCACCAACTGAATTGAGAATAGTGCTACCAAAAGTTGCCGAACCAGAGAATGAGCCGGTGACAAACGAGTTGCCTGATGAGTCCAAGACCATGTCCCAAACCATGTCTGAGCCAGCCCCACCAGCAGGTGTTGCCCAAATGTCAGTGTGTGATGTTTTTTCAGCGAAGTTGAGTTGGAATTGACGACTAGAATCTAATTCCATTTCAACAAAATTTTGGCTAATTCCTACTGTCAATGACAACAAAGTCACGGCAACCACGACTAGTACTGACTTACTGCCCATCGTGTCCCCAAGAATACGCTTACATTTTATTGTCACCCCGTTAGGGGTGATTTGACATAAGTGCTAAAATTATAGTGTTGAACGCTTTGAAATAAATGAGCCATAGGAGATTAGTCCATCATCCATGGCCTTTAATGTTGAACTAACAACTTCATTAAAATCATCCTCAAAAGCACTTAATCCTAATTCGGATAAAGAAAGTCGCCCTGTTCTTTGCAACAACCGAAATCCCATCATTGCTCGTCCCAACTTTTTGCGATTTGACTGCATTATTTGTCGTTCTTCACGGGCCTCAATTATTTCAAATCCATTTGCCTCAATTAGGCTCACCCATCCGTCCATTGAGCGATCTGCATCTTGACCAAAAATTGTGTCAAGAAATCGGTTCACATTAGCATCTACAAGTGAGGGGTTTGTAACTACTAATTCAGAGTTCATCATTTTGCCATCATCAGACAATATACGGTGGGATTCCTTCAAAATTTGACTAGGATTTCTAACTACAGAAAGACGAGATTCAGTCAATAAATGGGTCCCCCATGCGTCAATCAAAGAGCACCTTTCAAGCGGGGCGCACTCAAATTCTAGAGCCTCACGCTTCCATTCAGTAATTCCAATTCCAATGAGGTTGGGGGAGGGGTCTATGCCGGAAATTGTGCATCCAAATTTTGATGATACGATTGACGAAACGGTGCCTGGCCCGCATCCAAGATGAACAAGTTGAGAGGAGGCCGACACACCACCTCGCTTGCACAAATCAATCGCTAAATTTGAATTTGAAGGGAATGCGTCACCGAAATATCGGCGGAACAGGGGTATGCTCCTCACCCCATCCATAAATGGTCCGGGACGCTCAAGCCTCATCAATGTCATGACCGGTTTACAAATGCAGAAATTCAAAAGTCAATACTGGTGATTTATTCATCAGCAATACGCTTTTGGGCCAAATCACAATATTCTTGACTTATGTCAAACAGGAGGTATTTTCGGTCATTTTTCTTGGCAGCGATTCCTGTTGAACCAGAACCAGCAAATGGATCCAGAACAACATCACCGGTAAAGGTGTACAATTCAATACAACGACTTGGTAATTCAACTGGGAAAGGCGCCGGATGGCCTACCCGCTTTGCACTTACTGTTGGGAATGTCCAAATTGACTTAGTCAACTCAATAAAATCCTCTTTTCCAATAGTGTCTACCCGACCCTCATCCTTCTCACTCCGTGAGCGAGGCAACTTAAATTCACCTTTTGAAAATACTAAGATGTATTCGTGAACATCTCTCAATGTGGGATTAGAGGCTGATTTCCATGAGCCCCATGCACATGAAACACCGGCACTAGCCGCCTTGTTCCAAATGATTTCACCGCGTGGTAAAAAACCAATTTCAATCATTATCTGATTGATGAAAGATGACAGGGGAATATACGGTTTCCTACCCAAATTGGCCACATTTATGCAAGCGCGTCCACCCGGCACTAGTACTCGGTAGCATTCATCAAATACCCCTCTCAATAGTTCAAGGTACTCACTCAGAGCAAGGTCAGCATCATAGGTTTTAGAGGCATTATACGGAGGTGAAGTAACCATCATATGAACCGAATTGTCGGGAACATTCCTCATGTTTCTAGAATCACCACACAGCACACTGTTGACTAGTTCATCTGGAAGAACCCCCAAATCACCGGTGTCGGACTCCTTTGGCAGGCCGCGATACATCGCTGATCCATAAAATTCGGTGGAATCATGGCTTTCTCTTTTTGAAACCCCAAATGATGAGGTCTTAGTTCCGTTCCGCTTACTACTGCCTATTCGTGGTACTGCGCGCGCGTCAGCTGAATTTTCACCAGCATCCGCCTTACTATTTCCATTACGTGGCATCCCAACCCCGCTATGCGCGAGGTTTGCTGTCCGTTCTTATAGAGTTCGCAAAGTAGTGGTTTTGATAGATAAATCAACCTAGATTCAGTCTATTCCAAGACCGTTTCAGTAAAATGTAAGGGACAAGTCGGCCAACCAATGGCCTCGCTCCTCAGCCTGAGTGATGCAGACCTTTCTGGGAAGACTGTGCTTGTCAGGGTTGACGTCAATTCCCCTCTAAATCCAGTCACTGGGGAGTTCCTTGATGATGCAAGGTTGCGGGCAATTTTACCCACCCTAAGGCGCCTTGGGAGTTCAAAAGTGGTCCTTCTCGCCCACCAGAGCAGACCTGGGAAGGATGACTTCACCTCCATGAAGAGGCATGCTGAATTGTTGAGTGTTCTACTTGGCAGAAGTATCGGCTTTGTGCCAGATGTCTGTGGAGAGGTCGCTTTGAACGCAATACAGAACATGGAGAGTGGGGAGATGCTCTTCTTGGACAATGTCCGGAGATGGGATGAAGAGATATCAATGAATAATTCATCACTTGAAGAATTGTCTCAATCTGAGGTTGTGCAAAAACTTGCTAGCGTTGCTGATGTATTTGTCTATGATGCATTCGCTTGTGCTCATCGAAATTCACCAACAATCTGTGGATTTGGCCCTGTTCTTCCTTCCTATGTTGGAGTGTTAGTTCAGCGAGAATTAGATGCCCTTGGCTCAGTTGTGGAAAACCCACCTAGGCCACATGTAGTAATTCTTGGTGGAGTAAAGAGTGATGATTCGCTTGATATTGCGGTCAATCTTCTCAACCGCGAGGTTGTTGACACCATCATTCCAGTAGGAGTCGTTGGAAATCTGATGTTATGGGCGGCAGGAAATTCACTAGGAGAAGCAAATGAAAATTACATTCGTGATAGCCTTGGAGTTGCTTTTGAAAGAACTTGGGATATGGCCGTGTGGATAGTTGAGAAACATCTCGACAAAATGATATTGCCAACTGACTTAGCTATTGAAATTGATTCTCAAAGAGTTGCTTTATCTGTTCAAAATCTACCTACCGAATATCCAATCTACGATATTGGAATTGGAACTTTGATGTCAATCAGGCCTGCAATAATGGATGCAAAATGTGTGCTTTGGAATGGGCCAGCATCTTATTTTGAAAAACCACAATTCGCCTTTGGAACAATTGAAATTCTGAACACCTGTGTTGAAACCGATGCTTTCGTTATCATCGGTGGCGGCCATACAGGTACTCTCGTAAACCAGCGCGGAGTTGATGAAAAAATTGGCCATAACAGTACAGGTGGGGGCTCGTGCCTAACTTTCCTTGCTGGAAAGCCGATGCCAGCAATAGAAGCCCTGGAGGCTTCTGCAAAAAAATTCGCATAGATGTGAATAATAGCAGAGATTCACGGTTTCAATAACAATGAGAGATATGAATCCGTTACCATTCTCCTTGAAGCATTGGTAAACTCATCTAAAATGATGTCAAAATCGTTTTCATAAATTTCTGCCTGAAGTCCCATGTCCAATTTGTCTAATCCTGCAACAAATAGGCCTTCAGGTGTTGTCCTATCCTCAAATTCTTGCCATAATTTTTGCAATTCCTCAGACCTAGGATGCCCCGCTAATAATTGTGCAATCGCATTTTCTTCTGCAACTCGTTTACCTTCTTCTGGTTCTGGGTCGTAAGGAGTAAGGTCTCCCACAATAACCTCTGCCAAATCATGGATTAAAGCTAGAGTGAGTACCTTTTCTAGATTCAGGTTTTCAGGGCATGTCAAGAGCCCAATGAGTGCCATCCCCCAACTATGTGAGGCCACTGTTTCTGGGTTTTCAATAGGGAATCTAGTCCACCCTGCCCTTACTACTTGCTTTAGTCGAAGGCATTCAAGTAACCTATTTCTCTCTTTGTTGATTGAAGATTCTTCCGTCATGAGATTGGCCAATTCAGTTGTTTATTTAAGGATTGAAATTTCTTATTTGTAATGACACTCACAAGCCAATGCATTAGGGCGACGTCACCCTCGGCCCTACAATGGAGTGGGATATCTCGGCGCTTGAAGGGCCTGAGGGTGCTGATTGGAGAGTACCTCCTGAAGAATTAGCAAATCGGATTGACCAGGTTGAAACTGCTCTTTTTGATGCTGAAATTGAATCCATGATTGTACACGACCCTGTTGACCTCTATTGGTTGGCAGGGGGCCGTCAGAATGGAATGCTTCTTATTGGCGCAAAAGACTCATCTGTTGATTCTATTTTTTGGGTGCGCCAAAGTCTTGACAGAGCTATTTGGGAGGCTGGAGAATCCGCAGCACCGTTTGAATTAGCAGCCCAACCTCGTGTAAAAAATCTAAATGATGAATTGAAGCAGCGGGGATGCACTACAACACCAGCGATGCAGCATGGTAGATTGCCCCATAATCAGGCAAAATTTTACAACGATGTGCTTGGAGAATCTGAGGATTGTACAAATTTGCTTTGGAATCTAAGGGAAATAAAAAGCCGATGGGAATTAGATCAGATGCGAGCCAGTGGTGAAGTCAATCGCTGGATGTTTGAAGCGATTCTTGATGAAGGCGGCGAAGGTGTTTCCGAAATAGAACTCGCCGCTGCAGCTGATTCTGTGAGTAGGGCCGCTGGATTTGGTGGACATATCATGATGAGGAAATGGCCCATGAACTGTGATAGAGTTGTCATTGCAGCAGGCCATTCCGGCGCTGTTCCAACTTATTTTGATTCAGCAGTAGGTGGTACTGGGCCTCATTCTTTTGCTGGCCTAGGTGCTGGGTTTCACCGCATCAAAGCTGGTGAACCAGTGTTAGTTGACATCGTACACTGCCACCGTGGTTATGTTTCAGACTGCACTAGAATGTTCAGTGTTGGACCACTTGACCAAGAGTGGGTGGAAAGGCTTGAGGCTATGAAGGAAATAAGTGACAAGGTAGTAACTGAATTAGCAAGAGGAGAGACTTGCGAAATGGCCTACGAATCAGGAGTTGCAATTGCTAGGGATAGGGGGTTTGGAGGGCATCTAATGGGCATGCCACCTGACCAAGCACGGTTCTTAGGACACTCAATTGGACTTCACTTAGACGAAACTCCTGTAGTTGCACGGGGATTTTCAATACCTCTTCAGGTTGGAGGCACTATGGCGATTGAGCCAAAAGTAATCTACACAGATGGGGCGATTGGAGTTGAAGATAGTTGGGTTAGAACTGAAGACGGGATGGAATGTCTAACTGCTGGTGATGCAATTCCTCTTCATCAAGAATGGGATTCGTGAAATTCTCCTCAACGCCGTAGGGTTCATTGAGGACCAAGTTACGCCAAGTATCATGAGCGCCAAACCGTGGTCACCTTCTCATGTTGCAGCACTTGCTTCAGCATACACAGACTTGCGGATTTCCGGTGCTGTGAAACAGGAATTGGTCGCTTTACTAGTTACCAAACTCAATGATGTTGTTCCGCGTATGGAGCAAGAAACCCTAACCCACGATTCTACAAGAAAGACTCTAGATGACCCGAGGCGAACTAGACTTGGCTTTAGCCGCACAAGAGGATTGATGATTGAACGAATTGATGCTGTTGATTCAGTTAGCGCGGCTGCAGTCACTGCTGCTTGCGAAGAGTTGGAACTCTATCTCAGAGATGTTTTGCGAGCCTGTGAAACTGTCTGCACTAACAATTCAATGGGAACTATCAAGCCGCGTCACCTTGAAGAAGCGCTTTCAAATCTTGGAGTGAGTCTACCCGATGAATCTCAAGATGTTGAATCTACACCTATAATGGTGACTTCCGACCCTTTAGAATCTCTAGTTGGTGGGGGGACCGGAATCATCACTCCGGCAATACTCCGTCAGATGGCTAGGAATTTTGCCGGTATGAAAGTTGAAAATGATGCATTAGAAGAGTTACTTGAACTGTACTACGATGAAGCGGGAACTATTCAGCATGAAATGAAAAAATCTCTCACCGGTGGAAACCCAGCCGAATTTGCACCTCAATTAGAAAAACTCGATGAATTAGCAAAAATGGGATTCTTGAGCCGTACCCTCAAGTTAGCCGAAGAGCGAGCAAAAGCCAGTAACTCCCGCTCAATCACTATCGAACATATCCTCAGTATTGACGTCTGAAGGCGCAACAGGGAAAGCCAACCACCCTAAGGCGCAGGTTGATGAGTAGTCGTGCACAGAAGGCAGCGCAGCGGCAATTGCTCGATGTTCTCTCATCTTGGCAAGAACCACATGGTAGTGGTACAATTGCTGAAAGTGGTGCACTAAAAGCAATGCAAGCTGATGATGATGGCTCGGTAAGAATCAAAGTAACACCGGCCCGAGCGCACTGCCCTTGTTGCCTTCTTGACTTGATAGACCTGCGAAACGCGTTACAGAAGAAAAGGAAGATTTCATCTGCTTTCATTGAAGTTGAGGGTATTCCCGATGTACATCGCTGGACCTCCTCAATCAATGAGTAATTGGACCAAACTCCTCGAGTAAGTGCGAATTGCTGATTTCAATAATAAAAATAGGGTTTAGGGGTGAATTTTCTTAGCCGTCGCTGTTAAGAAAGAACCCCCAGCCCCAAGTTTGAGGGAGATGTATGACTCGGGTTCGCGTCCACACCGGCAAAGCTGGTGCAGATATGGAAGATTCATCACTTTCTGACTTGACCACATTTATGTCAGAAAACTCTGGAGGATGGATAGATATTTTCCAGCCTGAAGAGGAGCCTACTAGAGAATTCTTACAACAAAAAATGGGCTTCCATCGACTAGCAGTTGACGACTGTTTTGAAGAACCTGCAAGCCGAAACTTCGTATACAAAAATCACAAATTTACTACCTTCAAAGCCAGAGATGCAGACCGCGAACTAGATACTGAATATCTCCGGTCTTTCTTGCATGAGGGTTGGTTAATCACTGTACGGCATGCCCATATGCCTGGTATTGCAGAATTTAGGAAGCGAATACGCTCAAAGAATTTCATTAAGGATGGAATGATGAATACAGAGTATTTACTGTACCAACTTCTTGACTCAGTTGCTGATGATTGGATGAAGGTGTTAAGTCGCCAGTCCGATAGACTTGACGAATTAGAGGACCAAGTGTTTGACCCACGTCAAAAGTATCCTAATCTTCTTGAAGATTTGCATGAAATAAAAGGTGAGCTACGTGAGATTGCAAAATCAACAACTCCTCTTGACGACGTTATTCAAGGAATGTTACGCTCTACTGATAACTTCGTAACTGAAGAAACCGACCTTTACTATCGCGATTTAGCGGATTTGACCCACTCAATCGTGACCCGTATTGAGAACTACAGTTCTGGTGCCGCATCAACTCGTGATACCTATATTTCTCAAACATCAATGCGATTGGCTGAATCCCAGGCTGAAACAGCCGAAGTCATGAGGCTGTTGACGATTATCGCCACCATCATGTTACCGATTACTGCGGTTGCGAGTATTTTTGGGATGAATGTTCAATCCTTTGGGGCTGGAACTGGCCCTGTTGATTTGAAGGTCATTCTATCTTTGATGGCTGGAATTGGTGGTGGATTGCTAATGTGGTTATACTTCAAAGGATATATCGGTGGAAAACGTCGTTAACCACGCTGTTTATTCTTCTTCGAATGCAGCCTTCAATTTCTCTTCGTCACGAGCCCATCTATCTCTCTGGTACTGTTCAACCAATTCAAGTTTTGAATTGAGTTTTTTTGACATGAAACGATAAATTAGAAACAGTATTAACACATCAAAAACGATGAATACAACCAACAAATTATTCATATTATCAACTCATAGTGGGGGATTTGTTTCAATGTCACATGCGGCATCTGCAACACAGATACATGCTAGAATATATCCATCCTCAATCAAATAATCATCTAGTCCAGGAGGAGGGGGGTCAGGTATTGGAACCTCCCCTTGAATTAATTTCACTAGACAAGTACCACAATTTCCAGAGGTGCAACCACGAGGAATTTCAATTCCTGCTTGGTCAGCAATTTCGAGAATTGGAACATCTTCCTCAATCTCAGCACTGCCTAGAATGACACCGTTGCGGAAGAAGCGAAGTAATGCCATATCCTTGGCCAAAGTGTTCTCCGCCTTGAGAATAGTGGAAACTCAATGGCTTCAGCGGTCAGCCCAGCGAGTCCAACGTCCAGTCTGCTTGTTGAACACAAGTCCAGCCTTTTTCATCCACTTGTTGAATTTGGTAGCACCAGCACCTGTTGCGACAATGAAATCCTCTCGGTCTTCTTGAGCTTGAATGTAGCCCTTTGCAGCTAGCGTCTGGTCAATCCAGTCATTGATATCCATCAAGCCACCACTCAACTTACTCTCTGATACAGCAGCCTCAAGCATTTCAGCTGTTTGTCCAGTTTGTTTCAAGTCTGCTCTCAATAATTCATCCACTGAATCCACTTTCGATATCTTTGGTCTGACAGCAATTGGTAGACGTGGTCCTTTATTTTCATCAATTGAAATTTGCTTTCCATTATTGAGGAATGTTTCCACTCTGTCAACCATGTCAGCGCTGAATTCAGTTTCACAATCCCAACAAATGTAACTCCACCCCTCAGGGTCTTCTTGATTGAGATTACCACTTACAGGGTCTATTTCTTCGCCACATTCTGGGCAAGCATATAAGCATAGAATTGGAACCACCTTTCGGCGGAAGTCAGCAATATCTTGAGGAGTTCCAGTCAAACCAAGGAGTTCGTGATCTCGAGCGGCTTCTAACCCTCTAGTTTCTAGTTGGTCATTAATCTTAGAGCGCATCTCATTTTTGCCCTCTTCATCCAAATTGTTTTCCAACTTGCAAATTAGTTCAATGCTCTTACCAAGACGAATCATCACCAATTTCTTACTACGAAAAGCCTCAACCTTTGCCTCTCTGATTCGTTCCTTCTGCTCAATGATTTCCGACAAGTAATCCTTCTGTTGTCGGCGAAGTCGCTGTTTATCAATGCGATCTAACTTTTTCGGGGCTGACAATACCTTTGAGAGATATTTTTCAGAACCTGACCCGGAAGGACCTGATTTGATTACTTCGATTACTGATGTAGCAATCTTCTCTCTCAGACCATAATTACCAATTAATTGTGCTTCTGTGATATCTTTGAGTTTACCAATAGTGAGTCCAGCGTCAGCTAATGTTTGAGCGGTGACTTCGTCAACCCCACGTCTCAAGAGTGCTAGATAAGTGTCCTTCTTTGCCATACGGCATCCCCCCCCGATGCCACCGGAGCCGGGGGTCCGCTTTGAACCCCCCGTTATATCAAAAAAATCAGGATACTACTCATCTGTTGAATTGTTGGTTAAAATACTCTAATCTTTGAGCTAGTAAAAGCCACTCTTCAACTTCCAATTCTTCGGGTCTAAAATCTTGCCAACCCTCCTCTAATGCAGTATTTTCTTCATCGGAAAGGAGGAGATTGACTGCCTCAACCCATCTCTCGCGATTCCAATTTGGAACCCTCTCAATTTTTCTTGGAACTCCTTTCAAACGATTACGCATTTTTTTACGTCTTTGCGCGAAGGAGTGGGAAACCATTCTCTTTACCAGCCGAGATTCAACATCAATTCCAATTTCAGACCCTAAATCATGGGGCACCATCAATACTAATCTGCTTTGAACATCCGGATGTGGTGTAAAACAATGTGGAGGCACTTTCATCTCCAAAGTAACTAACCAATTCAGGGATGTATTGATTCCAAGCGGGCCACGTGATGCTAATCCAAATTCCATTGCTAAACGGCTAGCAAATTCATCTTGCAAAAGCAAGACGACTGATTTTAGTTGGGCTGTCCCTTTCCGGTTTGCATTCTCTTGCCAATTATCAATTTTAGCAATTAATGGACTTGAAATCTGGTAAGGGGGATTACAAACAACTTCGGTCAAATCATTAGGCCATTGAACTTTCAATGCATCTCCTTCAATTAGATTGAGTTGCCCACTTTCAATTGCTTCTTCATGTACCCGATGCAAATGTTCAATCGCTATATGATCAATTTCAATCGCCGTCACCCGCGCTCCAGTTAATAGAAGAAAATGAGTAAGTGTTCCAGGTCCCGGGCCGACCTCCAAAACATGAGAGTTTGAATCAACCTGTGATAATTGAATTGGCACTTGAAGGACCTTTTCATCAACTAAGAAATGCTGTCCTAATTCTTTGTCTGCCCACTGACGGTCAAGTAACAAATCTACTAACTCACGCACTACCTCGTCGCTTGGCTGAACTGATGACATGGTCCCACTATTCCGCTACACGCACAACATTCTGGAGCAGGCTGGGCACCATCTTAGGGTCTTGTAATTCCTCAACCAATCTCTCAACAATGAGTTGAAGTGAATCAATTGTGCAGGCTTCATCAACCTCTTCAAATGTCATCCAACCAGCACTAACGCGGCTTTTTACCATCTGTGTTGCTTTCCTTGGCCCAACTCCTGGTAGTAATTGGAAAGCATGGTACTTGAGAGAGACCGGCCCTGCACGATTATAGAATTCCAAACATGTTTTTGGATTTTCTGAAAGTATCTCCTTCATCACATCAACAATCGCCGCTTGGGCTTGATTTGGTAATTCACGATACCTACCCTTACCTAAAACAAGGGCGATTTTTTCGCTTGCCTCCTCAGTTGGAAGTTCTAACTTTTGTCCTGGAGCAAGAATTCCACAACCGGGGCTTGCTCGGGCTTTGATAAGATGTAAATGCTGTTCAGTAATACAATGGATGATTCCGCCGCCTGCACCGCTCCCTTCTTGGGAAAGAACTCGGCAAAGCGTCTCATGAGCCCACGACGGTTCATCACCGCCGCGACTATCTCGGGAACCTGCACCGTGCATTACACTCAACCCCGCGAAGCAGGTTCTGTCACTTAAGGGACCGCTTTGAGCGACCTTCAGCCCTCATATCCAACATGCTGGCGAACAAGAGTCACAATATGCTCAACTTCACTATCGTCCATTACTACACGCTTAGAAGCAAGAATTGCCTTGACGTCTTCTGGATTGACTGGAATAATTTCAGCAATCTTAGCAGCAATATCTGGTGCTGCAGCCAACTTATCAACTTCAAGAAGAGCGTTGAGCATTGAATTGAAAACTTCTGTCTCGGTGATGATACCATTTCGTGCATCACCAGCAGCCCAAATAGCGTGGTTTAGGGCCATGTTCTGTTCATAGGATAACTCACCTCGGCGCTCTTGAGCATTCTCAAGTGCATCCCTAACTGTTGCATAATCGATGTATGTCTTCTCACCCATGTTAATCACTTCACTCCAAAGGACGCAAGTGTTCAGGTCGAGCTACGATGGTTTTTGCCATGTTACCGTCCTTAATTGCCAAGACGTAAGCACGTCCCTGCTTCCTTGTAATTGTTCCTGTTTGACCTTGAAATCTGCGATGTGGCATTCCTTTTTGACAACCACCATCAATGACGATTGCGACTTTGTCGCCTTCTTCGTATGGATGCATAACTCTACTGATGAACAGGCGACCTTGGTCACTCTTACTTCGGCTAGCAATTGTACGAGTTCCCTGACGGCTACCATGTGTTCTGCGCATTGTAATGCCTCCATTTCCCCCTATGGGGGACTCGCCGACTTGCCGCCCCTAATTAAGCGCGTCGGATTCAACCGACTACCAATATCATCTAATTCAATTCTAATTCCTCAATTCTATCAAAAAAAAAGGCTAATCTGTGAAATGACATTGATGAGATTAGCAATATTCTACATATTATCATACTAATCACTGAAAATTGATTGAACTCCCTAACGAATTAATTGAATACCAAAAGGCCCCGCCAAGTGATTAGTTGGGATAGATGCGGGACTTCTCAAAAATCGCAGAAATTCTAGTTCCTAATCGAAAATTGTTCCACGTTTCAATATTCGTAATTTCACTTTTAATGCTGCCTGGTTTGATGTGGGCACTTACTCCAATTGATGTGGAAGCATACAATCTTGATTCACCAGAACTTGACGCTCGGGATGTCATCATCAAAGAATACCCTGGGAATGAATTAGTTGCAGGGTATGCAATAATCATTCGAGACCAAACACTTGTTGGCGAAACTCCTTCGACGAGATACGCCGATGAAATTGCTGATTACCCCGGAGATGGAATGGGTGTTTCACAACCAAAAGGTGGGATTCTCAACCTCTCTGTACTTCGAGAAATTGATGAAAAAGCAGATGCTGCTCGGGCTGACCCGATTTCTGAATTCTACCGCCCGATTATCTCAGATGTTACCCTTACGCAGTACCATGGTGTGCTAACTTTAACCGACCAAGTACGCACTTTCATGGCTGGGGAATCTCTACTCACACAACCTTCAATGAGTCCTTACGGAGAACCACTTCCACCTCGTACAAATTGGACAGATTGTGGTGACCTAGAATGTCTCACTTTTGATGATGAAGGAATTACCCAAGCCCATGTTGATTTGGCTGCTCAAAGGTTGGTGAATGGCAGTGGTGGAATATTCCTACGCTGGCTTTCACTTGACAGAGTATTTCATGCAACCGATGATGGAACTTTGGGGCCTGTTGGTGGTACATTAGCAGGTAATGGTATTTGGCAGAATGCATCTTGGGAGAAAGGGCGCTGGTCTGCTAGTTCAACCTGGTTGCTCATACAATTTGACCGCGGAGCTGCCGAAGATGCAGGATGGACTTTTGAATGGGCGGAAGCACGCGCTGAGAGTGGATATGAATGGGATGGATTACGATTGGTAACCACACCACCGAAACGCGATAAGGAATTTTGTCAAGCTTCAATTGAATCTGGTGACGGACCATGTGCTTGGGAGTGGGCAATTATTTCACTTGAGGATTCAATGCGAGAGTCAGATGATTTATCTCTGACTATTGCAGTTGCTGAAGGTATCAATATTGAAGTAAACAAGGAGTTGAAAGAAAGCATAACACTTCTCGCCGCTATGGGATTAATTGTAATAATATTACTTTGGGGAAGCCTACGCCGATGGTCTGATGTTGGTATTGTTTCGGCTGGACTAACCCTTAGCCTCGTGTGGATGTTTGGATTAATCGGCTGGGTAGGTGAAGCGTCACATGCCGTTGGGCATCCATTGATTGAAAGAAGTCAATTCTCAAACCTACTACCAATTATGATTCTTGCCCTTGGCATTGACGACAGTTTACACGTTCTGCATAGATACAAAGAGGAAAGGAAGAATGGTTCTGATTCACTGGATTCAGCCTCAATCTCACTAACAAGAGTAGGTAGAGCAATTCTACTGACGTCGATGACAACCATGGCCGCGTTCTCTGCAAATTTTGTTTCCGATATTCCTGCTCTACGTTCATTTGGCCTTGAGGCTGCTCTAGGAGTTGGTTCAGCTTTCGTCCTTACTGGATTATGGGCACCTTTAGTTCGGCTTGACATTGACCTTTGGTTAGAGAGAAAAGGAAAATTACCTGATGAAGATAAAGACAAGATACATCTTATCCCTAGCCATTGGTTAGCAGGAGTTGCAAAAACTTCTGCTATTTTTGGTCCATTGGTAATTATCACAGCATTGCTACTCTCAGCTTACTCAGCACCATTGATGTTAGGACTTGAAGGAGATTTCAAAGTAGAGGATTTCCTAGATGAAGAATCAGATTTTGCTGCTGTGGTGATTCTAATCAACGAGCGCTTCTATTCGGAAGGAGAACCGGCTGAAATTTTAATTGAAGGAGATGTGATAGATCCAAGAGTTTACGCGGCAATCGCTGAAACAAGGGCTAACATGAATATTCATAGTGAAGAGGACCCTGACAGATTCACAATAAATTCCCTTGGAAATGTAGACATGAGTGCATATGACAATCTTGTGAACCTTGCAATCCTTTCAATGGCTAATAACGCCACTCCTTTCATCAATGCTGGATGGGACCCTACCGACTCACGGGGAGGTATTGGGTGTAATCGTTCAAACTTTGGTTTGCCATTGACTGATGATGAAGAATGTCTTAGATTCCTCGTTGGTTTCACTTCCATTTATGGGATTCCTGAAACTAATTCAACACCAGCAATACCACCATCATTAATCGCTCTCTATATCATCCCCGATAGACCACTTGACCCATCAAATCCTATGCTGGCCCTTGATGGAAGCACACCTCGTTACGAGCGTATGCTAATGCGATTCGGATTACGGCAACCCGAACAATTTCCAATCGTAGAAAAAGCATTAGAAGAACTATACCGCGACATGTCAGCCTTTGAAAATCTCTCTTCAACAGAACTGAAAGAAAAATCAGACCTTGAATCTGCTTTCGATAACGAAGAATATCCTGTTTCATGGGCTATCGCTACCGGAGAACCGGTAGCTCGCTACGTAGCCGCTTCATCACTACAGAACGAAATGCAAGCAACTCTGACTCTCGGTGTATTCTTCTGTATCGTCACTCTTTGGTGGGGTTTCAGACCACCTAAAGAAGGCATCAAAGAGCGCCTTTCTCACAACTTTGAGGCGGGTTTCTTCTGGACGGTTCTTTCCGTTGTCTATGCTCCAGCGGCTGTTGCTCTAACCGCTTGGGCACTAACAGGACTGATTGCTTCGCCAACCGTTGCAATAATTTTCGCAGTAATCGGATTTTATGGGACTCTGGTTTGGGGTGAGAAGCCACTAGGCCTTGCTCTCCTCACAACCGCCCCTATCCTTCTAGTCGTTATTTGGTTATACGGTTTGATTGCCACACTTGGTTATGGATTGAACATGGTAACTGTGGCTATTGCCACTCTTTCCCTTGGCGTCGGGATTGACTATGTTATTCATGTAATTGAGCGATTCCGGGAAGAACGTGAAAAACGCAAAACCGTACTTGTTTGTATTGGCGCTGTTGGTAGCGCGTCAGGAATCGCCCTAGTAGGCTCGGCTGCATCCGACATTCTTGGATTCCTAGTGATTTCATTCTCACCTATGGGATTCTTCTCACTATTTGGAACATTTTCAGCAGCAATGATCTTCTTTTCACTAATAGCATCACTGGTTATTGCTTGCGGAATGCTTGGCATCACCTCATATCGTAGTGTTATCAGCGAAGCACGCAAGAGCGGTGGCTGAAATGACTGATATTCCTGACCTGACCGAATTAGAAAGGCGAGATGTCGATATGATTCTTAGGTATGCAGATAGTACTGAACATGTCATTGATTACATTACCTTGAGATTGCGATGCCCTTGTGCAAACTGCGACCCTCGCCGAGAAACTGATGCGAGGCAGGAAGAATTTGAGGCTGAAATTAGGCTTCAAAGAAACGAAAAGCCTGAAGTTGAAAAGGTCGGCCATTTTGGACTACGATTCAATTTTGATGGACGTGGCTGCGGGACTGGAATCTATGGATTTGATTTATTGCATTCCATAGGAAAATCAACAAATTCTGATTGAATATCCCATGGCATGGATTCTTGAAGGGGTAGCGAGTCGGAGGTTTGCAATTGAACGGTGCCCCCGTTTGGTAGCATGAGGGAATTCTCGTGTCTGGAAGTAACGAAAAGGAAGAAGATTGGAGTAATTATGCTTCGGCTGGTTACAGTACTGCTTACGACCCATGGGCCGATTTAGTACCTCAAGAAGAGGCTGAGGATTTTGATGACGATTTTGAGATAGATGAGTTTGCCTCAATTCGTCCGCCACCTTCTGATGAAGGGTTAGACCATTTGGTTAGCATCGGGGCTTGTGATTACTGTATAATTCGTTTAGCAGGTCAACCTTTCTCGTGGGATAGTGCTCAAAACTTAGGTTCCACAATACGCAAATCTTGTGAAGAGCGAGGTGCAACTAAGAGTAATGAGGTACAATACTGCCCGTTTTGTGAAGACCTTTTTGTTGACATGGATGTCCTTGTTGAAGAAATAAAATCTGACTTAAGTGGAGTCGAATTCAAGAAAATACAAATTGGCGCCCATTTTGCTAAAAGCCATGTTACAGAAGAAGACGATTTGCGTACTCGCTATGGGGCCAATGGAAGTCAGGCGCTGAAATCTGCTTTCAACGATGCTCTTAGCCAAAAATTGGAACAGAAATTGAAAGATGTTGAGTTAGTGAAAGAACAACCTGAAATCATGGTGTTGATTGACACTCTTACTTTCAATATTAATTCGGAATTGCGTTCACTATATCTCTATGGCAGATATCGCAAACTTGAGCGTGGCATTCCTCAAACTCGCTGGCCTTGTAGGGCTTGTAAAGGAAGAGATGGTGGTTGTGAATCCTGCAATGAAACTGGCTTACAATATCCAACAAGCGTTCAAGACCAAATTGGAGAGCCACTTCGTGTAGCATTCCAAGCAAAAAATACAGCATTCCATGGCATGGGGAGAGAAGATATTGACGTAAGGTGTCTTGGCAGAGGTCGTCCATTCGTAATTGAATTAAAATCCCCACTTCGTCGTTATGCAGATCTGAGTGAATTAACTGAGTTAGTTAATGCCACTTCGGCTGGCTCTGTTGAAATCAGTGAACTGCGGGCATCCCGTCGTTCAGAAGTTGCCAGAATCAAAGGAACTGCAGCTGAAAAGTCATACACTATTCGTTTCAAGTACGGACCAGAGCCACATATTATTTCACCATCTAAAAATGATGATAAGAATGAAAAAGATGAGCAATCAGAAGAGATTGAAGAACCGTCTGATTTAGTAACACCTGTGGATATCTCGCCTGAATTTGTGAAAGAAATGATTGTCTCACTTGAAGGAGTCACACTAGAACAGAGAACACCCCAAAGAGTGTCCCACAGAAGAGCTGACAAAGTACGAAAGAGAAAAGTTGTGAGTATTTCAGAAATATCGGTTGAAGGTGATGAAGCAGAGATAACTGTCCGTTGCGAAAGTGGAACTTACGTCAAAGAACTGATTCACAGTGATGAAGGTAGAACAGTACCGAGTGTAGCAGAAAAACTAGGTCTCGTTTGTGAAGTTATTTGGCTTGATGTAAACGATGTTCATGCTGATTGATGACAATCATCATCTGAAACTGAACTACTCCGTCCTACTGAAACTTGATAGTTATGTGTTGGGTCGGCGGTAATATGCAAGAAAAATTAGAATTCAACCCAAGTTATTCAATGCTGACCATCAGTCTTGGTCCGGGTGAAGCAATCAAAGCAGAACCTGGGGCCATGGTGGCACAATCAGGAGTACAAATGGTAACCGGAATGGGCAGTGGCGGGGGCATCGGGGGTTTCTTCAAAAGCGTGATGAAAGCCGCAGTCGGTGGAGAATCATTCTTCCTAAACACATTCACAGCAGACCCAAGTGGTGGTTGGGTTAGCCTAGCACCGGGACTTCCTGGAGACATTGCGTGGTTTGATATCCAACCAAATCAACCACTATTTATTCAGGGTGGCTCGTTCCTCGCATCCACAACAAATGTTGAAACAGACACAAAATTCCAAGGGATGAAGGGACTTTTCAGCGGTGAAAGCATGTTCTTCATTCATGCTACTACTCAGGAAGGGGCAGGCCGTGTGTACTACAATTCGTATGGGGCTGTCAAGGCGATGCAGATTCAGCAAGGACAAAGCATCACTGTGGACACAGGTCACGTAGTTGCTTTCACTAATGGCGTTCAGTATACTGTCGGAAAAGTCGGTGGACTCAAGTCACTAGCCTTTGGAGGTGAGGGATTAGTCATGCACTTCTCTGGTGAGGGAACAGTGTGGATTCAATCTCGTAACCTCGGAAGCCTCGCTTCACAATTAATTCCATTCATGCCAACATCTTCTAACTGAATTACAGTTTGATTAAGAGTTGACGGAATTAAAGTCCGCTATCACGCAATGCGTTCAAAGCGGCTTGTTGCTCAGATGTCAAATCACCTGATTCCTGTAATTCTAGTTCAACATCTAAAGGACCGCCATTGTAACCTTGCCCTCGTAATCTACGTCGGTCTCCTGAGCGTGAATTTGGCGGTACATCAACTTCAACGATTTTTCCAGCTGGGGTATGAATTCTTACTTTCCCACCTAGCATCATAGTGCTGTAAGAAATCTCAACAGTCTGAATCAGGCGACCACCTTCCCAATGCCTACCCTCATCAGCATCAATTCTTACAGTCAATAATAGGTCTCCTGCCAAACCATTTGGCGCTTGATGACCCATTCCTTTCAGACGCATTACCGATGCATGCTCAGCAGCGGCTGGAACTTTCACTGTGATTTGGCTTGTCTTGCGAATTACTCCTTGAGTTCCGCACTTACTACAACCCCCGCCTTTACAACTACCACATTGTTTTCGCCGACCAATGGTGAAGGGTTTTTGGATACCACTTTGGGCTTCTTCAAGAGTCAAATCTAGGGGTGCTTCAATGTCAGACCCTCTTTGTTGTTGTTGAGGTCTTTGTTGGCCCCTACGTGGTTGACCTGCTTGGTCAAAGATTGTACCACTGCTACCTCCACTAAATGGGTTACTTCCTCGTCCACCCATGAATGATGCTAGAATATCCTCAATGCCACTAGCACCGCCGAAATTGTCTGCATTACCAAAATCACCACCACGCCCGCCTCCAAACATATTCGCCATGCGCTTTTGCTCATCGAATTTTTTGCGCTTTTCTGGAGTTTCTACTTTATCATATGCACCTTGAATTTCTTTGAATCTACCTTCTGACGCGGCATCTCCAGGATTTCTATCAGGATGATGTTGACGCGCTAATTTACGATACACTCGCTTGATTTCTGCATCAGTCGCATCGGGCGAGACGCCCAAGGTTCTGTACGGGTCATCAGCCATGTCCGAATGAATGGAAAACGCCGGCTCACTTCAACCCCGCCATAACAACCATGATGCCAAATGACATCACAGGACATATTGGGTGGAGTCAATGAGTGATAGTTCAGGCGATGATTCAGCAAGCCTAACCCGATACACAGCAACTCATTTGATTGATGACGATTGTAATCTCCATTCTGGTGATTTCATACTCCATCCTAGTGGTTCTTGGAGCCCATCTAAGGGTGATGAGGATGTGCAAACAACAATTGATGGTTCCTCTAGAGTAATTACCCGTTCATTTCAGAATTGGCACACTCACCTACCTATGGTGCTCAACCGGGGAATGGGGGAAGGGCTCACTCTTGGAGACTGGCTTGAAAAGAACATTTTCCCAACCGAAACCCGAGTTACGCCTGAGTTTGTCAGAACGGGTACTCTAGCAGGCGTAGCCGAGTTGATTGCTTCAGGAACCACATTCGCTTGCGATATGTATCACTATCCTGCTTCAATTGCCCCGGTGTTGGCTGAGGCTGGAATTCGCGGAATAATTTGTGGACCAACAACTGCTTGGCCGCCGCCTGAAAACGACGCTGAAACGGAAGATGCTCGGGTACTCAATGAACTTGAGAATCTTATCAGAGGCGGCTCACTAGCGAATGATAGAGTTGAGTATGGTATCGCAACTCACGCAGTTTACACTTGCTCGGAAGAAGTACTACGGCGGGCTAGCGAAATGTCGAAAAAGTATGAGGCGAGACTTCATATTCACACTTCGGAAACAAGGACAGAGGTTGCCGAATGCCACGAACAGCATGGTATGTATCCAATAGAATATCTTGATTCGCTTGACTATTTTACTGATGGAACTGTATGTGCACACTGTGGTTGGGTCACCAAACGAGAGATGAGAATTCTAGCTTCGCACGGTGCACATGCTGTACATTGTCCAGTCTCTAACCAAAAATTGGCTACTGGTGGAACTCTATCTTATCCAGCAATGATAGAGGCTGGAGTTGATGTCAGACTTGGAACTGATGGCGCCGCATCCAACAATTCTCTTGATATGCGGGCTGAAGCAAAAGCCGCCTCACTTATTCAGCGCCATGACCACTGGGATTCCACCTTGCTACCCCCGCGTGAATCATGGGAGTTAGCAACAAAGGATTCCAAAGATTGGGTTGCATGGAATCTAGATGATATCCGAATGAGGCCGCGGGGTATCAACAACCGCCGCTTGCTCGCTAACCTACTCTACTCCAATTCACAATGCCTCGATGTCATTGTTGCTGGAAAAATCATCCGCCAAGATGGCAAAACCTTGACCCTTGATGAGCATAATATTGGCCTACAACTTGAAGCAGCAGTTGCAGAATATTATGATGGAATTAACCCACCCCAAGGTGGCCTTAAGTGAGTAAAGACAACTTTCCATTATTTCCTTGGTCTTGGCCTTGGTGTAGTCTGGCAGGAGTGCCATTAAGGCCCTTAGAACTATTTTTGAGCCGGAAATTCACTTTTTCATACCTAATCCTCATCTGGGTATTTTGGTTATCAGATATGACTGGCCCAGCCAATGATTGCTACATCACTGGGGGTGGGAATTCTTGCATTACCGGAATTTGGCCGGGTGACTTGGTTGACGCACCAATTCGCTTTTTCACGTCACTGTTGGTAATTCCATTTTTTCACCATGGTACAACCCATATCATGTTCGTTTCAATGAGTTTCCTAGTTTTTGTTCAATCATTTGAAGTCAGAGAGGGTGCGATTCGAACCTACATTTTGTTCATGATTTGTCTTTCCGTAGCAGCAATTGGAGTGTCAATCGGAATGCATATCGGAGAATTGGTCTACCCAGACAGTGAATTTCTCCGTGGTGGATTTGCCCGCAATTGGAATGGTGGATCCGCTGGTTTCTTCGGAATTATCGGAGCCTCCTCACATCAAGTTCGTAAAGTATGGATGGTTCCAGCAATCGCAGTCGCTTTTGAGACGTGGAACCATTTTTTCAATGGCATCGGTGCATTAACATCAGCTGCCCACATGCTATCAATGACTGTTGGATTCCTATTGTGGGGATACTGGATTTCAAGTCATAGTGAAAGCAGGGCGGTCAAAGAAAACCGCGACTCATAAGCAGATTTCTATAATATGTTTCAACAACATTGATGTTTGCAATCAATAGAGGAAGAAAGCGACTGCAAGAATAGCGTATGTTGCTAGCAACATTGACCCTTCAAGCCAATTTGATTTTCCATCTGAAGCAATAGCATTGGTAATCAACACAGCGAGAAACGTAGCCAATGTCTCAAATAAGCCAAATTGGAAGGTCAGTGGGACATTGACTATCCACGCTAACATGACCATTGCTGGAGCCACAAAAACCGCTATTTGCGTACTTGAGCCAACCGCTATTGAGAATGCTAAATCCATCTTATTTTTACCAGCAACTGAAACTGCTGTGAAATGCTCCGCCGCATTTCCGAACAGAGGCAACAATATCACACCGATGAATAGAGTTGGAAGCCCCCATTCATCAGCTGCAGATTGAATTGAGTGAACCATTATTTCAGCCATCCAAGCCACCATAATAGTAGCACCGATAAGCAGGGTCATGGCTTGGCGCCTGCCCATCACCGGTTCTTCATCGTGGTCTCCGTCTGTCGCAAACAATTCGGTGTGGGTACGAAGTTGGAACAATAAAAACAACCCATACATTATCAGTAAAATCACTGCTGTAATACGAGAGAGAGTGACTATCGCCTCCTCGTGTCCATTTCCAGTGAATCCGTAAGCAGTGGGTAAAATTAATGCAATCACAGCCAAGAAGAGAAGGGAACCGTTCGCACCAACTTGAGTTCCTGAAAATTCCTGCACTTTGTGATGAATTCCACCCCAAACAAATGCGATCCCAAGAACTAGTAAGAGATTACCAAGAATTGACCCGATAAGTGATGCTTGAACAACACTAATCATTGTCGCAGCAGTTTCTGCATCACCTTCTTTGATGGCAGTTGCTGCTGCCATCACTGCAAAAATTGCTATTATCATCTCGGCAGCGTTGCCAAATGTCGCATTTAGTAAGCCGCCAATTGAATCATTGGTTTTCAGGGCAATTTGTTCTGTTGCCTCTCCCATCAAATATGCAAGCGGCATGATAGCCGCTATTGAAGTTGCAAACGCCATTGGCGCATTGTGAGAAAAAATGCTAAAATAAATCGCTAAAGGAATGAAAACCAACATCAATGAGAGTTTTGATTGACGGGGATCAATTAATTCAATGACTCCCTCCCATCCCAGTTCAGTTGCAACTGCATTACCATCAACCGCCTCTGTCATGAAATGTTGAGGAATGGGCATAGTAGGTGAAACCTACGCTACGAACACCACTCAAAGCATTGGTGCAGCGGTGAGAGTTTTTGTGGAATCTACTCCCTCAATAGCCCTAATTCTATTGATTACTACACTCCCAAGTAGTGCATAATCCTCACAGACTATTTTCACATAAAGGTCATATTCACCGAACAACAACATTTGCTCAACCACCTCTGGTATAGTTTGTAATTCATTGTAAACTTCAGTCTCTCTTCCTGGTTCTGCGACTATCAGCACAATGGCCGTCGCTTCAGTTGATTGTATCATCTAATTCCCTCCGTGAACTGTAGTAGTGTGGTCTCTGTGTATAAACTGGTCGCTCAAACTCGTTTTTTCTACCTACAATTTGTATTTTGAGGATAAAAAGGAATTTATTGGAGTATGAAAATTGACTCCAGTCTTGAATTGATTACCAACCCTGCGCCATCACCTTGATGACCATTACAACTAGCCCCAACATGATGAGTGGGACTTGGGCGCACCGAATTGCCATCACCGGCACTCCTGGTAGCGGCAAAACTAGTTTGTCTGAATTTGCCCTTGCTAATTCTAACAAAGGTTGGCTAGTAACAGTAGTTAGTGACAAAAAATTGGCCGAACAGAATGGGTGCCTCGGTAAAATTGACAGCAGCGATGGTGCTCACCCAATTGATATTGAACAATTGGCAACTAGTCTTTCAAAACTATGGGCACATCCTCCAACGGATGATCTGTTGATTGATGGACATCTGTCTCATCTGCTACCAGTGGATGCTATCGTCATTATACGCTGTAATCCCGAGGTGCTCCAAACCAGAATGCAAAATAGGGAATGGGCAAAATCAAAAATTGATGAAAATGCTGAGTGGGAACTCCTCGGAGCGGCATGGAATGATGAGCATGAATGGGGAAATACTCCTGTCTTGGAACTAGATTCTTCGCAACAGAGTGTTCATTCACTTTTCTCACAGATTGGGGTTTGGAGAAGAGATGGGTTCAAGCCCAAAAGCCCGGAGCAACGAATTGACTGGATTACAATCCTGCATGGTGAATGAACATGGCGCTCAATAATTTACGTGATAACTTTTCAGAATTAATTGAGCCTTTGGTAAATAAATTAGGCTTTTTAAATCCGAACCATATATCTTGGTTTAGTTTGTTTATAGCAGGAATATCAGCATGGTGTTTTGCGACCGCAACCGCTGACGCTGATGGGGCAATAAAATTAATTTTAGCCACACTACTATTTGCATTTGCAGCGTTTTGTGATGCATTAGATGGACAAATTGCAAGAGTTCACAATAAAACTTCATCTTATGGGGATTTTCTAGATCATACTATTGACAGAATCGTTGATTTCGGAATTATCGTGGCTATAGGAGTCAATACTGCATGGCTCACATCACCACATCTTGGCTACGCTGCTGGCTTAGCGACTTTGATGGGCTCTTACATGGGCACACAATCTCAATCTGTTGGCCTAGGAAGGAACTATGGCGGGTTTGGTAGAGCAGACAGGATGATTATTACCCTTTTTGGTTGTTTAGCAGCCATTTGGCAAGCGTTTAATGGAATTGAGGATTACGGACAAATACCCCTATTTAATGTTGAAATTAATGCTTTATCAATTGTGCTTTTAATTTCATTTTTAGGCGGGATATACTCCTTTTTCAGTCGTTTCATTACAGCTCGTAAAGAACTGGTAGCGATGATATCCGCCCCCCAAGGGGGCGATAACAATGATGATTCGAATTGAAATGGCCAAGATTTGACTCTAAAGGGGGTCATATTGCGTCAGCCTCATAACCGCCTCGTTCCCACACCCCTTTACGGAGGGATTGAGCGTGCGCTGTAATCAGATGAGTAAGTCAATTCTACTAACCGCGCTTTTACTACTGGTTTCAGCGCTACCGTTCGTACCTACTGTTGCGGCAGATCAGGCTGCCCCAAATGATATGCAGTCACAGAATATTGAAGCTATATTTGATCCCTTTACTGAGTCTACGGCGATAATGTGGGAAAATATCCAAACCCAAAATTTAACCATCGCTCAAATGCTTCAAACGAGTAGATACCTAGTTTATCGTAGTGATTCGCAGATGAATACCAGCCTGATTCAGAACGGGACTATTCCCTACATCGCTAATGTCTCTGCCTGTACAGGTAATGTGGTCAGTTGCCCAGGTCAGCAACATTCTATCATTCACCCATTGCCTCCGGGAGTCAATGGTTCGTTCTACTACGGTATTGCAACTCAACTTGATGACGGTTCACTCAAAGCCTTCATGGAGTTGGGGACTGGCCAAATTCCTGAGCCGATTTACGAAAATACACATGATATTATTGCTCCATTTGCTGTAAATGCTACATTTTTCCCTGAAACTAGTAGAACCAAAATTGACTGGATTAATCTCAATCAACTTCAACCCGGCACATTAATTGAGACGGGGCCGAATGCATACATTTCCAACATTTACCGCCATCTTTCTCCAGCAACCAGAGCCAATTGGCTTGGAATGCAAAAGACATTGGTTGCAAGCGAACCTCCTGGCGTTTCAAGTACATCCTATGATGTCCCACCCGAGACTGATGTTGAAGCATATTATTCTGTGACTTACTTTTACCTAGGTTACGAAGACTTCCGGTTCATAGGTGGTGTCAACACGATGGATGCAGAATTCCCCGTTGCTGAAGACAATGTCGCACCGATTAATGTTGAAGGTGTAGATGCAACATTCGTAGCGGAACCACTTGGTGGTACTGGAAACACTACAATCACTTGGATTGACATCCCAGAGGAACTTGGCGCTACGTATCACATATGGCGTTCGGGCGCACCGTTCAGTGACACTCTCGATCCAAACATTGAGCATATCGCTTCACTCCCTACAGGAGTAGCAACGTACCGTTACGAAGTTGAGCGAGGTACTCTTGGGTATGCATACTATGCAGTGACTGCTGCTGATGCTCGTGGTAATCACAATAGCACAATCCTGCCCTCATCTGTAGCCGGACCTATCATGGAGAATGCGTTTGACCCATGGGTAGCAGAACCAACTAATGTTCAGGCAGCATATATCGGTGGTGGGTGGACCAATGTCACTTGGACTGACCAAATGGGTGCAGAAGGCGAATATTACCACATTTGGCACTCTTGGACCAAACTCTCAGCAGCAAGTAATCTCACGCTTGAAGCAACCCTTGCAGCAACGGTGCCTGATGGGGTTGAGTACGCATTAATTCCTATTCCAATTGATAAGGACAGACTTTCGTATTATTGCATCACATCTGTTACTCGATATAACCATCTCAATGCAACTTATGAAGATACTCGCTTCATTCAAAATTGCATACAATTGTCTGTTCGTGAAGATACTCTAGCCCCTGCACCTGTACAACTCGCGCAACCCATGCTTCAAGGTAGCCAGAATAGCTTATTATTATCCTGGATTAACTCTCTAGCAGAAGAAGATGAATCCTACTCTATTTGGCGACATCTTGGCACACCATTTGAAAATAATGAGACTGGGAACTTATCTGATGATGATGGCTGGGAATTGATGATTGACACATACATACCACAATCTTCTGAAACTACAATTCTCCGTGAATTATCTCTAGAAGAAAACTTGGACCGACATGCTTGGTACGCTCTTATCGTAGCGGATTCATGGGGGAATTCTAGAGATTCGGTCAGTAATCGCTCAAACGTATGGCTAGTTCACGAGGACACAACACCTCCTGATGCTGAAATCTTACTTGGAATAGGAGGAGAAGAGGGAATGCCCGGTGGACCACTAAAAAGCGGTGATTACCGATTACACATCCATAGTGTAGAACCATTAGAGGAATTCCCTATGATACAGGTTCATACAGAGAATTATATTGAAGGTTCAGCAATTGGCACCACATTTACTCCCGAAGGTGAAGTTACTCGTGCTACACCATTCCTAGCTTCTGACACTCACTACATCTGGGATTTCGGTATTCCTAGCGGAATGGATACTAGTAACGTCACAGTCTCTGTTACATTAGTTGACGTTGTTGGAAATTCACATTCTTTCTCGCTAACCAATTGGTCCGTTGATTCCAAAGCACCAACTATTGAATTATTCTCACCATCATCTCAAAGCAAGTACCTGTATGGAACTGAAATCAGAATTCATGGTGTAGTCACTGATGATGTTGAACTGGTTGAAGTAAAATACCAATTCACTAACGTTGGCGAGTTCTTTAATGAGGAATTTGAATGGGAAAATGTCACTATAATTACACCTCTTGGCACCCCTTCAAATATTGTGGTTTTCAGTATGACTGAACCTGCTTCAACATTTGAGGACCCTGGGAACCACAGATTGAAAATCATGGCAAAAGATTCTGCCGGAAATGAAAAATTGTTCACAACCACATTTTATGTTGATCACTGTTATGAAAACATCAGCGGAATCACCCTTTGTCAAAGTGGGAACAGCCCATTTAATGAAGAAGAACAAGAACCTGGAGCCCCGCTATCTCTGACCAGCCCACCTTACGTCATTATCATCGCAGTTGGGGCCTTCAATTTGTTACTGCTGTTCTTCGCTATAATGATGGGAGTACTCGCCGCACAAGACCCATCCAAGAAGAAGAAAGATGGTGATGAGTTTGATGAAGAAGATGATTGGATGCTTGAGTTCATGAGCGGTGGAGATAGTGGTGGTGGTTCTGCCGCCGATACCGCAGATGCTGGCCTAGCTGAATTGGAGGCAGCTCCAAAAACCAAACAATTGGAAGATGAAGGTGACCCATTCGCTACAGACACAGGTGAGCAAAAGAAACGCCGCAAGAAGACAGTTGTTGAGGATGATGAAGAGGATGATGACTTTGACGATGACGACGATGATGGTTGGGATGACGAAGATGAGGACGTTGCCCCAAAGAAAAGAAAACCGAAGAGGCGGAGACCAGCATCAAAGAAGGGCAAGAAGCGGCGAGCTGTAAAACGCAGAAGTTGAACAACCACATTTTTCTTCAGCATTGGCTTTTAACACGAACAATAGGAGTGGTAATGCGTGATGACTCAACTCGGATGGTGAGGTGAACCTTATGTTTGGCATGGATGACCCGGTTAAAGTTCTGAATCAATTACGCAGTTATGTCGCTGACGGCCGTCTTGAAATTTCAGAAGTAATGGCCGAGGAATTAACCTCTCTGTTATTATCTGAGAAGAAGAGAACGCTTCAGCGACAAGAACTGTTAGTGCTTGCATTACGAGACCACGCTAATATTCTGGAAATTCGAGAAAAGTGGAAATTGAGTATGAAAGCGGCCAAAATATTGTCTAAAGAGTCCAATAAATCAAGTCAAATGCGAATTAAAGAAGGTGTTGGTGGAAATGAAGATGAGACAGCACTCAAAATTGAAGACTCAATGCAAATGGGAAGAATCAATTTACATCTTGGTAATTTGAAGAAGGCGTTGAAGGGATTTTCTACAGCGGCAAAAACAGGGCATATTGAAGCCCATCTGCTTTCCGTAGAGGCATTTGAAAAATGCAAAGGTTCGCTCAAGAAGGCAACAAAAGTTGCAAAAGGATTAGAGAAAGCACTTGGTAAATGCGGACCAGTTAACCGAGAGAATGATGAATTTATTCTCATATCAAATAACGGTATGATAACTTCTGTTGAAAGAGTTGTCACCTCATTAGAACGTTGGATTCAACCTACGCTAGGTCTGAAGCAAGGTGTTGTGACTGCGTTAACCATCAGACTTCAATCATTACACAAACAAATTGCTTCAATTGAATCTGGAGAACAAGCTGCAAATGCTCGACTACAAACAGCAATTGACTCCCTACAACCTACTATAGACTATCATGAATATTCACAATCAAGCAACTAAATTTAGTTCTTTATTGGTGTTGATTATCGCTTGCCTAGAAAATCTTGCCATTCACGACAAGATGGACACCATGTCCACAAGTTTCCTTGATGCATCACCTCTTGGACGAAGCCCCCGCACTCCTTGCACGGAAGATGCATATTAGGGGATGGTGGTGTTGAAGGAGGTGCGAACGAACTGGGCTGGGCCATTGAGTAGACCCCTTCTGTAATCTTATCTGTCTTCCGATTGTACCTTATCGCCATGACTGCAAGTATTGCAAGTCCTGCAAGCATGACTGCAATTAATACATACCAGATTGATGAGGTATTTGGTGATTCATCTTCTGGATTAGTTCCATCGTTTCCAGTCTGATTGGATGTATCGCTATTAGTAGGACAACCTTGATTCGCAATTGTCCCATATTCATTTGGACAGTTGTCTGAAGAATCAATTACACCATCATCATCTGAGTCAAGATTGTTATTGGTACTATTATCGGTACCATTTTCGGTTGTATTTTCGCCATCAGTATGGACAATCCAAATCGCTGCCCAATCGCGACTAATTGAATCCCCATCATCAGGAACGCCAATTAGTCTGAGATGAATGTAATTGTTTCCGGCCTCTGGATTAATGGTCAAAGTCTCACTAACGGCGCCAGTTGAAGTCCACACCTGCACCGCTGAAAATTCCGAATCAATTGGAGAGGCGGTCTCATTATTCAAGGCATATTCTAACCGAATAATATCTGTATTATCAGCAGCAGAATCCCACGAAATATCTAGATGCCAGACGGACGCATCGTTTGAAATCAATATGGCTAGATTAACCGGCAACCAAAACGGCAAATCTTCGTCACAATTTTCACTATCTGTAGGATAAAGGTCGATGGCAAGGCCAGTTGCAGAACTGGTCGGACAACCATCCCCATCTAAATCAGACCACGCCATGTTATCCATAGGGAAAGCATCTCCTGACTCAACTCGTAAACCATCTGTATCTAAAGTGAACGTGTAATTATCCCCATACCCATCACCATCAAAATCATTGCATTGTGTGGGATCTGAGATGAACGCATCCCCTGCTTCATTTATCCGCAACCCATTGTCATCACCATGTGTGTAATTATCCCCACAACCATCTCCATCTAAATCACGATACTGAGCTACATCATTGATGAAAGCATCACCAGATTCGCCAACTCTTAGACCATCATTACCAACGGTAAAGGAATACTCATCACCATGACCATCTGTGTCAGTATCATGCCATTGTGAAGGCATGTTGGGGAAGGCATCTGCGGCACCAAGAGGGTGAGCAAGCCAAGTGGCATCTGCGTCACTATAACCATCACCGTCACTATCCGGACAGCCATTTCTATCTTGGTAACTACTTCCTTGTGTGTTTAAGCAATAATCGCCATTAGATTGGGTTTGGTCATCCCCCCAACCATCACCATCGCTGTCCTCATGTTGAGTGGGGTCATTTGGAAAATCATCATCCACATCTATCCACCCATCTCCATCAGCATCTAGTTTTAGAACTAGCATTGTACCGGTATGGTTTACCACCACCAAAGACTGGTCGCTTGGAAATAACCCTAAACCACGAGGAATGTGATTCATTTGGTAAGAGTTGACTGGAGTGCTATTTTGGATATTATAGAATTCTAACTGTCCTGTAAGGGAATTACCAGGGTTACCCGTACCGACAACTACTAGGCCTTCATTGAGTAATTCTGCGAATGCAAAGGGTTCGTCAACCAATGTAATTTGTTGCATTTGAGATTGACTTTGAATATCCCACATGATTAGTTGTTTATCCCAACCTGCAGTTACTAACAAGTCAGCCCCTGGCATCCATTCGGTGACTCCGACATACCCACTGTGTGAATATGGTGAGCCGTCATCCATCCAATTTTGTGGATTTGGGTCACTCGTGTTCCACAATCTTACTCCACCAGTTTGACCAACTGAGGCCAAGATTGTGCCAAAATCATTGAAAGCCATTGTCCAATGAGATTCCGAATATTGCCATTCATTGAAGAATTGCCCGGACATTGGTTCAATAATAGCGACGTGCCCATCTAATGAGGTGTTGAGGGTGTTAGAGGACCAAGAAATTGCAGCATAATTGCTTGTTTGATGCATAGCAATTCTGCCAAAAGCGCCTACGGTTTTGTGATCTCTTAGGTCAAAAGTCCAAGACCATTTGTTAAATTCATTACAAGCAATAATTACTCCATCGCTGAAAGCTACAATTGCTTCATCATTAAACCAATCTACTGATTTAGCGAATGGAATTTCGTAAACAACTTGGCCATACTCTGGATGGAAACACTGACGATTAATTGAGCCATTTGAGGTGCGAACTGTTACGACCCCTGATGATTCAGCAATAGCAACCAAATCAAGTATAGGGTGAACTGCAATCTCCCTTACATGTGCAGGGCCTAATCTCCGATACGGTAGGATTTCAAATGTAGTGATATCAACTGTCCAAATTTCGATTGAACCATCCCTGCCAGCGGATGCCATCAATTGGTTTGCTGTAGTTGTTGCTGGAATTGAGGTTGTTGTTATCGCGGTGATATCCTCTGGAATTGAGGTTGAACCCGACTTTACCGCGTGCCATCCAAAATCTGTTTGAATTTGTCCTGCAGTATCAATAAATGATATTCGTCCCGGGTCGAATAGTCCTACTCCAAGGTAAGAACCATCAGGAAGCCACCTTAGACTACTGACATTCTGTGGAATTGGTGAATACCAAAATACCGAACCATCTATCTCAGCGTAGGCTGTAGCAACCCCTTCCCAAACATTTGGTTGGCTCGGAAGGGGGTGATTGTATGCAATCGTGTAACTGCCTCCACCTGGCTCCCAAGTTACCGCCCAAGCACTGGAATTATCGCCACCGACAAAACGTTCCCATTGAAGCACTCCGGTTGCAACTTCAACTCCATACACAATATCTCTGTAAGTGACATTGCCATCAGAATAAGTTGTCAGATTTCGCCCTATTGCAGCAACTGTTGCGCCGTTTGGCGAAATTGCACAATCTACCGACCAGTACTGTGGTAAGAAATGTTGAGCATTGGCTGGCGACCCATCAATAAAATGAAACAAATCGGCAATTACAACTTCACCACCCATATTCAGGTGGTTGATGTTACCGCAAAATGCCACCTTTGAATGATTCAAAGAGGCATCAAGACCCCAAAGATATCCGTTATATGTCCCAGTCAGACTATCGCTCCATTGACCGGAGCGCATCTCTGTAGAGGTATGAGGGGTGGAAGAACCATCGTCAACAACATGGTAGGAATACCAATTTATTCCGGAGTCTGCGACTAAAACCCATTCGTCAGAAAGCCAAACAACATCAACTATCGAAGCTGAGTGATGAATCCAGAGTAACACACGGCCATCTGAAACATTCCAAACAAAGAGCCTGTTATCTGAGATTTCAACGCCTGCTATCTTAGTGGCGTCTGGACTGAAGTCTAAATCCCAAAGCGCACCCTTTGGATCTGGCTGCCAAGTATCAGCAGACCAACCTGATTGGATGGGGGGTGCGTCATTCATCTGCCATTGGCTAGACACTGATTGAGCCATGGGCTGTTGTTCATCTAATGCTGAAATTTGGGTGATTTCAGCGGTGAAAAATATTTGCTGTGAGGAGACGATTAAGACAATCACGAGTAGCAACGACTTACACTTCATCAAACCGGGAGATAAGCGCCTACACTTTGACCTTCGGGCTAATTGACCTCCCTTTAGGGAGGACTTTCTTCATTTTCGGCAATTCCGAAGAGGTGCGCGAACCCACTTTAGCACACCCATGACGAGCGTCAAGGTTAAGGCGACTTTAGTGAGGCTAGACCCATGCGCCATTTAATTGACCGCGTATTAGAACTGCAAGAGGGAGAAGATTCCTTGGAAGAAGAATGCGAAGTAAAAAAGGTTGAAACTATTAATGGTGACGAAGAGTTAGTAGAATTATTAGCAAGTTTAGCACCTAGAATTAGGGTTTTTGGATGCGGAGGCTGCGGTTGTAATACTGTTCAACGCTTAGAAGACGAAGGCTTATTGTCTGGAGAACACATCTCAGGATTTGCTGTTAACACAGATGCTCAACACCTATTGCGCTCACAACTTAACCAAAAAATTCTGATCGGTAGAACGGCACGCGGTCGTGGTGCTGGTGGAGACCCTGAAAAGGGTGAGAAGGCTGCTTATGAATCAGAGCGAACACTTCTCAACATTGTTGATGACTGTGACCTCGCTTTTGTTACCGCAGGACTTGGCGGTGGAACTGGCACTGGGTCGGCTCATGTAGTCGCAAGGTTGGCAAAAGCCGCTGGAGCGCTGACAATTGCAGTAGTCACATATCCATTCGTCTCAGAAGGCACACTGCGCCGACAAAACGCTGAATGGGGTTTAGAGAGGCTACGCGAAGTATGCGATACTGTCGTAGTCCTACCTAATGAGAAGTTATTAGAAGTTGAAGGTGTGAAGGATTTACCTATTGAAGCAGCGTTTCGAGTAGCTGATGAATTACTGATGCGTTCAATTGCTGGGGTCACAGAAATGATTACCAAAGAAGGTCTTGTTAACCTTGACTTTGAAGATTTGAGAAGTGTAATGCTCAACGGGGGTGGAATGGCAATGATTGGACTAGGAGAAGCAACTGGCAACGACCGTGCTGTTGATGCAACTGCAGAAGCCCTATCATCACCACTTCTTGATATTGACATCTCTGATGCCCGTGGTGCACTGGTCAATGTGGTCGGCGGTCCATCACTAACTCTTGGGGAAGCAGAACGCTGTGCCCAAGAGATACGAGAAAGAATCAATCCCTATGCCCGAATTATTTGGGGCGCAACGGTTGACAAGACTATGGGTAACGAATTGCGTGTTTTGTTGGTCTTAACAGGAGTCAAGAGTCAGCAAATTTTCGGCGCTTCAGCCCATCAACAGATGCGTACAATGCGTAATCGAAGTCTTGAATTCATCAATTAAATTGAAGCGTTGATGTTAAAGAGGACCCCCATGTCGGCATGAACCCTAAAGGGGTTCAACCATGGCTAGTGCAGACTCTACAAGTAAGTCCTTTGAGGACCGGGTTCAATCCCGACAAGACCAATTTGAAACATGGGTCCGCAGTTTCGGACGCGGTTCATGGGCTCGAATTATTCGCATGGCTCGAAAACCTACCAAGATGGAATTCAGACAGACTATTTGGGTCTGTGGAATTGGTATGTTTGTACTTGGCTTCATCGGCTTTGTAATGTTGTGGTTAATGGATACTGAACTACCCAAATTCTTTCAATGGTTAATTGGTTAATTCCCTGTCTAGAAATGGAGGTTTCAAAATGTCTGATGGATTCATAGTATTTATTCGCCATGAAGATAAGTTGCTTTTGCTCAAGCGTAGTGAAGAAGTCACTGATTTTCCAAATTGCTGGGATGGGATTTACGGAGTTGGAGACCATAATGACCTTGACCATGTGTTCATGAGAATTGAAGACGCTACTGGCATTCAATCATCCTCTCTAACCCTTGTTCGCATGGGGGAGGCACGTGGAATTGAATTTGGTAACCGACTAAACGAGGTGACTCCAATTCTGTTCGTTACTGATTCCTCAGAAATAGAACCACGGTCCCTTTACGATGAAGCAATGTGGGTTGATCCAGGTTATCTCAATGTTTTGAGTCCAGATGAGGTGGATGAATCAGAAGACGGGATCTCCGCTATTCAAACCCGACCAACCGTTTCCCAACTTGGGGATATGTATGGGGATGTCTCAAGTTTCCTCTATATGCTCAAAACAACAATTGGTCAAGAACAGAAAATCGCCAATGAAATACATGCTCGTATTTCTGGTACCGGCTCTCTGAAAGATGTCCAAGGTGAAGTTTTCGCAGTCATTCATCCTCGCCTCATGCGCGGATATATCTTTGTTGAAGCGAGTGCAAAGCACCATGTCGAGAAGTTGATTGGACGTGCTGGAGGTGTGACTACACCAATGCGCGGTTGCTCTAAAGTGCTGCCAGGTGAAGCACCATTAGCAGTTGTATCCAATTATCTTGAGCCGAAATCAGCAACTGCTGGAATCGAAGTTGGCAGTGTTGTTGAAATCAGAGTAGGTCACTTCAAAGGAAATCGCGCCCGCGTGACAGGAGTCGAAGAAGGCAAAGAAGAAGTGACTGTTGAGTTATTCGAAGCTGCAGTTCCAATCCCTATCACTATGCGCGCTGATAATGTCCATGTAACGGAGCGTGTCGTCTAAGTGGACAATGGGGTTCTCGCGGCGGTTAAATAGGGGAAGCAGGTCGGCCAAAACCCAAACAATGAGGTGAATCAATGTCAGATAACTGGACTGCACGACGCATACGCACAGCGGTTATTGGCAAGGGCATCAAGTTCAATGGTTCTTGGGAAGGGGAAACCGACGTTGGTTCTGACCCGACTGTTCACAATATTACACTCGATCAAATCATAACCATCTCCAAAGAGAAGGCGGATGATTTGACTGGTAAAGGTGTCAAGCAACGCTCATTGGAGGTCATGGGAACATGTGTCTCTATGCGTTGTCACATTGAAGGCATCGTGCCAAAGGATTTCATAATGCAGGTGAAAGCAGGAGAGCATGACGACAAATTCAATTGAACGCGAGTTGCGGGAGAGGGAAACCTCGCTGACCGCAGGGGTGAGAAAAAATGGAAGAACAAATTACTGAAGCAGTGAAAAAAGCGCTTGGAGAAGCGCCAGAGCGAAAATTCGTTGAAAGCATTGAGATGGCATTTACCATCAGAGATGTTGATTTGAAGAACCCAGCAAACAGAATTGAAGAAAATGTCCGTCTACCGCATGGGCGCGGTAAGGAAATCAGCATTGCTATATTTGCTGAAGGTGAAATGGCAACCAAAGCAAAGGCTGCTGGAATAGTTGTCATTGACCCAAATAAAATTGAGGATTTAGGTGGTGACCGCCAGAAGGCAAGAAAGTTAGCAAGAAAGCACGACTTTTTCCTATCTGAAGTCCCACACATGGCAACTATCGGAAGATTCCTTGGAATCGTCCTTGGTCCTCGTGGAAAAATGCCTCGTCCTGTACCACCTAATGTTGATCCAGGCATGATTGCAGATGGACTTCGCAGCACTGCAATCATTCGTAGTCGAGATAACATCACTTTCCACACTATTGTGGGGGCAAGAAGCCAAACTGAAGTTCACATCTGTGAAAACGCATTTGAGATGTGGAAGCGTGTCACATCAAAGTTAGAACGTGGCGCAGACAATATTCGTTCACTCTACATCAAGACCAGCATGGGTCCTTCTATCAAAGTTGAGGTGCTGAATTAATGATTCCAAAGGTAGTGAGTTGGAAAAAGGACCGAGTTGGGGAACTTACCGAAATCCTTCGGGAAGACGGGGTAATTGGAATAGTTGATACTAGCGGTGTACCAGCAACTGCAATGCTAGGTATGCGAGCAAAATTGCGTCCCATGATGAGTCTCACCATGGCAAAGAAAACCCTATTCCGGCTTGCTTGGAAAAATGCTGGGCACGAAGAACAATCCTTGGAGATAATGATGGAAAATGCTGCTCAGCCTGTTATTGTTCATTCCTCAAACCTAAGTGCATTCCAGTTATTCAACGAGTTAGAGAAGACTCGGACTGGAAGGTCCGCTAAAGAAGGTGATATTGCACCTCAAGACATTGTTGTAGAGGCTGGAGAAACTGATTTCGCTCCTGGACCAATTGTCGGAGAATTATCTGCAGTTGGTATCCCAGCAAAGATTGACAAAGGTAAGGTATTGATTCAGAAGACTGTTACTGTCGTCAAACAAGGCGATTTAATTCCAGGCGACCTAGGACTAATGTTAGACAAACTGGGAATCAAGCCGATTGAAATTGGTATTATTCTCTGTGGTGCCATGCAAGATGGTATTCTAATGCCACCAGAAGATCTTAACCTTGACCTTGATGGGCTCCGCAACAATATCGCACAGGGAGTTTCCGCCTCGTTCAATGTTGCGTGTAATGTACGCTGGTTCACCCCAGAAACAATGCCCACTCTACTATCTAAAGCGAAGAGCGAGTCGCTCTCCGTGGCTGTTGAGGCTGGTATCACAAACAGTGAAACCATGCCTCTATTCATCGCCCGTGCAAATTCACGGGCAATGGCCCTTGCAGGTCAACTAGATTCCTCCGCTCTCGACGATGAATTGTCGGGAATGCTCGGCGCCGCAACAACAGTTGCCGCCGCAGCTCCTGCTGAAGCCGCACCTGAAGATGCTGCGGCTGAAGAGGAGACAGTGGAGGATGAAGAGGACGCCTTTGACGGCCTCGGTGACCTATTTGGTTGAAAGGAAGTGAGAAAAAATGGAATATGTATATGCTGCAATGTTATTGCACTCAGCAGAGAATGAGATCAACGAAAAGAATGTCGGTGCGGTCCTGAAGGCCGCTGGCGTATCGGGTGACAACGCACGCGTGAAAGCGCTTGTTGCTAGCCTTGATGACGTCGATATCGGAGAAGCGATGAGCGCTGCTATCGCTGCACCGGTTGCCGCTGCACCTAGTGGTGCCGCCCCTGCCGCAGATGCTGCTGCTCCCGCTGAGGAAGCAGCTGCTGAAGAGGAAGAGGACGACGCTAGCTTCGAAGGTCTTGGCTCTCTATTTGGCTGAGTTGGAAACAACAAATGAAAATATTGCCCGCCGCCATACGCGACACGCTCAACCGTGCGGATGCTCATCTCTGAATTACATCTGATTGAAATTTGATTCAATCCAATGAAATCTCGGCCTAGTTGAAGAAATCGTTGCAATTGATTATCACAAATGAGTGGGAGGGGACATCATGGCTGTGCCACGACACCTGAAGGTTGAGACTTGCATCTCGCCTACTGACGCCATCAGAGCATTACGCCAACTTGTAGTTGAAGCGAACTGGTCAGCCCGCCGAATCAGTGGTAGCAGACTCATTGATAGATGGGCAGTTATCGTGCCAATAGCTCAAGCTGCGAGAACAATTGGAATTGTCATTGAAAATGGTCCTCTGAAAGATGTTGGGATGGAAGCGTACAGTCACGTACAAGGTGCTGCTGGTTCTCTAACAATAGTGGAATGGCTCATCCCCAATGAACTAGAAAATGAGTGGCGCACATTATTCGCTCAATGGACTGCTCGGCTACCAAAATGCCCTTGGAAATGGACGTTTGGAGAACGCTCAACCATCGGTTTTCTCCTACCTGTCTGGAGACGCTCAAAAAGGACTTTCAAAAATCAAGGAGTGAATGTGGATAAGTCCGCTTGGCCAGACACAAACTTACCTTCTTGGCCACCTTCTGAGTGGATTCTTTCTGCTGAAGAAGAGTGAACCACTAACGGTGGCACATTGATAACACAGTGGCCACCCACATACGGTTGAGGGGCGCTAATGACTGGTCTTGAGAAATTATTCACCTCTCAGCGGGCAATCACTATTTTGGTGATTTCAGTTGTTTTCGCTATCACTTTCCCTGCCTATTTCTCCTTTATGGCGTCAAATTCTGACGACCTAGGTGGAGCCTCTTCTGGTGCAAAAGGCAAGTGGCAAGTTGATTTCATTCAAGACAATATCACCTCTGATGAAACCATGAATCTCGCTGATGGGGAGCAAGGTGATTACTTCTTTGAATTAGACTCTGGAGAAATGATGATTGGATTTGTTGAAATCACCGTTAGTTGTAATGACAATGATGACCCCGGACCAGGGTTTACAGATAATGTCGATGTCACCACTGATTTTTCAGGAGTTGAAGGAACTCCTGATGATGAATCTGGCAGCGGTTCTTGTAATGGCGATGCTGTTACATTCACAATTCAAATAACCCCTGAGTGGGATGGTTCCTCCTATATCGCAGACGGCGTTAGTAAGAATGACATTGAAGCACAATGGAATGATGGCGGTAATGGAACTGGCGAATGGCTGACTTCTGTCACTCTTGAAGTAGATAATTATCCCGGCCCAATAGTTGGTGGTATTGTAGACAGCGATGAAGATGTAACCGTATCATGGCGAGTAGCGGTCTACTCACTAGAAATTACAGCGGTAGCCGAGGACCTTTGAAGGTGGATGCAGATGGCGCTCATCGGATTCGATGAATTCCACATGGGTTCTTCTATGGCAAACCCAGAGGCAGATGGATTAACAGCACTGGCAGAATTACTAGAAAAAAATGATCACAATTTAGAATTTATCAATACATCATTAGATGCTGTAGATAATCTCCCTTGGGATGTAATAATAATTCCATTTCCAAAAAATCAATTCTCAGGAGATGAAATGACTTCATTACAATCTCATTTGGAAAACGGAAAATCAATCCTCCTTCTAGCAGAATGGGGTGACTTATTCGGTCATGTTGATTTCCTAAATGAACTTACAACTCCTTGTGGTATCGAGATTCAAAAAGACAGAGTTACAGACCATGAAGAACATGTAACTCAGAAAGTTGAGTTGGCAGGGGTTGTGCTTGGTGAAGAATCAATACCACACTTTGTTCGTGTGCAAAACTTTGCTGACCATCCAATCACAAAGGGGATTAGTGAACTAATTTACTTCTCAGGGTGCTCTCTCAGAGTTAGTGAGGGTGCTACCGCATTAGCATCTACTTCTGCATCGTCGTTTGGAGATATTGACCTAGATTCTGTTCTTGACGAAGGTGAAATTCAAGGGGAATTACCAATCGCTGCTGTGAGTGAAATGAATGGTCGCCTAGTCGTGGTAGGAGATAGCAATATTGCCGCTAATGGTTACATTGAGCAAGGTGATAATTTATTATTTGTGCAACAAGCAATTGAATGGTTGTCATTTAATATTTGATTTTTCATAATTTTCTTATTGAAAATACCGGACTAAACCTAATAGTGTATTACTTTCGCCGGTAAAACATGGTAGCCGTATTTTTGATTATAGGGATGGTGACTTTTGTTTTGGTGCTCTTAATAGGGAGCTTTTTGAAAATTATTCGGCATTGGGAAGGGGCTGTCGTCTTTCGACTTGGTTCCTATAGAGGTGTGTTATCACCAGGAATTAGGATTGTAATTCCATGGGTAGACCGTATGGTAAGATGGGATTTACGTCTTCTCATCAATGACGTGCCGGGTCAATCTGTGGTCACAAAAGACAATATTTCACTGACAATTGATGCCGTTATTTTCTACCGTGTTAGAGACCCCGGTGATGCGGTAAACAAGGTTACTAATGCTCGGGCGTCAATTGGAATGGCGGCAATGGGTGCTCTACGAGATGTGTTCGGTTCTGTTCCTCTTGACGAAATTCTTCAGCAAAGAGAAGCCGTTGCTGAAAGAATTCGAATCAATTTAGATGATGCGACTGATCCATGGGGAATTGATGTCAGACACGTCGAATTAACTGATATGCAACTGCCACATGATTTGACTAGAGCCATGGCAAAGGAGGCTGAGGCTGACAGGGAGGCTCGCTCAAGAGTCATCAAGGCAAGTGCTGAGCGCGAGTCTGCAAGCAAGCTGGCAGAGGCACAAGAGTTGTTTGCTCGATTCCCAGCACTAATGGAATTGCGCCGATTACAAGTCCTTTCTGAAGTTGGAGCAGAAAATAATGCTACACGTATTATGATGTTACCTGACACCCTTCTTGACATTAGTAATGGACCACTTGGTGAACTATTTTCAGGAGGTGATAAGTGATGGCTGTCTTGTTTGAACTATTATGTGGCATCACAGTTGGATTAATCGCTGCAGGCTTATTGCTTGCACTAAAGGCAGCGGGAGGGATGTTTACTGCTGCTGGAGGTGAGCCAACGGCATATCCACCTAGGGGTACATGGCCAAGACGAGGATGGATAACCATTCTTGACCAATACGAACGAGCGATCAAATTCCGATTTGGAAAGCCAATAAAATTGAATGGGGTTGGTTTAGCATTCCGATGGCCAATAATTGATATGTTCCTAGCAGTTGATATACGCGACCGTCCAGAAAATATCCCTGGTCAAGTCTGTATTACCAGAGACAATGTTAGTATCAAAGTGGATGGAGTCGTTTATTGGAAAGTCATTGACCCAATGACTTCTGTATTGGCTGTTTCAGACCCTGCAATGGTAATTCGCCAAGCAACTATGTCTACTCTGCGAGTAGTAATTGGCGAATTTACCTTGGACGAATTACTTTCCAAGAGAGAAACCATCGCCAACAGGATGGAGGATATTCTTGACACCTTTTCACTTCCACTTGGAATAGATGTTACTAGAATTGATATCACAGATGTGGTTATCCCAACAGATATGCAAAGAGCAATTGCTCGTGAAGCAGAAGCACAAAGAGAACGCCGAGCTAGACTACGACGTGCTGAAGGAGAAGTTGAAGCGGTCAAGAACCTCGCTCACGCAGCTAACACAATGGCTCAGCACCCTGAACTTTTGGAACTGCGCCGTCTACAAACAGTAGGAGAATTGGGTATGGAACAACATACACTCATTACTCTAGTGTTACCATATGATTATGGAAAGTTAGGCGGAGTTGGTAAAGGTAAAGAGTCATTCACTGTAGAAGATAATGAGGCGTTCCTTGCGACACTAAAGACCATTGATGCTGACGATTTAATGAATACAGATGCCAAATTAAGTGATGTTATTGAATCTGATAAAACTGAGGATGCATCACCACCAGTAGTGGATGAAGCACCCGCTCTAGAATCTGATAATCTGCCAGCAGCACCAGACTTCGGTGATGAAGAAGACGCTTGAAACTAGAGTTCAATCCCATGTTGCGGCACATGTGTTATTGATGTCAGGTTTTTGCATGGATTTTGATAACATCGTTGTCAGAAAGTTCGTGATCTGACCCAATGATTCTGCCATTTCGTGCATCAGATGCGCGAATGAAGCCATCCCCCAAGTCTGTGTGAACTGCGTAGGCCAACCCTTTAGCGGTAGTTCCTGAAGAGATTAACAGGGCATCTGGGAGTACTCGGCCATCACCATCCGTCCAGTGTGTCTCATCTTGGACTGGATAAGCAACAATTTGTTCCAATCTCTCAAACACTACCTTTCTGAGTAATTCGTTCAAACCTGTACCGCCCATTTTGGAAATCCTATCATGAAGTTCAGAAAGTCCTCTCTTCTGTGCGTCATTCAGAGTAGCATCTGGATTTACTTCAAAACTTGATTCACCAGGCGAATAGAAAATGGCTCCTGCCTTACTAGCCCGTCGTAAGGCTAGTTCTGTTTCGCCACTACACGGAACAAATAAACCGCCAGAAGATTTTACCTGTGCCTGCAGGCTTGAATAAGTCTCTTCGTCTGCTAAATCTGATTTATTAGCGGAAATATACAGTGGAAACAGTTGACGGCGAAGAACATCAGAAAGAAGCCTTTTTTCTTCATCACCCCACACATTAATTGTTGGTATATCGGGGTTTTCACGCCTGAAAACATCTAGTCCGATTGTAATATCACTATGAGTAGCACCAATTCCAGTTAATTGGTCATGGAGAAAATTTGTCAATCCTGCCTCACCTTCAGATTGAATGCGGCGTACCGCCTTAGCCCAACCATTGGAGATTATTCCATCAATCCATGCCGCTAATTCTTCTATCAAAAAATCGTGCTCATCATTTGGTGAGCAACCACCAGGACCTGTCGGGTTTCCCTCAATATCTGTACCTCCAGAGGCATCAACAACTTGGATCAGGGCATCACAACTAGCCAAATCAGAAAGAAACTGGTTTCCCCTACCACGGCCTTCATGTGCACCAGGGACTAATCCCGCTACATCCACTAGAGTGACTGGAACTAATCTTGTATACCCGTTACAAGCACCGGTTCTTGGTTGACAGATACTGCCTTCCCTATCCTCATTTAATTCAACAGACCTACCACTTTCTACTATCTGGATTGAAAGTTCCTTGCAAGCACATGGTGATGTTGCTGGAATGTAAGTGACACCAACATTTGCCTCAATTGTTGTGAATGGATAGTTTGCGATTTCTACTGTAGTTTCTGTTAAAGCGGCAAAAGTCGTTGATTTACCAACGTTTGGTTTTCCGACTAAGCCAATACGCATCGCAATTCCCCTTGTTAGCGGAGTAAGGGTATTCGCTATGGCGGTTTCCCAATCCTTCAATCAAGCACTAAGGCGGTCAATCAAGTCAGACTTGGTTCCTGTAGTAGAGACACCTGCTGCCTTTGCCAACTCAACTAATTCTGCCTTCAACATCTTTGAGAGATTATCAGGGATTTCAACCACTGGATGTTCTACTTCTTCCTCTTCTGGCTCTGCATCTGCTTCTTCGGATGGCTCTTCTGCTGGAGAAATATCTGCTAATGAGATTCGACCTTCAGAAGAACCTCCATCTACAGTAAGAACAGTGTCAACACCTGCACCTGCTGAAAGCAGGTTTCGGATTGAAGTGGTTCCACTAATTGCCATCTGTGCTGTAATTACATTCGGGGCTGGAGCGCCATCTGAAAGCACAGCGCCACGGAATGAACCCTGCAACATATTTTGAGCAGCAAAAACGCCTGCTAAAGCAACACCATAGAACATGATGGCTGCGAAAGCCTGCACATCCCCTGCTCCGACAGCACTCACGCCGGCCTCTTCTAGTGCCAGAGAAACATCAGCAGCACCAATTGAATTATTCACATAATCAACGATAAATTGTGAAGTGCCAAATCCAACTATTCCAACAGTTGCAAACCAGAAGGTCATCTTTGTCCTGGCACAACTGAACAACTCACGTCCTGTCACTTGTGGGAAGAGCAGGTGGACACTTCCTAGTGCTATCATACCGAAAACACCCCAAAGTGCAAGAGTGTCTAGAGTGGGGGCAATGTGAGCTAACTCGTTGCCTCCTCCAAATGCTGAGACAGAGGCGAATAAACTACCAAACGAAATTGGAATCAATAAAATAATACCTAGAATTGTGAACTTGACCCCATAAGATTCCATCACCCGACCACTTGCAGTCTTGGTCAAATTAACTACAGTAGCGATGAGTGGCACTAATGAGAGTGATAATAGAATTGCCACCATTGCTTGCATGAAATACCCCATTGTAGGGACGGATGCCACAGCACCGAGTGGAGAGAATGTTAGGAATGTACCAAACAAGGTTAGAGTAGCAAGAGAACGACTCCAAAGTGGAACCCCTAGTGCTGATGGTATCACATGATGAGCAATACCTAGTGCTTGTGAGAGTAACCAACCACCGAACAGTACCTTGACTAGTAACCACGAAAGAGTGTGATTTTCTCCTGAAAGTAAGAACATCGAAACAGCACCTAGCCAAATGAATGCAGCGTAACCCATCACGATAAACCACTGTGAAATCATTACCGGGGAACCTGAGTTCGCCATTGTCAACAAGTGATTGACAAATAGTGGTAATGCCAAGAATGTCAGTAAAATGTAGTAAACTGGTGGTAATTCAAACCAACTGCTTGTACCGATTAAATCAGTGTGTGAAAGAATTAGGCCTACTGCAACTACTGCGCTCCATGCAAAAGCGATTAGAGCAGTTGTCGCTTCATTGGCCATTCGGCCCCCAGCGAGGCGGCCTTGCATAGCAAATCCTGCAGCCATTAACATCATTGATAATGCGCCAAAGGCAGTTACAACATGAATAGCAGCAGTAGCCTGAGCCGCGCTTGGAGAATATCCAATTGCTCCAAGTGAGTGTAATGCATTTGGTTCGTATGCTGTCCACATACTCAAAAATGACAGGGTTGCAGCGATGATGAACCAAAAGATACCATGAGCGAACCAAGTTTTTGCCGCTCCACCAGCACGATCTTCCATCAAGTCAGCGGCTGGGCCAAGTCCCTTTCCAAGCATGAATGTAGAAATGTCGCGAGCGAATGAGCCAAATGGTCCAAGACCTGTAATAGTTAGATACCTGACGAAAAATAGCCAAATAACGTATGAAATGAATAATGTTCTAATCTCCATAAAATCACCTCATTCTGCAATGGACTCCCCAACTAGCATCGCTAGTAACATCGACAAGCCGAGGATAATCCCTGCGATAAAGAACCAAACAACACTGCTGCCTAATTCACTGAACAATGGGAGTATATCCCCAAGACCAGGGAATGGATGATTTGGGTAGAGTACCCCGTACAAAATCATAAACGCAAAAGCACCAACTAAACTCAATGTCCAAACAGCTGTAGAAGCAGCGGGTTCTTCTCGCCCCTGCGTCATTTCGGGTAGTTCACTCATCACTTCACCACAGATTGCCTTTAGGCAATCTTTCCGAAACGAAAGTTGTCCTTAAGCATTAGGAGAGAAACGGCGTGAAAATCAAGGTGACATTAGAGATTCTTCAGCAGGCATTCGACGGTCTAAACCGACCCCGAATGGAGATGGAATCGTGCAATCCAACTCGATTTCAGCAGCCCAAATTTTCTCACATTCACAGGTTAGGCCGGCAAACTCTTGCAAGTCTCCTGAAACCGAATATCGCTCAATTGCGGCAGCAACATGCTTGTCACATTTGCCGCAATTATGTGCACCACGAACGCGTCCAGCTGCAGTTGGATGAACTATCAATCGACCGGGAACTGAGTCAACTTGACGAATCATCTCAACTAGAGACCAAAGCCATGGAGGCCGGTATTCACGGTGGCGGAAAAGTCTCTCAACAATTGTACCACGCTGGATATTCATTGGATTGACGCTGACCTCATCAGAAAGAGGGCCGGCTTCACGTATCCATTCAATACAATGTTTCAATGCATCACCCTCAGACATGAATGGTGGTTTGAACAGCAAATATGTCTTGACTTCTAATTCATTAGCCCGAAGAGTTTTCACGGCTTTGAGCCATTGTTTTGTTGAAAATCCCTTATTGCAATGGAATTTGAGAACTTCATCGTCCATTGCTTCTAACCCAATGGCGACAACACACCCTGGGTGCAAGTTCGCCACCCACGACATTTTTTCTGGAGTGCACATCTCAGCTCGTGCTTCAACTATTAGGCGCAGACCCCTCTCATTGGTCTCTCGAAGTATTGCCTCTTGCCACTCAGGAGGATTTTCACGGTCCTCAAAAAATGTACCCGATGTGTAGACTTTGATGACTTCTGAGCCCTCAAAATCGTTAGTTTGGTCTTTGGCAGATTGCCATTGTGCCATCAAATTGTCATAGGTAACATCATCTCTTACATCGTTGAAATAACCGCAAAATGTGCAACCTGAATTCCACCACCAGACGCACCCTCGGGTGCGGAAAATAACCGTAGTCGCTTGACATATTGTCCCGTCAGGTAAGCATTCTGGAGTTGTGTAAACTGTAGCTAATTCGTCAGCATCCCAAGATTCTCGCTTGCGAATTGAACCAGGAGTATTTTCTGGAGCCTTCACAAGATGATGGATTTTGACAGCCTCAGTAGAACTCGGCATGATTCCAGCCGAGCAGGGTGAGGATTGGTCAGCCATGTTACTCAAGCCAAGCGGCACACCACCCCCTCATCAATCTGCCCTATAGTAGCGGATTGACATTATTACATACAATACAGAATTCAATGCAGGGTGTAATGCTAAGAGGGAGGCTCGCATGTGCGGTAGCATGACTGATAGTGTATCTGTATCAAAAAGCGAAACTGAACCTACAGTTGGTAAACAAAGTCTTGCAGATATGAGTGACGACGATAAGAAGGCACTGAAGGGATGGTATTTCTTTGACTGGGCAAATCAAGCCTATGCACTCACTGTGATGACGGTCATCGCACCAGCATTGATGGCTAGTTTGTACAACTTGGCCACTGGAACTCAATCTGGTGATTCGTTTTATGCATTCGTACTGACATTTTCAATGATATTTGTTGTCCTTACCGCTCCTGCATTGGGTGTAATTGCGGATCGGATGCCAATCAAAAAGAAGTTGCTGAAATGGTATACTGTTGCCGGTATAGGATTCACTGCATTGATGGGTGCAGCGCCCTATTTTGGTTCACAAGGATACATCATTCTAGCGATGATGTACACTATCGGTACCATCGGATTCACAGGTGGTAATGTCATCTATTACTCATTCATGCCCTATCTAAGTGATAGGGAAAACCAAGATCAAGTCTCAACTTGGGGCTACATGTATGGATTCATGGGCGGTTCAATTTTACTCATATTCCATCTTGCTATCCTAATGTTACCACAATTGAATTGGGACACCAACTTCAAACTCGCAGTAATTTTCGTCACATCCTCATTGTGGTGGTGGGGCTTTGGAGCATTGATGTTCAAGTGGACGCCAGAACCGGAAATCTCCTCTGATTTGGAGTGGAACAGTTTGCGGTTATTTCAACGATGTAAGAGATGATG
>DTUF01000004.1 GCA_012964335.1 Candidatus Poseidoniales archaeon | reverse complement strand
TTGGGTAGATCGAGATGGTAAAATCCACTGGGAACGGGCATGAACGCGTCGGTACCCATCAAACCGATGGGTGTTAGGTCCTTTCTCAGCAATTCAGCCCCAAGTACCCTGAGCAAGCATTGCATCAGCGACCTTTTCGAACCCAGCAATATTAGCCCCGAACACATAATTGTCCTCTTGACCGTATTTTTTTGCAGTGTCGTACGCTTTTTGGTGAATGCCTACCATGATTGCGTCTAGTCGTGCATCAACCTCTTCACGAACCCAAGGAACTCTCTGGCTATTCTGGCTCATCTCAAGCCCAGAAGTTGCCACCCCTCCAGCATTGGAAGCTTTTCCAGGTGCGAATTTTACATTGCTTGATTGGAACACGTCTACAGCCTCTGGGGTACATGGCATATTTGCACCCTCTACAACGAACCGAACTCCATTATCAACCAAATGTTGTGCATCTTTACCATTCAACTCATTTTGAGTTGCACATGGAAGTGCGATGTCAACTGGAATTTTCCAAATTTGATTGTAGTCTAATGACTTATCACGCTCTGTGTATTTGTAGCCACGATGTGCGGCATAATCCTTTATTCGGCCGCGTTTTACATTCTTAAGGTCCATAATCCAAGAAAGTTCGTCAGTGTCAATCCCATCAGGGTCATGTATGAATCCACTACTATCTGAAAGGGTGACCACTGTACCACCAAGTTGAGTGACCTTTTCGCAAGCGAACTGCGCCACATTACCCGAACCTGAAATTGCTACTGTTTTTCCTTCAAAAGATTCCCCTGTAACTGCCAACATCTCTCGGGTAAAGTAAACTAACCCATAACCTGTAGCTTCTGGACGAACAAGAGAACCACCATACGACAATCCCTTGCCAGTCAATACTCCGGTGAACTCGTTGCGAAGTTTCTTGTACATGCCAAACAGGTAACCAATTTCTCGACTACCCACTCCAATGTCACCTGCAGGTACGTCAGTATCTGCACCAATGTGGCGCGCTAATTCAGTCATAAATGACTGACAAAAACTCATCACTTCATTGTCAGACTTACCCTTTGGATTGAAGTCCGAACCACCTTTTCCTCCACCCATTGGTAGACCTGTCAAACTATTCTTGAAAATCTGCTCGAAAGCCAAAAACTTGAGAATTGAGAGATTTACTGTTGGGTGAAATCGTATACCGCCTTTGTAAGGCCCTATTGCCCCATTGAATTGAATGCGGAAACCGCGGTTAACCTGTATCTTACCCTCATCGTCAGCCCATGGGACCCGGAACTGAATCAAACGCTCTGGTTCACACATACGTTGGAAAATATTCGCTTCAACCAGTTCTGGTCGAGCTTCCACCACTGGGCTCAGACTTTCCAATACTTCCAGTACAGCCTGATGGAATTCAGGTTGGTCCGGATCTCTTTGCAATACCTTATCATAAACATCTTTCAAATGTTGGTGCATTTTTTTCACCTTAGGAACGAGAACAGAGTCATCTTCTGTTCTTGGCGGGCGACCTGAGTCCCCCTTTTCACTATTACCTATGAGATGTATTGAAATTTAAGCAATTTGGAAGATATGGCATTTCATCGCGCATGCAAAATAAATCAAAAAAAGGAAGAAAACGCATTGTCCTCTAATAATTCAATGGGATGGATTGAAATGCAGTTAGCCATTGGCTAATGTCGGGAATGAGACATGAGCGAAGCGCAAACATACTATGACGGACTGATTACACAAGGGCATCCACCCGAGAGTGCTTTACAGTATACACAACAACACTTCCCTGGATTTGTGCCGGCAGCAGCCGCTGCACCTGCACCTGCACCAGCACCAGCACCAGCACCTGCACCTGCACCTGCAATGGGTGCGCCATTAGCAACCGGTGCCGCTACATCAATGGGTGATGCAATGGGGGTTGCAAAAGATGGAAAGGACTGGCTTGTTACATTATTACTATCGATTTTCCTTGGGACAATAGGGGTTGACAGATTCTATCTTGGCTATACTGGCTTGGGAATTTTGAAACTGATTACTCTGGGTGGATGTGGAATTTGGTGGTTAATTGACTTAATCATGATTGTAACTGGAAGCATGACTGATTCTAATGGTAACCAACTTGTAAAGTAATCAGAATAAGTTGCTTAACCAACGGCTCCAAAAGAGCCATGCAAATATAGGGATTGTCACCCATAACCAGGCAAGGTACAACCATTTTGGAGCAGATGGTATTGCTCCATACTGTTTCAACCTCAAATCTCTAATTGAGGCATATAACATCCAGACAAATGCCCCATAAATTAACGGTGAGCCAAGATTGTAATCCAATGCTTCAGAAAAACGTGCATGAGTAATTGATACGAAAGAACGAGTCATCCCGCAAAAAGGGCACAGCACACCTGTAAAATGAAAAATTGGGCAAAGGCTCAGTCCAGTAACTCGACTTGGCTGTAATATCGCCGAGATACCCAAAGCCCCGCCAGAGATTACAGCCATCATTGCTGCCGGCGATTTGAGAATTTCAATGGTGGATGCATCCACCTCCGCCCCCTCATCCATGATTGACCCGAGGGTGTTGGTTTATTGAAAGATGATGCGCTCAGCGACTTCCGCAACTGCTTCAGTAGCATTTGGCAGAGTCATGATAAACATCGCAGCCTGAGACACCTGTCTCTTTCGAAGCGCATCGGCAATTGGGGTATGTTCTTGGAACCAGCGAGTCTTTCCATCTCGGCCAATTATTCTAACATCAACCTGCGACATTCTTGGTTCTGATAGTAGTAACTTTACACTTGGGACATCAATTGCCACATATCCTTCAGGAACTTTAGCGCGTCGGCATATTTCATCCTCTATCTCACGCCGCTCAGCACTATTTTCAGCTAATTTCACTAACCGCTCAATTTGTGCATCGCTGAATTCTTCAGCTCTTCTAGTAACACACACTTTCAACAATTGGCGGTATTTTAGCCTCCTCAACATATCTTTAGCAATTCCACCCGCTTCAGATAACGCCTGCCATATTTCAGCATCAACCATGCGTTGCATATCAACAGCATCCGGAAGATTATCCTCGCTACGCTCAACTGCTCTTGAAAGCATCATTTCAGTCACCCGCGTAACCTTGTGGAAATATACCGCTGAATACATCAAACCGCGGGCCATCAACATACCTTCAAGGGCTGGAACGCCTCCTTCAGTCACAGCAACATCACCACTATGCCTTTCTAGACATTCTACTAACCTAAGGTGGTCAACCACCCCGTGCCTAACTCCAGTGAAGTGAGCATCTCTTAGCAGGTAGTCAAGTTGGTCACAATCGACAGGCCCATGAATTAGGTGTGCTAATGTGTTGTCTTGTGTCTCAAAATTGTTTCCCCCCTCTGACCAGTTGAATAGATTTCTCTCGGTACCAGCCGCATCTGCTCCATGTATCAAACCAGCAACTTGCTCCGGATCAATGTCATACTTTTCAAGAATATCAGGAACTTTTTGCCGATTATCAAATAGGGAGTTTTCGTCCTCTCTCAAAATGTCGTAATCACCGGTGATGATTCCTTCAGTAATGTGCATGTGGTCCGCCCCACCTCGCTCATGCAAGATGTGCTCAAGTGTGTGAGAATAGGGTCCGTGACCTACGTCGTGAAGCATTCCAGCCACCTCTACAATTGACTTTTCATGTTCATCTAAGCCAACTGAATCAGCCATCAATCCGCCAATATGTGATACTCCAAGAGAGTGTTCAAACCTCGTATGGTGGGCTCCAGGGAAAACTAGATGCGCCAATCCAAGTTGCTTAATATGGCTAAGTTTGTTGAATTCAGGAGTTGCTAAAAGTTCCTCTCGCACCCCTTTGATGCGGAACATTCCATGAATTGCATCATTTATCACTTTGCCACTCATGCCACTCCCTCATTATGTCGCTGATTGCAACCCCTCTTTCAACTTGAGGGGTAGTGCCTGATGGCTGGAACTCATGGTTGTTCGTGTCCTTGTTGCTGGTCGTACGCCTGTTGGTCATATTGACCAGCATACCACTGGGCTTGTCCTTCAGTAGGATACCAACCACCTTGTTGCTGTTGTTGCTGCCCCATCTGGGCCCACCATTCAGCTTGTTGTGAAATACGTAATTCCTCCTCAAGTTCAGCCCGCCTCTCATCTATATTGTGACGTAATAGCATTCCTTGTGAGCCTGCAATAGAGCCTGCACGCAATGCTTCATCAAGTTCATCTTCTAGGTCTGCAAGACCTTGGAAACCTTCTGATGTATGCAATTCGCCTTCCATTTTTTCGAACAATTTCCTTGAACGCGAAGTAGAGGTCATTGAAATTCCAATCATACCAATTGAAAATATCACCAGCAGGAGTACTGCACCCGTTATCACCTGGCCAACGCTATCCTGTAACAACGCGCTTTGTGCGAGTTCTGATTCTACCACATCATCTGCCCTGCCATCATTGTTAGCATCTACAGGCACACTGTTTGGGTCGAGCGGGTTACTTACTGGGTCTGATCGGACTTCATCCGTATTTGAGTATCCGTCACCATCAATATCCCAATCCCAAGAATCTGGGATTCCATCGCCATCCATATCAGGGCAGCCGTACATAAAGACTGTTGAATTACCTGCTTTGTTAGGGCAATCATCGGAAATATTTGTATTAGGTTGGTCAGCGAATCCATCTCCATCTAAGTCAGACCATAGTGAACCATTTTGAGGGAAAGGGTCTACGCTGTCTGAGTACCCATCACCATCCCAGTCTTCACAGCCTAGTAAACCACCTAGAGAGGAATTACCCCAACGTGCGGGGCAATCATCTGGATTTTCACCTGCTGGATTATCTCCGTAGCCATCACCATCACTATCCGCCCATTGAGTTTCATCTTCGGGGAACGGATCGCCTTCATCTGAATACCCATCTCCATCGGAATCAATACAACCATACAGGTCCTCAAAGGAAGTGCCGAATGTGTCTGGACAATCATCAACTGGCTCGTTACTTTCTTCAGCCTCATCAACATAGCCATCACCATCTCTGTCCGGGCAACCATTAGATGGTAAACCAGCTACAGTTGGGCAATCATCATTGTCGTTGGAAAGTCCATCACCATCATTATCGGGACAGCCAAAACGATCTAACGTACTGTTCCCATATCTGTCAGGGCATGCATCAACTTCTGAACCGTTAGAACTGTCTCCAAATCCATCACCATCACTATCATCATGTTGACTAGGATTTTCTGGAACTGCATCTTCAATATCTGCCCAACCATCACCGTCAGAATCAGGACAGCCAATTAGATTCTGCCAAGAATCACCGACCTCATACTCGCAATCATCCCATGGTGGAATACTATCGTCTATGCCTTCATCCTCAAAACCATCATTATCCCAGTCTAATGGTGATGGGTCAGGTGAAAAAGCACCTGCTACCCACATACCTGGCCAGTGTGTTTTGCGGGTTGAATTCCATGATCCATCAGCCCAATTATCACCCATACTATCACCATCTGAGTCATTCCATTGAGTTGGCTGACTTGGGAATCGGTCGTTCAACACCGATTGGCCGTCTCCATCTAAATCTAAACAACCATATTGATCTCTCCAGGAATTACCCCACATCATCGGGCATCCGTCAGGAGTTGTGCCATTCGGATTATTTCCAAAGCCATCTCCATCAGTATCTTCCCACTGAGTAGGGTCATCGGGTAAGTGGTCTAGTGAATCAGGCCACCCATCTCCATCAGTATCTATACAACCAAAATATCCTGCACCTGTTGAATTACCAAAGATATCAGGACAATCATCACCCTGAAATCCGGTTAGATTATCTCCAAATCCATCACCATCACGATCAGACCATTGGCTACTGTCGTTGGGGAAGACATCTGTGCCATCACCAACCCCATCTCCATCAGAGTCGGTTCCATAAACAATTATCCAACCATCAGCACCACCTACGCTGCTTAACGTATGTGAATTGGCATCGTCGTAAGCATTACTATGGAAATATCCACCATAAGCAATTGTACCGTTGCGAACTGCTACAGCCCGACCATAGTCAGAACTGCTACCACCAAAATGGTGGATTGTGTCCCAAGTCCAAGATCCTCCTTGATTCACAAGAGTAGCATAGAACGCATCAGGAGAGCCTACGCTTGTAATGTAGGTATTACCAAACCATGCTGTTGAAGAATGATAATCGCCTACAATTGTAAGATTTCCAGATGATTCATCTAAATCAATAGCCCAACAATAGTCTGTACTACTCCCACCTACATTTTGTGCCCATAATGCAGCACCTGAATTACTATATTGGGCCACGAAACAATCCCAGTTGGAACTTTGTTGATATGCGTAAATCCACGTCCCACTAAATTGCATCCTGTAGTTAAATCTACCAACTAGTGAAATTACACCCGAGTTATCTATCACGACATCTTCTCCATAAGATTGGTATGAACTTTCATATCCAGCCCACTTTGCCCAAACGCAATTTCCACTTGAGGTATACTTAGTGATGAAGACGCGATAGTAATTTGATGATTGATAGCTCGGTGACAACTGACCACAACTGCCACCAGTACCTTCAGGAGTCATCCAATAACTGAATTCTCCGACTACGGCAATTTCACCATTATCATTGACATCAATCCCTCTCCCTCTTTGGTAATAACTACCATACATCCTATGTGCCCATTCAACCGTTCCGGCTGAATTTATCTTAGCCACATATGCATCATCATATGTGTAACCAGGTATTGTTGTTGAACCAAAATAAATTGTCCCGGATGTATAGAAATAACCAGTAGCGTAAACATTTCCATTATTGTCAATAGCAACACCATGACCATAATCATGACTAGTGCCCCCTCCTTTAATCACCCATTGCCAAGTCCCATTAGTGTCTAACTTTGCAACGAAAATATCGTAACCACCTTGGCTAGACAAAGAAGTAGAACCAAAGGTTGCTGTACTGTAAAATGATCCAGTGATAGAAACATTGCCGCCATCGTCAACGTCAATATCATAGCAGTGATCTGAACTGCTGCCGCCCATTTTTTTAACCCACAACCATGTACCTGATGGTGAAATTTTCCCAACAAAACCATCGGTAGACCCCAGCCCATTAAGATTGATATTTCCAAATCTAGCATTGTTGTAAAAATAACCACAGACATAGGTATTGCCAAATGCATCCATTTCTATTGCTTCCACTGAGTCAGTACTAGAACTGCCTGCTATCGAAGTACCCCACAGTAAAGTTTCTTGAGGTGAACTGAAATTTGTGACTGATTCATCACCTAATTCTGCATTCGGAATCATGGTTGACATGATTGAAAACATGAATATTGCGACTAAAATTGCCGATTTGGCAAACATTCTCCGTCCAGCAGTTGGTCCGTCACTCATGGTTGTCCCTCACACGCACGCGGGGTGCAAAGAATAGAACCTTTCGCCGTGCTTTTTGGGGACTCAAACACCCGGAAATGATGTTAGGTAAGATTCTAGTCTAGTCATCAATCGAACATCGCCTTGGTTTTCTATCATTACTCTAATTGATTCCACGACCAATGCGTGTTCATTTGGTTGGAGTCCCATGGCCCTACGTAAACAATCAAGCATTGCCATCTCATCATCACTAATCACATCGTCATCAAGGGCTGCTATCAAAGCAGATTGGTAACAAGTTGCATCCCCGATGTGACGGTTTGACCATTCATCTTCCTGGACCGATGTAATAGGTGATTTCTCAATCTGGTTTAGAATTGCACTAGCGAACTTGGCAGTCTCTTCATCCAGCCCAATACAGTTGGCCAAAATATTGAGAATTGCCATTTCATCATCTGTGACAATATTGTCTTCCATCGCCACTCTTAATGTTCTAAGATACACCATCAATCCACGACTCGCTGTGTGCGTCATGGCCAAGGCCAATCGCCTCCGCTATTTGACGGTGACCTTAGACTCACAACAAGACTCAGAGGGCCTTCAAATTAGCATTTCATGTGAAATCATATATTGTCACCCCCTTTTCCACCTGTATGGGGGGCAGTGTGAGGTGAAAGGAAACATCCCCCCCGAAGTTCTTTCTGCTGCCGGTCATCCTCAAAGTGTAGCCAAAGTTGTTTCATCATTATCAAACAATAATTATCTTACAATCAAACAATTATCAGAAGACTGTGGGCTGTCAGTTAGTCAGGTTTCTAGTGGTTTGAAACAGTGTCGTTTTCGAGGCTGGGTATTATCAACTCAAGGTGCAGTTAGGGGAAAGGGCAGACCTCGACATTTGTGGGAATTAAAGGTCTCACCACTTGAACTGATAAGAGAGTTAGAAACTGAGGCAAAGACAAAACATGTAATCTTAGCTAATGCTGTGAAAAGATTACGAACTGAATTAGAGAAGTGACCAAACATTGTCGGTTGAAAAAATGATTCAGTTTGTGTGTATTACAATAATCGGCATTTCTAGGTTATTTACCATTTTTATCAATAAAATCGTTGTACTACGTTGCATTACACTTTGCCCATAACTGTATTACAATGTATTAACTTCGTAAGACAGGATAATAAACCCCCCCCCACCGTGGATAGGTCGGAGAGGAACAGATGGGCAGTCCAAGTCAGATGGTTTCAGTGCGCCTCACCGAAGAGGAAATCTTCGAAATTGAGCGCCGTGTGGGATTTGACGGCATGCGCAACCGTAGCGATGTCTTACGCCGTGGACTTCACAAATTGTTAGACGAGACTGCAACAGGAAATGTTGGCCGCCGACAGACTATCAGAATCAGTGAAGGCGTATCACAACAATTGAAAATCCTAGAACAGATGCTTGAAATGGATGCAAGTTCAGCAATGGCACTTGGAATTGGGCTACTCCTTGAGCAGCAAACAGAAAAAATGGACACTAGAGTTACAGATGCTCTAAGTGTCCTGAAGGATATTGACCTTCGAGGTTCTCATGAGGACCATACTGAGTAAAAGGGTGAGAGAAAGTGAGCAATGGGATGCACACCAAGAAGAACCAGGGGGGGTGTGAAAACCCCCCCGCCCCCACTCTTGGGATTTTCAATCTACGTCTCCGTGCCCGTCACTCGGTCATTTCAGTAGCAAATTCACATAATACCCCCGTTCCCGCATATGCGGGAACACCCCTTCACGACGAACTTTGATTCGTTATACCCCGGCCCCTAACGGGGCCCCCCAAATAGAATCGGGCCGATAGGCTCTCTATGATACCATCAAGCAGGAAAAATACCCAACCTTATTGAGCGTCCGAATCGCCGGTCAAACTCATGGTGGTAGATGAACCTAGAATACCCGGTTATCTCGCACATGAAGAATTACGGCCAGGCCAAGCAGAAATGATTACTGAAGCGTATGATGTCCTAGTCAACAAGGGCAGTCACCTTGCCTGCGCTCCTACTGGAATTGGTAAAACTGCAGCAGCTCTTTCTGCTGCACTTGACGCTTCTTTTTCATCAAATGAAAAACGAACTATCTTCTTTCTTACTGGGCGTCAAGCGCAACACCGGATTGTTGTTGAAACAGTGCGCCGCATCAACAAACGCCTCAAAGATGGCCAAAGCAAAGTGAAATTAGTAGATATTGTAGGCCAACAATCAATGTGTATTGATGACATTCGCAAGGAATTTTCTTCAATATTTTCTCGCCTCTGTGCCGACAAAAGAAAGAACCGGCATTGTCGGCCATATCTTCAGGAAGTTGAAGGATTAAAGTTGAAAGTCCTACAAGAACCACTGCATGTGAATGAACTAATTCAAGTTTCAAAAAGTTTCACTGAAAATGGTCAAAGCAAATCAACGTGTCCGTGGAAAGTTGCACGTGAAAGTGCTATCGGCGCTGACATTATTGTTTGTGACTACAATCACTTATTCCATGAACGAGTGCGGGCAGCATCACTAGATGCGATGGGGATAAAATTGGATGAAGTCATCATCATAGTTGATGAAGCGCACAACCTTCCTGACCGAATCACCAAAGGAATGCAGAGAACAATAAACGATGAATTGGTTTTATCAGCTCGCCTTGAAATGGAAGAACACATTGAAACTCTTGAAGAGAAAGAAAGGAAAGGTTTGTTTGATGTTAGACCTGAAACCTATGCTAATTTGCGAGCCGTCAAAGCAGCAATTGAAAGGATTCGTGCAGATTTAGCCGGCTTTTTCAGAACCCAAACTCAATCACTCTACAAAGAAAAATCAGAAGAGACTCGAATTGATAATCAAGACCTGCTAAATCTATTATCATCAGCATTAGCCAGTGATATAAGCGGGAAAAATATCAGCCTAAATCAAATCTCTGAGACATTGGCCACAATAGAAGTTGAACTAGATCCAGACCTAGATGAAGGCAAAGAAACCGCTAGCGAGCGTCTTTCAGATTTATTCGGACTGATAGATAGATTGGGTGAAAATAGAGCATTGGCGTTCATCTTCTCCCATGGTAAGGGGGACGCACCACGACTAACCACCCATCTACTTGACCCAGGAATTGTGGCTGGACCTGTGTTTGAGCAAGCGGCTGGAGCATTACTGATGTCTGGAACCCTATCGCCACCAGAGATGTACGGAGAACTTCTGTCCCTACCAAGCACAAGACCGATATCTTCCAAGGAGTATCCCTCTCCATTCCTTTCCGATAAACGTCCAGTAGCGATTGCAACTGGCGTGACCTCAAAATATACAAGGCGAGGACCACAAAATAATGAGAAAATTCGCGCACATATTCGAGCAATTTCAGTAGCCGCACCAGGTCATATTGCTGTATTCGCCCCATCTTACGCGATGTTAGAAGAAATTGTTGGCGGCGAGATATGGCACGGCCGCAGGGTCTTGAAAGAGGAATCTGGTTGGTCAAAAGGGCGCATTGACTCACTCCTACGTGATATGGACATGGCACGTTCTGCAGGAGAAAAAATCCTGCTTGCAGGGGTATTCTCAGCAAAGTTAGGAGAAGGCGTAGATTATCATCGAAATCTGTTAGATGCTGTGGTTTGCATCGGACTTCAGATTCCACCGCCATCAGAAGAACTGAAAGCTCGCAAAGACTACTATGAAGAGCGATTCGGGAGCAGTAAATCATATCGCTGGGCGGTACAACAACCTGCTGTAAACTCACTGATGCAAGCGATGGGGAGACCGATTAGAAAAATGGGTGACCGCGCCTTTGTTTTATTGTTAGAAGATAGACTATTGATGCCACAATTCAAGCGATTACTTCCAACCAACATCAACATCTTGACTGTATCAAGTGAAGAGTCAACAAGCCGCCATGCAACACGTTTCTTCAAACGCCATCCAGACCCAGCAATCGAAGATGATTAGACACGAAGGATTCAATGAGGGCGGACTTAACGGAGTAATTAGGTGAGAGCGATGAAGTGGCACCCAATCACTATTCAAGTTGACCAACAAGACGGCAACGTTGCACCAGATAAACGCTTTACTGAGGGACTAAGTGCCTCTCCTGAATTGCTTCATCAAAACTTCCTCTCAGACCTTGGACACCTACAAGAGATTCATGATATTCATCAAACGACAATGGAAAGCAACTTTGCACCAGTAGAAGCAAATTTTGATCGCATTGCCGGGGTGCTGTCAACGGAAACAATGTTGGAAAAATTTGACGGAAAATCCAGCGATGAGCATCTCTCATTTCCACTTCATGGGTGTGAACTATCTGGCGTCAAACTTAGTGCTGCTGAATTAGGTGAAAATTCAATTATCAAATTGAATGTGACTGGGCGCGATGGTGACGAATTTGAACAGGCTTTCTCACTACCAAGCGGAAGTCGACTGGCAACAGCCACTTGGGATGGTGGCGAACTGCATCTCAGCCTCAACCGCTTGAGTTAGTCTAGTTACCACTATTTCAGTAACTAAGCGATTATCGGAACGGTTTGGTAACCGCTTCTTGAAATCAGCGAAGTGGTACTTCTGCAAGTTCGTCAATTTGGCCGAGTACTCGGCCAAGTGCGTCCTGAGCCTGACTCTTGTGAGCCTCACCCATTTCGTGTCGGGAGTACCTTGCCTCTTCGAATACACTGTCAAGAGCAACCAAAGCTTCCTCATTGATTGGCAATGCCTTACGAATAGCCATCTCGAATTCACGGACTGTCTCAAAGTCACGTCGTAGGAAGCGGTGTCGCATCAGAATTGCACAGAGGCTTTCATAACAGTTGAAAATAGCCTCTCTAGTTTCATCTCCTGCAGCCAATAGTTCTGCTGTGTAAGCGAATACATCTGCTAATTCAGACATAGCAGATTGCTTGCGACGGCGCCAATAAACTACGAAAGCAACTGCGCCAAGAACTCCTGCAATTAATCCTCCATACAGCCAGTTACTAATTCCATCTTCAATGGTTCCCGCTGATAACACGATTACTTCCATAGTAGTTTCAAGACGCTCTCTATCATCTTCAGCAACTTTTTCATCAGTTGAGTTGATTTGTATGTAAAGTGAACCGTAGGTTGAACCATCTCCGTAAGGTGGCATTGGTGGTACTGAGGCAAACTCAAACCAGAACGAACCGTTATCTCCTGTGCGCCCAGTTAAAGTCCTACTAAGACCATGTGAATCATTGTACAGAACGGCTGTTACTGCAATATCACTGGCTGGGAGTTGTGTGTCCTTAGCTGTTCCCTTGACCCACGCGATTACTCTGTCACCATTGTAGGGTACTATCTCCACACCAGTCTCAAAGTCAACAGGAATGACCACGAAGATTGATGTATTGATTTGATCACCATTGAAGTTTCTTGAGGTATTATCCATGGCTCTTAGAGTCAAAATGATTTCACCTGCTGTCATATATTGTGGAGCAGTTAACTGGATACTGAAACTACCGTCACCCATCCATACCACTTGCTCAGAAATACCAAGGTCACTCTGATTCCAATAGAGAATAAGGTCGAGCATTTCTACTGGATTCCCACTTCCTCCAACCTCAAGGATTCTTCCTTCAATGATTATTGGATGAGACGAAGAAGAACGGACGATGATGTTCTCATTTTCAACCAATTGCCAATCAATATCAGCCCAAGTAGTCAAAGTTGTTGTTGAATTAGTTGACAGCCATGATGCCTCGCCTGAATAGTGTGCTGAAAGTGTGTGCTCACCACGTGCTGAAACCATACTAACTGGAACTAATAGTTCAAATTCACCAAATGAATCAGTTGTTACAGTGTCAACAAATACTCCATCAAGCAAAATGTCAACACTTCGCCCTGAAATCCCTGGCAAACCAATTGCATCGGAATCATACAAGCGTCCGGATACATTCCAGAAGGTACCGCGCGTAGCGTCACCGTTGTCCTCACTATTCAACAATAAGTCTGAATGATGAGCAACCCAAATTGTACCATTCGCACTTGCTTCACGATACCAACCTTGGGCTGGAGCATAGATTTCTACTGGGTGCGAACCAAGCCCAATGTTGTTAGGGATTGTCCACGCAATAATCCAAACCCCATCAGAGTCGGAGTACACTGTACCAAGGAGCGTACCGTTGAAACGTACCTCAAGTGAGTGGTTTAGGAGCCACCCTTCAGGGAGATTATCCCTTACCGTTCCTTGAATCGTAAGATTGTCATTGATAGCTATCTCTGTTGGGAGAATCAAAGCCACATTGACTGCGCTGTACACATTCCATGAGGTGTTCGCTTCTGAAGGTAAGTAGAAGGTTGAGCCCGTAAATCTCATCTCCATCATCTGTGCTCCGAGAGGTGAATCCGCTGGGACAGGGTAGTAAACTTGGAAGTTACCTTCACTGTCTGTTGTAACATTTGTAAGCCAAGTATTGTCAAACCAAACTTCTAGGGATTCGTTTGCTAATCTGTTGTCAACAATATCAAACAGAGTTCCATCAATGATGAGGAGGCCTTCTCTGTCTACATCGCCTCCGCCACCTAGCAGAACGATGTAGGTTGGAACGCTGATGTTTACCCACTGTTCAGCTGATGAATTGAGGTAATACTCGGGGTTTGTTGAATCGCCTTGACCTATTGGATCAACCCACATGAATCCACCCCTGAAGAAAATCGTCACTAGGTGGCTACCAGCCGCTGTTTCGCTAGGCATGGTGTACATCAGACTGTAAGTCCCAGTAGATGCATTCGACTCAATGAATGCTCCTGAATCGTTACCATCAACTGATAGATGCAAAATACTGGCTGCTGGCACCCCTCCAGTTTGTAACAAGTTTCCATGTTCATCAAGTAGAGTCCCATTTACCCAAATCACATCACCTGCGATGAAATTTCCTTCTACAGAATCAATGGTAATCACGGTTGGTGCTAATATAATGAGGAGTGTCGTATCTTCATCACCAAGAACCCCTGTAGTTCCAGCCATGCCAAGATAACTGGCATTAATTGAAAGCGGACCTGGTGCGATGTTGTCTGGCACATTGAGTAGAGCCCATGCAGTTCCGTTGATATCTGTAACAACTGTTGTTGAAATATTTAGAGTAGGGAATTCAATAGTAATCGTTGCATTCGGGATTACTGCCAAGGTGTTGTCTTGCAACATCACCTGAATGCTTACGTTATCTCCACGCACTGTTCTGTAATCAGGGTCAAGATTCTCTGGCGTCAATATAGTGATTACAGAATATCCTCGGCTATCAAAGGTATTGTTACCGCTTGAACTGAGATAGTAATTTACAGTTGGAGTATAACTTGCAGCCAATAGATGTGTTCCACGTGGGAAGTCTGTATCCAAAGTAATGACTGCTGTCCATGTTCCGTTTGGTTGTGCTATCGCATTAGAGACCTGGAAATTATTGGTATAACCATCAATACTAATCTGCACTTGTGGAAGAAGGCCAGCGCCACTCCTAGCAATGATTCCTGAGCCGTTGTCAGAAACTAGGCTTCCTGTGACATCAAATACAGCACCTGAAAGTGGGTTTGCGCTAATGTTATCCACAACAAGTACGGTAATTGAACGCACACTAATTGTGCCGATTTGATGAGTTGTCGGATGCATTTCCCAAATCCCTGTTGCATTATAGTAAATTGTCACTGTAATCTGTCCAAGAGGTTGGGTATTTGGCACGGAGTAAGTCCACGATGCAGTAGCATTACTGTCTGTCATTGAATCTGGTATCCAAGTATCGTGGAATTGTGCCGCAACTGTAGTGTTAGTAATGAGCCGATAATTGTCAGATGCTTCGACTAGTACTGCGCCGAAACTAACATTCTCACCACGAGTAACAACTATTGGGATGAGTGGGGTTTGTTGTTCGAAATCAGTAACGCCAATAATCAGCATCCCTGAACTTGCTGAGCCTGTAAGGTAGAATGGATTACTGCCATCAAGTACTGAAACCACAAGAGTCTTGTTTCCATTTGTGATACCATCATTATTTGGATCAGTTGGAACTGATAAGTTGAATGAACCGTTGTTGGCAGTAATATAACTTGCAACCAACGTTTCTGATGGGTCGCCTAAGAAGAAGACTTCAATTCCAACCGGTCCGTTGAACGGCCGGGATACGTCGTTGCCATCATTGACTGTGCCCACTAATTGGAAGCTAGTTCCTGCTGTCACATTTAGTGGCACAGACGATATCACAACATCAGACGGTACCTGTACGGTGATATTCATGAAAGTTTCATTGCCCCACCATCGTGCAGATCCAGATGAAAGAGGGTCGGAGGTATCGTTAGCCATCCAGATTCTCACATCGTAATAGCCAGGGTCCATTGTTGGTGGCACGACCCAATTCAGAATCGTCACACCATTTGCACCTGAGACGACTTGTCCAATCGAAGTGTTTGTGCCGCCCCAATCCCATGTGAAATTGACTGTTTCTCCAACTACGGCAGAACCATCGCCCACATCAGTAACTGTGACGTTGAAAGGAATTGTATTTCCTGCTTCAACTATCACCGTTGTAATGTTGCTCCTTAGCACCAACTCGGATTCAAGTCCAATCAATGCTGCTGGTGGAGTGTACATGAAGTAGTATGCACCACGAGGTCCAGCATAGGTATCAAAATCAAGTATTGTAGTGAGGTTATGAGCTGCTGATGCTAGGTCAGTTGGTAAAGTAACCACAACGGAATAATTTCCATTGGTCTGGTTGGACAATCCACTACCTAAAGGAATGAATATTGGAAGTGGAGGTTCCCCATTCGGCCCATTTGGACCAGTCCCTGGCAAGGCAATTGAAAACTGTACATCTGCGGTATGCCATAGAATTGGTGTACCAAGCACATCATCCGTAAGAGTCCCTGAAATTACCGTAGTACCTCCTAAGTGAGTCCACTCTTGAGCAAGATTGATGGATAATGTAGCAGTTCCAGTAACAAGGAGAAGGCCACTAGCATTTGCTGGCTTGAACCATTCGCTACCTGCGTTCCCACCTAGGTATCCATCGTAGGAAATATTCCACCAATAGTCACCTGCTGCGAGAGTCCCAGAGGGTGTAAATTCGCTAGTAATCCAGTCACCCTCAGGGTCAACTGAAGTATTGACAAGCGTCCCATCAAATGTCATGAGATAAGTGCCATTGAATGGAAGAGTAGCCATACCTGTATGGTCAGCTAATGATACCATCACCGATGCCATTTGACCGCGCTCTATTGAGCCGAGATTGAAACTCATTGTAACTTCACTACGTAAACCATATCCTACGAATTCATCTTGGTCAGAAGCGCCAGGAATACCTTGCCCAAATAATAATTGGACATCTAGATAACCTGGCCCAATCGGTACATCACTACCATTCATTCTCCAAGTAATGTTGTAAACTCCGTTGGTTACTACCCAAGTTGTAATATTTGTGTAACTAGTATTACTGCCATTACTTCGCAATAAGAGGGATATGTACCCATCCATAGGTGCAGGTGCAGCACCACGGGTATCCACAGTACCATTTACATAGATATTTTCGTTGATTACTAACAACGAATGATTGGCGCCGGGACCTTCTATTGTAGCATTCATATTTGGTGCTGCTGAGATATTCATTGTGAAATTCAATGTACCTGGGCGTGCGTGATAAACCGGAGATGGGACTAAGTTCAAATTACCCTCATGCCAACCTGCAAAGGAGATTGTTGCTTGACGCAAGCCTTGTGATTCAAGGTCTGACAAGTTGAGATCGAAGGAAAAGAAACCATCTGTCCAAACCGGTGCTTGCAAGGTTACATTAGCACTTAAAACAGAAGAAGGATAAGTCAATTCAACAGTGAAATTTCCCGTCACTGATGGGTCAGTTTGTGGCGTGGCATTCCAAAGCATATTGCCAGTGATAGTAGTTGTAGTGCCAGCCCCAATAATCGGAGCGCCGACTGGTTCGGGCCCAGTTAAAGTGAAATTAACATCGTCAGTTATATTCAGAGTCACAGCGTATACTTGGTATGAGTACGGTACATAACCCCCTTGTCTAGACTCAACAACCACTTTTGCATAACCTGGGTCAGGCATCATCGCTGGAGTCCCATTTATTGAGAAGTTACCATTTTGGTCAGTCAAAATAGCACGAATACGAGAATCTTCGTTCAAAACTGATGGATTCATAGGATTGGTATCATTTGCTGAAACGAGATAAGCATTCACAAGTGCATCAACAGCACCCGTACTGTTGTTGGTGAATTGTAAGGAACCATTAATGTAAATCAATCCAGAAGAAAGGTCCCTCTCGAATGTTAGAGGATTTACACTTTCATTGAGGAATTGAACCTGTTCAGCTGGAGGGCAGGGGTCAATTGGTATCCACCCCATATCCAAATTTGACCCGATTTGTTGCAGATGTACTTCAGACCAAGTATTCCAGTTTGAGCCCATCACCATGTAACCAGTCCCATGCCAAACTCCACCTGTGTAACCAGTTACTGTGCGCGCAGGTATTCCTGCAATCCTCGCCATCGTGGTGAAAGTAGTCACATATTCTGAGCACGAACCTTCTCTTGAATAGTCAAGGATGAAATGTGAGACATCTTCAATATTTGGTGCGCCAGAACCATCAAAATTCAACTTGAAATCCGGATCGGTCACATTGGTATCTTCTTCTGAAAGATAATTTTTGATCGCCTGAATCTTATCCCATGCTGAGACCGCACCAGAATCCGTAATGACCCCATATGTGATGTTACTGACATTTGATTCTCTCAATGTGTAGTCGGTAAAATATTCTGGTAAATCCGTTGCGTATGGGGTTGGGAACTCCACACCAGCCTGAAGTTCGGAATCGGTGTAGTTTACCTCTGGCACACTAACCATCAAGCCACCAACGGCTGTTGCTGACACACGGATATCTCGGGTGTGGTTTGTCTGATTCAATTCTGCCATTGAATCAAACCATGACATATATTCGATTGTATGTGAGGGCTGAGGTAAAGTGCCACCGGGTTCAATCGGCTGCAGGAATTCCATTAGCCACATTTCTGTCGAATCCCAAAAAGTATTGTTGGCAACCTGATAGGTGTTAATTTCACCAGCAGTTAATTGCTGTTCACTGACTAATGATGTATTTATTCCATAAGCTCCTCCAGTGTAGTAATCATAAGTTTTTACTCTCCACCGGTGAATTAAATTAGTATCTACACCATTACCAGTGCTAGAAGTGTTGTTAGCGTAGAACACAACTTCGTTAGGGTTGATATCGTCAGTTGGGTCCCATGGGTTTTGCGGACTAAGGTGACAATCTTGCCAAAATTGAGGAGGACATTCTTCGTAATCACTCATCCCCCCACCATCGGTATCGGGATTCCGCCAGTCTGTACCAGTTTGATTCTCGATGTTATCAGGGATACCATCGCCATCAGTATCAGCGGGATTCATATCATCAGATGGGTCATTCTGGGGATTTGTCCCATCTAGATATTCTTGTGAATCAATAACCCCACCGTTATCAGTATCAATATCAAGATAATCGGTAACATATGCATCAGTTGAACCGTTGCCTGCACCCATGCCTGGTACAAACATCAAATCACAACCAGTTGTGTTCTCAAAGTAGTTATTGAGTAAGTCTCCATCAGTATCTAATGTGTTATCACATGGTTCCATTGGGTCAGTTGAATTGAGTATTTCATCCAAATCATTTTGACCATCTCCATCAGAATCATACAGCGTAGAAATTGAGAACCAACCCCATATTGAAAGGGTCTCTTCCCAATCCGCTAATCCGTCTCCATCACTATCTGCGTAATCGTCATCACAGTGAGAGTGTGTTGTGCCTAGGCTGCCAGAGTTTGCACCTTCATAGTGGCACCAACTGCCATTCTTGGAAATCACTTCAACAGTATTTGCTGGTGGAGGAGTAACTACTCCAAATAGGATGTTGTTTACAACTGCACCATAACTGAAACTCGTCAATTGTCCATTGGAATCATTGTAGTAGCCAACAGCCCCATTTAGAGTTCGCCAATCAATTGGAGTTGAGTCAAAACCAGAAGCGTCTGTAAGATACAGGCGCTGTAGTCCTGCATTGTAACCACCAGCCTGTGCAGCAGTGTCTAGAGTTGTGCTGTAATCAATTAACGACATACATGGATCTGTTGAGTGTGATAGATTTGACTCATCACCATCGCCAACACCTCCAAAGTCGGTGTCGTATACATTCCACATTGAACAGGATAGATTCTCAATCCAGTTATCAATTCCATCATTATCGAAATCCCCTGCATCCTCTCTGCGAGTAGGGTCCGTTTCATTGGCATCTACTCTGCCGTTGCCATTCTTATCTTCATCTCCATCATCAAACTGGTCGCCGTCTGTATTGTTGTCACGAGGGTCGCTGTGCTGAGGTGGGTTTCCGTATGTTGAGACATTAGCTTCAACACCGTCATCAATTCCGTCACCATCTGTATCAGCAGAAGTTGGGTCAGTGAGAATTGTCAGTGCTTCCCATCCATCTTCCAATCCATCATTATCTGTGTCATTATCCCAAGGGTCTGTATCAGTATCTTGGTCTACTGAAGCTGTTTGGGCTAAACACCCAAATAGAGGGTTACATGGATTAACATTCTCAGTAGCCTGTTCGGTCTGTGGGTTGCCCGACATGAAGTAAGGAGTGCCGCTATTTGTGGTTGTCCACGAGGGGTTGACATACTCCTGAATGTTGACTAAACCATCGCCATCAGGGTCGCCCATCATTCCGTCAATGCCTGTCGGATTAGTTGCATTCAGGTTGTTTGCAACTTCCCAACCATCTGGAAGTCCATCGCCATCGGTATCCCAGCCATCAGGGTCCTCATCAAAAAGGCCATCACCATCGTCATCGTTTGAGCCACAAACTTGGTCACCATCCTTATCTGGGTCTGCATGGTCAACAAGGCCATCTTTGTCATTGTCAATTCCATCATTACAAATATCACCTACCGGATCTTCATCACAAAGAATTACTGTGGAACCATTCCCATCATTTCCTGGCCCTCCACAAGCCGGTTGATTGACTTGCATTGCACCCTCTTCATTCCAGTTTCGAACGGGAACAGTACCATTCCACCATACGCCGTTATCAAGCATATTTGGAGTGTTTGCAGAGTCCCATCCGAGTGGAGTTAGGTAAGTGTACTCTTGGAGGTTAGACATTGAATCACCATCGGGGTCACCTGAAGCACCATTGCTTGAAAGTGAAGAACCATCATTTGGGTTCAATCCATACTTCCATTCCCAGCCATCGGGTAAACCATCATTGTCAGAATCCCAATCTTGACATTGAGTCTGTAGTAAAAACTCCATACCACAGGTTAACCCATCCCCATCTTGGTCGGTAGTTGCAGCTGCTTCCCATGATGCAAATTCCAACGCCGCTAACGATGTGAATATCATCAGCGAGACTAGAAATAAAGCCTTCATCCTCATCTTGCTTTGGAGTCTTAAAACCGCGCTGAACTTTGATTGACCTTGCATAAGCATACTTGAACCTATATACTAACCATATCTCTTGCCTCTTAATACAGTTGGAGCACAGTTCATACACACATTAGGGCTAGTTTCAACAGATGATTCAATCACCATCCCAATTCTTAAGCATCTGTATCGTAAAAATTAGGGGCAAAAATAACCATGGAAAATCAGTTCTTAATAGTACAGATTTATCTTATGAAAATAGTGATTTAAGCCAACCAATTATCCCGCCGGAAGAGGGCTTTTTTGAAGTAGGTTTTGAAGATGCTGATTCACGTAAAATCATGTCGCCATCGCGAATTAAATCACTAACATTAAACTCCAATCTGAAATTCATAAATAAGATTAAATTGTCCATATTTTTGAATAAAGAACTGATTCTGGTACCAAATTTCGCCTTATACCGATTACCCACATCTGCATAATTAACAGGATACTCAATGGTAGTTAGAAATGGGATTGCTTCTTCAATTTTTAATGGTAATTGATATATCGAAATTTTTAATTTATCAAGGTCATTTTCACTAAGAGTTTGTTTGAATTCTTCTAGGTGCATTCGCTTACCTTTTCCACTCTTATTATCAGTAACTTTTCTAGGCTGATTTTCAACACTTTTCTTAGCCTTAGGTTGCGGCTGTTTACTACTAGGCTCAGACTTTGATGTTGAAGGCTTGGAATTAGGCGAATCTTGCAAGTGAACATCAACTGGTTGGCCGTTGACTAACTCAACTTTCAATTCACTACTCATTACCTGAATTAATTGGTCATGGAAGGAGAGGGTTGTTGATACATTCATTACCCCCATCAACTCTTTCCTATTAGCGCAATCTTGTCCTAATTTTTCATTAACAAGCCCAGTAATCTCAGAGGCTAAAAGTCCACAGTTTACTGAACCCCCTGCTAACCTTTGTCTAACCGCTTCACGAAATGCTTTTCGAGCCTGTCTAACAGTAGGAGACGTTGAGCTTTTCTTTGATTGAGGAGGTTGCTTTGATTGTTGCTTTTTCTTCTCCTTTGGAATTGGTTTTTTGCTGCCTTTTGAATCAGTCTTTGGCTTTGATTTGGTTAATTCCTTCACTTGATGAACTGTAGGTTTTGGTAAATCAAAAGAGGGGTTAGGAAGGAAAAAATCTCCAGCAAAGGTGTAAGATATAACTTTGTTATCTCGCCATTTGTAAAAACCTTCTTCACCATTAGGATATTTTGACACGTGGTCTTTCATTCTATCATTAGTGACGGCATAAGCGCCCTGTTGCCAAGCAAATTGTAGCCAGTAATCATCATCATGATCTTGTGATGGGACAGAAACAACCGTTCCTTTATCCTTCAATGCACGTAGAATTGATGGGTCATCTACACCCTTCTTACCCGCATTATCGCTGAGATAATGCCGTGGCACGAACGCGTATACTTCGTATCCAGCATCAGAGTAATACGTCACCGCAGTTGCAATTCCTGTAGCTGATGCCGGCCACTTATTTGCAGAGTGGCTCATCCCAACATTGGGGCCATCAATCACTATCACTACCTTCGATTCTTCTTCATTTTCTACCAATTAGCAACCCCTCCAAGGGGTCCGATCTGTTGCCTAGACCTCGTGAAATCTGATGAAAGCATCCTTTTGGGAGCCACCATCTACTTCTACGCGTCCGACCCAAGTCGTTAATCTGCCCTAAAGGGGGGGCTATTAGAACCCTCTCAATCGATTCAATCATCAATTAATTCAATTTCATCAAGGTCATCATCTTCATCATCAATGATTTCCTCTAACTCAGATTCTTCATCTGTTACTGCCTCAGGTAAGTCGAACTCTTCATCAACGTCATGTTCATCCTCTTCTTCATCCCAAACGTCAACTCTTCTGCGCTTACCTGCAATTGCTGCTACAACTAGGATAATGAATCCTGCAAGCATCATAATCGTTGAATTGCGCATGTTACTCAGTTCATTTGTGATTCTGAGAACAGGGTCATTAATTTCAACACGAATATCAATATCTAATTCTGCATTAAACTGGTCAGAAAATCCAGTCTCAAATGATTGTGGTTTTCCGGTCACCACAATTGTATGGAAATCACCGTGTCGAGCATTTTCTGCAGCGGTAATTGTAACTTGAAATGTGATTTCTGAAAATGCATCAACTAAGACTAAGGATGATTGTGTGTTATGATTTTCTGCAACCACTGTCCATCCACTTGGCGCAGTGGCACTAAGAACAACCTGCATATCTGTATTCCCTTCATTCTTGAGAGTCATTTCATAGGTTTTTTCGACACCAGGAGCCATAGCTTGATTTGTTGTATTCTGAATAATTTTCAATTCTGGGTCGCCATCACCTACTTCAATACTAATTGGTAAATCAAAGAAACGCTGTGCATCATTATTCTCTGTAACTTCTTCAATTCGTACGTAAATCGTGTGGTTTGCTGCTAATACTTGGTTAGTTAGGTGAATCTCAAGATTAAACTCAACAGTATCTCCAACGGTCATTTGCATTACTGGCATTGGATCATTGTCTGTATTGGTGATGAAGTAATCCCACAAAGTGTATTTCCCGTGTTCACCATCTTCGTTCCTCTCATAAGTAGCAGGATTAACTACCCTCCAATCAATTACTTGGTTATCATCTCCAGAAGTTTGAGTTGCTTCTATTCGCATTCTGACATCAATGTATTCATCACTATCATCATTCAGACAGTTCTGATATTCAACATGGCCTAAGCCATTACTTTCACCATCGCAATCAAAGACCACCGATGCTTGTAGTCCGTTGGTACGATGAGGAGTGAAACCTACTATTGCAGACAGAGATGTATTTCCAGCACTGGATAATTCAATTTCCATTAAACCATAGTCAGGGTCGTCCACCTCTGATGAGGGATTGACAAATAGTGCCAAAGTGTAATTGGTGTGCCTTGGCATTGCTGGGCTGTGCCACAACCCATCATTAGGGTCTTGAGTAATCATCTGTCCAGTCTGATTATCTACGAAGTAAAATACCGTTCCTCTGGGCTTTTCAGTGACTTCAAAGCGGAATGAATCAACATCAAAACCAGTATTGAATATTTCAATGTAGAAAGGTGTAGGGGGACCCAAATCATCTACAAATTGGGGGACTGTTACATCAAATTCGAGTGGTCCTCCCCTTAGGGTTGAATTGTCTATCTGATTGTCATGCTCACTATCCCAAAGTGCGACCATTGGGGGGGCAAATACATCTAATTTCTCCAAAGTGATTTGCATCGTTGTATAGTGTACCTCTGCACCACTTGTATTGTAAGCACGCACAGAGATATCAAGTCGTGGTGGTGCATTGCCTAATTCAGTAGGAGCCGCTAATGTCAATTGTGCAGTCACCTCATTTCCACCATCACTGATAGTGTAGCCTTCTGGCCGGTCAAATAGAGCAGACCAACTTGAATCAAGAGTAGTCTGCAAATCTAATTGAATATCAAGTGAGGAACCTGAAGAGCCAGTATGACGTAAAATAAACATTATTGGAGTAGTCTGATCTGGAGCAATATATTCTGCACTACGGTCAGCGGCATTCCTGACAGAAACGCCATATTGGTGAACCACTACTTCATCATGTTCGAAAACAAATGGGTTTGAACCTTGAATATCACTGACAGAGAGAGTCAATGTGTAAACACCAGCTTGAATACCTGCTGGATAAGTCCAAACAAAAGTACCACTCAAGACACCTGCAGACTCAGTCAACTCAGCATTGGTGAAAGTGTGGTCAACAGGATAACTTCCATCTGGAGCACGCAATTGGACAGATACTGCAGTGACATCTTCCCTGCCTAGGGCATTGACGACACTGACTTTGAATGCCATTGAACGCTCTTCTGGCAATTCGTTAGGAAACCAATCCAAGGTTTCAGGGTCAGTCCAAAGAGCACCTTCCGAAAAGATTCTCACCTCACTTCCTGAGGCAGCATTAGACCAGAACTCCATGGTTGAGTAATCATCAGATGAATCTGGGTCGCCCCACATTACTTCAGCATCACATGAGGGACCAAACGGTCCACCACCTTGTCCTTCACAAGTAGATTCGGCAGATACTGTTAGGGTAAGTGCGCCCCCAGATGGGATTGTCTTGTACTGATTACCAATCCATTGCAATCGTACAATTTCTTGATGCCAACCGCAACCAAATATATCATCACAAGCACTCTGTTCTTTTTGCGCAGTTGAGATTGTTTCTGAACTTCCACTATCATCTTCAATCCTTAGTGTGAAGGTGTAAGTTGCTGTCTGCTGTTGTGAACCTGCAGTTGCTTTAAGGAAAATATTGAGGGGTATCTCCCAACCACTTCCGCCTCCTGATGCCGATCTACCACCTACTGGCATGTCACTTAGCACATTTCTGGTCCTAAATTCAAGTGAACCTGAAAGAGCTGATTCATTACTCTGGCCATTATTTGGCGTCTTTGTGGTTAGGTATCCATCACCACCTGCGGTTGAATTTCTCTTGTCTACAAAAATATTGTAAAGTTTCATTGGAATTTCGCCACTGTTGTAACGTGGTTCTTCCGATAATAATTCAGAACCTGATGGCTGAGAGGAGAGCGGCGCTAAAAGTGTAGAAATCATCACAGCAACGAGAAATAGCGATACCAATGAGATTCTCGGTGCGGCGGCATAGGTTGATGTTGTTTGTTCCACGGCTACGCCGTGTCAACGGTCCGTTAAAGGGTTCATGGTTGGGAGTATGTAATCTGCATCATTCTCACTAGAGTTCACAACACCCCAATTCTTAAATTTTAATGTTTAGCAAAAGTAGTCATCAGACGCCACATTGATGGGTGAGAGGCGTGGACGAGGGGGTGCAGGGGTTGCCAAGCCTGGTCAACGGCGCCGGACTTAAGCTCCGGTCTCAAGAGGTTCGTGGGTTCGAATCCCACCTCCTGCACTTTTTTGAAATCTGAGGCTTGACCTATTCATCATGCAAAAATGAGAGTTGTCAAATATGCTATTTCAATCGGATAATCTCATCATTTTACATCCAATTTCACTACCATCATCGTAGATGTCTAGTTTTGTGGCTGTAACTGAAGCAGCAACTGCTTCGAATGGAATTAACAGCGAATCAATCAAATCACCAACCAGTGATTCAAGTAAATTCGTACGAACCCCACGAACTTTTTCATTAATTTTACCACGTATGAAATCATAATCTAGAACGCGGTCAATCTCATCTTCGTCAGGAACCGATGCCCCAGAAATAAAAATGTCAACATCAAAGCGTATGCGTTGTGTTACTCCCTGCTCTTCCTCTAATACTCCAATTTCCATATCAACAATGTAATTTCGTAATTGTAAAGTAGTTAACGAAAAACCAACTTTTTGCAATAATTGACTTTCAAATTCTGCTGTATCCATTTACTCACCTCTACCGTATAGTACATCTGTGTCCCGAGGGTGTAACCTTTCGCCGCCATCGACAAACAACACTTGGCCAGTCACGGATTGTGCGCTTATGAGAAAAACCACCGCTTCTGAGATATCACGAGGTGTTGCCCCTCTCCCAAGAGGTGTCTTATCGTGCAACTTTTTAAATTCTGAAACCGATGCATGAGGGGAAGGAAGAGTTAGCCCTGGAGCGATTCCATTGACACGGATTGCGGGTGCTAGACCTATCGCTAGCGGTTCAACTAGCCCAGCAAGTGCGGTTTTTGAAGCAGTATAAGAAAGATAATCCTGATTTGGATTTTCTAGTTTTTGATCTAGTAAATTAATGATACAACCTTGCGCTTCAAGTGATTGCTCTGCAAACGCTTGAATTAACAATATTGGCGCTAATGTGTTTGTTGCTATAGAGCGATTAAATAGGTCGCTATTTATTGATTTAATATTGTCGTATTCAAACATTGAAGCATTGTTGATTAATATGTCGATATGGCCAAAAAATTTGACTGCTTTTGGTACCAGTGATTTCACATCATCTAGGTTTTCTAAATCAGCTCTGATTATTGCAGATTTTGAAACTTTATTCAACTCTTCAGATAATTCTGTTGCCTCTTCAACAGAATTACGATAATGTATGATAATTGAATGTCCGTTACTAGCTAAGGCACGACATATTTCAGCACCGATTCGTTTTGCACCGCCTGTAACTAGAGCGACCCCCATAACAACACCCGCGAGAGAAGCGATAGGCCAAACTGACTTGAGGCTGCCGCGTTGAGTTGAGAAGTTTCTAAAATCAAAGCCTTAACTTGAACCGGCCCCCCGCACTCAATTAGGGGATGCAGATGCCAGGACAACAACTGCCAATGAACGACCTCTCAGAAACGAGTTCAGGGGGATGTGGTGGTATTGCGAGGCCATCTGTCGAAGAGCGCAGGAAAACTCAAAGAAAACGCTTACCAGATTGGTTTAGAACTTCCCTTCCTGTGGGAGATGCACAATTACGATTCAACGAAACAAAATCACGAGTGAAAGGAAATAGCCTTCACACGGTTTGCGAAGAAGCTCGTTGCCCAAATGTTCACGATTGCTGGGGGAGAGGCACTGCAACATTCATGATTGCTGGCCAAGAGTGTACACGCGCCTGTCGTTTCTGTGCAGTTGGTACGATCAAAACACCACCCATTTTGGATGAGAATGAACCAAGTGACCTAGCACAAGCAGTTAGCAATATGGGAATATCCCATGTAGTTATTACCGTAGTCAATAGAGATGACTTGGAGGATGGTGGAGCAAGCCACTACAAAAAGTGCATCAATGCGGTAAATGACGCAGAACCAGATGTCACTGTAGAATTCCTTTGTTCTGACCTAGATGGCAATATGTCAGCCCTTGCTTACTTATTGCATGAAAGCCCACTTTCAGTATTTGCACACAATGTAGAATGTGTACCTAGATTGGACCGAACCGTGCGTGATGCACGGGCTTCCTTTAGTCAATCATTAGCTGTTCTAAAAGAGGCTAAGAGACTCCGTCCTGACATCCTTACGAAGAGTAGTTTGATGGTAGGGGTTGGTGAAACTGATGAAGAGGTCGGGGAAGCGATGTTATTGCTCAGGGAAGCTGGTGTCGACGTCATCACTCTTGGACAATATCTTAGCCCCTCATGGAAACATTTGGCAGTTGACCGTTTTCCAACTCCTGAACAATTTGCAATATGGGATGAAACGGCCCGTAAAATCGGTTTCAAAGCGGTCGCGAGCGGTCCTCTAGTGCGCTCATCATACCGTGCAGGACTGTTACTTGCAGAAGCTAAAGGTGGGCAACCTGTTGCAACCCTTTCAACCCCAGGAGCAGCTGTAACTAATTTATCTTCTAGCCCATCTAAAGATGGGCAAGCATGAAAATAATCATAGTCGGAGCACTGTGAGGTAGAACCATGGAGGGGGACGAGCAGGGGGGCGGCTTGGATGGTTTTACTATTCCAGATTCACCTAGCCGACCTGGGGAAGAATCGAATTTTGAACCCTGGACATACACACCCGAAGATCTGAGTCAACCTGACCCCATCACATGTAGTTCAGAAGATACTACCAAACACGCTGAAGGATTGATTAGAGTTCTTGATGATGAAGGGGTCGCAAGCGGATCCTGGGACCCAAATTTAAGTGCTGATGAACTGCGTCTTGGACTTGAGCATATGTGTCGTCTGCGAATATTTGATGACCGAATGATGAAGATGCAAAGAACTGGCAAACTGTCTTTCTACATGCGGTCCCTTGGTGAAGAAGCAATTGCAATTTCACAAACAATGGCTTTGCAGGACCATGATTGGCTGTTCCCCACATATCGACAACCTGGTTGCCAATTTGTTCGTGGAAGAAGTATGGTTAGCATGATTAATCACTGCATTGGTAATGTAAAGGACAATGTCAAGGGCAGACAAATGCCAGTGCATTATACTTACAAAGAGGGATACTACATCTCAGTTTCCAGCCCAGTTGGCACCCAATTTTCTCAGGCTGTAGGTGTTGCCATGGCAAGTGCCTACAAAGGCGAAGACCAAGCCACAATTACCTGGATTGGAGATGGAGCCAGTGCTGAGGGAGATTACCACTATGCAGTCAATTTTGCTAGTGTTTTCAAACCTCCAATTATCCTGTGCGTTGTCAATAATCAATGGGCAATTTCAACCCACAAAAATTTTGCATCTGGTGGAGAAAATTTTGCTACACGAGCATTACCATATGATATTCCATCATTGAGAGTTGATGGGAATGATTTCCTCGCTCTATACTCTGTCACCAAATGGGCGAGGAAAAGGGCATCAGCTGGTATGGGGGCAACCCACATTGAAATCCTAACTTATCGAACAGGTGCACATAGCAGCAGTGATGATGCTAGCCGTTATCGGCCAGCAGATGAACATGAACATTGGCCTGGCGGCGACCCAATTGAGCGCCTCAAGAACCATCTTATTTTGATTGAAGAGTGGAGTGAAGAGAAACATTCCAAACTTGAGCAGAAACTGGATGAAGAAGTGGTAGCCGCCTACAAAGAAGCAGTAACTCATGGCGACCTTGCTAACGGACCTTGGCCTCCAGCCAGCACAATATTCACAGAAGTTTACGAGGAAGTGCCATGGCATATCCAAGAACAGCGAGAGGAATTAGGAAAGTGAGGTGATTGGTATGACTGAAATGAACATGATACAATCATTAAACAGCGCTCTTGATAATCTATTGGAATCAGATCCTAATGTCCTTATCTTCGGTCAAGATGTTGGTTACTTTGGCGGTGTATTCAGAGTAACCGACGGCCTGCAAGAGAAACACGGGTCAAAACGTGTTTTTGATGCACCTCTTGCAGAAGGGGGAATTGCAGCTATCGCATTTGGTATGGGACTTAATGGGCTACGTCCAGTAATGGAAATACAATTTGCAGATTACATATTCCCTGCTTACGACCAAATCGTAAACGAGATGGCAAAACTACGCCACCGAAGTGGTGGCGAATTTAGCACCCCTGTAACCATCCGAACACCAGCAGGAGGTGGAATTAAGGGGGGTCATCACCACTCACAATCACCCGAATCTCAATTCACTCACACCCCTGGAATCAAGGTAGTTTACTGTTCAAACCCTTACAATGCTAAAGGTCTTCTAATCAGTGCTATTGAATGCAACGACCCAGTTGTTTTCTTTGAGCCAAAACGCTGTTACCGCGGCCCATTTTATGGCGACCCACACAATGTCCCTACTTGGAAGGGTCACGAGTATAGCGATGTACCAGAAGAACACTACACCATACCTATCGGAGAAGCACATCTCACAATGGAAGGTGATAAATGCACAGTTATTGCTTGGGGAGCAATGGTCCATGTTGCAGAGCAGGGAATCAAAGATTCTGGCATCTCTTGTGACTTATTAGATCTGCAATCCCTAGTGCCATGGGATAGAGATGCTGTAGTAAATTCAGTTAAGAAAACTGGACGCTGTGTTATAGTCCACGAAGCACCAAAAACCAGTGGGTTTGGAGCTGAAATGTCGGCTAGTGTGCAGGAGCGGTGCTTCTATCATCTTGAGAGCCCAATTGAGCGTGTTACCGGTTGGGATACACCTTTCCCACACAGCACAGAATGGGATTATATGCCAAGTCCACAGAGAATTGCTGAAGCAATAAAGAGAACACAGGAGGATTGAACATGGGAATATATGCATTCAGATTGCCCGACATCGGAGAAGGAGTTGTTGAAGGCGAAGTCGTACAATGGCATGTTGAAGTCGGAGCATCGGTTGAAGAAGACGATGCGTTGGTTGATGTAATGACTGACAAGGCAACCGTCACCATCCCAAGTCCTGTTACTGGAAAAATTCTGTCAACAGTTGGCGGCCCTGGAGAAATCATCGCAGTAGGTGCTGTCTGTATTGAGTTTGAAGTTGAGGGCGCAGGAAATACATCTCAGAGTGCTGAGCCTGAACCGAAACCCGAACCTGAGGTTCCAGTTGAGCAAAAAAACCCTGAACCGGCGCCTGAAACAGCGCCTAAGCCTAAACCAGTTAGGCAAACCGAATCTAGCACCTCTGCAAGCACAATGAGTGCAGGAAATGGAGTTGGCGGTAGAGCCTTAGCATCTCCAGCAGTACGCCAGCGAGCAAAGGATGAAGGGGTAGATCTCAGCCAAGTTAGCGGCAGTGGTCCGGCTGGAAGAATCAGTCATGCAGATTTAGATGCTCACAGCGAAATCGGTGAATCTGGAGGTGGAATCAAGTTCTCAGCACCAGGAGAACCGGCTGAAGGGACAACAGAAATCCCAATAGTTGGATTACGTCGAAAGATTGCAGAACAAATGACAAAGTCATACACCAAGATCCCTCACTTTTCATATTTCGAAGAAGTTGATGTTACAGATTTGGAAGCATTGCGCCAGTGGCTCAATGTAAATCGCACTGCAGAACAACCAAAACTCACCTACCTACCTTTCATCATGCAGGCATTAGTCAAACTATTCCAAGAAGGTCATCACGGATGTAATGGACATTACGAGGATGAACGAGAAGTTCTCGTACTCCACAACGCAGTAAATATTGGCATTGCAACAACAACTGACCGTGGGCTTTACGTACCGGTGGTGAAAAATTGCGAAGCAAGGAATATTTGGGAACTCGGAAGTGAACTGGGTAGAGTTGCAGGAGCAGCGCGAGATGGCACAGCCACACTCTCAGAACTTACCGGTTCAACCTTCACAATCACCTCACTAGGAAGGGATGGCGGACTAGGAGCGACACCCATTATCAACACTCCAGAAGTCGGAATTCTAGGAGTTCACAAGGCCATTGAAAGGCCAGTAGTTGTCGATGGAAAAATCACTATTCGCAGAATGATGAATCTCTCTTCATCATGGGACCATCGAGTTGTTGACGGCGCCAACGGGGCCGCTTTAATACAAGGGTTGAAGCAACTTCTTGAGCACCCCACACAGATTCTTTGAGGTGAAATTGAATGGAACAAATTTCTTCCCAAGTTTTAGTCGTCGGCGCTGGACCGGGAGGTTATGTAGCTGCAATTCGGGCCGCCCAACTAGGTCTTGATACAATTATTGTCGAAGGTGACCGAGCTGGAGGAACCTGCTTGATTCGTGGTTGCATTCCATCAAAAGCAATTATTCACGCGGCTGAAAGGTTTGAGTCGCTTAAGGCCCATCAAAGTGGGCACATGGGTCTCAAAGTCAGCGGCGATGTTTCAATTGATATGCCTGCCTTAGTTGATTGGAAAAATAAGATAGTTGACAAACTCAACAAAGGTGTTGAAGCCCTTCTCAAGGCCAATGGAGTGAGATTGATTACCGGCTGGGCGACCTTCCTTGACGGGAAAACCTGTAATGTGACAGATTCTGATGGCAACAATATCGCTCACATTTCAACCGAAAATGTCATTCTAGCAACTGGATCAAAGTCAATTGAATTACCATTTATGCCGTACGATGAGGAAAACATCATCTCATCAACAGGTGCACTTGACTTAGAAGAATTACCGGAAAAGATTGCTGTAATTGGTGGCGGATATATCGGCCTTGAACTCGGATGCGCTCTAAGGAAACTTGGAGTTGAGATTACAGTAATTGAAGGACTTGACACCGTTGTATCTATTTTTGACGCTGAAATTCGCCGTCCGCTTGAACGTTGGCTCAAGAAAAATAAGGTTAAAGTTCACACAAATTGTTTGGCTCAAGGCGCTGAAATCAGTAGTGACGGGGTTGAGTTATCTTGGAAAAACAAAGATGGAGATTTGGTTTCAGAAACCTTTGGTAAAGTGCTCGTAACTGTTGGCCGTAAAGCCAATACAAATGGATGGGGTCTTGAAGAAATGGGAGTCAAAATGGATGAATCCGGGAGATTTGTAGCCGTTGATTCCCAATGTAAAACCAATATGCGAGGAATATATGCGATTGGAGATCTAATTGGCGAGCCTCTATTAGCCCACAAAGCTAGCGCCCAAGGCGAAATGGTTGCAGAAATTATTGCTGGCAAGAAGCGTGCATTTGAACCAGTTGCTATTCCTGCAATTGTCTTCACTGAACCTGAAATTGTCAGTGTTGGCCTGAGTCCAGATGAAGCAACTGCTTTGGGAGAGGAGATTATTATTGGTAAATTCCCATTAGCAGCAAATTCCCGAGCGCTAACTCTTGAAGCAGAAAAGACCGGAGGATTTGTTCGAGTAATTGCTCGTGAATCTGACCATCTGATATTAGGCATTCAAGCAGTTGGTAGCCATGTTGCAGAATTATCTGGGGCATTTGTCGTAGCTCTTGAAATGGGCGCTGTCCTTGAGGATATTGCTGGAACTATCCAAGCCCACCCGACAATGAGTGAAGCATTCCATGAAGGTGTGCTCAAGACTTTAGGACACGCAATTCACACGATGTGATGAAATGCGCCAATTCAATGTTATTCTCGCTGGTGTTGTTGAACACGAAATTATTGCTACAGAAATGAAGCGACTTCAACAATTACGCATCAAAGATGAGATTCCTGATACTCTGATTATGGTTGAACACCCTGAAGTTGTCACAATAGGTCCAAAGGCTAGGAAAGATGGTGTTGAAGTCCCACCACAGTTTGAGACATCACCTATAGACCGAGGTGGTGGAATCACTTGGCACGGGCCGGGACAAATAGTAGCATACCCTATTTTCCTTTGGGATTTAGATGGTGAAAAGAATGTCGCGGCAATAATCCACTTGCTTGAAGATTGGATAATAAATACATTACGACCGTTGGGAATAATTGGTGAGAGAGACAGCAGAATGCAGGGTATATGGAAGGCTGGGCATAAATTTTCGAGTGTAGGATTAAATTTCATGAAGTGGGTCAGTCGTCATGGACTAACAATCAATTACAATACTCCTGAGGGCAGGGTAGAAGGATTACCTGGATGTGGACTTCCCACTGGCACCACAACCTCACTCAATGCCTTAGGTGAGCAAGGACTTACTCGTGAACTCTTAGAAGCGATGTTGATATCAACTGCACAAACTAGTCTCAACCGGACTGTTGCGAAGTTCTCTTGCCAATCTAGTAATCCACCATGGCCTAATTGATATGCGAAGGTTTGAGAACGATGGGCTGTGACGAAGCACCATGATGCGCTCAAGTAACCCCTATCTGAATAACGATTCATTTGGGTTTGGCACAACTGAATCTAGAATGACTCTTGAGGGAGTAGCCAATAAGACCATGTTATTGCTTGGAATCTGTGTTGTAACAGCTACAATATCTTGGACCACTTTTCTAAATAATCCTGGACTAGGAGGAATTCTATTCTTCGTTGGAATAATCGGTTCTTTGGTTGCAGCAATATCCATGCGCTTCATCAATAAGGAACATGCTGTCTATATTGGCCCTATTTTCGCGGCTTTTGAAGGACTATTTCTTGGACCGGTGTCGGGAATGTATGAAACCTCATATGAAGGTATCATATTGACTGCTATTTCCCTCACTTTTGGGCTTTTCATTGTAATGCTAGTAATCTATCGCGCACGACTAATCAAGCCCACAGAGAACTTTCGAATTGGAATTGCATCAGCAATGGGAGCAGTTTTCATGATTTACATGGTATCATTCATTCTAGCAATTGCAACCCCTTACCAGATTCCATACATTCACGGAAATGGCTTAATCGGAATTGGATTTTCCCTTGTTGTAATCGCAATTGCAGCTTTGACCTTCGTAATGGATTTCGATTTCATAGAGAAGGGAGTTGAGCAAGGTGCACCAAAGCACCTTGAGTGGTATGCTGCGTTTGGATTAATGATTACATTAGTTTGGCTGTATCTTGAACTCCTCAGACTTCTGTCAAAATTGCGTTCACGGTGAACAACTACCGCACACCTGCAGTTACGGTTTACTAGCACAATTGAGTGCGAGGTTTCATGTTATGACACATACTCCACAATGTAATGGAAGACCATCCACTCTCACCAAATCTCGGCCAATCGGCTGGTGGCAGTGAATTCCCTCCGATAGACTACCTTGAGTGGTACGTTCCTAGATTACAGGCAGGGGTAAGCCATGACCTGTCACAATCAGGTTTCCACTACCCATGGGATTGGCAGAAGTTATCTGGCGGGAAAATGCCAGACGACCTAACAAATCCGTTCACCAAGACCCCTCTTGACCCAAGAGTGTGGGTGGCTAAGCGTGAGGGTGTGAAACCCTCTCAGGTCGCTGGCGGCCATGGTGTGAGTCAATCCCTTTTGTTCGCACTTCTGTCGGTCATGAATGCAGAGAAGCCAAGGAAAGTTGCTGTTGAAATGCCATCTTACGCACCTGTATCCCAGTTCCCTCGTGCTCTTGGTTTTGAGGTACTTCCATTTTGGCGAGGGCCGAAAAACTCTGAGGATTGCGGTTCATGGCGAATAGACCGAGAATCTTTGCAATCAATAATTGATGATGTGTGTGCGGTAATAACGACCCCTGTTCAGAATCCTACTGGGTGGATGATGGATGAAGATGATCAGCAATGGTTGTCTGACATATGCAACAACAAAGGCGTCGGATTGATTTCAGATGAGGTTTACCTTGATACGACGATTGGTACACCGCATTATCGACCTATGCACAATTATGGTTCACATTGCGTGTCGGTAAATTCTCTGACCAAATGCTATGGGCTAGGACCTCTTCGAATGGGTTGGATTATTGGCTCAGAAAAAACCGCTACAAACGCTGTGAGAGTGATGAATAATTTGCAAGGCATGTTGGCAACCCCTTCACTCCGCCTTGCAGAAATGGCTTGGCCGTATCTTGGAGAACCACTAGAATTGATAGAAATGAGAAGGGAAAAAAATCTGCCCCACCTCATCGATGTATTAACAGCGAATGGTATTGAGTGGACCCCACCACCAACTGGAATCTTCGGATGTATTCCACTTCCTGCAGACGTAGATTGCCAGCGATTCATTGAAGATATCTGCCTAAAGCATGGAGTGCTCGCCACACCTGGATTGATGTTCTCATCTAAACTTTCAAACATGATACGAGTCGCTTGGGGAGGCGAACCAGAAGCCTTTGTAGCAGCTATGGATGCATTTGATTCTTGTTTACAAGAGTTGAAGTGAGATAAGGGACAGGGAGAAACGATGCCATCAGCAGTATTAGCCATCAGCGGCGCAAGCGGCGCTCGCTACGGTGCCCGCCTACTTGAGATATTGACTCAATCTGGCTGGAACATCAATCTCATCATTAGCCGTGAAGGTGCAATCAATCTCGACCTTGAATGTGGAATCACCCCTCAACAACTTGCTTCACAATATAGTGCTGTGCTAGAAAACAACGATAATTTAGCGGCGAAATCAGCCTCAGGCTCAGCAAAATTTGACGCTTACATCATCTGCCCTGCATCAGGGACAACGATTTCGAAATTAGCAGCAGGAATTAGTGACAACCTAATTACTCGCTCAGGAATGGTCGCCTTGAAGGAAAGAAGGAAACTCATCGTTGTGCCACGCGAAACACCATACGCAACTGTACAACTTGAAAACATGGCAAAACTTTCTGGCTATGGTGTAGTAGTTCTTCCAGCCAACCCAGGATACTACAACAATCCACAATCAATTGATGACTTAGTTGATTTCGTAATTGCGCGTATCCTTGACCAGTTAGATGTTGAACATCAATTGTCACAAAGATGGACCGGTGGAGAGGTTACTTTGGCTGAGTCAGCAGATACTGACTCAACTACTTTGACTGAATTTGAACAGTAAAAATAAAACACACCTTTTGGGGTTGGGTTGATGAAGGACCTAGTACCACGGAGTGATGAGTAGCATGGGATATCAGGATATGACTTCAGCAGAATTGACTGCTGAATTAAAACGTATTAATATCCCAAGTAGTGGAAACAAGGGAGAGAAACTTGCCCGCCTAGAGAAATATGAACAAACTGAATCTTCTGTGTTAGAACAAGAAGTTCATGACGCTGTATTAGTTGCTGAAATCTCAGAAAATTCTTCCCTCGCAAGCCGCATGAAGGCGAGCAGAGAAGTATTTGGGACTCAAATCCCGATGTTTGGAATTTTAGTTGTAACACTGTTACTTCTTAGCGTTGCAGGGGGTGGTATTATTGGCATTCCTGCACTAATGTCTTGGCTAGAAGATGAACCTGAATATACGCTAATTGATTTCGATCCTGCTCAAGCACGGGATAGGGCGAGCCACCTAGTTAGCCTAGGTCACCCACAATGGGATGGCAGAATGTCTGGTAGCCAAGAAGAACTAGCTGCAGCAGAATCAAACAAACAAAATTTCACAGAATATGGAATGTCAGCCACCCTTGAGGTTTTTGATGTACCGATGTTTGAAATCCAATCGCCGCCCAGTATTTTTTATTGCATCCCAGGAACATACCCTTGGGGACAAGCAGCTTTCCCATGTGGTATTGAAGACTTCAATGCTCAGCAAAAAGAATTCCAGCACCGAACAGATTACGTCATTCAAGGGTACAGTGGTACTGGCAACTACCAATTTGGTGACAACCTTAACATTATCAATTTATCAAATGGAAGTGATGACACACTGTGGTCTCAAGCTACAGGAGAAGTTGGGATGGTATGGGGCTCCGCTGGAGTTGGCAGTAATACAGATATTTATGCAAAAGCAATCCAGAGCGACTTAGCAGCACTTTTCCTAGTAAATGTAGTAAATAACTGCGGTAAAGTTGTCGCTGACGATTGTGTTCCGATTTTCAAAACAGTTGACATTGAAGGATTGATGGACCAAACAGGAGGAAACCTTCCAGAAACAATTCCATTCGTTCAACTGTCAAAAAAGATGGGGGAGGAACTCAGTGATTTGTTTGAGCAAAGAGAAACAAACGATGTGAAAATTGGCATTGAGGTTGATGTTGACAACCAAGGCACGAGGCCAGTAAGAGTACCATGCGGAATTATTCAAGGGGATGATGACAAACTGATTATCTTCGGCGCTCACCACGATACAGTATACAATGGACCCGGTGCTATTGATGACACATCAGGAACAGCTTCAGTTCTAGAGTTGGCAAGGCAGTTTGGAATCATGTTTGGTGATTTAGGTACACCAAAACACACCATCAAGTTCTGCACATGGGGCGGTGAAGAGGAAGGGTTACATGGCTCAAAAGCATGGGTTGAGAAATATCAAAAAACCTTGGCTGACAACCTTATTATCTACATTAATTTAGATATGAATCATGTTGATATTGACCCTGTAAGAGGCAATAGTCTGACTCTCTTCGGCAACTATCAAAGCGATGTTGACCAAGTTACGGACATAGTTTCATTGCTAGAATCCCAACGTCCAGAATTGACTTCAAATTACACCATCAACATCAGAACCTTAGATGGCGAGAAAAATACACCAACTGGAATGCCATATAATTCAGATCACGGTCCGTTTGTGTATGATACTATGCTGGACGATAATGACAAGCCCGGCCATGCTCTAGTCTGCTATGGCTCAGGTTCATATGAATATCACACATATGCAGATGATATGACTCGCTTCAACGAGGAAAGTTTAGCGATTAGTTCAATCGTCTATGGCACCTATGCAAGATACCTTGCGTGGGGAGAAGTATGAGAATGGAGTTCTGATTAGATGGCAATAAAGAGAGCACATGCAAGTCACATTTTGATTGCTAGCAAATCCCAAGCAATTCAAATCGTTGAGAAGATTACTGCTGCTAGAAAACCTCAAAAAGAATTCCAAAAAATGGCTCGTAAACATTCATCCTGCCCTTCCGGCTCAAAGGGGGGAGACTTGGGGTGGTTCCACTACAAACAGATGGTTCCCGATTTCTCAAAAAAGGTCTGGGAACAAGACCTGAAGGCGATTGATGGCTTCATTAAAACCGGATTTGGCTACCACATTATTTGGGTCCATGAGCGAGATGAATGACACATGGTTCTAAGCCAAGATGGGAATTATATTTGGGATGGAACAAAGTGGATTCCTGTTCAACAGAACTTGCCACAGCATCAGCAACAGCTGCCACCGACAATACCTCTGCATCCAGCTTACGCACAACAGAACATAGTGTATGTTCAAACACATCGAAAAAGCAACAAATTTTGGCTCTTATTAGGTGGCGGGATATTTGCCGTCCTAATTGTAATCCTTCTATTACTCGGGGCCATTATTTGGGCACTTTTACCACCTCCAGAATTTGGACATAGATTAGATGTTTCGCACTCAACCTACGAAGATTTAGGTGCAAACAGAGAACCATACTTAGTCAGTGAAGGATATCCTGACTTCTCATCAACCGTTGCTATCAGTGACTTTGGCAGTGGTGTCATCATTGGTGACCGTTGGGTATTAACTGCTGGCCACGTGGTACTCGACGAAGAGTATGGGGAAGAGCAGCCCGGTGCATGGGTCGTATCTGTTGGTTCGGATTATGAAAATCCTGATGCAACTTACGATGTCAAGGCAATCCATATTCATCCTGGCTGGCGTGTTGATAATTCAAACGATGGATTAGAGTATGGGGTTGATATTGCACTAATTGAATTGACTTCATCTATTCAAGGGGTAACTCCAGCACCTTGGGCAAACTCTACAGAATTAGATGATGATTTTCTCGATTCTTTGATTTACAGTTCAGGATTTGGTGATTATGGGAGCATAATTGATGATGGCTCTGGAGATTACTATTCTCAACGCAGAGCATGGAAAAATACACTTGATAGACTCTCTGATGACATTGACCCCCCAAAAAAATACTCTGGTGATGATGTATGGCAAGGAGGTTGGGTCGTATATGACTTCGACAGCCCAGAAGGTGATGACAACTCACTTGCCCAAGGTGAAAATTCAGGTGGATTATTTTCATATGTTGGTGTTGGGAACAGTAGTTCAATTGCACTAGACCTTGAAGGCACATCTGTGCCAGGGGATTCAGGAGGTCCAACATATCTGAAAATAAATGGTGAGTGGACTGTCATTGGATTGACTAGCCATGGCTCTACTGACGGATACTACGGAGACCTCGCTCTAAATACAAGAGTTTCAAGCCACGCAGATTGGATTTGCTCAATCACTGGCAGCGCACTAACTGGTTGTGAATAGTGATAAAGGGCTGAGGAAACTCGAAAGAGCAATGGCAGCAGAAATCCTGACTGATGACACTTGGCCAGAATTCATCGCTCAACGAGATGCGGTTCTCATTCTCACGCGGAACAGTTGTGAAAACTGTGACCCATTTGTTAAAACATTAGCAACAAATGATTTTCCTGTAGCAAAGATAGTACTTGATAGCCCAGGAACTGTTGGATTCAAAACCTCTTTTCCTCAAATTGCTGCCGAAGCTAGTGTGTTACCCTTCTCTATCCTTTTTTCACGTGGCGAATGGCTTGACTCGGTAATGGGTGCTCGAGTTGGTGCGGTTCTTGAATGGTTCAAGTGATTAGCAACAAATTTGACGCCACCTTCATGGGGTAGGGCTCGCACCGATGTGTGATGAGTGACCTGAAACAGGTGTTCATGCCGAGCGTAGTCAATGTTGATGAGGTTCCCACCCCGCTAGGAGTGACTTCCAAAGAAAGTGATGCCTGGGATGTCCTGCGAGCCTTCTTTGCCCGCGCTGAAAATACTGAGTTTGTTGAGGCTTATGTTGAGGTTTGGGAGATTGACTATGTTGGTGAAGAACCTAATACTGAGTTAGGAAGAATGCGGCGACGTCCATGCCCAATTTGTGAACGTTCAGCCTTTTGGGAAGAATTGGGTGAAGCGAATTACAAAGGAACGCGAGATGGGAAAAATGGACGTTGTCACCGGCCAGAATGTTCGGCTTGGGTTGATGAAAATAATGTTGAAGAAGGCAGATGGGATTGTGGCTGGCCTGCGGCTCAGTGGACAAAACGTGTTGAGAGTTACAATCTTGGTATTCGCGGCTTAGTTGAAATGCGGGGAGCCGTGACTGCTTCAGGACGAAAGCGTCATTCAACAATGAGTAGCGAACTAATGGAAGACCTTTGAATCACATTGATTCTATGGCAACTATTCCTAGCCCAGAACATCCTGCTGAAAGCAAGATTCTAGCGGCTTCTGACAATGCCAAATTCTGACTATTGACCTCACCTTCTACCAGCACATGATTATCGCGGTAAAATCGATTGTATTCTGTTGCTAGAGATAGTAGATAGGAACAGAATAGATTTGGGCGCTGACTTTTGATTGACCCATCTAGCGCCTCACTGAATGTTGCAATTCTCTTCATCAATCCAGAGGCTGAATCAGAGAGATTAGACCAGTTGCCATTTGCCACTGCGTTTGCAACAAGAGATTCAACATCATGGCCTTGAGCAGTTAGTTTACCACTTATTGAACAAGCCCTAGCATGACTGTACATAATGAATGGAGCAGAATCCGAATCAAAACTGAGAGCATCTTCCCAACGGAAATTTATCCCTTTTTCTGGTGAAACTCGGATGATATTGTAACGCACAGCAGAGAGTCCGACAGCCTCGCCAATTGCGGCTAATTCTCCTGCGCTGAGATCGTCTCTCATTTCTTCAACAATCGCTGTTGCCCTAGAACAGGCTTCGTCCAATAGATTGTCCATGTAGACAACATTCCCCCGTCGAGTACTCATTTTACCATCGGGTAATTTTGTAAACGCATAGAAAATAACTTCGGGATTGCGAATATCCAACTCATCAAGAGCAATTCCAACCTGTTGGGATTGCAAACGGTGGTCTTCACCAAGAATATTCACAAGACGCTCCGCATCACCCCACTTCCACTGATGATAAGCGATATCTCTAGTTGCGTACAGAGATGAACCATCGCCCCTTTGATAGAAGAATTTTGTTGATTTGCCTTGTACTCCTCGGCTTTCTAGTTCTAGGAAATGTGCACCATTTTCTGCTGTACCATGCAACTCGCTCTTCCCAAGTTTATCCATGATAATCTCTACCGAGCCATCAACAATGAATCTCGATTCTTTTGTGAAGGAATCAAACACAATGCCAAGTCTTTCTAAGGTTTCTAACATCCCATCAAGGACTGGCTGATAAGCCGAACCAAAAATTGCAAGAACCTCTGCATCAGCTTCTTCTGATGCTTGCACTAACTTTGTGACACCAGATTCTACATCTGGATCTACTTCTTTCAGCAGATTTGCTGCTTGATAGTATCGAACTCTTTTGTGGTCCTCTTTGTGCGGGTGACTTGGTGCTTCATCCATATCTTCTGCGGACAAAATCTCGCTCACTCTGTCGTCATCTAAATTCTCAAGCGCCCAAGCCAAAATCCCAACTTGTTTACCCATGTCATCAACATAGTATTCTGCTCTGACATCATCACCGGCAAGGCGGTGCATCCTCACGAAAGTATCTCCGAGTATTGCGTTTCTTGAACGACCAACGTGAAAAGGCCCATTGGGGTTTGCAGATGTATGCTCAATCAGTAGAGATGAAGAAGGGCGGAAATGTCCAACTGATTCAGGGTTATTGAAAATATCAGCCATTATTTGGTTTGCTAACCATTCAACCTCAACATAAAAATTGCAAAATCCACCATCACTGCCAACTTCACTGCATCCGTCAATTGCTGTCAAAACAGTGGCAACTCTTTGCGCTAAATCTGCAGCAATATCTTGAGGGGATTTTCGCATCACTTTTGCTAAAGCAAAACAAGGCAATGCAAGGTCACCTTGGTTTGCGTGGCGAGGTGTTGTAAGATGGGCTAAGGTGTCATCTGGGTTTTCATCACCCATTTCAGTTAGGGCATCCCAAACTGTGCCGCGAATTACTTCACTCAACTGACGCATCTCATCAACTCCATGACCAGCGTAAAATCGCCGCCATTCCTCCAAACGCTGTCATCAAGGTCATACCCTCTTCTGAATCAGTTGAAATCAACTTCACACTAGCCGCTGATTGCCCTGCGAGTTCAGTAAATTCGTCTAACATATCAATTTCCTTACTAGAATCTTCCCTCACTTGATCTGCATTTGCCTGACAATCAGGGCAATCTGGAATATCAGGAGTTTTCTCAACAGTCATTGACCATTCGTGTTTGCACTGACGGCAGTTGAAAAACACGGTTTTCTTTCTCAAAGCTTCAGAAAGCAATAGTGTATCAACAGCTCCTTGGTCAAGAGCAGAACGTAGCATCATCTCACCGTATGTTGCTTTGGGATGTGCCTGCATAATCTCTTTGAGAAAATTATCTACCAATGTTCTCTCTTCTTCCAAAGCGATTTGGTCCATTAAATCTCCAGCATTCTGAACTAATTCACGAAGACCGCTTTCATTGGAATAACCTACATCAAACAATGGTTTCTTAACAATTTTTTGAATTTCGTGGTGGAGATATCCATTGTTAATTACAAAATCCTTGGTTGCACCTGGCCCACCAACAATCACACCTTTGAGGTCTGGGAGCATGGGTAACCAATATTCACAAGCACGTTCAGTGACCTTCTTGAAAAACTTGTCAGCGGCCTCTTCAATCAGTCTCTCGAACCGTTGCTGGGACTGACCACCCTGCCTATGCTTACTTGGCACAAGACTAGTGATGTGTTTCTTGACATACACAGTACTTCCAGTTGCTATGCCGTATGCACCTTCTCCACGGTCAATTACTAACAATCCATAAGCAGTACGATTGATGAGCATCTCTTCAAGTTGAGATGTCTCAAAAGTGCTATCACAACGATATCTGAAAGAGGTGAATGGTTCTGGCGGGTCGTCAATAACTATTGTTGTCATGCGAGATTTGTTGTTGCCGACGATGACATGCCCGGTAAATACTGCAATTCCTTTTTCACCAGCGTTGCGGCGATTTGCTAATGCCGCAGATGCTGATTCAATCGCATCAATGACGTGCTTCCTCGTTAAATTTGATTTGATGTTACGTGCTTGACCTGATTCATTTGCTAGTTGATGACGAACATCAGCGACTTGACGCTCCGGTGGAATGATGACAGTCACAAGCTCAGTTCCCATCCCCCTGAGTTCCATCAAATCTTCAAGAACTCGCTTTAGCCGAAGTTTGGCTGCTTGTTTCTCGGAATCGTCTGCCATCAGAACCACCTTGTGGTTCTAGGCGATTGCCAGCGGGTTATCAATCCTTCATGCTGTCCGTTACCACTTTTCCCATCTTCAAAGGGTTTTATTTCTAAAATATAGCGGGCGGGCTTATCAATTGGCGGCACTACCGCTAGCGTGATGAGTCAGGTTGTCATTGTTGCTCTCGGTGGCAGTCTGATGTATGACAATGGTGAAATTAACCAGGAGTGGATTGATTCTGCTAGCACAATAATTTCTCAAACTGCATCCAAAGGAACCAAAATTGGTATTGTCGTTGGTGGGGGCCATTTAGCTCGCGAAAATATTGCCGCGGCACGCAAGTCAGGAGTAACTGACACATTTGACCTTGACTTGGTTGGTATTGCCGCAACTCGGCTCAATGCAGCAACATTCGCTGCAGCGTTGAAATCAGTAGGTGTAGATGTTTCAGAAAATGTACCAGAAACAACTGCTAGCGCTACAGAATCTCTTCAAAACCATGACGTGGTAGTAATGGGCGGGACAATACCGGGTCACACAACAGATGCTGTTTCAATCAATCTCGCAGTTGATAGCGGCGCCGAACGATGTACAATAGTAACCAATGTTGATTTTGTGTATGATAAAGCCCCTCAAACAAATCCAGATGCTATCGCATTTGAGGAACTGACATTAGCTGAATTACAATCAATTGTAGGCCCGCCAGAACATCGTGGTGCTGGCCCTAATGTAGTAATTGACCCGATAGGTGTACAAATTGCTATAGACAATAGTATAGAACTAGCATTACTTAATGGCAGGGAGTTAGAACGACTAGCAAAGTGCATAGCCGGAGAAACCTTCCGTGGGACTATCATCGGGGTGAATTAATGGGACGAATGGAAGAGCGTTTGAAGAAAGCAATTGCAGATACTGCAAAGACAACAAAAAAGGTAGTAAAACAAATCTCTGAGAATCCGAAAAACCCGAAGTACATTGCGCGCCATCGGCACTGTGTAATTTGTCACACCCCAATTCCTCTAGACGCTGACCCAGCACACTGTGGGGACCAACCTTGTTCAGACAAGCACGCAAGGCAGGAAAAGTCTAGGAAACGCCTTAATTTGATGCTTTATTTATTCCCAGCAATTGCAATTATGTTGTTCTTATTTCCCATACTAACCTAGTTCTAGAATATTTAGCAAGAGATTTGAAAGCGAAGGATTGATTCACCGAAACCCGCAGGTATGGTTTGATGATGGTACGTATCATGTCGGCCTTGCCGATGATTACAGGTGTAATTTGCATCATTCTAGTGCTAGTTGGTGCAATAGGTTACTCTTCGGATTCAAGTACAGTTGGGGTTCCAATCCCACCTTGTGCGCCCGGTTCAGATGAAAATTGTGAGGTCGGAATGAATCAAGATAACCTATCAATTCCCCAGCCTTTCATGCTCCTTGATGTTTCAGTGTCAATGAACTGGGACCATAGTGGCGAAGCGTGGATTGGAATTGTTGATGCTGATAATATTGACTGGGAGAAATGCAGTCCAAATGATCAAGGCTTGACCGGATGTACTGCATCAGATTTTGACATTATAGCTGGCGGCCCTAATTCTGAGGCTGGATTAGAATGGGACTTAGACCCTGGCAATACACGATTCATTACTGGTGGGCGCGCTGGCACTATTTCGCTTGACACTAACATAGTGACATACTCGTATAGCGCCGGTATGGCTCTTTTCCCGATGCTTATTCTAGGTGTGGTAGGTGTAGTATTGTGCCTCGCAGGTGTGCAAATGGCCTTCCCTCTAAAGTTCATAAAACGTGACAACGATTAGTCGGACCGTTGAAGAACCCTATGCTACTCGGGAGAGGTGAGGATTGGTCATGCCGGGTTTCAAGTGTCAGGGTTGCGGAGTTGCAATTTCTATTGAAGGGCTGGAAAGCAGTCAATATGGATACAAGATATACTGTACCCGCTGTGGACATATATCTGCAACTAACTGAGTTCAAGTTGTTACGAGTTCTTTGCAATTCAACGGTCTGAACGGTGCCATCCTTCAGGAAGTAGTAGTGGGTCACCAATATCATCTGCTGCAATTCTAGCAACTAATTCTTCTCGCAACTGCTCAATCCCGTAGCCTTCAGTTGCTGAGATACATAGATGACCAGATACTGGATTAACCCCAGTGTCAATTTTCAGTAAGTCTGCCTTACCATCAACAACGATGAGTGGAGTCTGTGGTAACAAGGCCGCAACTTCAGCCAACAAATTTTCTTGGGATTCCATAGATGTACCACCATGCTCGGCTGGGTCAAGTAAGAATAATACAATTGAGCCTATATTTTCTAAGGCAACAATTGCTTGCATCTCAATATTATTTCTGTCTTCCATAGGTCTGTCAAGCAGTCCAGGTGTGTCAACCATTTGGTAAACACGCCGGCGATGTTCAAAATGACCAACATGTAACTGTTTAGTGGTGAATGGATACGCTGCTACTTCTGGTTCATTACTTGATAACACACCAATCAGAGCTGACTTGCCTACATTTGGGGAGCCCGCAACAACAATGCAGGGTTCAGAAGTGTCAATTGATGGTAATTCTCGCAACTGGTCTCTTGCTCGGTTCAACCACAACAGAGAAGGGTTCACTTGGTCAATTACTGAGGATATTCTGCCATAGGCCTCACGCCTGCGGACATGCATGCCATCAATATTCATCATTCTCTGAATTTGTTGTTCATACTTCTTGGCAAGTGACATGGTTTGGTTAGCAGCCCATTGTAGGTTTGAAAGATGATGGCGAAAAGCATCACAACCAACTGAAGCATCTATGAGTGAGCGATCAAATTCGGACTGTTTGTCTAGCGATGGCCATTTTGCCACATAGCCTTTCAGTGTAGCATCCAAAACGTCGCTAGCTGATTGGATCATGCGAATCATTTGCTTTCGTGTGCGAAATAATCTATCAGTATCTTCAACTGAATCCTTGGCTTTAGTGGCTCGCCTATAGGCCTTGTCAAGTAGCTCATCAGCGAGCAAAACAGTAGGCAATTTCTTCCAGATAATGACCGGCATTGTACTCCCTCCGCTGTTGGCGGCTCGCCCATCCCTCTTCAATGCAAAGGTTTGGATTTCTCATTATAATCCGTCATTTGGATTAATTTGTATTCTAGTTCCAAGGGGTTCTCTTTTCAAGGGTTGGGTTACTCAGGGTATTTGAGGCGGGCGAGTTGGCAGCGAAGAAACGGAGTCGGAGCAAGAAAAATGACCTACCCGATTGGGCAGTTACATTATGGGAAGATCTTGGGAAACCTGACTTTTCTGAATTCCAAGATATTCGTAATGGTCCTCTCCTTGAACGAAGAACTGGACTTCGAAGAGATGACCTTGTTGAAATCCTAATCGATGCCAGAGCATTACCTTCAAAGATGGACCCATGGATGCGTGGCCGTTTAATGGGCACTAATAAATTGACAATCGAACTTCTCACTGCTGACAAAAATTACCATTACATCTCTAGGGATGTTATTGTTGATGTCTGCCTAGTGGCTCATATGAGAGCGGCTTACATTGACGACCGTGACCTGTTGAACTATGAACGAGAGGATATGAAGCGCCGAAACTCATTACACGAAGAAGTTGAAAAGGATTCCACTGGGGCTGATGACAGCCACGTCTGGGGTTGATTGGGTGAAAATGCATCAGAATTGGGAATTAATTGACAATCATCATTACGAACGGGTTTGGAAATTCACAGACTTTGTTAGTGCTCTAGATTTTGTCAACAAAGCTGGTGCCGTTTGTGAAGAGTTGAATCATCACGCTGAATTTGTACTAAATTGGGGTAGTGTCCTTGTCAGAACTTGGAGCCATGATATTGATGGTATTTCTGAGCGAGATCATGTTCTAATTCAGGCTCTAGATATTCTGGTGGAATGAAACCATGAGTACCAAATTTCGACATCACATGTTCATTTGCGCCAATGAAAGGCCTGATGATGCGGTGCGAGAATGCTGTGCTGCAAAAGGAAGTTTAGAATTGATGAAGAAAATCAAAAACGCTGCGAAATCCGAAGGTATCTCAAATATTCGCGTGCAAAAATCAGGGTGTCTGAGTAATTGTGAGAATGGAATTTCATGTGTAGTTTATCCTGAAGGTGTATGGTATACACTTACGGGCGAAGAAAACATCTCCGACCTCCTTGAGCATTTACGAACAGGAACTGTAGCAAACAATCTATTGATGCACCCGGAGTCCTGATTATGCAATGTGTAGTCTATACTCAAAGAGGTGGTTTAGAAGCCATTAAAATCGTTGATGAAGAGAATCCAATCCCTGCCACGGGCGAAATTGTGGTTGAAGTACACCGAGCAGGAATAAACTTCGCCGACCTTATGATGCGCCAGGGTTTGTACCAACCGACCCCTCCATTTCCATTCACACCTGGTTACGAAGTTTCAGGAACTATCTCAGCCCTTGGCGAAGGAGTTGAGAACTTCACTATCGGCGAGCGGGTATTGGCACTATGTGGGATGGGTGGTTACTCACAGCAAGTTGCGGTCGCATCAGACCGTGTGTTCAAATTACCTGATGATGTAGATTTTGATACAGCAGCAGCACTACCTGTCACTTACTTGACTACGTACCACATGCTGAAGTATTTAGGAAATTTTCAACCAAATGATACAATCCTAATTCACCATGCCGCTGGAGGAGTTGGGACTGCGACTGCACAAATCGGAAAAGCACTTGGTGCAGGTATAATCATCGGCACAGCATCTACTGCAAAATCTGACTTTGTTAACGAACTTGGTATGAGGTATATTGATCGGGAAGCCGAGGATTTCGTCGCTGTTTGCAAAAAAGAAACCGGCGGTAAAGGAGTACACCACGCCTTAGACCCAGTTGGCGGAAAACACCTACTGCGCTCTTACAAAGCACTTAGAAATGGTGGGAATCTATACGCCTTTGGTGGTTCTTCAGCAGTCCGTGGAAGTAAGCGCTCACTTCGAGCTGCACTTGGGTTTCTTTGGGGTATGCCTAAGTTTGACCCAATGAGAATGATGAGTTCTAATAAGGCCGTTTTCGGAGTTCACATGGGAACTTGGCCGGACCATGAGGTTCTCAAAGGGCACATGGAAGAACTCTCTAATATGCTCACAAGAGGTGAGATTTCACCTATTGTAGACAAGGTGTTTCACTATACTGATGTTGCCTCTGCTCAACAGTATATTCATGACAGGAAAAACCGTGGAAAAGTATTGATAAATTTCCGTCCAAAATAATCTAGTGACCATATAGTTTACTTTTTGCACTACCCCATCATTATTTACCCCCTTAATCAGCATCTTTTCGCCGGCAATGGTCGGTGTGGGGTTGAATCGCTTGGTAACTGCGAAATTAGTTGAATGGTTCAGTGAAGTCAGCATGGCAGATTCTGCAACTGTTGGCGGAAAGGGTTCCTCTCTAGGTGAATTGTATTGTAATCTCACAACTGCAGGAGTAAGAGTTCCTAACGGCTTCAATGTTACAGTTGAAGCCTTTCAACAATTTGTCAATACAGAAGTCCCAGCATCAACTTGGGACAATGTTCGAAATCCAGAAGGTGTTGAAGATATTCGTGAACAAGCAATAGCTTGCACAACCCTGTCAGATGCATTGGAAATTTGTCTCATAGGAGCAGACCCAAGTGACCACCTCAATTTGCACGGCAGAGCCTCATTAGCGAGAGCGATTGTTCGTGACACGCCAGTCCCAGAAATTATTCGACAAGCCATCATCACCGCTTACGGCCAATTGTGTGAAGAATATGGTCAAGGTGCAGATGTTGCAGTTCGCTCCTCAGCAACCACAGAAGATTCTGCCGAAGCATCATTTGCTGGCCAATACGAGTCTTTTCTCAATGTAAGTGGCGAGAGGGCCGTTATCCAAAAGTGGAGACAATGTGTTGCTAGTCTGTTTACGGAGCGAGCAATTAGTTACCAACTTGAGAAGAAAATGAATCCACTAGATAGCGCAATCGCTGTTGTGATAATGAAGATGGCAAGGTCTGACAAGGCTTGTTCAGGTGTGATGTTTACGATTGACCCTGATTCAGGCCATCGAGGAGTTATCCATATCGCCTCAGCATACGGATTGGGGGAACTGGTAGTACAAGGTAGCGTCACACCAGATACCTACACTGTTTGGAAAGAAGGATTGCGGCGCGGTAATTTCGCGATTGTTCACCGCGTCCTAGGCAGCAAAGATTCCCGTATGGTATATGCACATGGGACCGTAAACGAAGTGACCACAACTAGTGTCCCACTTGAAGAAAGAAGGGCCTGGTCATTGAGTCACCAAGAATGCCGACAACTTGCAGAAATGGCTCTAGCAATTGAAGAACATTATGGGCAACCAATGGATATTGAATGGGCTAAAGACGGTGTTACGGACCAATTATTCATCGTTCAAGCAAGACCTGAAACCGTACACGCACAAGCGAGTTCTGCTAAACTAATCCGCTACAGTATGGATGATTCACTGATTAAGAAACTCAAGAAAGGTGGTTTGGTTCTAACTACTGGTCAAGCAGTTGGCAAGAGAATCGGATGTGGTAAAGTCAGATCTTACCGCTCGTACGAAGAGGTCTTAGAAGGTAAAAGAGCAATTCGGAAAAGGCTTACAGAGGGCGTTCGGATTGAGGAAATCCCTCACGAAAACCGAGTCTTTGAGGAAGGTGATGTTTTAGTCACAGAAATGACTACTCCAGATTGGGAACCATTGATGAAACAAGCGTCATTGATTGTCACACGAAAAGGTGGCAGAACATCACATGCTGCTATCATCGCTCGAGAATTTGGTATTCCCGCAATCGTCGGCTGTGCAGGCGCCATGGAACTAGAGAATTTGGCTACCGTCACGGGAAGTTGTGCTGAAGGCGATACTGGATTCATATACTCAGGAAATCATCCTTTTGAAATTGAAGAAATTGAGGTTGATTCAAGTGTCAAATTAAACACCAAGATAAAGTTGAATGTTGGGTTTCCAACTAAATCACTTGCTGATTCGCTATTACCGGTTGATGGAGTGGGTTTAGCAAGAATTGAATTCGTACTATCTGCTGAAGTTGGGATACATCCACTCACATTTATCCACTATCAAGAGTTGTTAGAATATCTTGAGAACGGCGAGGTGGGCGCTGGGCTACAACCATATATTGAAGCACTAGAAATTATTGATGAATCCGTAATCCGGTCGGCAGTTGAAGCAGTTGAAAGACGAGCATGGTCATACGACGATAAACGTGGACTATTCATCGATAAACTCCGCGAAGGTGTCGGATTAATCTGTGCAGCATTCCATCCGCGTCCAGTGCTTGTCAGGCTATCGGATTTCAAATCAAATGAATACCGCGAACTTCTCGGTGGCAGAATCTTTGAGCCTAATGAAGAGAATCCTATGATTGCATGGCGTGGAGCTTCACGATACCTTGATGAAAATTTCAAGCCAGCATTTGAGATGGAACTTGAAGCGATGGCTTCAGTCAGGCATGACTTTGGATTAGATAATCTTCAGTTGATGGTGCCGTTTTGCCGCTCGCCTGAAGAAGGCGAGGCGGTCAAGCACCTACTGAACGAACACAATGTTGGACCTGACTCAAATGTGCCATTATTTGTGATGGTTGAATTACCGTCCAATGTGATAGATGCTGATAATTTCATAGAAAAAATGGAATTATTTGGAGGTTCAATCGGTTCAAACGATTTAGTCCAAACAGTATATGCTGTATCTAGAGACGATTTAGAAGGTTATCAGCATCCAGTTGATGCACGTTCACCAGCGGTGAAATCAATGATTAGGGATGCTGTCAGAAAATTCACCGAATCTGGACTTGAAATAGGAATCTGCGGCCAAGCACCGTCAGACCACCCTGATGAATTCCCTGCATTCTTAATTGATTGTGGAATCTCAAGCATCTCAGTAACACCAGATACAGTGATGGCAGTAAGAATATCAATTGCAGAAGCAGAAGCGAATTTAAAATCGTAAGCCAAATGGTTGATTATAATCTAACTGGGCGAGTTGCACCACAAGCTTGACACTTGAGAAGAGTCGTTCTATCTTCCTTGATGAATCGTGTATCTGGAGCATTGCATTGACCACATAAAATGAAGGTTTTTACATAATTTCCCAACTTTTCACGGATTCTCTTAGGAGGGATTCTACCTTTTAGTAATACACGCCGGTCTTCTCTTGAGCCTGAAGTACCTAGTTCATTTTGCAAAAAATGATAAACATGATTTCCATCTCTATCCATCATGTCAATGATATCACCAAAATTGCGGATAATCGTTTGGCTTCCCTCAATCATTACATCTGGTTCTGGGAGTTTCCAACGCTCAGATGACGACAACTCTTGGGGTATGTTGTCGCGGGCTCGGTCGAGAAGTGACTCGTAGTCAAAGTCTGCCATTGAATTCGCCGACCTGCGCACCGTTGTTAAGCCCACCGTTAATTCAACAGCCTTGACGCGCTCCGCAGGAAGTGATGCGAGAGCAAGTGACCGTCCAATTTGTAAAAATTCATGCCGATGCTCAAACACCAACTCAAGGCTCTTCACTAGCTGCTGGTTGGGATTTGAGAGCAGTTGAGGAAACAGTTGTTGGCTCGGGTGTTGCTGTGAAGGTCAAAATCGGACTGAAAATCGCAATCCCCGCAGGGTTTGAAGGACAAGTTAGAGCACGCTCTTCCTTAGCCGCAAAAGGATTGATTTTACCTAACGCACCAGGAACTATAGACGCTGACTATCGAGGAGAATTGATGGTATTACTAACCTGGATTGGTGAAGGTGATTCGTACACCATCCCCAAAGGTGAGAGAGTAGCGCAACTGGTGATTTCCCCTGTACCACAAGTCTCGTTTGTTGAGGTAAACGCGGAAGACCTAGGTGATACCGAACGAGGTGAAGGTGGATTTGGAAGCACTGGCAGATTCTGACCCACAACTTACCCTCAGACCGCCATCTTATTACTAGGATACTATCAAAATAAATCTGAACTGTTTTTTGAAATCTATTAACATTGAATTCTACTGCTTTACCGTTGACTTTGGACAACTCGCATATTGAGTTGTTTAACACCGCCTATGGCGGTGGGTTCATTACGGTCCTACTCATCCTTAAGTGCGAATGGCATTGAGTGTTGATGAATTGAGGGATAGAGTCCTTGCCCTACGAGAAGAAGGGTTGAACGACCAGCAAATTGCTGATGAGATGTCTATTTCAAAATCTACAATCACTTGGTTACAAGGCAGTTCTGCACCTGAGGCGAAGCCAGATGATGTTAGGATTGGTTGGCGGTCAATCGGTGTTAGACCTCAACGAATTGATGCAATCGGCATGATTATGGCTGATATTATTGATGAACACCATCCTGATGGAATTGATACCGTTGTAGGTATCAGCCTCAATGGAATTTTCTTCTCCCAATCTGTTGCTGAACAAATTGGTGCTGAAGTTTCGATATTCCGAAGTGCGGTTGGTGATAAAGGCGGGGCCTTATCCCACAAATACGCAAATGTCGGTGGCAGACAAGTGGTAATCGTTGACGACCTTTTCAATAGCGGCGAAACAATGCGAAGAGCTATTGAAGTGTTACAAAATGATGGTGCTGAAGTTGTTCTTTGCCTAGTCATGGTTAACAAGACCGAAAAGAATGAAATCGCTGGAGTCCCATTACGCGGTCTAATCAGAGCCGTCTCAGTCTAAGTAGGTGTGATAGATGCACTGGGCAGATGTCATCGCTGAGCGATTGGCAGAGCAAGGTGATTCGCATGTCGTCGCTACTGGGATAACACCGTCTGGTCCAATCCATGTTGGAAACATGCGAGAGGTTCTGACAGCAGACTTGGTGGTTCGTGCTTGTGAAAGAATAGGAGTAGATGCAGAATTAATCTATATCGCAGATACTGCGGACCCTCTTCGTAAAGTCTACCCCTTTCTCAATGAACAAGAATATGGGCAACATGTGGGAAAAGCATTGGCGACACTTCCGTCCCCAGATGGAGAAGGTAGTTATCCAGATTACTTCTTGTCACCGTTTTTCTCTGCCTTAGATGATCTTGGAGTAGAATATCGTGTTGTAGATGTTCATGCAGCATACTTGGAGGGAAAATATACTGAATCAGTAAAAACTGCAATCGACAACCGAGTGAAAATTCGTGATATAATTTCAGAAGTCTCACAACGCCCTCTCGATGATGATTGGTTCCCATACAACCCCACAGACGATGAAGGAAAAATGCATGGCATCAAAGTGACCAACTGCGATTGGCCATGGGTTGAATGGGTTTCAGAAGACGGACGTACCGGCCGAACAAATATCGAAAAAGGCGGAGGTAAACTCCCTTGGAGGTTAGATTGGGCGGCGCGATGGCATTGGTTAGACATCACCTTTGAAGGATATGGAAAAGACCACTCTGCAGCAGGAGGTTCATGGGATACAGGGCAACACCTAGCACCAATTTTTGGCTCTGACCCACCTATGGGAATGATGTACGAATGGATCTATCTCAAGGGCAAAGGTGCAATGGCTAGTAGTAAGGGAAATACCGTCAGTGGCAAACAACTCCTTGATATCGTACCTCCAGAAATAATGCGCTACCTAATTACTCGTGTAAAACCTAGCAAGCACATTGATTTTGACCCTGGTGAAGGTTTGATTTCATTAGCTGATGAGTATGAAAGATTAGAGCAACGATATCATAGTAAATTGAGCGAAATTGTCCATAAAAACCTAGGTGAAAGCAGTCGTAAAGAGCAGCAATTGATTGATGAAGCCCGAAAATTCGAGTTGGCTCAAGGAATCCGTTCCGGAACGGATTATGATTCAAGTCTTGGAATCTCATTCAGTCACCTTTCAACACTATGCCAGATTAAATCACAAAATGAAGACTTATTGGCATCCTTAGCGAGGACCCATGGGGTTGATGTGAATCAGCCTGATAAGCGATTAGTTGACCGAGTAAAAAGAATGAGAAATTGGGTTGATTCGGAGTGGTTTCCCGGCAACGCGCGGATTCAGTTAGCAGATTCAATAAATTCCGCTGATTTCACCTCAAATGAACTTGAATTCCTACAGATATTTTCTGAGATGTTAGCAAATTCTGAATGGGTTGAAGATAGCCTATTGGCAACTATTAGAGAGGCGATATCTAACTCAACATTAGAGCCACGTCAAGCGTTTACAACTCTTTATCAAGCATTACTAAAAAGAGATAGAGGCCCTAAATTAGCAGCCCTTCTGGTTGAATTAGGACAAGATAATGTAAATAGACTTCTTGACCAACTAAACTAGTCTAAGAAAACCCCCTCCTTTAACACGCGTGAGCATTATGTTTGAAATGGGATGGGTGCGTGTACGCACCTGATGACGGTCTACTGCCCCAAGTGCGAAGGCCCAAACGAAGCCATCGCGAAGTTCTGTTTACAATGTGGAAATGACTTCGAGGCGGATGGCCCAATTACATCAACAGGGCATGATGTGAAATCGTTAAAAGACTCTATCAAAAGTAGAGATGACCTCTCAATGTCAGAAAAATTTGACTTGATTGCTAAAATTGAAGATGGTGCAAATCCAATTGAACTTGGAATCGCTGCATCTTCCGTAGAAGCCGCTGAAGAAGCCCAACAACAAGCGATGAAACCTAAACCATCATCTGAACCTGCTGTCACCTCAACATTTGTCTCAAGTCCGGCCGCAGCCGCAGCCGTTGCCTTAGTCTCACAGGAAAGCGACGCTTGGGGGATGGTGATGGCAGGTAGAGTCAACACATCCGATCAGATATTCAAGCAAGCAATGGATTTGGGCATGGAGGCAAGTCACCATATTCACGACATATCTCACGGTGGAATTGATGAAACTAATCTTACTAATGAGGATTTACGGGCAATTCCCGTACTAAAACCACCTAAGAGATCATTTTGCCCAAAGTGTGGTTCAGATATTCTATCTCACAGTAATCTACAATGGAAGAAATGGAGGGACCATTCTGCTGAGGTTGTGCAAGTTCAAGCACAAGCGGCTATGGAAGCATCTCTAGTCCAAATCGCTGCCCATTATCTGAAAGCAATGGATTCTCTTGAAATTTCTAACAAACAACTAGAAGAAAAATTAGCTGATGTTGACCAAGAAGAGTTGGCTAAAGAACTAGAACCAAAAATTCGTAAAAAGGTACGCGCAGAACTAGAAAAAGAGTACAAATCCGAAGCTGTTGCTGCGTCTGACACACGCCAAGCGAAGAAAACTGCAACACGTACAGCCAAACCCAAGGGAAAAGCAGGTGGGAAAGTTGGTGGAGCAGCGGCTCTATTTGGTGGCGGGCCGAAAATATCAAAGAAATACGAGGGAGCAAAGAAAGACAAACCAGACTGGTTCCTTGATGAGGCTTTAGACACGATTTATGACCCTCATGGTACAGGTAAACCTCTCAAGCCAAAGTCAATTCTAGCACGTTCAAGTGATGGGAATGTACGGGTGCAAGATGTCGTAAGAATATATGCCAAGGAAGGCGAAGATGGACTGAGTGAACTTGCTTGGACTAGTCCTTCAACTCGTTACATCATAGAAGCATACGATGCTTGCTGATTGACTTGAAAAATCAAGTTACACCATTAAATTGATTATTATTAATGTACATCAGCGGCCAAAGAATTTTTTCTTGGCTTCCTTTTTCATCTGTTTTTTGACCATTTCCGTAGCCTTTTCCTCAATTGCCGATGTTGCCTTTTGTGTGAGTTCTGAGGCCTTTGCACTAACTACATCTGTCACCGGCTTGGCAGCGGTTTTTGCAGCCGATTTTACTGCATCTGCAGCCTTCTTCTTCATTGCAGCCTTTCCAGCCCCACCAACTTTTGAAGCAAATTTTCCAAGTCGTTTTGGTTTCTTGTCACTCATGTTTACCAATTTGCGATTAAGGCCATCTTATTTCCATATTGCCTTAGTGAATTAATTTGTAATCACTTCAGATAATCAACTTTGAGTGCCCTCGGTTCAGGTAATCCATCCAGCATAGCTTCAATCGCTTCCGCTTCCATAAATGCCCCTGACATTGTGGTTACAAACGGGATGTTCAATTCAACTGCTAACCTGCGCATCATATTCCCGTCAAGAACTGCTCCTCCGCTCTTACTTGGCGTATTTATCACTAAGTTGATTTTACCCTCCCTCATCAAATCCAAGGCATCCGGTGATTGTTGTTCAGCAATTCTGAACACCCTTTCAACAGGAACTCCGTCTGCTTTCAGAGCATTTGAGGTACCGGTCGTGGCGTAAAGTGAGAAACCCATCCCAACAAGTTTCTCTGCGATTGGCACTAACCCTTCTTTATCTCCATCCTTGACAGTCAGGTAAACTCCGCCACCTATAGGAACCGGCAACTCGGTCGCAAGCCTCGCCTTCAGATATGCACGCGCTGGATCTACATCACTACCCATCACTTCACCAGTTGACTTCATTTCTGGCCCTGGTGCTGGGTCCAAACCTCTGAGTTTTATGAATGGGAAGACTGGTGCTTTGACACAAACAAGCCCAACAGTTCGTTTTGGAATTTCCAAATCTGCCAACTTCGCGCCAATGGTCACATGTGCCGCTATCCTAGCCAAGGGTATACCGGTTGATTTTGCTACAAATGGGAAAGTGCGAGAGCCTCTGGGGTTAACTTCCAAGACGTAAAGTTCGTTCTTACATATAGCGAATTGAATGTTGTAACAACCGATGATGTTGAGCCCTAGCCCGATTTTTTCTGTCCAATCTTCAACTTGAGCGAGAATCTCATCACTAACGTGTTGAGGAGGTATGAAACAAGTTGAATCTCCCGAATGGATTCCAGCCTCTTCCAAATGTTCCATAATGGCTCCAATCAGTACTTCGGTCCCATCAGATACTGCATCCACATCAAGTTCAATTGCGTGGCCTAAATATTCGTCTGCAAGCAATGGTTTATCTGGTGCTAAGAATGCTTCTTGCATGTATGCATCTAGTTGTGCTTCACTAGTAAGTATCTCCATACCTCGCCCACCAAGAACATATGATGGACGGATTAGAACAGGGAATCCAATCTCTTGTACTGCTGCCCTCACTTCTTCAGGAGTGCTACCAGTTTGACCTCTTGGCATCTTCAATTCAGCTCTCTTTGCAAACGCTTCAAAGCGTTCCCGATCGCTTGCCTCATCAACTGCATCAGGTGAAGTTCCTTCTAATTGCAAATTCAAGCCTAGTGTTGTTAGATGTTCTAATCTTCCATCAAGTGGCAGGGCTAAATTGATTGCAGTTTGACCACCGAATTGGAGCAAAATACCATCTGCGCCTTCTCTTAACAGGATTTCAGCAACCGCCTCTAAAGTTAGCGGGTCAAAATAGAGGCGGTCAGATGTATCAAAATCAGTTGAAACGGTTTCAGGGTTATTATTGATGAGTATCGATTCATGACCGACTTCACGAATCGCTTGTACCGCGTGTACTGCACCATAATCAAACTCTATTCCCTGCCCAATGCGGATGGGACCAGAACCGATTACAACCAGCCTTCTTGCTTCTTCACCTGAAGGAGTTAGTTTCCTCTTCTGAGTTACTCTATCAATCCCTGATTGTCCATTTGGCTCGTAAGTTGAGTAATAGTAAGGGGTTACAGCAGCGAACTCAGCAGCACAACTGTCTACCATTCTATAGACAGGGTGCATGTTTAATTCATGGCGCCGAGCCATAACATCAAACTCAGTCTTACCAGTTTCTTTGATACGCCATCCTGAGGCCGGATATCCAGCCAAAGCATCTGCGATATGAGCATCGGTCAAACCATTTGCTTTCCAATATCTCATACTTGAAACGGAAATGTCAGCGGCTTTCAATCCACTCTTCCCAGCAGCGACAATCTCATTGTCAATCGCTGCCATTCTCTCAAACTGGTGTAAAAACCAGCGCGTAATTGAGGTGATCTCCTCTACCTTATCAACAGACCATCCTCGTCTGAAAGACTCGTAAAGAGCACCCATTCTCCGGTCAGTGGCAATTCTAATCCAATCCTCAAGAATGTGATCGGGAAGCGACTCAATCGCCCTTTCACCCATTCCCTCGCCCTCAGAAATATCAGCCATGGTAAGTGGTCTAGGATGTGGGGGTCCATACTCAAGCGATGCCCATGCCTTGAGAAACGCTTCTCCAAAGCATCTGCCAATAGCCATAACTTCTCCAGTTGATTTCATTGAAGTTCCTAAAGTTCTATCAGCAGTTCTAAACTTGTCAAAAGGCCAACGTGGAATCTTGACGACACAGTAGTCTAGAGTTGGCTCAAAAGCTGCTGTTGTTCCTTCACCAGTAATTGGATTTGGTAATTCATCTAAAGTGTAACCAACAGCAATTAGCGCCGCCATCCTAGCAATCGGATATCCGGTCGCCTTGCTAGCAAGAGCAGATGAGCGAGAAACCCTCGGATTTACTTCAATCACTACATACTCACCGGTATCTTGGTTGAAAGAGAATTGAACATTGCATCCACCTTTGATATCAAGGCGGCGAATCAAACGGAGTGCTGCATCTCTCAACATCTGATGGTCACGGTCAGATAGCGTCTGCTGAGGGGCAACCACCACAGACTCACCCGTGTGAATACCCATCGGGTCAATATTTTCCATTGTACAGACAATTATGCAGTTGTCTGCAGCATCACGCATGACCTCATACTCATGTTCTTGCCACCCCAAAATACTCTCTTCGATGAGCACCTGGCCAATTCGTGAGTGGAGTATACCCTGACTAGCAATCTCAACTAATTCACCTCGATTCCACGCAGTCCCCCCCCCTAAGCCCCCTAGAGTAAATGCTGGGCGAACCAACAGCGGGAAAGAACCGATTTTTTCTGCCGCAGATAGTACTTCATTGATTGAGTTGCAGGCGTGGGCTTCACAAATCGGTAACCCGATTTCACTACAAACTTGATTGAATAAATGACGGTCTTCAGCTTCATCAATAGCGATAAGGTCGCAACCAATTAATTCAACTTCTAATTTCTCTAATGTGCCGTCGTGAGCCAAAGATGATGCCAAATTCAGCGCGGTTTGACCGCCCATTCCAGCAAGCAATGCATCTGGTCGCTCAATTTCTAAGATTCTGCGAATTACATCAGGAAGAAGAGGTTCAATGTAAATTTGGTCTGCCATTTCAGGGTCATTCTGAATTGTTGCTGGATTGCTGTTGACTAGTATGACTTCGTAGCCATCTGCACGCAAAGCACGACAGGCTTGTGAGCCTGAGAAATCAAATTCAGCGGCTTGACCAATCTTGATTGGACCAGAACCAAGTATCATGATTCTCTTGAGGTCGTCACGGCGAGGCATTATGCACCACCTCTCTTTGAGTTAGGTAATTGCCCAGACATCTCTTTAGCCACAATTTCTGAAAACCGGTCAAACAATGGTTCGGCATCATGTGGCCCTGGACAAGCCTCTGGGTGATATTGAACACTAAACGCTGGCCGGCCAACAACATCCAAACCTTCCACCGTTCGGTCATTAGCATTGACAAAGCGAACTTCTGTTTTTGCCTCCGAAAGGGTTGTTGGCGCACCTTGACTTTTCCAAATTGGATGAGGTGCTAGAGGCTTTTCACCTCTAGGATTCACAGCAAAACCATGATTTTGACTAGTGATTGTTACTTTACCTGTCACCAAATCAACTACGGGTTGGTTAGCACCTCGGTGACCATAACGCAATTTGTAAGTCTCTAAACCAGTTGCAAGCCCTAGCAGTTGATGACCAAGGCAAATACCCATTACTGGTATCTTCTCATTCAATCCATCCGCCAATGTTTGCCTAGCAGCCATCGCTTTTCCTGCGTGAGCAGGGTCTCCAGGCCCATTAGAACAGAAAAGTGCATCTATCTGCCAATCACTAACAAGTGTGTCATAACCAATGTCAGGTGGGCACCATAGAACCTCAAATCGGTTACTCAGTTGGCGCAGAATATTGTACTTGATTCCACAATCAAGTGCCGCTACCCGCGGTAAGGCCAATCCATCTGAGCCCGTAACCCCCTCATTGATGAGGATGGCATCATCTCTACTAACTTCATCAACCAAGTCCTCTAAATCTGGCGAAGTCATTTTTTCCAGCCGTGAAAGCATCTCTTGTTCCATCTCAAGGGGTCCAAACTGACACAGAATCACTCCATGTTCTCTCACTCTCATCGTCAGAGCCCTAGTATCTACCTCTGTTATCCCAGGGACCCCATGAGCGAGTAGGAACTCATTCACAGAACCAATACAGTGGCGGTGGTCAGGATGGTCAATCCATTCTCGACAAACAACACCCCGAGGCCAAACCCCTGCTGATTCTGAAATACTGGGTGCCACTCCATAATTACCTAGAAGTGGCCAAGTAAAGGTCAATACCTGTCCAGCAAAAGATGGGTCAGTCAAAGATTCCTGAAAACCTGTCATCCCGGTGGTGAAAACCAACTCACCTTCGCCGATTTTTGCTGCTCCAAAAAGTTCGCCCTCGAATCGAGATCCATCAGCTAGGAGAATAACACCTCTGCCATGAGCGGGTTTGTCAACAGCGGGAGTGGCACTTTGGAGGATATCTGAGGCATCAATGCCACAAAATGGATTAAAAACGCCGGGTTGACCTTCTCCGGGACTAAAGCCGCCGTCTGAAGTCACCCTTGCACCTTAGAATCGTGCCTGCAAACCGTTCATAATCATTGACACGCGAGATAAATGAAAAATAAACAATTTGTTTGTATCTAACCCGCTGATTTATTCTTCCAGTTGAACATCTAGTTTTGGATAATTGCAGCCACCTTTTCTACCCCTGACAACAGTTACGATTAGGAAAATTAAGCCACCAAAAACCAAAGTGAGCCCCAATACACCTTTCCAACCAGCCATGTCCCAGAACATTGTCCATGACATTGAGGAACCATGTTGCATCATCATCCCTCCTTCTGGAGCGTCACCACCCTCAAGGTCAATCTCGACAGTGTGCGTCACATCATCTTTATTTGTCCAAGTAACTGTTGACCCGACCTCTACTGTAATGTTAGAAGGCGAGAAGGAATAATCAATTATCTCAATGAATACTTGTCCTGAAAGAGCACCTTCAGTGCCAACAGGAACAACTTGAATATCACCAGTCATCGTAGGATGAGGTGAACACCAAAATGTCACCAAACCTTCTTCATTAAATGTAAATGACCAAGCATCACCTTGGGTTAAAGATCCGGATGAATCCGTAGCTTCTGCATTTATCCCAGGTAGTAGCATTACTGATAACGCCAACAGCAAGACAGCTGTTGCCGTCCTCCTCATTGTTGTCCTACCCCTCATTTCTTCGTTCGCAATTTTTTTATCTATATTTCCAAGTTCCATTCTCTCACTCTAGTATTTAGATTGATGCAACAGCCTATCAGCCTTCGTTGAAATTGTACGAAATTGCGTGAAATAACTCGCAATAACTCACACATAATACTATTCTTCTTCAAAAGAATCTGTTTTGCCTTGGCTATTTTCAAGCCGGGATTGTTGTTGATAAGTTTTGAACATCAACCCAATTACAAACAAAGGGACGAGTATTCCAATCATACCGAACACATGAGTAAACACCTCAGATGTGGATAA
>DTUF01000003.1:1659-4473 GCA_012964335.1 Candidatus Poseidoniales archaeon | reverse complement strand
TGCTTCAAAGTCAAGAATCACTCTACCATGTTGATCCCATTTTACAATCGGCTTGTAGCCATCATATGTAGCACCCCGAAGTGAAGAGCGGATTCTAAATAATACATCAGATGGTAATTCAATATCAAATCCTTCGCCGCTGTGAAATCGAGTAGGAACAGCTGTCTCAGGCTCAATCTGTTGTAATGCTTCAGCAACTGGTTCAGGCTCAACCTGCGGTAATACCTCATCAACTGAATCAGACTCTGAAATGGTTTCAACGACTTCTTCCACCACCTCAACTGGCTCCGGTTCTTCACCATCTATAACCTCAGTTACATCAGTGTTTGCTGGAACAATATTCTCCGTTACTAGAGTAGAATGTGCAGCAGTGCCTGATACCATGACTCCTGCCCGATTCATGTACAGGAATCCCTGTCCGAATAGAGTCAAAGCCGCTAGTAAATACATCACACCTTGCAATACTCCATTCGATATATCACCTGCCACAATCAGGATGCCTACAGGAATGGCTACAAGCGTGTAAATCCGTCTCCATTTTTCATCCTGCTCAAAGCCAATCATCATCTGAATCCCACCAAATACCGCTAATACAGAACCAAATAACCACGCCCCAATGTCGTCAGCGAGGAAAAGAGCGCCTAGTGGAACGTAAATCGCTCCAGCGATCCCAGCCAATTTTGTCAGGTCAAGAATCTCCTCGTCACTCTTCTCTGTCCACTCAAAGTCCCACATTCTCCACGACGCCCAAGTGAGTACAAGGCCGGATAGAACAAGCCAAGTTCCCATTGCTTCAAATTCATATTTTCCAATTTCATTAGCAGTGTTTCCAATTGCAATTGCTTGAAGGAAAATAGCTGCCAGCATCAATTTTGCATATCTTTGATTCCACATTCTCCAAAATAACAAGAATGCTGTGGCCAAAAATGCGATCCCACCCCAAGCAATCATGCCAAAGAGGCTGAAAATAACTGCATAACCAAGTTGCACATTTGCTAAAATATCCCTTGTTCCTTGGTATTTTGCCTCCGCATCAAATCTAACCATATCCTTTGTAGGTGCCACATATTTGCCCGGAATCGCTTCAGGAGCCCGCGATTGCATAATTCCTTTCCAGAATAGAATCACCACTATCCAAGTAACTAGAGAAGCGATTGTGAATACCTCATCTTCTCCAAACCAATCATGTTCACTCGCTGTGAACATCAATGAGAAACAAAATGCTGGTGGCCACACCCAAAATGCTGCTAACTGGCCTGTTGCCCACGCACCAATTCCAGCAACGACCACTACTGCTAGAACTAGTAGATAGGGGTCGGAAACAAGAAGATGCAAACCTACTAGAATTGAAAGTGTTGGAATTAATGTGGGGTATTGTGCAAACTCTTCTTGCTTACCCGCATCATCACCCTTCGCTAGCCTAAGGTCCCTAGCAAATCCTATCAATGGTATGGCTCCAATAATCACCCATCCAATTCCGGCCCATGCAGGGTAATTAATTCCAAATACGAACGATGACTTCATCGTCAAAAGTGATGCACTGAACGGCACGCTGTCAATGATTGCAACTGGCAACTGAATTAACATCAAAATACCAGCAGCCCAAGCAAATGGCAATAAATTGATAGCAATTGTTCGGCGATGTAGTAGTGCACGAGTCATGGCCAAAAACATCATGCCGAGTAGTAAAATACCTCCTGAAACATCGAGTAATGCCACCATCATTACACCGATGAGAAGCCAATCTGCAGCTTTGCCTTCCTCCTTAACTACACCTTGTTTTATCAACATAAATTGGCCTAGTAATGGACCTGCTAACATTATCAAATCAAACATTATTTGTGCAGGAACAACTTCACTTCCACCTGCATCTATCAACGACTCATGGATACGGAATGACCAGGGAAGTCCAACGAAGAAAAGTAACCACACTCCACCGGCCTTAGTACGATTGTCCTGAGGTAACTCAAACAATACTTCCCGCATTAGAACCATAATTGGCAACAACAACAGCAGAACTGTCCAAGTCGCAGTCGACCCTGTGGCTGCTAACGAGAAAATCAACAATGGTAGAATCATACTTCCACGCATTGCTGGTCCCCATTCCCCAATCCGCTGGTTAATGGAAGCACTAGGTTGAGACGACCATTGCCCTGTTTGAGGGTCCCAAACTGAGACTGTGCTACCTGAATCTATCAGCATGCCACTGAGTTTACCGACATCAAACTCAATCGTCCGCAATGAACGCCCTATAGCGTACAGAACAACAGCGAACATCAGTGCTTCAACACCCAATCCCGAAATCCCAATCTTATCGCCAAGCCCGCTTTCCAACCGGCCCATCCATTCTAGAATTAAGATTGAAACACCGGTCACTAGCACCAATACTGAAACCTCTTTTCTCGCTTCACTATCCTCTAGATCTACCAATTCAACATTACTCGCCTCGCGCAGCACGAGTACTAGAAGGTAGACAACAAAGATTAGCGGTAAATATGATCCAACCCCAAACAGCATTTCGTGAGATAAGAGGGTTAAAACCACCATCAAATGATGGGCAGCCTTGGATAGTTTGCCATGCCTACTTGCTATTGCTCCAATGAAAAGTAAAGCCGCTGGTGGCACAATTAGGAACGCTGGGTCAAGTTCTAAGTTTGAAAATGTAGAACCGCTTGATGATAGCCAATCAACCAAGAACCAAGATGTTGCTAACATTGAGAAAGTCCAATCAGAAACCCAGCGTCTTGTTTGCGGCCTAGTCACCATGTAAACAAACATGATAATCGCAGTAGTCCATGCAAACGCAGAACCAGG
>DTUF01000003.1:0-1559 GCA_012964335.1 Candidatus Poseidoniales archaeon | reverse complement strand
CCACCAACTTTCAACTCGTAAATTATGGGAATCACGGAAGAAAGGAAAGCAGACGAAAGGAATAGAGGGGCTCTGTTTGAAACCGAACCAAGCCACATTCCCATACCAGTCAATATCAACATGCTGATAATCAGAGGGAGTGAAATCGAACCATTGGCCCAATCAACCCATATTTCAGCGCCAATGAATAACACGATAAGCGGCGCTAGAGTGGTGACCAAACGAGGCAAAATTGTTGCTCCAACCCGTTCATTCTGACGCCACTGAGCATATCCAATCATGACAAAAATTGACGCTTGGACGAGTGCACCCCATTCACCTGGCATCCACCCATCAGTGCCTGAAACTCCATTGCATAACACGCCTGAATCAGGGTAATACCCACAATAGAAAAACAACCCCCATCTTGACAACCAAAACCCACCAAGTACAGCGAATAAATGACCAAATGATAGTACATAATCATGGACAATTGAGATAGTTTGATGGCGACGGTATTGCACCTCAACAAATCCATAGGAAAATAATACCATCAAACCCGCTCCAATAGCGAGATAGAGGAATTCCATGTCACTATCAAGTTCACTAGTCATGAAGCGGCCGATAGCGAAAGCAAGCGCAATCATACCACCAATTATTGAGAATAACATGCCCATTTTTGCGCTATCAACGTCTCCAACTGCAGAAATCGGTGATTCAACAGAAACGCCTGGGAAATAGGTTGAATGTTCACCTGCGGTTGATTCAACCCTTACTTGTTGCTTTAGTTTTGAAAAATCCCGAAATCTAGTCCTATCCTCTTCAGTACCCTTTGCCATGAGGGAGCATTGTGCATACTCACACATTAACTCTCACCCGACCACCATTAGTTTCCCAAGATAAACGAAGGGTCATATCTGATACCACCCACGCAGTGGGTGTGCAGGAGGTAAGGATTCGCTGGTCAGCAGCGACTGTAGCGAAGTCAGATTTCGCAGAACTGCTGAAAATCTGCTCAACTTTTGAGGTAGTAGCTCATTTAGATGTGCAACCTGAAGGCGTACGCCAACTAGCTCGTTGTGAAATGAGAAATGGTGCTGACTTTGAATCAATTAATGATGTATCTTTTCTCACTTTTGAAGGAATTCTACCTAAGCGCGGTGAAGGCCCAGAAGCAATAGTCGTAATGAATCGTCATCCGCTAGTTGTCTCAGCCATCTCCTTTGATGACATTGCGGTGTATCCACCTTACTCAATATCTAATGAAGGAGTTGAAATCACTCTCCGCGGCGTACCAGAAGGAATTCGTCAATTCTTAGCCCAAGTAGAAATTTTCTTGCCTCATGACAAGGTATCAGTCACGACCCACGATGATCCCAAGAACGATGCTCAAGAACTTTTAGGACAGCGACAATTAGAGGTTGTTCGTCAAGCGGTTTTACTCGGTTATTACGATGAACCAAAGAAAATTTCCATGCGAGAACTCGCTACTAATATTGGAATTGCTAGAAGTACTCTGGGCGAACACCTGCACAGAGCCGAATCAACCCTCATCAAATGGATTTCAGAAGACAATTGAA
>DTUF01000002.1 GCA_012964335.1 Candidatus Poseidoniales archaeon | reverse complement strand
CTTGTGGATTCACTCAACGATTACGGCATCGTTCCCCAGAAGGTTGATCCCTGTGCGTATGTCGATGATCTTGATGGTGAATTCACATGGAGGACCACTGCATAGGTCAGCGCCATTTTCTGCAATCTGCAGAATCTCAAGTACCTCCCAGTGGTTATCATCTGAGCCGGATTGGATGATGGCGCAGTCTGTGCTATTATCAGTGGTGCAAATCACTGAAACCCCGTCCCCGTTCGTGATTTGAACTGTAAGGTTCGTCCAGTTGATGGCACCGGGACTCGTTACGAAGAATAGATTCATCAATTCATCATTTGTTCCATTGCTTGGCTGTGACGAATGGTCGGTTACACCGTACTGGTATTGGGGATTTTCCGGCTCATCAAAACCAATACCTTCACAAATTTGAGGAAGAGTCAGAGCATCAACTGTGCTAGACCACGCATCATTCTCCATACTAACTCGAGACATCACTTCACAATTACTGTATTCATCATTATTAAGAAATAACCAATCACCATCAACCACAAACCACACTGTACTAGCACTAGTGTGAGTATCCCATTTTAGGTCAATAGTGCCGTTGCCATTGTCACTCCAAGTTCCCGTTTCTGTATTGTCACCATTCAAATCACCAAGAAGCGTACCATTGCCATTAATAATCAGTGCTTTCTGTTCACCCTGATACCAATCACCAACAATTGTGCTATCTTCATCACCCACATCACCCTCATGTAAACAACCAGCGAGGGTGGTCGTAATCAAAAGCAGGCTCAACAGAACGCATACGGTATTACATCTCATCAGCATGGGAAGGTAATGTAATTGATTATATAATCTTCTCACTGCATCTGTTAAGAGAACGCTTGTGAGTCTAAACCCCGTTTATGTTTCACCGACAGAGCCATCGGATTTTTCCCAGTCTGGAATTGATGGGTCTTGATTAGCCCACAACACATCATCAATTCTTAAAACAGATACTGCCGCTTCCATAGCGCCTGAAATCGCATTGAGGCTAACTACAAGCGGCTCAATTATACCAGCATCATACATTGATTCTGTCTCGCCTGAATGTATATTGAGGCCTATCCAATCGCCTCCTTCTTCTTGAGCGGCATTGAGCTTTAGTACCTCATCAAGAGGTGAGAGTCCAGCATTCTCAGCGAGGATTCTCGGAATTGATTCTAGTGCTCCAGAAAACGCCTCAATTGCTAATTGTTCTCGTCCAGGAACTGTTGGTGCAATCTTACGCAAGTGGCGGGCTAAAGCCATCTGAGTTGCGCCACCGCCGGGCAAAATTCGTGGGTCTCTTACAAGCCCACAGGCAACGCCTGATGCATCATCAAAGCCCCTAGAGACTTCGTCAATCCGAGTTTTACTTGTACCACGCACAATCAGTGTGAGGCCTCCCTTTTCGCTACCGATGAGTTGCATCTGTGAGACTCCATTCCAATTCTGAGTGTTGAGTGATGTGAAGTTACCAAGATCTTCGGGCTTGGCTAAAGTGGGCTCGTGAACTACCAATGCTCCTGTGGTTCGGGCCAGTAATTCTAGGTCGGGCTTCTCAATTCTACGGTACGCTGTGATTCCTGCGGCAAGTAACATGTTTCGAGCATCATCATCTATTCCGTCACGTGCGCATAGAAGGTTACATCCGGTTGCAGCAATGGCATCTACACGATTCTGAATGTCAGCCACCTCTTGTTCATTAAGAGCTGATGTCATACCAAGATTAGTAACTTTGAGATTGATATCAAGGTCAGGTTTTCGGCGAGAAATCCCACCATCAAGAATTAGGATTTTACCACCATCTGGCAACATCTCCATCTCAATGTGAATCGGTTCTTTCGCAATTACTAATCCTGAAACTAATTCGCTTTCAGTACTAGGTCGACCACCATCATTTACTTTCTTTATTAGAGAAGGATCAGCCTCAATTTTACCATTTACCTCAGTAGCTAATGAAGTAGCCGCAGAAACTGCAAGTTGTGAGAGGTGGCGGCGAACACCTTCGTCTGATTTACCAGATAGTGAAGTCATTACTGAGCGAAGTGAATCCTCTTCAGTGGCTTCTTTTGACATCTGTAGAAGGTGACTCATGGCTTCCTTACTTGCCATCCGATATCCTTTCTCAACTAGGGTTGGATGAACTCCTATCTCAATCAACTCTAATGCATTCTGCAGTAATTCTGCAGTCAAAATGACTGTACTTGTGGTGCCATCTCCAGCCTCTCTATCCTGAGCACTAGACTGGGCTATCAACATCTTAGCAGTTGGATGCTCAACCTTAGCCGTTTCAAGCACCGTAACACCATCATTGGTGACGGTTACTCCTCCTTCACCGCTGACCAACATTTTGTCAAGACCCTTGGGGCCTAGCGTACTACGGACTGCATCTGCTAGTGCAGAAGCGGCGGCAACATTGTTTCGCAATGCAACTCGGCCCTGTGAACGCTCAGTCTCACTGAGTAGAGACTCGTGCTCTTGAGTTACCATTAGCCAAGCCGAGAGACGGGTGTGTCTTAAGGCCGATGGACGGGTGATAGTGTGGTGAAATAACCTTCAACACCGGCCAAAACTAAGGGAGAATTATTCTTTTGACAAATTAATTCTGAATGTTACATACTTGATGCAAGAATATAGTGAATCACAAGGGTTCATATATGGCTGGCCATACGCACTATACAACCACAGGTTAACAAGTGAGAGATTGGCATGTCAGAAAAAGAATTTACAGCGGGTGGAGAAGACTGGGAAGAGCAACTCCTAGAGCAACTCTCGAAGATGTTTAACGACATGGGTATGCCAATGGATACAGCAACCATTCGAGGTATGATGGACCAAATTCGTGGTCAATTTGAAGAAATGGGTTTAGACCCAGAAAATATGGCTGGTGAAAAGGTCGAATTGAACTTGGAAGCAACCATGCATGACCTAGCAAAAATGATGGGAGGGAAGTTCCCACAAAAGAAGCCAGTATCAATAGAAGTAGATACCTTAGAAGAAACAAAATCTGATTCTGAAGTATTGATACCAGTAAATGAAGAAGATATTTTCATTGATGGTGATAGGATGATTCTGACTCTTGATTGCAGCCGAGTTGATGAGATTGATGATAGTGGTGAAGGCGTTGAAGTTGTTCTCACTAATGACAACTCAGTTGTCAGTGTAATGGTTGAAGGCAGGCCAAGGCCAGTAAGAAAGTACAACATTGGTAGAGTTGTTGAAGCGATGGATGAATGGTCTCTTAACAACGGAATATTAGATATGACTCTTATAATTTGAAGGACGTGAAATAAATGGCAAAAAACCCGGTAATTGGAATTGATTTAGGAACGACAAATAGTTGTGTAGCGACTATTGAAGGGGGCGAGGCGATAGTAATCGCTAATGCCGAAGGAGCACGAACGACTCCGAGCGTAGTTGCTTTTGCAGCAGATGGCGAGCGCATGGTTGGTGTAACTGCCAAGCGCCAAGCAGTAACCAACTCTGAACGTACCGTTCTTTCTGTCAAGAGAGAGATGGGTAGCGATTGGACTCAGAAAATTGATGATGCTGAATACACCCCTCAAGAAATCTCAGCATTCATTCTTCAGAAGATGAAAGCAGATGCTGAAGCATATCTTGGACAAGAAGTGAAGCAAGCTGTCATCACCTGTCCAGCATACTTCACTGATGCTCAGCGTAAAGCAACAAAAGATGCTGGTAGAATTGCTGGCCTAGATGTCCTGCGAATCATCAACGAACCAACCGCAGCCGCACTTGCTTTTGGAGTTGACAAGGAGGATGACCAGACCATTCTAGTCTACGATTTGGGTGGCGGAACCTTCGACGTATCTGTTCTCGAAATCTATCTGATTGATGGACAACCACAAATTGAAGTCAAAGCAACTGCAGGAAACAACAAACTCGGTGGCGATGATTTTGACGAGGAAGTAATCAAGTGGGCAGTTGCTGAATTCAAGAAATCCAGTGGCATTGATTTGTCAAAAGACTTGCAAGCGATGAGCCGTCTCAAAGAAGCAGCAGAGAAAGCGAAAATCGAACTCTCGGGAACAGCCCAGGCACAAATGAATCTTCCATTCATCTCTATGGTGGACGGCCAACCTGCCCACCTTGACCTAACCCTTTCACGTGCAAAGTTTGAGGATCTAATCAGTGTACTCGTTGAAAAATCAATGAAACCAACTCGACAAGCGGTCAAAGATGCAGGAATTTCAGCCTCTGAAATTGACAAAATCTTACTGATTGGAGGCTCAACTAGAGTTCCAGCAGTACAAGAAGCGATTGAGAAGGAACTCGGAAATAAAACCTACAAGGGAATTAATCCTGACGAGGCTGTTGCTCTTGGTGCAGCACTTCAGGCTGGAATCATCGTTGGTGATGATGCGGTAACCGATGTACTTCTACTCGATGTCACACCACTTAGCCTTGGAATTGAAACCCTTGGTGGGGTAACTACTCCGATGATTGAGCGTAACACAACAATTCCAACAAAGCGCTCTGAAACCTTCTCAACTGCAAGCGATAATCAGCCAGCGGTTGAAATCCATGTACTACAAGGAGAGCGTGAATTCGCACGTGATAACACAACACTAGGTCGCTTCTTCCTTGAAGGAATACCTCCAGCACCTAGAGGCATGCCACAGATTGAAGTCGCATTTGACATAGATGCTAATGGCATTGTCAGCGTTTCAGCGAAGGATTTGGGTACTGGAAAGGAGCAATCAATCCGAATTGAATCTGCAACATCACTCAGTGAAGATGAAATCCAGCAGAAGATCGCTGATGCTGAAAAATTCGCCGATGAAGATAGTTCAAGAAAGGAGAAGGTCGAGATTCGAAACTCTGCGGACAGTATCATCTACCAGACTCGCAGAACCTTGAAAGAGGCTGAAGATAAAATCACAGATGAAGACAAAGAACCTGTTGAAGAAAAACTCACAGAACTTGAAGAACTCATCATTGAAGATGGCAATCCAAAAGAAATTGAAGATATTGACCCGGCTGAAATTCAAACCAAAGTTAAAGAATTGGAAGAGGCAATGCACGCAATTTCAGCCAAGTTGTATGAAGCTGCATCAGCGCAGATGGAAGCAGAAGAAGCGAGTGAAGAAGTCACTGAAGATGGCAATGAAGTGGTCGATGCTGACTTCGAAGTTGTAGAGGAAGATGAGAACTGAACTTGCCTAGCAAACGTCAGATCTAATTATTGCTCTATATCAACACTACAATCACCATTTTTGGAAAAGAAGTGGCGACTTGTGTTGAATACTCATTAATAGGAAGATATCCTAGTTGGGCCTATGCGACAGAGTGTACGGTGGATATTTGCCCTATTTTTAGCATTGATGCTTGCCTTACCCGCAAGTGTTGTTGCTAGCAGTGGTGAGGATGACAATGATGGGGATGATGATGACGATGAAAGAGAAGATGAAAACACACACAAGGTTGATGTTGACATTTCGGGTGACCAAATAACAGTTGAAATGAAGAAGGAAACCGGCGACTCGGAATCTAAGATTGAATTCAAAACTGATCTTTCAGAAGGTAAATTCAAATTGAAATTCGAAGAGGAAACCGGTCAATTGGAGACTGAACAGAAGTTAGAAGTCAAACTGCAACAATTGATTGAGTTCGTTGATGGAAACGGGAACGGCGCTTATGATGAAGGTGAAACTGTTGCTTCTGCATACCATATCGGTGATTCGGGAAATTCCCTCTCTGGGGCTCCAGACAATGGTTCAGTAAACTGGGGAACACCTACTCTTGAGGATATTACGATAACTGGAAAGTTGGGCAAGAAAATTGTTGCTAGAGGAACATTTGGTGATGCTGGCCAGGGTACTTTCGGGCTAGATATGATGGTGTTTGGTGACTTTACTTCAATCTCAACTAGTCAGATTCGACCTACAGATGTGAAAATTGATTTCATCATTGAAAACTATCCATACACACGTGATGATAGTGCTGTTGGACTTATGATGAAGACCAAGACCAAGCAAGAACAAGAACGAGACCATATTGACTTAGATGATGATGAAGAGGGTGTAGTTGCTGCCTCAACTACTGAGGTGAACAGCATCAGTCTGAGTTTTTCATGGAAACAAACAGCAACCGTTGATGGCGTGGATTTACCAGTACACACTACAGTACTAAATTCACAAACCGATTCAGATGAGGATGAGTTTGAATTCAAGCAGCAATTTGTACTCTCGTATGCACGTGGTGATGTGATTGTTCACGACCCTGTTGCAGGTGTGGGCTACGCATCTGTTGGCGGTGCTAGCGGCTGGTTGTCAGGCTTATTGCCTGGCTTTGGAATTGTTGCAACAATGGCAACTATTAGCGCCGGTGCAATTGTTATGCGTCCTCGGCGAATCAGAGAATAACAATAGGCACAATGAAAAAAGATTCGCTATGCAGGACACCTAATGCGGCAAGTCCTCGGGTTACCAATCCTCATCGCAGTGACAGCTATGCTGTTACTCGCAGGATCAGTTGTCGCTGAAGAGGATGATGTCGATACCTTTGGCGAAAATGTCGGGAAAAGATTGGGTAACGTCTCCGGCATCTTACTGGTTTTAACAATGAGTATCGTTGTGTGGAAACCTGTTCTCAAATACCTGAGAAAAAAAGCTGACAAACTAGCCGAAGATGGGAAATGGCTGAAGAAAAAACTTGGTAAAGTCAATCGTTGGTACATGAAAATCCATTATTGGATTGGATTTGCTGCGGTAGTCGCAGGCTTGATTCACGGAATTGCGATGAACAAATGGGAAATCTTGTTCTGGGCTGGCTGGGTTGGTATGCTCCTCATGTCTGTCACGGGGGGGCTGTTACTCTGGAAATGGCCACCAAAAAAGGTCAGGAAAGGGGCTCGTCTAATCCATGCACAACGCGCTTTACTAGTCATCACCGTAGCATTCATATTTATTTCGCACCGAGGATTCAATTAAGAAACAAAGGAGAATAATGTTCATGCGAGTGAGTATATTTCTATTCTTTTAGTTCTACTAGTTACTTCGCTCGCTCCTCTTATTACTCCTGATGTTGAATAATTGAAACCTAGTCAGAGAGAAGATGTAACCGGCCGGGAGGCATTGGTTTTCTCCCCTGATGTCTCTTATCGATTTATTCAGAATTCGCAAAATATTCAACTGAATCGGATAAAAGATTTGAACGATATTTACCATTTCATCAAAATTAATGAAGCCACTGATGGAGTTGATGCTGACTTCGAAGTAGTCGATGATGAATGAGGGCACACTTCTAGAGAGTCTTGTCCAATACAATGCGAATCAAAAATCGTCATAGACACAATCAAAAAGGAGTGTCTAAGGTTTAACGCCAATGCAAATGCGATTGTATGCCACCGCTACTACTGCGTTGATTGCGATATTGTTAGTTGTAGGTACTGTCACAGCTGAGGATCACGACGATGATGATGATGATGACGGATTTCTCGGTGACGCTGGTGAAGGCTTGGGAACTGCTGCTGCATGGGGTTTAGCGTTCTCTACCACCATCATAATTTGGAAACCAGGACTCAAATATATTCGCGCAAATGCAGACAAAATTGTCGAAGATGGGCGCTGGCTGAAGAAAAAACTTGGCAAGGCGAACCGCTGGTATCTCAAGATTCACTACTGGATTGGTGCAGGTGCAGTCCTCGTTGGATTCATCCACGGAGTAGCGATGAATAGGTGGGAAGTCCTGTTCTGGGGAGGCTGGGTAGGAATGCTCTTCATGTCCATTACAGGTAGCCTATTACTTTGGAAGTGGCCACCAAGAAAGGTCAAGAAAGGAGCTCGATTACTACATGCACAACGTGCTGTTTTGGTTATCACGATTGTCTTACTCTTCGTATCCCACGAATTTTTTGATTAAGAATTGAAAACTGAATCTCAGTGATCGTTAATGTTCAAGAGTGTGCCCTATACTCACTTCAAAATTTGAAGTGCTCATATTGAAGTGGTCTAGAAACTTTTCTAGAGAAAAGGGTAACCGTTCAATCCCCATTGATTAAACGAACTAGTGTTCTTACATGAACGCCAGTAGCACCGTGAGCAACGGTTGCATTGTTTGATGTGCCCCACGCAGTTCCTGCAATGTCTAAATGTGCCCATGGATATTGCTTTGCATCATCGCCTTCACCATTCTTTGGAACGAATTGCTTGAGGAACGCGGCAGCGGAATTAGAACCACCATATCGGTCACCCAGATTCTTGACATCTGCAATCTTTGAGCCGGTCATCTGCTTCTCAAATGCTGGTAATAGCGGCATTGGCCATGCCAACTCACCACTGTCTGCCGCTGCTTTGCGCAAATTCTCTAACAAGTCATCATCGTTAGACCACAAGCCACTAGCCTCGTGTCCTAATGCTACGACACAAGCACCAGTCAAGGTAGCGAGGTCAATGATATATTCAGGATTATACTCGCCTGCCTTCCACAAGCCATCAGCAAGAACTAGTCTACCTTCAGCGTCTGTGTTTAGCACTTCAACAGTTTTTCCCGAATAAGTAGGAATTACGTCACCTGGTCTGTAAGCAGTTGAACTAGGACTGTTTTCTGCCATGCAAGAAATAGCCATCATGTGGCCTTTGTGGCCAACACCATGTAATGCGACCATCAAACCAAACACGGTTGCAGAACCGTGCATATCAAACTTCATTTCATCCATTCCACCACCGGGCTTTAATGAAATACCACCAGTATCAAAAGTGATTCCTTTACCTACAATAAATGGACATGCCCCGTCCTTTGCCTTGGCATTTAATTCCCAAATTACCATGCAAGGTTTGTGCTCACTACCCTTGCCAACATTGACGAGGCCGCCCATTTTGTTCTCTACAAGTTCATCCCACTCCAAAACTCTCACTGACAAGTTACCCTTTCCCTTAGCGAATGCTCTAGCACGTGTGGCGTATTCCATTGGAGTCAGTTTGTTTGCTGGCTCGTTACCAAGATCTCTTGCTATGTGTACGCCTGTTGCCATTGCTGATACGCGATCGCATCCTGCAGTTAGATTGTCGAGATGTCGGTCTGATGCTTGGAAAGTTACTGTGTAAGGGGTGTCATCATCATCGTCATCGTCATCCTTTGAGAGATATTTGTCAAACTTGTAGTCTCTTAGCATCATACCTTCAGCAAATGCTGTCATCATCGAGGATTTCCAGCCACTTGTGAATCGGACTGTGATTGCTTTACCATGTGATTTGTTCAGAGCTGCGAATGCGTTAGCACCTACATCTCTTACAGAATTTGATTTTTGCTCGCTAGATTTTCCCATGCCAACTAGGACAACTTTGCAATCATCATTCCATAGTGAAATCATCTTACCAGATTTGCCATCAAAATCATCGCTAGCAATAGCGGCTTTTACCTGTGATTGACCTGAACGACTTAATCCTGTTAAAGAGCGATTTGGTGCTTTATCTACTCCCTCAAAAAGAGGAAGAATTAGTGTGCTCGGGCCTGGGCCCTCTGTCTTATTCCAATTCAAAATCGCGCCAACTTGGTGTTGCATAAGCACCCCGATTGGGCGACACTATTCAAAGGTGAGTGTTGTTAAAAAGATACTAAAGTGGTAATTTTTCAGTTCACTCCGCATTTTTTTCTTGGAAAAACGTGGTTTCACGCCGTTCCGAAGCGAAAGCGGCACCAAATGCCGCAAGAAGAGAAATGAAGATTCCGGGGGCTGGAAGGAATCCTTTCCCAGCCTCATCTACTTCCTGCACTACCTCATCCCAAACCAGTTCAGTAACCCAAGTCGATGAATCAATTACTCGCTTCTGATAATGGATTTCCCAACTACCACCATCTACCAAATTTAAATCGCCAGTTGGGAAGGTTACTAGACTTGAGTTGCTAGCGTTAACACTGAAATTATCTGGTGAATGCCACAACATTTCTCCTGCTGAATCAAAATAATGCAAAGTCGCATTCTCGGTTGAAGCGTGGCCAAGATTATCAACAGAAAAAGTGACTTCGTCACCAGGAATTACTGTCATACTAGTAATATTCAATCTTGCCCGCCAATACCAAACATTGGAAATCAGATACCGCATTACATCCAATTCAACAGATAAACGATCTGATAGTGACTGGACTGTGCCGAGTAAAAATTGCTCATCATCAGTCTCAAAGGTAAATGTGGGGTAACCCATCACCCCGTAGCCATAATCACGAGAGGTGCCGTGGGTTGGGTATATTCCCGCGTTGGCGTTTCTGACCGGCAAATCTTCATCTATTGTTTCATGAATCGTATCACGAATGTGCTCAAACATTTCCCAATCACTTGGCATTTCCCCAGTAAATCCCCAAGGGTATGCTAGAATCCATGTTCCGGTGTGCATCGTAACATAGAGGTCTGCATCAACCATCCACTCTTGCATATATGCGGCATTGTTTGTAGTCTCAGCTTCTGAAAATGGACCGTCGCCACTTGCGGTTTCGTCTGTGGTCCAATGATGGTCATAATTACGATTCAAATCTACTTGATTCATATTCCATCTACTGTCAACATCGTTTCCATCTGCATTTAGCATTATCATAATGTGAAGTTCAGTATTCTGCAATACTTCAACGACTTCTGCATTACCATCAACCCATCCTTCAATGTAAAATTCTGCCACAAGAAAAGCCAATTCAGTGCCAAGATGCTCGTTACCATGATGCCCTCCATCAATGTAGACCTTCTCTTTAGGAGAGCCATCTGATTTGTTTTCCACAGACCAATCACTAATTTGCACAACCCATTGGTCGCGGCCATATTCAGTTTGACCAGCACTGACAACCGTAACGATGTCTGGATTATGGTCTTCCCACTCACCCACATCATAAGTTAGGGTAGTCCATGAATGATACCAGTGCTCTTGGGCAACATCTGGTTGCTGAGCCAATGCTGTAGGCACGCTAGAGAGTACCATTACAGCGAGAACTAAGACTGGTGTAATGCGCCGCACAAATGCTCGCTAATGGTGGCATGATTTGAGTCTTAGCATCGCACTAAATTACAATGTAGCAATATGTGCGGCGACAATTTTAGTTGCTATCATCGCCGCAGTAAATTGAGTCAGATTGCTATCTTTACCTGCTACAATTTCTGCGATATCAGCCCCGATTACCTCAACTAGAGGGGCCGCGAAAAGTGTTTCAATTACCTCTACTGCTTGCCAATGAGCCAAACCGCCAGGGACTGGTGTTCCTGTGTGTGGCACAAGCGAACCATCCAATCCATCAATATCGAAAGTGAGCCAGACTGGGCCTGTGAGTGAAGAAATCTCCGCTAGCAGATTATTCCATGCTCCCTCACCAACTGAAGGTGCCAAGAAATCCCGTGCGAACCACGTAGTCACACGATCGTCAGACTCAATGAATTCTTCTTCCTCTTTGGAGAACGCTCTGACTCCAATTTGCAGCAGATTGCCCACGCCTTCGTCCAATGCTCTGCGCGCCGCACAGGCGTGGCTGTAATTGTCACCCTCTAACTCATCCCTCAAATCCGCATGTGCATCTATCTGTACCACGGTTAAGCGACCCAAATCACCTGCTAAAGTTGGGTGTTTGGAAAGGGCTCTCATTATTGCTGGAAGTGAGCCGTGTTCACCACCCAAAACGACTGGGAAAATTTGACCTGTAGTCCACTCTACGAGATATTTCTCAATACCCTTTAACTGGGCTTTCAATGAACCTCCTTCACCATCCCAAGGTTCAGCAGTGAAAATTGCTCTGCCAGCAGGTAAATCTTGGCTCAACAATGAGTCGTTTAATTCAACTTGAGCCGACGCTTCAATGCATGCCGCTGGCCCGTTTTCTGTGCCTTGTCCATATGAGACAGTTAATTCATATGGCAGCGAGAGTATTGCAATATCAGCACCCTCTTTGGTTGACTCTTCCAAGCCGAGAAAATTATCACCGATTGGGCCCACAGTCATATATCTCAAACACCTGCTCGGCTTGTTTGGTTTTATGCATTTTTACCGGTTCAAAATTGGGTCTGGACCGACCCTGCGGGTCGTTTTCACCGAATTGTTGATATAATGCGGTGTACAAATAATAGGTGTACCCGAGTGTAATTAAATTGACCACACACTCAACAAGGAGAGAACCTCATGGGAATGACAATGGCTGGATTAACTGCTGCGATTCAGCGACATATTGACAAAGATATGGAAAAGACTGTGGCCGAGAGCATGGCCGAACATGCGCTCGGTTTCTTTGGTTATTACGACCGCATAATCGATAATGCATTGGAACCAACTGACAGAAATCTATTCTATATTTTTCAGGATTACAATCTACTAACAACAGAATCCGAAGAGACCACTCTTTGGGATGGCAGGGAATGGCGTATCCACTATTGGAGATTCAAGGCTGAATTAGCCCAGAAAGCTGCCTCATACTTGGAAGATGACGAGGAGGAAGTTGATTCTCCAGAATTCAACATCTACGAGGATATCCCCACAGATATTTGGAATCGAAGTGATGATGGCTATGAAGAACCACTGTTCTAGGTCATTGCTAAAACACACTCTGTAATTAAGCAATTATTGCATCATTGACGCAGTACATTCAGCGGCAAAGAGGGAAAACACAGTTTAACACGTAGGGTTAGGATTCATTAGGGAACAGAACGAAGGTATATGCATGTCAGGAGTCATACCTCGTTGGTCAGCCATATCAATAATACTGATTTTCTTAATTTCATCTGGCTCCCCGGTAATTGCTCAAGGAGTTGGCTTACCCGATGCATCTATCCACATTGACTGGCTTGATGATGACGGAAATGGAGAAGCCGACCACGCATATATCATTGAATTCAGTGAAGCCCCAAATCCTTCTGATTGGAAGGTAGAGGTAGCACACTCAGATTCAAATGGCACCTCGCTAGGGAACTGGACATTCCGTTGGGGCGATGCAAACTATTCACTAGAACCTGTGAACTCAACTCACTTCCGTATTGTGGCTCCAACAAATATCTCATTTGGTGATTCGATTGAATTAGAGGTATGGATGGAAGCAGGTAGTTTTCCCTCGGCCGCAAGAACCGTTGACGTGACCCTCTGGAATCAACCGATTGCTGACCATGAAATAACTGTCACAACTGACTGGTCATTGCGTCATCAGATTGAGAATCAAACTACTGAAGAGTACCTCCTTGAATTCACTGGCCAAGGTTGGCAACAACGTAGTGACGGGTTGTTGATTCATGACGAATTAGGCACAGGAACCTTGACTATTGACGAAGTTTCAGAGGATGGAAGTAATATTCTGATTGTTCTTGACTTAAACCGAATTTGGCTCAATGAGACAATGGTTGGTGAAGAACTCACGAGCCAAATTTTTGAGATGGCTGGTGCAGGTAACATGACCATCACCGATGATTCGGATGGGAACATGACCATATTAGCAACCGTCGCTGACGCATACATCCTGCGATCAATGGTTGATGGAATCATTGAAGAAAAACTGCGATTAGAAGCAAATGGAAATTTGAACATCACTAGTGTTGATGAAGATGGAGAGATGTATATTGACGCAGAGATTTCACTATTATTGGTTGAATTGCACGACATTGATGGTGTTAGGGTGCTTGAACACACTGAGTTTCAAGCCACTGGCGAATTAGAAATCCAAACCTCTGGCTCATATATTTATGTGGACCTTGAACAACTAATAGTTCTAGAAAGATATGAAAATGGTGAGTTGGTTTTACAACATGAAAAAACCTACGGTGACGGCACTTTCTTCTTCTCAGATACCAATGATGAAAACGGTTCAATCGTGATTAATGGTGAGGTCATACTCCTGCATCAAGAAACAGAGAATGGCACCAAGATTGCTGACACCATCCATATTGATGCAGATATTACCGGCGCCACCACAGGCGACTTCGGTCTATGGCGCCGAATTGAAGACAGCGGCCAATCCGCTAACTCAACTGGGCAAATGTGGGAAGTCAACCGTATTCATGAAGAGAACTGGCTCAATCTTACAGGTGGTGGTTTGCTTGAGGGCATGGGGCCTTCCCAGACCTATAACGAAACTTGGGACCATGAAGTGATTTACGAGAATTACACTAACCGTACAATCTACTATTCGTGGTATGAACAGAGCAACGACCCAAGCCAAGGTGAAGAGTGGCCACCTCGCTCTCCAATACCAATAGAGGAGGATAATTCCACAGAGGATGATGATTCCGGACTAGGAGACATCAACATCAGCCGAGAGACAGGTTTGGCTCCGGCTGAACTTCTAATCGGTGACAATGTCGGACTTTACTCTGGAGACCTAATGAGTTTGGAATTGACTGCAAATTCCTACCAATCCTATACCCGTGACGGACACACAATGGATGTCACATCTTGGAGTGGCACATACTTGAGTGAGTTGAGTACCGCTTCTGGTTTAGTAATCAATGAAGGCATACTTGCGGGTTTGGTTGCTGAAGTTTCAAGATCAGTTTACATTGATTTTAATGCTACAGAAGATGCCTGGTTCTGGGAGAACCAGTCCCTTGAAAGAGTACTTTCACCTAATATCGTGACTGCTGGGGAGAATACACCTCCAACTATTGTTGAAGTTAGACTTCAAGAGGCTAGGGTCCTCAATGAAGGTGGTAATCTAGTTCACATTGAAGTTGAAATCAGTGACCCTGATTGGAATATGCGTGACGTAAATGTTGATTTGTCAACATTGGGACTTGGAATAATCCAATTGAATGATATTGGTCAGGACGGTGACATTATGGTTCACGATGACAATTTCACTGGCTCATTTGTGTACTTTGGAACTGACTCTGGAAACATCTCTGTTTCTGTAACTGCAGAAGATGTTTGGGAAAGCACATCCAACGATGTACTGCTTGAAGTAGTGCACCGAGCCCCACGAATTGTTGATTTCACTCTTAGCCAAGAACAGGCTGAGCGTGGTGAAAATGTGACGGTGACTATCAAGGCATTTGATAGCCTCCCAATTGCCAGTGTTGGAATTGATTTAATCGCTGAAGGCGGTGAACTTTTCCCTCTCACCGATGATGGCGGAGGATATTGGAGTGGAGTGGTAAATATTCCAGAAACTGTGAGCCCTGGTGACATTTATCTTCCCGTCAAGGTGATGGATAGTGGTGGCGGATGGTCAATTCTGACACATCTAAACCTCCCAAGTACGGTAGCTGGAGTTGGCGGTGATGCGTGGGATGCCCCGACTGCAAGCATACCTGCACTTCTAATTGAAAATAGTGGCCCTGTAATTTCTGATTTCCAAATTCTGAAAGATGGGGTTCAAGTTCAGGAAATTATCGTTCCAGATGTTGGGGATGGCGCATCAACTTACGTGCTGACTGTGAATGCCACAGACCACGATGCAATTACCGTCGTACAAGGTAGATTGCGAATGCTTGCACCTGTTGGTCAAGACACTACTTGGCAAACCATGAGAGATGATGGGCAACAAGGAGACGAGGTAGCAGATGATGGAGTGTACTCTATCCAAGTGACTGTTCGTGAAGGGCTTCCTGTTGATGTCTTAGTCCTTGATTTCCGAGGTATTGATGTCTATCTTCAAAGTACAACTCCTGTATTCGAAGCGACTGTGGAACTTTCCGATAAAGAGGTTGACCCACTGACAAATCCAACCGATGCACTCAGTGATTGGGGCTCAACGGTGATGATTGTGCTGTTTATTTTGGGTGTCGTGATGCTTGGTGGTGGAGTTGCTATCGTGGTTTTAATGCGACGGGGTGGAAGCCTTGATGAGCAACTTGGAATAAATAATGAGTTTCAGAAACAATCCTGATGAGGTAATTCTACAGTGGATTTGCGTTCACTCTTCTGAATCATCAGGCATATCACCAATGCCTTCTAAGTGAATCTTGACGTAAGAAAGAACTCGGACTTTATCGTCCATCTGCATCTCCTCAGTACCTATTTCAACACCTCTGTTGAACATTTCTGGAGGTAGATTACCTGCGATATTGCCATTGCGGCGGCGGCAGATTTCAGCAGTATCAATTGCTGTTCTCATTGAGTTACCTCTTGCCACTATTTCTACGTCTCTATCGCCGTCCTGCATTGCTCTCAATACTGCGGCAACATAAGCGTGTACCGGCTTTCTTCCAACATATATGGTTCGCATCTGACTTACCCCTACACATCCCGGAGAGAGGTTCTTGACTTGAAGGAATTGATTGGACTGATGAGGTTGTAATTATTGAAATTGAGTTTGATGCCTATTTCCCAAATCGGGAAACATAGCGGTTATGAAGTAGGGGCTGTTGGCGAGGCTCAACACGAGTGTAGTGTAGTGGTTATCACCAGGCGTTGCCAACGCTTGAACGCGGGTTCAACTCCCGCCGCTCGTATCTTCATTGACAATGACACTCAAGTATCTAGAATCGGAAATATGGCTAGAAATTCAGCGCTGGAAAATTGCTGCTTCGCCTTGGCCAACACCCACACATAGCGTTGCGAGTCCATTCATTTCTCCATCATGGTTTTCGGACCTTTTGACCATCTCATGAAGTAATGTGACGACAATTCTCGCCCCTGAACAACCGAGTGGATGACCAAGCGCAACTGCTCCACCATTGACATTGACTATTTCTTCGTTGAGTCCGAGCTCATCAATACAGGTTAGAGCCTGAACCGCGAAGGCCTCATTTAATTCTACTAAATGAAGATCTGAAATCCCCATATTCGCTCTATCAAGGGCTTTTCTAGTCGCTGGAATTGGCCCCCATCCCATGGTGCGTGGCTCAACCCCTGCGGCTCCACTTGCAATCCAAGTCGCCATCACATCCAATCCGAGTTCGTCTGCCTTTTCAGCACTCATCAAAACTAATGCGGCAGCGCCATCATTGATTCCACTTGAATTAGCAGCAGTCACACTGCCTCCTTTTTTGAAAGCCGGATTTAACTTACCCAACTTTTCCATTGTGCTGTTACGTCTCGGTCTTTCATCAGTATCAACGATAATTGGGTCACCTTTCTTTTGGGGCACTTCAACTGCAACAATTTCATCACTAAATCGCCCCGAATCTATCGCTTCAATGGCCTTAGTGTGGCTTTGAAGAGCAAAACTGTCTTGAGATTCGCGTGAGGTATTTTTCAAATCAACTGCGGATAATTCTCTCAGATTTTCGGCGGTAACACCCATCCCATCATTTCCGTAATCCGCCTTCAATTGAGGGTTTGAAAACCTCCATCCAAGAGTAGTGTCCTGGACCGTTGGGTTGCCAATTGCAAAGCCCTTCTCCGGTTTTGCCATTACGTACGGTGCACGTGACATTGACTCTACCCCACCAACTACGTAGATGTCACCTTCACCACAGCGAATGGCTCTAGCAGCGGCATTGAGTGAGGTCAAACCAGAAGCGCATAATCGATTGAAAGTAACACCTCCAACAGATGTTGGTAGACCGGCGAGAAGTAATGCCATTCGGGCGACATTTCGGTTATCTTCACCGGCTTGATTGGTACAGCCGAAGTAAACTTCCTCAACTTCATCGCCTTTGATTCCGGCCCGTTCTACTGCCTCTTTGATGACTAGAGCCGCTAAATCATCCGGCCTAATAGTAGCTAAAGCACCACCGTGATTACCAATTGCTGTGCGTACTGCTGAGACTACAACTACCTCGCGCATACACCGCTCTCCTAACACCCCGACAAGCCCCTCACCCTTGAGTAATGCGGATAGGATAGGAGTGCTCCGACTGAAAATTGGTTTTTTCTAATAATGACAATTAGAATAATTTGGTTGTCTCACACACTCCCTATGGGAGTGGGGTTCAATTGATATGCCGAGCGCAAGTCGCGAGGCCGATAGCCTATGACTAGTTGGCCCGAACTTGAAGCAATGCCGAACAAACTTGTGAACTACGGTGTGACCGATAATGGAATCGCGATAATTGAATTATGTTCTGACTCAGATGGCAACCCTCTAACTGAAGGTAAAACCTCTGTGAACACATACACTCGTTCAATGTGGGAAGATATAGACCAAGCAATTCTGAATGCTCGTTTTGATGACGATGTGACTGTGATTATGATGATAGGACATGGTGAAAAGTTCTTCTCCGCTGGTGCTAGCATCAACTACCTCAATACATTGACACCTCGTTACAAATACTTCTTCTGCCTACATGCAAATGAAACATTATCCCGGCTTGAACAAACTCCGAAACTAGTCATTGCTGCCCTAAACGGCCACGCTATTGGTGGCGGTCTTGAAATTGCAATGGCGGCGGATATCCGCATCGGATTGAAGGATAACGGCAGTGTTGGCTTACCAGAAGTCAGCCTAGGAGTACTCGCTGGAACCGGCGGCACCGCCCGCTTGTCACGCCTAGTCGGCAAGGCCAAAGCAATGGAAATTATGGTGACTGGTCGTAAATTCTCATTTGAAGAGGCTCAAGAAATGGATCTCGTTCATGATGTATATGACAGTACGAACAATGAGGAATTCCGCTCCGATGTAATGGATTATGCTAGCCAATTCACACTGCCGTATGCTGCAGCCAAGGCAATTGGCAATATCAAGCGCAGCGTACAAAGCGGTATGGAGATTCCACTCGAGTACCATTTAGCACTAGAGCGAGAATTGCAGTCCGACCTGTTTCAGAGTAATGATGCAAAGACCGGAATCGCTGCCTATGTAGAGAAGAAGACCCCTCGATTCGAGGGTGCTTAATCAGGTCATAATTGAGGGAGGAATCAACGTGGGTGAAACAGAAGTATTAGAAAAATACAAGCCTAACTTTGAGGAATGGATTAACCAATTCAACGAATGGCAAAGCCGAATTGGTTTTGATTCAGCTTGGCTTGGCGACTATCGTTTTGAAATCAAATTTGATTGGGATAGCGCTGGGGATACTATTGAATTCGGTGATTTTGAAGGCATGCCAAAGTGGGAAAGACGAATGCAAATCCCCCAACAAAGCGTACGAGATGCAATTATCAGTATGATTAGCGTTCAAGGTGATACTGAGTTTGGAAGTGTTGAGCAACAATGGCATCTGCTTGATAGTGCACCAACAGAGTACGACAAAAAATCCGCCATGCGCATCATGTGCGAGGAACAACGCCACGGCTGGCAGATGGCCTACGTCCTTTGCAACTATTTCGGAGACCAGGGAATCCGTGAAGCGCAAAAATTGCTGGAGCGAAACTCTGCAGCAAATCCAATCCGCGGTGAATCGGACCGTCCTCGTCTTCTAGGTTCCTTCAATGAACCAATTGACAACTGGCTTGATTTCTTTTGCTTCACTCACTTCATTGACCGAGATGGTAAGTTCCAACTGAAAATGTTGAGCACCTCTTCATTCAAACCTCTTGCAGCAAGTATGGGCCCTATGCTAAAGGAAGAATCGTTTCACCTTGGCACCGGAGCAAATGGCTTGCGAAGAATCGTCAAGCAGGGAGTAATTCCTGTGGCACTGTTACAGAAATACATGAACAAATGGGTTTCAACCGGATTAGACCTGTTTGGTGTTGATGAATCAACCTCAGCACAATGGGCTTATGTTTACGGAATCAAGGGCAGATATGATGAGCGAGAGGCGGGCATTCCTGCCGACCGTGAACACCTAAACGAAGAGAGTCGAATGCACTACTTTGATGAACTCGCCAAGGAGATGGAGCGAATTAACAAAGGTCGCCACGAAGGCCAACCTGAATTATTCATCCCATCCGATAACTTCAACCGCAGTGTTGGCAAGTTTGTTGATATCAGAACAGATGTTCACGGTGAACCATTTGAAGGAGACGAAGAGGCATGGACACAATACCTACATGAAAATCTGCCTAATGATGAGGATGTGGCTGAACTCAATGAATACTTCAAGGAAGAGTGGATTCAGTACCGCGAGTGGAAGGACTGAGGTGATGATACCATGCAGGCATTCGCCCTGCTAAATGTGAACCGAGAACGTTTGAAACCGTTCTTTTCGCGAGTGCCTGAATTATTTGAGGCACACCATCATCATGCAACCCAGAATGATGCTGGATATGAGGAATTATTGTATCGTGTGTACAGACCTTACACAGGGCATATGTTGGATATGATTGACAAGTGGATGGGCACTGAACAGCGCTCCTGGCCAGTAGATGTAGAACGAGAGATTATGCTCATGTTGTACGCAATTCGCTACCCTGACACACTACTTCTTGAGAGCCTGTCCGATGAAGCCAGTGCTGATATGACTAGAATCTCAGGATACCTACACTTCTTGCACCACACCTACACGATATGGGATGAGGATACACGTAAAGGCCTAGAAAAGTTAGGGTTTGGAATTCCAACAACTGACAAAGTTGATGCGTTCACTTATGGCGCTTATATTTCTAGTATTGAACTAGTAAAGGAGTTGGCTCCATTTACCTGTTTCTTGGAACATGATGTGCCGCGGCAGAGATTGTTTCAAGCGGCTTTGGCCGCTTATGGACGCGAAGCTTGATTTCAAAGGCATCAGCAATTGTAATGGCGTCGGCGTGGCTCGGCAATGACATGGAGATTCGCTCTGTTGCCGTTATTGGTGCTGGGACAATGGGTGCTGGAATTGCTCAGGTGTGTGCCCAAGCCGGTTGGCAAACCCGCCTTTTCGATGCCTTTCCAGAAGGATTAGAAGCAGGAATGGCTAGAATTGATTCCTTTTGGGATAAAGGAATTGCTCGTGGAAAAACCACATCTGAACAAAAGGCAGAATGGCAAGCAAACTTGACTGCTGTTAACGACATGGCAGAAGCAGTCTCTGATGTTGATTTAGTGATTGAGGCAGTACCTGAAATCATGGAGTTAAAACAACAAATATTTGCTGATTTAAGTCGATTTGCCCCCTCTCATGCGATTTTAGGGACTAATACATCTGGCCTATCAATTGGTGATATTGCCAAGGCCTCTGGACGCCCTGAACAAGTGATAGGAATGCACTTCTTCAATCCAGTTCCAATCATGAAATTGCTCGAACTTGTTCGCCATGATTCAATTTCAGACGAAACAATAGCAACTGCCCGAGCAGTTGGTGATGCAATCGGCAAAACCACCATCCTAGTCAATGATGTTCCGGGTTTTGCTACTAGCCGCCTCGGAGTCGTCATCGGCAATGAGGCTATTCGAATGCTTGCAGACGGAGTCGCCTCGGCCAGCGACATTGATACAGCAATGAGACTTGGCTACAAGCACCCAATGGGTCCATTGGAATTGACTGACCTTGTCGGTTTAGATGTCCGATGTGACATTCTCAACAACTTGGCAGATGCGTTTGGTGATGATTCGTATCGCCCCCACCCATTACTCGTGAAATTAGTGCAAGACGGTGACCTAGGAAAGAAAACCGGGAAGGGATTCTACGACTGGACAAGTGGCGAGAAGGTTGAACGAGATGGCACATGAAAAAATGCTCTATCTTTGGTCATTATTGGTTGAACAAGTTAAGGAAAACA
>DTUF01000001.1 GCA_012964335.1 Candidatus Poseidoniales archaeon | reverse complement strand
CCAAGTAGAGGTGGCCCCCCTAGCAAAGGCGGTGGCCCACCGGGTAGAGGTGGCCCTCCCAAAGGCGGTGGCCCACCTGGTAGAGGCGGCCCTCCTAGTAGAGGCGGTCCTCCAAAAGGTGGTGGCCCACCAAAACGCGGTGGACCTCCTAGAGGCCCGAAAAAGCGCGGTGGCCCACCTCGCTGATTCCCCAAATTGTGACTTTCAATTCACATTAAATATTTGGCAAAGATGGTTATTGCCAACCCAAGCAAAATAATTGCGACTACGATATCGATTAGTCTTGCTCTTTGCTTTAGGGCTTCAAGGAGGGGGGTTCCAGATAGTGCACTGGCGACAATGATGTACCATGTCGTGTCAATTACTAATGCTAGACAAGTGATGATTAACCGATCCGATAGCGGCATTCCTGCGGCAATGAATTGACTGAAAATAGCAGTCAAAAAGACAAAAATCTTTGGATTAAAGATGGCGATAAGGAATCCCTCGACAAAACCTTGACGTTTTCCATTGCCGTGTAGTTCAACTCCATCACTTGTGTTTACTTTTTTTCCATCTGCCCCACTCCCACGGAGCATTGATATTGCAACCCAAATTAAGAAGGCGCCTCCCGCTAATTCTAGGATTGTAGAAAAAGAACCTCCACCTGATTTCAAAAATGCGATTCCGCTAATGGCTAAGAATACGTAAATTCCTAACCCAAGCCCATGACCGATAGAACATGCAATACCTCTAGACCGGCCACCAGCAATGGTGTTACGAATCACGACTGCAAGGCTTGGTCCGGGAGACATCGCTCCCCCAGCCAAGACAAATGCGACAGGAATCAGACTAGTTACATCAACTGCCATTGCCATCTCTCCTCAGTGGTTTGGTATCCTGACATCAGGTGCTTGTCTTGAAACGAGCGGCTAACAGGTTATTCTTCAATGTAGATTAACGAAGCCCAGCATCTTGCAGTGACTTTAGTAGGACTGCGCCGATTTCAGATGGGTCATTAGCACAACGGATTCCAGCAGCCTCCATCGCCGCGACTTTCTCGGAGGCAGTTCCTTTCCCGCCGGAAATAATCGCTCCAGCATGCCCCATGCGCTTACCCGGTGGTGCTGTCATCCCTGCAACAAAGCCAACAACTGGCTTGCTCATGTTTTCAGCAACCCAAGCCGCAGCCTCTTCCTCAGCAGTACCACCAATTTCACCTATCATGACAACAGCGACAGTCTGTTCATCAGCCTCAAAAGCCGACAAACAGTCAATGAATCCCGTGCCGTTAACTGGGTCTCCTCCTATACCAACACAGGTGGATTGCCCTTCGTCAATACTCATTGTTTGAGCCACAGCTTCGTAGGTGAGGGTGCCTGATTTGGAGACTACTCCTATTCTCCCCTTGGCGTGGATTGAGCCGGGCATGATACCAATTTTCGCCCCACCAGTTTCGCTTGGTGTGATAATTCCAGGGCAGTTTGGTCCGATGAGTCGAACCCCCTCAATTCCTCTCACGTGAGCGGTTGCCTTGACCATATCTAGAGTTGGAATTCCTTCTGTAATGCAGACAATGACGCCAGTCCCCTTGACTGATTTGAAGGCGTCAGCAGCTTCAATGATGGCGGCGCTAGCAAATCTTGGTGGAACATAAATGACGCTGGCGTCAGCATCTGTTTCTGAAATCGCTTCTGTCATTGTGTTCCAGACTGGGACTTGAATAACTCCAAGGTCAGCGGTTTGACCGCCTTTACCAGGAGTTACTCCCCCAACAACATTAGCACCAAATTCTGCTGACTTGGTAGCATGGAATGTGCCTTGCTTACCGGTGATTCCTTGAACTAAGATTTTTGCATCTTCTTCAATCCAGATACCCATTATTGACCACCTCCAATGAGTGAAACAATTTTTTCAGCGCCTTCGGCCAGTGTTTCAACCGTGTGAATGTTGAGGCCGCTGGCTGCTAAAATTGTTCTTCCTTTTTCGAAATTTGTCCCCACTAATCTCACGACTAGTGGGTCTTCTAAGCCAAGTGCTTCAGTTGCGGCAATGACTCCTCTTGCGATGATGTCACAGCGCATGATTCCACCAAAGATGTTGACTAGAATCCCTTTCACATTAGGGTCTTCCATAATGATACTGAAAGCGGTCTCAACTTGTTGCTCGTCAGCACCGCCTCCAACATCTAAGAAATTTGCAGGTTCGCCACCATACAATTTGATGACATCCATTGTTGCCATTGCTAGCCCTGCTCCATTGACTAAACAGCCTATGTTGCCATCCAGTTTGACATAAGACAATCCCGCTTCTTTAGCGCGAATCTCAGTGCCTTCTTCTTCTGAAAGGTCACGTAATTCAACGATATCTGGATGGCGGAACAGAGCGTTCTCGTCAAAACTGACTTTTGCGTCAAGTAATACCATCTCGTTACCTTCTGTGCGCACGAGTGGGTTGATTTCTACCATGGCACAATCTTTCTCAACGAATAATGAGAATAATCCTTGAATCATTGTGACAAACGAATCGCTGGCTGAACCATCTAACCCAAGTGCACTAGCTAAGTCAACTGCTTGTGCATCAGTAACTCCGACATTGATGTCGATGTGAATCTTGTGAATCGCCTCAGGAGTTGATTCTGCTACTTCTTCAATATCCATCCCGCCTTCAGTTGAAGCCATAATGAGTGGCATTTTTTCCTCTCTATCAACTAAAATTGCAAGGTAATACTCGTGGGCAATTGCACAGCCAGATTCAATGTACAAATTGTTGACAATTTTTCCGGCTTCACCAGTTTGTTTTGTGACTAATTTGTTTCCAAGCAAGTTTGTTGCATAGGTTTCAACTTCATCTCGATTGAAAGCAATCTTGACTCCACCTTGCATCACTTCTGCCCCCGTTTCAGGATCATATAGGACTCCTTTTCCACGACCGCCAGCATGAATTTGGCTCTTTACAGCAACAATTTTACTAGCCAAATCATCGTAAGCAGAGAGTGCTTGTTCTACAGTCGTACAATGAACTCCGGCAACTACCGGAAGTCCAGCATCTCGGAACAGACCCTTTCCTTGGTATTCGTGGATGTTCACCTAATCTCCCCCTACAAGGCGGTCGACCTAAAGCCCGTCTTTGAATACTTGCTCGCGTGCCTAAGTTGTGCCAAGACCCTATCCCGAGAGGAATCCCTTGAAGTGAGGGTGTTTAACCGGCGATGACAGGGAGCATCATGCAAGTCATTGTTTTGGCCGGTGGATTTGGCACCAGACTTCGCCCATGGACCAACCATGTTGCTAAGCCATTGTTACCAATGCTTGACAAAACTTTGCTCGAAAGAGTGGTAGAAGCACTTCCTGAAACATTAGTTGATGAAGTCATTTTAGCAGCAGGATACAAAATTGATGAGATGAGAGAGCATTTTTCCACTGTTGAATTACCATACAAAGTCACAATCGTTGAAGAGACAGAACCACTTGGGACCGGTGGTGCGATTGCAAATTGCAGAAGCCACCTCCGTGATGAGACATTTTGCGTGATGAATGGTGACTTGCTCTCTAGTGTGCCGGTTGAAGAAATGCTCAATTTCCACAATTCTCAGGGTGGTTTAGCCACCATTTCTCTGTGGGAGGTTGAGGACCCAACTAGGTTTGGGGTCTGTGATATTCGTGAGGATGGAAAGATCTACCAGTTTCAAGAAAAGCCTGCATTAGATGATGCGGTCAGCAACATGATTAACGCTGGTTGCTACATTCTTGAACCAGCGATTTTTGAGCGAATGCCAGATGGTCCACATAGTATGGAGAGAGATGTTTACACTGAAATTGCATCCGAAGGCGTGTTGAACGGATTTGGCTTTGAGGGCCACTTCGTTGATGCTGGAACTCCACCTTCTTGGTTGGAGGGTGTACAAATTTGCCTTGATGGTGGTCGCTGGTCTAGTGGTGGGCGCGGTGGTTTTGCCGACACCTCTTGGATAGGTGATGGAGTGTTTGATGGGGCTGGCCCATTGAGTAGTGCAATAGGTCATGGTTCAACGATTTCTCCTGGTGCTGATGTGGTAAGGTCAGCGTTGATGAGTGATGTTTTCATCGGTGATAACGCCTCAGTTGTTGAGTGTTTGATTGGTGAAGGTGCAAAAATTGGTGCCGGTGTCAAATTAGAAGGCGTAGTAGTTGACTACGGTGCTGAAATCCCTGAGGGTTATTCCCAAGTTGGTGGAACTTACCCTGAATCATGAAGTTGCTGAAGTAAGCAATTCAAAGTTTTGAAACTAAGTCTGCAAGAATACCTTGTGGGTCGTTTGCTTTGGTCACTCCACTGGCTAGAAGAACTCCTTCAGTTCCTAGTTGAATTGCCATTGCTACATCTTCGCCGTTCTTGACCCCTGCACCACAAAGAACTCTGACATCTGGGTTAACTGATTTCACGAGATTAGCTGTGCCTGAAACAATTTCAGGGTCTGCAGATGTGACCGAGATATCACCACCAATCAGTTCTGGCGGCTCGACTGCAATCATTGTTGGACCAAGGGCGGAGAGTGCCTTTGCTTCATCCAAATCTGCGGCACAAGCGCATACTGGGAATCCATCAGGAAGTTGTGCGAGCAGATTTTTTACATGGTCAATAGAAACTTTGTGTTCTGCGTGATTGATGATGGTGCCTGTTGCCCCTCTCTCAATTGCAGTTTCAGGATGAAGCCACCCGGTATTAGACCCAAATCCTACTGGGTCAAGATGTTGAGTCCAAACTTGCAGGTTGGGTGCCGCAGCCTTTACTGAAGCCAAGTCAAATGCTGAAACTACAGCAACGAAATCCGCTGAATCACAGACCGCATCTGCTTCTGCCATGAATTTCGCTAACAATTCTGCATTAGCGCCATGTGCGCTGCTATAGGTCTTGAAGTTGACAACTATTAGCGGCTTCATCAAGCCTCGCCAAGCGCTTCATTCTGTTGAACCTATTGGCGGGGTGTAGACCCTT